>CAYPSV010000006.1:0-81906 GCA_964413605.1 uncultured Candidatus Bathyarchaeia archaeon | reverse complement strand
CGAGTGCGTAAACAAGCTATAGCTACAGGCGAAGAACAAGCCATCTTAACCATAACAGGACACACTGTTCACTTTGACGGTGAACACGACCAAGGGCGTGACCGTCAAGCAACCAAATATCTTGTTCCCAAAGGAATTACTTTGAGTAAAGCGTTAAACCAGATGGATCGACAAGAAGGGTTGGCTGAAGTACGTGGTTTACTTAGGGACACAATGATGGGCAAAACAATGATTGTGCGTTTTATTGCTCTTGGGCCTCCAAATTCTATGTTTACAATTTTAGGTTTGCAAGCAACTGACTCTTGGTATGTTGCTCACTCTGAATCTTTACTCTACCGATCTGGCTACGAACAATTCGTCAAAGCAGGTCCAAAAAGCGATTTTCTTCGTGTTATTCATTCTGCAGGACGATTAAACGGTGATATGGTTAGCGAAGATTACGATAGAAAACGCATCTACATTGACCAAATGGACAACACCATCTACAGTGTCAATACCCAATACGCGGGTAACTCTGTGGGATTTAAAAAACTGGCTTTTCGCTTAGCAATTAGGAAAGCAAGCAGTGAAGGATGGTTAGCAGAACATATGCTCCTTATGGGTGTTTTTGGTCCGGGCGGGCGTAAAACCTACTTTGCTGGTGCGTTCCCAAGTGCATGTGGAAAAACTTCAACTGCTATGTTGCCTGGAGAAACTATCTTGGGCGATGATATTGCTTACATCCGAGATGTCGATTCAGCTGCTCGCGCAGTAAACGTTGAATCAGGCATATTTGGAATCATTCAAGATGTAAATCCTAAAGATGATGATTTAATCTGGAGAGTTTTGACCCATCCTGGAGAAATAATCTTCTCAAACATTTTGGTGAAGGACGGTAAACCTTATTGGCTTGGTATGGGGCAGGAACTGCCTAAAGATGGTTGCAACTTCAGTGGAACATGGTTTGAGGGCAAGAAAGATGAATCAGGCAATGAAGTTCAGGCAGCTCACAAAAACGCTCGTTATGCAGTGGCCCTTAAAGCACTGGAGAACTGTGATCCCGAACTTAACAACCCAAATGGGGTGGAACTTGGGGGCATTATGTACGGCGGACGAGACGCGAAAGCTTACGTGCCTGTTCAGCAAAGTTTCAGTTGGGAACATGGCATAATTGCTTATGGTGCGTCTTTGGAAACAGAAACAACGTTCGCGACAATCGGCAAAGAAGGTGTACCTGAGATTAACATGATGAGTATTCAAGACTTCATAAGCATCCCCATGGGCAAAAACGTTCAAAACAACCTTGACTTTGGAAGTAAACTAAAAAAGCAACCTATAGTGTTCGGCGTTAACTATTTTCTCAAAGAAGTTGAAAACGGCAAATACCTCAATAGTCCCCAAGACAAGCATGTTTGGATAAAATGGATGGAGCTGCGAGTCCACGGGGAAGTTGAGGCGGTTAAAACACCTACAGGGTATATTCCAAAGTATGAAGATCTGCGTAAAATCTTTAAGCAAGTGCTTAACAAAAACTATACCAGTGAAGAATACATTAAACAATTTACTATAAGGATTCCAGAAAACATAGCTAAGATTGATCGTGTATCAAGGTTTTATCAAGAAAATGTCTCCGACACTCCGCTGGAGCTCTTTGGTATTCTCTATATGCAGCGCCAACGCTTACTGGAAGCCCAAGCAAAATATGGCGACTACATTTCCCCTGAAAACTTTGAAAAAGAAGCAAGATCCTAAACGGGAAAACTGAAAACAACACCTTTCTTTTTTACCTTTTTTAGGTGAAATTCTTAAATGTAACCTTCATACAGATTGCTAATTCACAATTGTTAAGTAACAACTCAGCCAAATTGGAAATTAAAAAGTAGTGAAGAAAAATGATGATGAAAACTATGAAGAAACTGGACAAGAAATGTCCTGAATACTCCTTGAACCTTGATAGCATTGCTGATGACGGTTCGTTCAAATGCCCCAAGTGTGGGATGCTAATTTCACCTGACGACGAATCAGAAGAAAACTACAAAATATTAGACACAAAAGTGCTTCATAACGAGCTTTCCGAACTTATTATTTCTTGCAATAAATGCTGCAGCATCATCAAACTAAACATGCTCCAATAAGCTCAGCAACAGTTGACTCTTGACACCTTACTTTAACTTTAGTTTTATTAAGCCTGATCAATGGGACAAACCTTTATTCTTCTAACAACACATTTCCCTTGATGATGTTAATGTTGGTTGAAACCTTCACTGTTGGAATGCTATCCACTAATTGTTATGTTGCGAGTTGCCCAAAAACTAAAGACGCGATTATAATTGATCCCGGTTTAGAGTTGCCTGTTGAAGCTCAGCGAATTGTAGATTACATATCTGAAGCTGAATTGAACATAAAATTTATCGTTAACACCCATGGTCATTCTGACCACGTTAAGGGCAATGCCTATTTCCAGCAGAAATACAAGGTTCCACTCTGCATTCATCCTCTTGATGCTCACTTCATAGCAGAATTAACGCCAAACAACTACCTCCAAAACAAAACGCTAGAAGATGGCAGCATTATAAGCTGTGGTCAAGAAATGCTCAGGGTTTTGCATACACCTGGACATACACCAGGTAGCATTTGTCTTGTAGGAGAAAAACTGATTTTCTCAGGAGACACTTTGTTTGCAGGCAGCATAGGACGAACCGATTTTCCTGAGGGCTCAAATAGTGACATGCAGCTTTCTCTGCAAGAAATAGTTGCGTTACCCGATTACTTGCTGGTTTATCCGGGGCATGGTGAGACAACAATGGTTGGGGAAGAAAAAAGAATCAACCCTTTCATTAAAAACAAAGGTAAGAATATGTTTCTGTTTTAGTTAGTAGTAACTTGGTTGTTCACTGATTTCCTTTAGTGCTCGTAGTCGTTTGATAATATTCGGGTGGGTAGAAAAGATTTCTATAAGTTTATCGCTTGAAGTAGGCTGCTTTGCTAGTGTATCTCGTAGCAAATCTTCTTTGTTTGCAACGTGGTTGGCGTGTAATTCTGCGGAGTCTGCGGTTGCGCGTTCAGGGTCTGCAATGAAGAGTGCTTTGTAGGCTGTTTTACTGTTTCTTTCCTCTTTTTTGGTCTTGCCTATTTGATGTTTACTTTCTTCAACTATTGTGACTAAGCCTGTGGAGAGTTTTTGGGCTCCGTTTTCAACTATGTGGGCGCTGTGTCTGTCCGCGTAGTATTCACGCAATCTGCTTAGGTATAATGTGAATAGGGTTAGTATCCATGAGAAGGCCATGAAGGCTATTCCAAAGATAGCGTTGTTTCCTCCTTCATTTCTGCGTCCTCCTCCAAAAATGCCTGACAACATAAGTGAGTAACCAATGTAATAGAAGAGTGCAGGAAGGAAAGAGACAACCATCATGACTTGGACATCTCTGTGTTTTAGATGACCAAGTTCGTGTCCTATTACTGCTTCAACTTCGCCGTCATCCAGCTTCTTGAGTAGTCCCTCGGTTACCGCAACGCGGCTGCCTGAAAGTGGTGAACCATAAGCGAAAGCGTTGGGTAGTTGAATTTGAGACAACATCAGTTTTGGAGTGGAAATTTTACTTTTCTTACTCAGATCAGAAACCATTTGGTGCAATTTCGGATTCTCATCAGATTTCATTTCTTTTACTTTGTAGATGGCGCCAACTAAGTATGGGGCTAATAGCCATTGAACCACATTAAGGGCAACAACGAGAATACCGATGGTTAAAATGCTTAAACCTATTCCAGCCCAAAACAGAACTGCTGTAAATACAAGTGTTGTTAAACCAAAGATTGCAGCTAAAGTTGCAGCCATAGAAAGACGCAGTTTCCAAGTGTTCATGCTCTCACTATCTATTTCTCATGATTCTTTAAGGGAGCTTATAACTTTTATGCGGTAAACCTAAACAAACACAACCTAAAAACAATGAGATGAAATTATCTATTTTGCACGGGCGACAATGATTAGTCTTTTAGCCTCAGCGTTAAATATTTGTTCTTCATAACCGCCAAAAACCTTTTTTATTTCAAAATCTGCCTGCTCTATAATCTTCTTCAAGTGCCTTAATTCATACAATCGTACGGTATGTGAATACAAAGATGTTTTCCCGTTTGTTTTATCGTGAACCGTCCATAAATCGCAGAGCCATTTTCCGTCACCGCTTACAATTCTTTTTTGATCGAGGAAGAAATCGGGGTATTCGACCCGTTTGCTTTTTTCACTTTCATACTTTCTGATTATTTGGTCTCTGTTGAATAAATCCAAAAGAACTTTTGAATTATCTTTAACCACTTTTCTAAGCTCTATCAAGGCAGTTTTATCATCATCTTTCGTAGGTAGGTACCCCAAGCTTGTATCCATGCTGATTGCTGCAAAAAAAGCGGTGATCTTGAATGGCAGAAAACGGATATCGCCTCTGATGAGGTGGATTTGTCTATTTTGTTGTTTGGCCAATCGGAGGAGTTTCATGGAAGTATCCAACCCTACCATTTCAAAGCCTAATCTGCTTAGGGCGATCATGTGTCGTCCAGTTCCACAAGCTAGGTCTAAGACGAAACCTTGAGGCTTTAGATGATTTTTTATAAAGCTGATTTGGCGCTCTGTCTGGTTTTTTTCTGCGATTTCAGCCCAATATTTTCCCATTTCATCAAATACATTCATTTGTATGTCGTCTATATCATGTCATCCAGTGTTCAATAATTATATTATTGTGACGTAGATAGCGATTAATTTTGAGAGCTTCTAACTTAAAGGGAAAGAGCGAATTACTAGTTCTCGCGATTTTGTAATGAGGTTTTAGAGTTATCTAAAGGTATGAAATCTGTGTGAGCCTTCGAGTCGCTTAAATATTTACGATGCTATTTTTCTTCCAATGGAGAAGAAGTGTTGACGGAAAAGCAACAGTGGCAGCACCTTTACATGCTCCTAAAACTTGCCGAAATGGGTGCCTACAAGAGAATTGCGAAAATTTCAACCGATTACTTAGCTAGAAAACTTGGGATTTCCCAGCAAACCGCTTCACGACATTTGATTGAGCTCGAACGCGAAGGCTGGATTCAACGTAATATAACTCCAGAAGGCAGCTTGATAATAATCGAAGAGCAAGGTGCTAAAGAACTTCAGAAATTGCGTTCGAGTTTAAATGTATTAATTGAGAAATCTTATCCTCCATCTGTTACATTGGAAGGAACAGTTTTTACGGGTCTAGGTGAAGGCGCTTACTATATTTGCAAAGAGCATTATCGCAAGCAAATTATGGAGAAACTGGGTTTTGAACCATTTCCAGGCACTCTAAACATTAGGCTTTCCATGGATTATGATATAAAAACTCGTATGGAACTTGACACTTATCCTGCTATAGAGCTTAAGGGCTTCAGAAATGAGGATCGTACATTTGGTTTAGTGAAATGTTATCCTGCGGTTATAGGAGGGACAATTAAAGGTGCATTGATAACTGCTCTTCGAAGCCACTATGATGCTTCGGTCTTAGAGATTATTGCTCCTGTTTGTCTACGGAGTCATCTTGGACTTAAAGACGGCAACAAAGTTAAAGTCGAAGTCTACACTATGCCGTGACTCTAAAAAGGTGAAGTCCTGTACTTGAATTGTTTATGCTCAGTTGTGGGTTTTCGTCTTGAAGCAATTAAGTAACCAACGAGTAAGCCGAAAACTAATCCGCCTAAATGCGCCAAAATATTTACTCCTTCCCCACTGTTAATAAAGAACAAGAAAAATGCGAAAACTAATCCTCCTAAAATCGATTGCCTGACAGAGCGCCTATCATAAATCACGCATGCACCAAAAAGCGAGAAGATTGCACCTGAAGCTCCAACTCCTGCAACATATAGGGGACCAAACTGCAAGTAAAGAAGGTTACCCGCAAGTCCGCCTAGAATGTAGATTCCCAAAAATTCAGGTAACGAGAACATTTCTTCGCCACGCAATCCAAAGATTAACAGGAAAAGCAAGTTACCCACTAAATGGAATATTGAGGCATGGATGAACATGGATGTGAGAAGTTGCCAATAAGCTCCTTCATATAGAACTAAACCGTTTACTTGCCCCCAAGTTACATAGACCTCTGGGCTTGTTTGTAGTGCGTTTCCTCCCACTATCGCGCCTGCAATGTAGATGGCCACGTTTATGCCGATTAGAATGTATGTTGGCTTGTACTTTTCGCATCCCATAATTGTGCAACCATTATTTGGCGAATTTATCAATTATTTTCTGTCTAATCTTAGATGAACTATCTAAAGCATTCTCCCCAAACTTGCCTATCCTCACGACAACAATAGGAAGACAATTAGATTCGATGTAGTTTTTAACTTCATCCTCCATTCCTGCTTGATCATAACCCAAAGCGATGATATCTGGCTTTATTTTTTCGATAACTTCACCTATGTGAAAACGCTCATAGCCAAGGACAACTTCATTAACAACCTTCAACGACTTGACCAAAGCGCGCCGTTGGTCTTCGGACATTATTGGTTTTCTGCCCTTAGTTTTTTCCACAGTTGTATCCCGCGCGACGATCACGACTAACTTCGCTTTTTCTCCACCTGATTTCTTGGCTTCCTCCAGAAACCTTACGTGACCTAAGTGCAACAGGTCAAAAACACCTGAAGCTAAAACTACCTTTCTTTTAATTGATTTTTTGGCCATTCGAATTCCACAGCGCCCATTAATCTTAACGCGTCAAGTATGCCTTCACAGTAAGCGACGCTAGTTAAACTGGTTTCAAGCTTTCCTTGAGTTTTATAATATTTTGCATCTTTTAAATAATCAGTTGCCCAACGTAGAATTTCCGTTATCTTCTCCTCATTTAGGTTGATAGGTGTTGGGTTAAGAATTATTTTGTTAAGTACTTTTTCAGCCATTGAAATGTATTTAGTTGCGAGCGTTTCCAAGCTCATTGGGCAGACCTCTTCAGGGTTGCTGGTGCATCTGCAAAAGCTATCAGAGCTTCAATTTCCATAAAATGCAATTCCCCTGGAATGATGAGGCTGAAGGGTGGTTCCCCGAAATTAAAGTCGCTTAAATTCCTAACATAATCAGCCTTCAACTTTGGGTTGATATTTCCTGCTCTTGCAATTCCTACTGCAACTGTGTCCAGCGTTATAATGTTCATTTTCTTCTTTTGTTCAATTTCGAGTAACATTTTGATTGCTTGGTTGATTGATAAGTATTCGTTGGAGGTTGCCTTAAGGTCTAGAAGGCAAAGGGTATGCAACTGTGTGCTCTTGTTTTGAGCGATTACATTATAGGGTGTTTCAGAAAAATTCTCTGGGAAGGGTACGGTTACGGTTTTTCCGAACTTGTAATTATGTAAACCTGATAGGCTTACGATTGCAGATATTATTGAGATGCCATTTACTATGCGAGTTTTTATTTGCTGTTTTTTTGCTTCAATGCGTAACGTGATATGGGTAGTTGCTATGAAGGGGTCTCCGGGGACTAGAAACACCGTTTTGCCCATTTTGGCGGCTTTCAGGATAACTTTGCCGCTTTCTTCCTCAAGTGTTTGGCGATCTACTACTTGCACTTTTTTTCCCACTGATGACTCAAACCGTTCTAAACTGAAGTCCGGCATTCGGCTTGTGTAGTTTTCCATAAAAACGTGGTCTGCAGTTTTTGTTTCTTCTAAACCTTTGACAGTGATGCCTTTTTCGTCGTTTAATCCTAAGCCTACGAATACTATTTCATTCAAAGCCAGCCCTTCATGAATATTAGGTTTAATGCTTATTATTTTTCCTTAATTTTGTTTTCATTAGCTAAAATATTATAGTAGGATCGGCAGGTTTCTTGTGAAAGTGAGTGACGTTCGCAGAATATAGTTAATACTTTCTCGATTGGTGTTTTTGGGTCTTTTTCTTTAATCATTTCTCTTAGTTCTTTGATATGGTGTTCATCATCTTTTCTGTCGCTCATGTTATTTTCCTTTTCCTTGTTTATTATCATTCTTTTTCCTGTTCAAAAACCCTTTCACTAAGGATTCCTTTGTGATGGAACATCCAACCAAACGTTTATATGATTTACGTTTGCTGAAACTTCTCGCTTAGCGGCAAATGAAGGTTTAACAGATGAAGTCCATTGAGAGCCTAATTAAGGATAGCGTTAGAAACCTAAAACCTTGTATTCATGGTGCAGAGTTATTGGGTGCCGCTGAACAAAGTGGGATTCAACCAGAAGCAATTAGCGATTTTAGTTCTAGCGTCAATCCACTTGGTCCATCGAAAAAAGCGTTAGAAAGCGCCAAGGAAGCCTTTAGCCAAATCGCGGCTTATCCTGATTCAAACTCAAACCAACTTCGCCGAATCATAGCAGCCCACTTCGGCATAGACAAAGCTCAAATCGTTGTTGGGAATGGCTCCACGGAACTCATGTACTTATTCGCTGATGTTTTTTTAAATCAAGAAGACAAAGTGGTTATGCCAGCACCGACATTTGGAGAGTATGAAAGTGCCGTTTGCAAAACTGGCGAAACGCCAATATTCGTTAAATTAAACGATAAATTTAGTATCGATGTTGACGCCTTTAAACACGAAATGACCGGTGCAAAAATGGTTTTCCTTTGCAACCCCAACAATCCTACAAGCATGCTTATCCCCAAAGAAGCATTAACTGAAATCGTTGAGACTGCTTTGGAGCAGAATACACTAGTGTTTCTTGATGAGGATTTCTTGGAGTTTGTTGAAGGGGAGCGATCTCTCTCGATGATTAGCCAGATCGATGAATTCTCGAACCTGTTTATTCTGCGTTCGTTTACAAAAATCTTTGGCTTAACAGGTTTGCGCGTTGGATATGGAATAGCCAACAAGGATATTATTGACATGCTTACGAGGGCCAAAATTCCTTGGAATGTTAATTGCATCGGTCAAGCTGCTGCAGTTGCTGCTTTGAATGATGATGAGCATCTGCGAGTTACACTTGAAGTCGTTAATAAAGAAAAAAAATGGTTAGCAAAAGAACTTTGCAACCTTAAGGGTTTCAGTTTTTCAATGCCAGATGCCAACTTTTTCTTCATTGATGTTCATAAGTCAGGTTTCACGGCGGCAGAATTGAAAAACAGTATGTTAAAGAAGGGCTTGTTAATTCGTGATTGTACCTCTTTTAAAGGTTTAGATGAATATTACATTCGAGTTGCGGTCAAAACCCACGACGAAAACCTTCGTCTTATTGAGGCATTTAAACGAATAATTAAACCGGTTTGACCACCCATGCTTTGGTTTGATGTTTCATTGTTTATCGATTCCGCGATTATCTTTGCATTAGCTTTTTTGATTGATTTGGTTTTTGGCGAGTACCCTGACAAGTTTCATCCAACTATCGGTATTGGAAAACTCATCTCTTACTTAAAATGTAAAATTAGGAATTCAAATCCGAAAGTGGAGAAGGTAAATGGCGCCCTAATGGCTTTAGCAATCATTCTGGTTTTTGCGTTTCCTGTGTTCTTGTTGCTCTTCTGGCTAAGAGGACTGTTATACCCATTTGGCGAAATCTTCTACATACTTTTTGGTGCCATCCTATTCAAATCAACTTTTGCTATTAGTGGAATGGGACAATATACCAAGCCTATTGCAAAAGCTCTAAAACAAAACGATTTAGCTGGCACCCGCAAATGGTTGCCCTATATTGTGCGCCGCGACCCAAATACTCTAAATGAGCGTCAAATTATTTCGGCTGCAGTAGAATCCATTGCTGAGAGCACAACTGATGGCATAACAGGGCCTTTCTTTTTTTTTGGCCTTTTTGGGGTTCCAGGCGCTTTTGCATACCGTGTTGTCAATACTTTGGATTCGATGGTTGGCTATAAAAACCTGGAAAATCGGAACATCGGATGGTTCTCAGCAAAATTGGATACATTGGCTAACTATGTGCCTGCACGTGCAACGGCTTATTTGATGATTGTCGCTGCTTTCTTCCTCAAGGAAGATTGGCGTGAATCATGGCGTATCCTTCAACGTGACAAACACAAGACTGCAAGTCCGAATGCGGGATACACCATTAGCGCGATGGCAGGAGCCTTAAACATACAATTGGAAAAGCAGGGTTGCTACACGTTGGGCGACGATCATGGTATTCTAGCTGATCACATTCCGAGAGCGTTGAAGATGATGACTTTAACCAGTGCATTGTTCGGTTTAGCGGTTGTTTTGCCTATTTTGGTTTTACGTATCTATGTTGTTGGGGTATAGCTCTCTTTAGTTGGTTTTGGTGCTGTTAGCTGCTTTTCCTATCCCTTGATTGCAATTGGGTTTAGGCTTATGAAGGAAGAAAAATCGGTTTTAAAAACTTGCCCAGTTATGTTAGATACATCAAAAAGGACATTTCCGCTTTAATTCGTCTGACTTGCAAAAAGGTTTGGTTTCTAATGGTTTTTATTTGGGGTCGGCATCAATGTATAGATATTAGAGAGGCAAAATCGTTTGAAAGGGAAACCACTTGTCAACATAGTAAGCGCTGGAATGTCCAAGTTCGGTAAACATGATGGTTTACTTGCACGGGAGATTTTTAGCCAAGCTGCCAGTGAAGCTTACAGTCGCTGTCCCAAACTTGAGCCAAAAAGCGACATTAAAGCCATGTTTATTGGACACATGGGCGAAGCATATGAACATCAAGGTCACACTGGCAGTGCTGTTGCTGATTGGGCCGGTCTTGTTGGTATACCAGCAACTCGAACTGAAGCTGCTTGTGGTTCTTCAGGTGTTGCCCTGCGTTCAGGTATTTATGCGGTTCTATCTGGATTAGCAGATGTAGTTATTGTTGGGGGTGTAGAGAAGATGACGCATAGAACTACTGCGGAGGTTACCGAGTATCTCGCTATGGCATCTGATTATCCTTTTGAACAGTGGCATGGTATAACCTTTCCCGGTTTATTTGCGTTGATGGCAACAGCTCATATGCATGCTTATGGAACCACACAGGAGCAGATGGCTCAAGTTGCGGTTAAGAACCATTATCACGGTAGCCTCAACCCTAAAGCGCATATGCAAAAAGAAATCACGCTCGAGACAGTTATGACCTCAAGGTGTGTGGCATGGCCCCTAAAACTTTACGACTGTTCACTAATAACAGACGGTGCAAGTTGCATAATTTTAGCCAAGCCTGAGCTTGCAGCCAAATACACAGATCAACCTGTCCAGGTTGTCGGTAGCGGGCAAGCAAGTGACACTATTGGTCTTTATGAACGCAAAAGTCTCACGTCACTAAGCGCCACAATACTTGCAGCGAAAACAGCATATGAAATGGCTGATGTGAGACCTGAACAGATTAGCTTGGCGGAAGTACATGATTGCTTCACGTTTGCTGAATTGATGGCTTATGAAGACCTTGGGTTATGCAAGCCAGGTGAGGGGGGGAAGCTTGTGGAAAGCGGACAAACACGTCTTGGTGGGCTTATTCCCATTAATACAAGTGGTGGTCTAAAAGCTAAAGGTCATCCAGTCGGTGCTACAGGAACAGCACAAGCATACGAAGTCTATCTCCAACTTACAAATCAAGCAGGCAAGCGTCAAGTAAAGGATGCTAAGATTGGTTTAACTCATAATGTGGGAGGCTCTGGTGCTACGGCAGCAGTTCACATTTATAGGAGTAGCTCTTGATGAGTGCGAATGAGCCTTTTACGATTGAACAATTCTACAAGTTTATTCAGCAGGGCAAGCTGCTGGCGGGCAAATGCTTGAAATGTGGAAAAATCCATTTGCCACCTCGACCTTTATGCGATAACTGCTATTCAAAAGAGTTTGAATGGGTTACTGTTTCAGGTAAAGGCAAGCTTATTACTTACACAGTGATTAACATTGCTCCTCAACAATTCCAAGACTTAACTCCATATGCCGTCGGAATTATCCAATTGGAAAACGGATTAAAAATTCCTGGAATGATACAAGGGATAACCCAGGAGCAGCTAAAAATTGGTATGCCATTACTTCTTGACTTCGGTTCATGCAGTACCCCACAAAAATGGCCGCAGTGGCCACGATATTGCTTTAAGCCTTCATAAATCCCGTAGTACTGTAGGTTTTTCTTTCTTTTACTTGCTGGAGAAGAAGACAGCAACTAAAAACTGTTTAGAAATCAAAGTTGTCGCAAAAAACACATTCGAAATCGAAAAATTTTGATAGTAAAACAAATAAGCTTGTCAACTTTATTTGCGGTAGGGATTAAATGACTATCTGGTTTTGCGTTAAAACAGCCCAAACTCCAAAAATGGTGGCTGAGGTTGTTCGTGATTTTAATACATTTGAGGAAGAAACATCTAATGGTAAATGTGTTTGGATAGTTGAGAAAGGTCAAGGTGTAGAAGAATATTGGCAAATCCTTTCCAAGTACGAAAGCCAAAAAGATATTTCATGTGTAGCTCTGGTCTATCAAGAAGGTGACACCGTGGTTTTAGGAGAGGTTGCAGATGAAGTTCTACCAAATTTCTTAGCGCCTCTGCTGGCAAAGTACGGGTTTGATAACGTGAAATGGATTGTTGCTAGCCCTAAACGGGAAGCAGTGCTTTCGATAGGTAGTAGTTTAGATCATTTTGGCTCTCTTGATAGCTCTCATAGCTAGCAAGTACATAGCAATTGTGAATATTGAAATGACTGCCAAAGAAACCAACATGTCGATTGTTCCAAATTCATAGTAGGTTCCCATTGAATAGAATTTTTGCCCTATAGAAAAATATCGTATGCCATTTATGAAATATGAAAGAGGATTAAATCTGCTTGCTATTTGGATAGCTATTGGCAGAGAATTCATTTGGTAAAGAGCATTGCTAGCAAAGAAAAGCGGTAGAGTAAGTAGAGTAATAACACTTTGAATTGAATCGTGCCCCTCTATAGTTATTCCAAGAGTTAGGGCAAGAAACATAAGGCCCATACTAAACAAAACAACGAATAAAAATATCCCCAAAACAGAAAAAATTGTATTAAATATTGTAAAGCCAATAAAGTACCTAACTCCCAAAATTAGACCAAAACCTAGAATTATTATTGTTTGAATTAGCGCTTTTGTTAATCCACTTAAACTTAACCCGAGTAGTATATGTGAACGTTTTATTGGTGATGCAACCATCTCTTTCATTAAACCAAACTGCATATCAAATTGGACATAGGTCCCTGAATACAAACAAGTGAAAAGAATAGTCAAAGAAACTACTCCCGCAGCCATGAATGTTAAATAATCAACGGAGACAAAACCAGGTCTCAAAGAAGTTCCCGCGTTAATCAAATCTAAACTGCCTGACATCGACAGACCATAAATTGCTAGCCAGAGTGCCGGTTGAATTAGAGAAGTGATTAGGACATATTTGGAGCGAAAAAACTTTTTCATATCTCTCCAGTAGACAGTTACAAAATCAGTTCTCGCTTACGCCGCCTCCAATCAATTTGATACGATTCCGCCATTTTCTTCTCTAAGGCCTCGCCCTGTAAAGTATATGAAAACGTCGTCTAATGTGGGTTTTTTAAGGTTGATGCCAGACACATCGATTTTTTCGTTTCGAATTGTCTCCATTATTTTAGGGATGAAGTGAGCGCCTTCTGCTTTGAGATCAACAAGTAACCCTTCAGAGAAGAATCGAACATTAGTCACTTCAGGTAGTTTTTGGATTAGTTTCATTGATTTCTCATCGTTGGCGGTTTCCAGATAGACCATGTCTCTTCCTAAAGAATTCTTCAACTCCTCAGATCTTCCGCTTGTGATTATTTTTCCTTTATCCATTATGCATATTTCGTCACTTAGTTGATCGGCCTCTTCCATGTAATGCGTTGTTAGAAAAATTGTGACTCCTTCCGCGTTTACTCTTTTTATGTATTGCCAAATCTTAATTCGTGAGTGGGGGTCAAGACCTATGGTGGGTTCATCTAGAAAGAGAATGTTTGGTCGGGTCATTAGTCCTCTGGCAATTTCCAAGCGGCGTTTCATGCCGCCGCTAAGGTTTTTTACAAATTCATTTCTTTTGTCGGTTAACTCGACTATTTGCAATAATTCGTCGATACGCGCTTTGCGTGGTTTTTTTGGAATAGAGTACAATCTCCCGTGAAACTCGAGTGTTTCCCATACTTTGAGGTTCCAGTCAAGTGTTTCTCTTTGAAATACTATGCCCAAGCAACGTCTGACTTCATCTGGCTGTTGTTTAATGTTAAAACCTGATATTGTAATCTTCCCGATTTGAACTGGCAGAAGAGTTGTTAGAATATTAATTGTAGTTGTTTTTCCCGCACCGTTGGGTCCAAGAAAAGAGAATATTTGCCCCTTCTTAACACTAAAACTGATATTATCAACTGCGTTGAGTTTGCCATAATTGTAACAGAGTCCTTCAACTGTTATAATCGGTTCTGCCATTGTCAATCGATATTCCAGTTTTTTCTGAGTCTTATCTATTTAAAGCCTTACTCAAAAAACTCCCATGCAATATTGAATCTCCAGGGGTCACCTTTTTCAGTTAGTTTGATTTTACCATCTTCTACTTTAATTAGTCCATTGCGTTTGAGTTTACTAATAGCTTCTGGAAACGCTTCTTCGGGAAACTTTCCAAACTGAGCTTTGAATTCCTCTCGATCTACTGGAACGCGCACATAAATCAGCATCATAGCTGTCCTCATTTCGTCTTCAAGATTTAGCTTCGCAAGTTTCGAAATCGGTATCCCTCCGTTCTGGACCTTGGAGATATATTCGTTAACGTTTTCAATATCGGAGTAAAGGTAAGGACCTAATCTCCCCATGAAGAAACCCGCACCCGTTCCAATGACTTCCGAGGAAGGTTTGCTAAAATCTTCTTTGAGCCTCGAAAATCTATTATGGCATGTTGGAGCATAACCGTTTTCCTTGAAAAAGCGATAAGCTTCAAGATACATTTCGAGTTCTTTTTCATCACCATTGGCTGGAGCTAATTCTCCTGCGGCAATTTTGTTTGCTAATGGTGTCCCGGGATACAATTCCAAAGGATAACAATCAACACTTTCTAGATCTAATTCAATCGCTTGCTCTAAGTCCTGTTTCCATTGTTGAGTAGATTGCCCTGGGAGGTTGTAAAGCAAGTCGATGCTTACGTGTAGCCCATTGTTTTTGATTTCTTTTAGTTTCTGCTTTGCGTTTACTCCGCTATCACGAAGCTTGAGAATTTTACGAAAAGTTTCATCAAATGTTTGTATACCTATGTCTAGTTGATCAACCGAGTTTGATGAAAATAGTTTTATCTTTTCTTGGGTAAGATTATTAGTGCATGCGGTAAACTTTGTACTCGCGTCGGATGCAAAGCTGAAGGCTTTTCTACAAAATCCAAGAATTTCTTTAATCTGTTCTTTAGAAAGAACCGATGGGCTTCCTCCACCTACATAAAACTCACTGAAAGTGCTTGACTTGACATACGTACTTTTCGCATAAAAGCTCAGTGCTTTTTTTAGAGCTTCAATGTATAAACCTGAATTTTGCTTGTCGCAGTTTATAGGAAAATAACAAAAAGTGCATCTGCCGTCGCAGAATGGAATCCAAGGCTGCAATTCCATGTTATGTTTGGATTTATTTTCTGTTTCAAGAAAGCCAACAAAGTCCTTATTCGCCTCGGAGTTGACGGTTAAGCGGTCTCTGTATGTCATTGGAGGCCAATGTTCGAGTTTATCATATCCGTTATTGTGGCTTTCAAGCTGCATGGATGGTCAACTGCTAAGAACGGGTTTCAATCCTTTTAAAGTTAACCTATTTATCGATTTTTTCTAATAATTATAATGTAAGTGTTGCTCACAAAAGGATTTTTTAATTATTCTGATTTATAAAAACATTATTTGTCTAAGCAATTAGTCGTGATAAAAATGAATGTTACTCGTATTTGGGTGGGTCTATTATGGTTTCTTAAAACTTCAAATGAATTCGCTCTCTCCAACACTTAAATCTAAGTATTTCTTCAATCTCTTTGGTTTCTTTTTCCTCAAAATGTGTCCCGGTATAATTGGTTATTCTAAACCTTGTTTTTTTTGTTTTCTGTTTTCCAACGTAGACAATAGTTCCAGGAGGCAGACCAGCTTTCTTAGCACCGCCTCTAGGTATGTGCAGATTCATGTTCCTTTTGATTCGAAATAAGACTCATATAAGATTTCTATTAAGTCATTTCTTTGCAATAATCTTTATTTTCGCTGATTACTCAGAACTATTTGTGCTGAAACAATATGAATAAAGAAGGCAAGTTGTGTCTTGTTTCCTGCAGTGTCTTGAGAGAAGAACTTGAAAAATTGGTCAAAGAGGGTGGTTTGGATGCTGAATTGGTTTTTGTCAGCAAATTCTTTCATGTTGATTACGCTGAGTTAGAAAATAATCTGCGCAAAGTTTTGGAACATACCCTCAAACGGTTCAATGGCCAAGTAATCCTCGTGTATGGTGATTTATGTCTTGGACAAGATAACGAGATGAAAAAACTATCCCAAGAATATGGAGTGGCAAAAGTTGATGCCCTTAATTGCATAGATTGTCAGCTAGGAGGAAAAGGCAAATTCTTGGAAGCTGACAAAGAGCATAACTTGATGTTTATGGGTCCTGGGATGATCGGATTCTTTAAAGGCATGAAAGAAAAAATGCTCAAAAACGGTGTTGATGAGGCAACGTTCACAAACATGTTCAGTGGTATCAAAGGTTTTGTGCTCTTAGATACATGCGGCGACGGCGACGAATGGCGGATGGAGCTTGAAAAGTTAGGGATGGGCTTAGAGGTAATTGAAACAAGAAAAATAGGATTAGAGAATATTAAACGAGTTGTTTTGGATGCACTGGAACATTCTCATCGAATCACCTGACTCTTTTTGTATCTGAAACTTGATATTTTGATTTTTTATGCCCTTTTAAAATAATCATAAATGTTAATGAACCACCCACACCATACTGCTTACCATATCTCTGGTGGATGTGCACAAAATGACCCAACCCTTTGCCTCAACACCTATGAAACGAGTCGAAGACTGGAAAGCTCGTCTTATTGACCTTTCAAGAAAAAACAACCTTTTGTACTTCCACAAATCTAAAAGCGGAAACCTCAAAATAACCCAGCCTGAACCGCAAAAAATCTTCAATGTTCTTGTCTTAAAGAAAAAATACCTTGAATTTTGGTTACCTCCACAAGAAGTAAATTTAGACGAGTTAGAGAAACCCAAAGCCGAAAGCAAAAATAACTCAGAAATTGACAGGATAGGGTTCAGATCGACGAGAATTGACAGTGAACTCGGGGTAACCGAGAAACCGAAAATTCCCTTACCTAACCAACTTGTCAGCGAAAAACTAACCCGTATTGAACTCGAACGTAATCTCAAATGCTTGGAACGGCGCTCGCTGCTTGATTACCGTGAACGCGGAGTCCGTATTCTTCATGCAGCATTTGGCACCCTCAAATGGGTTGATCCTGAAACCAATGAAAACGTTCAATCCCCTCTGATTCTCGTACCTTTAGAATTAGGTAGGGAAACAATACGTTCACCTTACCGTATTGCTATGCCGCCCGTAGAGGATGAAGTTGTTTTAAATCCTGCGTTACAAGTCAAATTAAAAGCCGATTTTAAAGTTGATTTGCCTGGTTTGCCTGAAGAGTGGGAAGAACAAAAACTCGTTGACTATTTCAATCTTGTGAACCAGCATGTAGAGAAGATGGGGTGGAAGGTTGAACCATCGGTTGATTTAGGGCTTTTTTCCTTCCAAAAACTTGTAATCTA
The DNA here is from genome assembly GCA_964413605.1 of uncultured Candidatus Bathyarchaeia archaeon. Lineage (GTDB taxonomy): Archaea > Thermoproteota > Bathyarchaeia > Bathyarchaeales > Bathycorpusculaceae > Bathycorpusculum. The sequence goes on along the minus strand of CAYPSV010000006.1, from coordinate 64,224 downwards.
CAAGGACTTAGAGACCAACGCGGCAATGGTAACTCAGCATCCCATAATTCGCGCAATTTCAGGCATCAAAGAAAATGATCTCCTCCTAAGTGAATTGCCAGACGAAAAAGATGTGGACAAAATTGAGGCGCCGGAAAAAACATATCAAGTTCTAGATGCCGATAGCAGTCAGCGCGTAAGCATTGAATATGCTCTTCGTGGGCAAAGTTTTGTCATGAAAGGTCCACCTGGTACAGGAAAAAGCCAAACAATTGCAAATATTATCGCCGAAAGCATAGCTAACGGCAAAAGCGTGCTTTTTGTAAGCGATAAAATGGCGGCGCTGGAGATCGTGTATAAACGTTTGAGTAAGGTTGGGTTGGCGCATTTCTGTCTTGAACTCCACAGTAGCAAAGCAAATAAGCAACAGGTGGTATCGGAGCTTAAACGTAGCTTAGATGAGAATCTTGTTCCACGTAGATTGCCCTCTGAGCATGATTTTGAATGCATGACTGAATATCGCGAGGCGCTAAACGGTTACGTTACCGCGCTTCATGAAACGCGTCCATTTTTGAAAAGAAGTGCTTATGAAGTTCTAAGTATCGTATCCAGCCTTGAACATGTTCCTTTCATATCAGTCGGATTATTAGAGCTATCTACTCTTACACCTCAAAAAATGCGTGAGCTAGAAGAACTCGTTTCTCAATTAAGTAAGGTTTGGCAAGTTATCGAGGAACCCGATTTTCCATGGTTTGGCTTCAAAGGCGAGAAGTACAACCTTGAAATACGCAGTGAACTTCTTACTTCTCTCGAAAACATCAACAGAATCCTCTCTGACTTAGAGTTTGAAACAGAGACTTTTTCAGCTAAACTAGGCGTTTCTGCACCGAAAACTTTTGCAAAAATTAATTGGTTACTCGATATTAGCAACCTGCTCGATGAAAGTCCGAAACCAGAAGTGCACTGGTTAACGTGTTCAGGCATAGAAAAATTGCTAACTGAAGCTCAGACTTACGACGAAGACAGTACCTGGATTAAAACTGCCCGCAAAAACCTAATGGAACACTACAACCCAACGTTATTCAACTTGGCATTAAATAAATCAACTGAAATCCAACAATTAATTACATTACTTTGTAAGACGCTTCCAGCAGTTAATTTAGAAGAAAGCAATTTACTCGCAAATCTTGAAAAATTTCAATCATTCGCTAAGAATACACAGATTTCTGTAAAGAAATGGCGTGAAAACTCTAAGGCACTTGCAACACTACTAGGTTTAGATTACAGTGAAATGACAATTCTCCAATTAAAAAAGCTTTCCAGGATAGCAATGTTAGTTTTTGCTGAGGATAAGCCTGAGCCTCAATGGTTTGACTCTAAATACTTACAGCAGGTTCAAGAAACGGTTGAAAATGCTAAGCAGTTGTACCAGGACTATAACCTGCTTAAAAGTCGATTAGATGAAACCTACAGCGAAGAAATATACGAACTAAACCTTGAAGAACTCACAGCAAATTACAGCGGACCTTATAAGAGCAGCTTGAAAATCTTCAATTCCAACTACCGAAACGACCAAAAGAAAATTGCCCGACTTACTTTAGACGGTAAAGTTCCACGTACTGTGCTCCAAGATTTAATCGATGCTAAGAAAGTTAAAAAACTCCAAGATAGAATCGAAAAGAACGCTGAAACTGTGCAAGTCCTACTCGGTCATTATTACAGCAAAACCCGAACTGACTTCCAAGGTGCTGAAAAAGCAATCGCGTTAGCCAAAGAAATTAAGAAACTATTATGGGCCACGTCTATTCCTGAGGTTCTCATAAAAATTCTCACAACCTCCACAAGCCCTTCACCTATGATTAAAAACTTAGGCTTAGACCTTCAAGACTCTCTCGAAAAGTGGGAACAGCAAAGCAAAGATGTAGAAAAACTCTTACCGGGAAAAATGCCTAAATCTGAAGAACCTATAACTCAAACATCATTGCAAGATCTAGAGGATTGGGCTTACGAAGTCGAAAATTATCTTAACTCTATCAGCAACCAAACAAAAGAAGTTTTAGCAACAAGCAAAGTGGAACCTCAAAATTACAAGCAGTTACTGCAGGATCTCAAGAGCGCGGAAGATATTCGCAAAAGGGAGGCTCACATTGTAGGTGAAGAAGTCCAACTTCAAGAGAAATTCGGGAGTCGTTTCAAAGAGTTAGAAACTGATTGGCAAGACATTGTTTCTGTGTTGGAATGGTGTAAAAAAGTGAAAGCTGAATTCAACGATCTACCCATACCGCAGGTCTTCGCAGATATCGCGGCTCAAGGACCCACCGCTGCGCCATCCAAAATAGGATTGGTCCAAAAAAATGACGCTGCTTTAAAATCCTTAGAAGATTTTGAGTGCCGTTTCGAAGAAAAATTAGAGTTTAAAAAAACGCTTCTCAAAGACTTTGAAATCCAAATAATCAAGGAACGTATTCACGATCTTCGTCAGCGAGTTGATGAATTACAAATTTGGATAGATTTTAAGGATATCAAAAATCTCTTCGCTCTCCGAGGTTTAGATGATTTCTTTAATCGTATTGTTGGACAAAAGCTTTCGGCGAAAGATTTGTTGTCTGTTTTCAGACATGGCGTCTACCAAGAATGGCTAAACAACCTCTACAATGAAGACGAAAAACTGGGCAGATTCAGAAGAGAAAATCATGAACAGTTGATCGCTGATTTCCGAAAACTTGACCGCGATTTAATCCACCTTACCTCGAGTATGGTTATCGAAGCAGCAAACAGTAGAAAACCCCAGGATATTCTTATTCAAGCCGCTGATACGGAAGCAGGTATTCTCTCAAAGGAAGCTGCCAAAAAAAGGCATCTAATGCCTATTCGAGTGCTTTTTCAAAAAATTCCTAACTTGCTTTTGAAGCTTAAACCTTGCTTGTTAATGAGTCCCATTTCAGTGAGCCAGTTTTTGCCTTCAGATGCCAAATTCGATTTGGTTCTTTTTGATGAGGCTTCGCAGATTGTTCCAGAAGACGCAATTGGAGCAATTTACCGTGGAAAAACTTCAGTGGTCGCAGGCGACAATAAACAGTTGCCCCCAACTTCTTTCTTTCAGAAAAGCTTGCTTGACGATTTCGATTGGGATGATTTAAACGATAATGATATTGAAGTCTTCGATAGTATATTAGATGAGTGCCTTGGTATTGGGCTTCCCGTCAAAACGTTACGTTGGCATTATCGTAGCAGACATGAAGACCTAATCGCTTTCTCCAACCACCGTTTCTATGATGACACTTTGATAACTTTTCCTTCTGCTAAATGCCAAACAGATAGCTTGGGAGTAAAACTTGTTCATGTTTCAGAAGGTGTTTACGACCGCGGAGGCACTAGAAGTAATCTTAGAGAAGCAGAAAAAGTAGCAGATTTAGTTTTTGAGCACTTCAAGAGATATCCAAAAAAAACCCTTGGAATAGTTACTTTTAGCGTCGCACAAATGGAAACTATTGAAGATGCAATTGATCGCCGCCTCAAAGAGCGACCTGAATTTGACCATTTTTTCAAAGAAGATCGTTTGGGCGGCTTCTTCATTAAGAATCTTGAAAATGTTCAAGGTGACGAACGCGACGTCATTTTCTTTAGCGTTGGTTACGGCTTTGATCATCATGGACAAATAACGATGCATTTTGGGCCTCTCAACAAACCAGGAGGCGAACGGCGTCTAAACGTGGCTGTTACACGTGCCCGAGAAAAAGTGGTCCTTATCACATCCATTAAATCTTCTGACATTGATCCCGATACCAAGGCTTCAGGGATTCAAACATTACGTGCCTACCTTTATTATGCAGAGAATGAACCAGAAACTATACAACCTTATTCTTCAGTTGACGATTTCGATTCAGCAATAGATAAAGACGTTTCAGATGAAATCAAGAAACTCGGATATCAGATTATTCCACAAGTTGGCTGCAGCGGTTTCAAAATTGACATCGGTGTAGTTGACCCCGTTAATCAAGGATGTTTCTTGCTGGGAGTAGAGTGCGATGGTACAACCTATAAATCTAGCAGCAGTGCCCGAGACCGTGACCGCCTCCGTGAACAAGTTCTACGAGAACTGGGTTGGACTATTCACCGTATTTGGTCACCAACCTGGGTGGCAAGACGCGACAGCGAAATCCGACGCCTCAAAGAAGCGCTTGAGCAAGCCCAAAAACAGCAGATAGAGCAGGAAATCCAGCAACCTCAAATTTATTGTGAAGATGAGTCAACAACAGAAATGGATGTACATAAAAACAATTTTGCCGGCATTGAAAAAATAGGGGTGCCCTACAAGATCCACCACCTTAAAGCAACTTACAATCCTTACATTAAAGCGGTCACAACAGAAAGCATTAATGAAACAAAAGTAAAAAACGCGTTTTATTTTCCAGAAAACCGAGAAAACCAAACCAAATTACTTGCTGAACTAGTCCAAAATGAAGGACCAGTACATTTTGACTATGCTGTTAAACGCTTGGCAAAATCATGGGGAATAAAACAGGTCAATCCAAAAATCTCGCATGCAGTCAAAGAAGCCTTAAACAACTTGATCAGAGAACAAAAAGTAGTTATCAAAGGTAGCTTTCTGTGGCCGCCTGAACTAGGCGAAACGCCCGTTCGAGTTCCCCAAAAAGGTGTTCCAGAATCCAAGCGAAAACCCCAATACATAGCTCCTGAAGAAGTTGAATCTGCCATGAGAACAATCGCTCAACATGCCTTTGGCATTAGTAAGGACTCACTGGTTTCAGAAGCTGCTCGAGTGTTTGGCATAACCTATAGGGGTAAAGAGGTAAAACAAATATTTACAGAAATACTAGAACGGCTTATCAGGGAACGAAAACTCGTTTGCAAAGACGATGATATAGTTAACATCGCTTAGTTCGTATTTATTTTTTTTATAAGTATTGGTAGATCTGTCAGAGCTGTTATGATGTAATTTGCGCCGCTTGAAGAGAGTTGTTCCTTTGTTGAGATACCGTTTGGTAGTCCTACGGCGATTGCTTTAAGATCTTTTGAACTTTGCATATCAACCACGCTATCACCCACAATTACGGTATTTTCTGGAAGTGCATCTAGAGCTTTGAGTGCTAATTCACATTGTTCGGTATTGGGTTTAACGTATTTGACTTTGTCCCGTGAAACTATTACTCCGAAAGATTCCTCAATTTTGAAGCGTTGAAGAATATATCTTGTCGCTTTTTCTCCGCTTGTTGTGCACAATCCTATTTTTAGTTTCATTCTTTTGAGTTCCTGTAATGTTTCGATAGCTCCAGTTAATAGACTCGTTGAGGCTGCAGCTTCTGTTTCATATTTTTCAGCGATGCTTAATGTTTGTGCTCGAACTTCTTTGAATGCCTCATCTGACTTAGACTTATTTTTAACATAGATTTCTGTCTTCTTTAGCATCTCAAAGATGTTTTCGTTAACGTCAAGTACTGATCCGGGAACTCCCGCTCGCATTAGATAGCCTCTTACTTCTGCCCTCAGAGATTTATAATCAAGGTTAAAATGGGCAAGCGTTCCGTCTAAATCGAATATTACAGCTTCAATGGACATTACTTTTAGCTCCGTTCTTCTCTGTGGTTGGGGTTAAAGCAGTCCTAACAGAAATATACCTTGTGGTAACCAAAAACTCAACTATTACTCTGTTACAACCACCTTTAGTGGCTTATCAAGGGGATTGTCAGCGGTTTGAAGTGCTTTCTCAAAATCTTCAATCTTAAACCTGTGAGATATGAGTCCTTTTACGTCGACAAGTCTTCTAGAAATTAAATCAACAGCCAAAGGATACTCCACGGGTGAAATGTAAATTGTGAAAAAGGAAGCTTCGTCGGCATCCTCTAAGTTAAGGTACCCCTTAGATTCACCCACTAACGCCACCTTCCCAGTCTTCTTAACCAAATATGGTGTTTGTTCAACTGCAGCTGCAGTTCCCGCAGCTTCAACCACAAAATCAGAGCCCCGTTTGGTTAGTTTTCGTACAGTTTTAACAACATCTTCTCTCTTTGCGTTTATAGCTACATCAGCACCATACTTCTTTGAAAGCTCAAGTCTATAATCCATCAAGTCCACCGATATCACGCGGCAACCTTTCATTAACGCTATTTGAGTCATAAGCAATCCAATTGCTCCTTGACCGATCACCGTAATCCAGTCTCCTACGTTTGGCTGCAGATAATTTAGAACTCGAAGCGCCAAAGCAACAGGTTCTACTACTGCAGCCTCTTCATTATTCATGTTTGCTGGGATGGGAACTAAGTTTCGAGGAAGCATCGCTTTTGATTCAGCAAAAAACCCGTTTCTAGTTAGACCATAAAATTTTCCCCGGGTGCAATACGTCGGGTATCCTCTAAGGCAAAAGTCGCAATGCCCACAATTGACAATGGGAACCATGACAACTCGTTCTCCCGTATCGTCTCGGATTCCGCAGGCATCGTGTCCCATGATTGTTCCTTTCTTCATCCATTTCCAGTTGCCTCGATAAAAGTGCAAATCGGTGCCACATATGCTTCCAGCTTTGAACTTTACCAGAACTCTGTTGCTCCTGACTTTCGGCTCTGGAATATCTTCGATTTTAATATGGTGGGGTCCACGGTAAATAGCGGCTTTCAAAAACAGTCAACTCTGAATATATTATTGATTCAAATCTGGTATTAATCTTGCTGAATTTCTTTTTCAGTTTTTGCGGTAGACTAATAACCTAAATGTTGTATCCTTTGTTGAGCGCCTATGAATCTGGATCAATATTCCAAAGAACAGCTTTGGCAATTGCTCGTTGAATCTGTTCATGCTTCAGTTATGTATCCAACCCATAAGGCATACACCCGAGACAGCATCTTACCCAATCAACCGGATGTTTCAGCAACTGAGCTTTCAGAACGCTTAGGTATGCCACTTGGGGCGGCAATAGTTATCTTAAACGAGTTGATTCAGGAAAAAAAATAATTTAGCCATTTTTGCAGAAACCACTTTTTCTTCTAGACAAACAATTATCTTAAGCCATCTCAAGCGTTCTTTGCAAAAAATTTTTAGAAATTAAATTGTCAACAGAAGAGCGCAAGCTATTGATTTTATGCACATTTAAGGATGATGAACGAATACCTGCCCTAAAGAATCTGCACGCTTGAAGCTTTAAATACGATACAGACATCGGCACCAATGTTGAGCGCAAGCTCGTTAAAAGATCGTTTTGTTATCTGAACCAGAAAAACCTTGCCGACATCTACCTTAAGTTTTACAAGAGAGTCTAAGTCAATGATCTCTGCTATCTTTCCCTCAAGCACGTTTCTAGCGCTTGACTTGACAGCTTGTTGGCATAAGATAATGTCCTGTGGATTAACAAAAATAGATACTTTGCCTTCTTTTTGATCGGCAACTTCAACCTGTAAATTATTACCCAAGTTGACGATTGTGGTGCCTTTTGACGTTATTTTAGCTTCACCGATGAATGTGTTGTCAATTGCTGCAAAGCTGGCTAGATTCCTGGAAAGTTTATTGAAAACCTCTGCAGGTGCTCCCACTTCAGAAATCTTCCCTTCATCCATCAAAGCGATGCGGTGAGGAACCGTCTTAGCTTGAAACATGTTGTGAGTTGCCATCACTATAGTAACTTTGTTTTCACGATTAACTCTATCAATAACTTCTTCAAGTATGCCAGCGTTCTTAGGATCAAGGTTAGCTGTAGGCTCATCTAAGAGCAAGAGTTTCGTTTTGAGAACTAAAGCCCTCGCGATAGCGACTCTTTGCTGCTCGCCGCCCGAAAGCTTTTTTGCGTTGCGTTTCTCAAACCCTTCCAGCTTGACAAGTTTGAGTGCTCTTTTTATTTCTTCATCACGTGTAGACTGAGGTACTTTTCTTACTTTCAATCCATAGGCAATGTTGTTATAAACTGAAGTGCTGAAAACGGTTGTCTTCTGAAACACAAGAGTGCTCTGCATTCTCTCTTTTTCTGTATTTTTGTAATTTACCTCATTACTTTGGAATATGACTTCGCCACTTGTTGGATTTTCAATAAAAGCAAGAATTTTTAGTATCGTTGATTTTCCAGAGCCATTAGGTCCCAGTAGCGCCAATATTTCTCCTTCATGTATCTGAAGGTTTACGGAGTTGACTACTGTCTTGTTACAGTATGTCTTAGTAACGTTCTTCAATTCTGCAAGGATTATTGGTCTGCAAGCTCTCCTTTTCTTTTTCTTAATTTGGCAAAGGACCCCTTAGCCGTTTCTACTATTAAATTTGTTTTTCTTAGTACGATTATTGAGATGTTTATGATGAAAAGTATGCTGACTAATATTATTCCCAATGCTATGGCTAGACCAAGTTCGCTGATTTGAACATCACGTGAGATGGCTGTTGTTAATACGTCAGTTCTGTTGCCCCCGCCGGCGATATTTCCGCCTACTAGTAAGACTACTCCCAACTCTCCTATTGCTCGATTAAAGCTTGCAATATCCGATAAGATGATGCCGTTGGCTGCCTCTTTTAGAACTGCTATTTGTGCCTGAGATTCTGAGGCCCCGAGCGTTTTGGAGAGGTTCATTATTTCTGGATCGACTGATTCGATGGAGGAGACGCCTATGCTTATCAAAATTGGTGTTATTAGTATTGCTTGACCCAGCATTATGGCGCCGGGAGTATATAGTAGTCCTAGAAATCCCAAGGGTCCTCCTCTTGAAAATATTAAGAAAAGAATCAAGCCCAAAACTACTGTCGGCAAACCTATTAGGGTATTAAGGATTGCTTTGATTATTGTTTTTCCTCGAAATTCTTTGAGGGCAATTACTAGTGCGAGCGGTGTTCCCCAAAGTATGGCTAAAATAACTGCTGTTCCGGAAAAAAAGAGGGAGCGGAGGACTATTCCTTCTATTTCTGGGTTGCCTGTGAATATTAGCTGGAAGGCTTGTATTACTTCGCCGAGTATATCAGCCAATTCGCTGTCCTCTAATCGTAGAGCTGATAATCGTTAACTCTGTATTGTGGTGGGCATTCTGAGCCGTCGAAGAATGCGTAGTCTTTTATCCAACTGACTATTGGTTGGGGCGCGTTGTCTTTTAGCGGTTGTACTGCTTCATGGAAGAGGGTTTCTCCGTAAGTGTCTAGTCCGTAATTGTTGATTACTTGTTGGGTCTCTGGGGAAATCAAGTATTGTATGAAATCCATTGCATCATTGAAATTAATGCTGTCGTGTATGGTTTTATTAGCTTGAACCGTTTGAGTATTCACAGCCATTACACTGTAAACGTTAAGCAGTGATTGTTCTTCAGTTATGAGTGCCTCAATTTCTATTGAACCATCTGCGTGGAATTTTAGGTAAGTGCCGATGTCGGAGAGTGTGTATGCATCCTTTTGGTTAGCAACGGTTAGGGTTGCGCCCATGCCTTGTCCTGTGCTTGCAAACCAGGGTTCAGTGGAGAGTTCTGTGTAATTGTAGCCAGCTTCAGTCCATAGGCTTTTCTCTTTTGAGTTTGTGCCTGAGTTGTCTCCTCGAGAAACCCAGATTTGGCTTGCTCCTGACTGATCAGGCATGTTTTGTCCGTATTGTACTATGTTGAATAGTGCTTCAGCAGCTGTTTTTCCTTGGATTTGTGCTGGATCATCTGCTGGTCCGACAATTGTGAAGAAATTATATGCTATGATTTTTCTGTTTACACCAAAGCCCCCGTCTAGAAATTCTTGCTCTACTGAGGGCGCGTGAACCAGGACAATGTCAGCATCTCCGTTTTCCGCTTGTTGTATAGCTATGCCTGTACCTACTGCTACAATGTTTAAGTCAACGTTGTGTGTTGCTTCATAGTCGCTTTCTATAGCGTTCAATAAACCTGTATCGTATAAGCTAGTGGTTGTCGAGATGAAAACTCTTCGCTTAGAGAAGTTGTTAAAGTATACCAATGTACCTGCAATGACTATAATGGTTACGAGTGCAGCTACGATGATTAGTTTTTGCCACATTTGCATGATAGATACCGCCGTTATGTTTGGAAATACATATCATTATCCTTATAAACCTTATCGTGACTAATTAAACTGGCTTGTTAACCAATAAAAAACACACTCTCTCATGCAAAGTCTGGATTGAAATCAAAGGTAAACCCTTAATCGGCAAGGGCGGCGCAGAAATACTAGATGCGATCCAAAAAGAGAACTCCATTTCTAAAGCCGCGGAAACATTGGGCATGTCTTATCGTTACGTTTGGAACTACATTCAGGAAATCCAAACCGTAATGGAAGAACAAATAGTTGAAACATTCAAGGGAGGCAAATCAGGTGGAGGCGGAGCAAAACTGACTTTTCTAGGAAAAGAATTGCTTAATGAATATAAACAAGCTGAAATTTACTTTGATAGAGTTTTAACTGCTCAAGATAGTTCGGAGGTGAAATATTTGAAGATAAGTGCAAGAAACCAGCTTAAAGGAAAAGTCGTAGCTGTAGACAAAGGCATCATAACCGGGAAAGTTAAGGTTGAAATTACTATGCCTATAACTATCACATCTGTTATTACAAAAGAAGCCATTGAAGAATTAGATATAAAAGTTGGAGACGAAGTGTCAGCAATCGTGAAATCAACAGAAATAATGATTGCAAAATAATTTTTTTATTCCACTACGTACCGATAGGTTATGTGTTCTCCGGCTGTAGTACTTTTTCTTGTAATTTTCAAGACATCGCCCGGTTGAGCGCCAATTGCTTTCACTGCTGGGTCGCCAGATTTTATTTGCGGCATCTGATAAGGTTTGACTTTAAATTGGGCGAGGAGTTCTTTCTTTTCTTTTTCTGATATGATTTCGTGGAAGGGAACCAATGCATGTTCAAAAATGTCAAAGACAGGGAAGGATTTCGGTAAAAGTTCAACATTCTTCTTTTTTGCTCCAAGCTTAACGGCGTGAGTGTAGCGTCCTTCAGTGACTACAATTGCGCGATCGATTTCTTTTTCCTTCATTATTTTGTAGAGGGTGTTCATGGCTGCGATGCCGACAGTGGCTTCACCAAGGATACACCAGACGATTGCTCTTTCTTTGTCTTTAGGAATGTCTATGATGTAGGCGAATGCGCCTTCAAACTTTTCTTTTTCAACAAGCTTGTATTTTCTGAGTTTAATCAGGACTTCCGCTTTGCGCTCTTCGATTGTTTCGATTTTGGTGCTCAAACCACAAACCTCAAAGTAAGAATACTCGCAACCTAAAATAATCATTTGCCCTTAAACTTTATGGTTTGTAGAGTGCAAGTTTGTATTTGACTTGGCTATTTCTACGGTGATGTTTTTAGGGTGCAAGTCTTTTGATTAGGATTATTTGGGTTATGATATTTTTTGTTTTGTTTGCTGTCACCGGCGGTCAGAATTTGGTTGTATCATCATTATTATCATTCATTTTTAATTTTTTTGTTTGTCTGCTAGAACAACGGCACCTAAACGATTCTTGTTGTTGTTCTTCCAGCCTTCCATGTTCAGAAAGCAGCTTTTACCACCTTGCAGTTTCAAAATTTTGAATATACCACTGGTTTGTTTTTTAACAAACGAGCCACGGGTCAACTTTATTTTTTTGTAGACGTTTATTGTCGCCTTAATTTCTTGCTAAATCCATTTGACAGTGCAGTGCCGACGTTGCCTTTTCCAATAATCGCAATCTTCAAAAATTTTATCCTCTAAAATAGTACAAATTAGGTCTTGGTCTTTAGAAGTTGTGACTGTCATTTGACTACAACAAACACTTCTATAGGAAACAATGGGGTAGAACAGTTTTGTTTATTAATATCTGTTTTATTTCTTCTTTTTGTCGGTTTTTGTTTAACTGACTTAGTATTTTCCCTAATATATTAGGGAGAAGCTCTATTTGTGATAGTGAATATCTATGCATATACAAGGTGTAAAAAAATGAGTCAAAATCAAATGTTCTGTTACCAATGCGAACAAACAGCAAAAGGAACAGGATGCACTGTTGCGGGTGTCTGCGGCAAAACCGCCGATGTAGCTAACATCCAAGACTTGCTTGTTTACATGCTAAGAGGCCTGAGCCAACTATCTATTGAATCAGCCAAAGCTGGAATTAGGGACGAGAAAATTGATGTCTTTACTTGTGAAGCTCTATTCGCCACCCTAACCAACGTAAACTTTGACCCCGAATCTTTAGCAGAATACGTACGAAAGACAGCTCAATACCAAGATCAAATTCGAAACAGACTCCAAGGCGTAAAAGGCAAAGTTAACACACCGTTTAATCTGCAAATAGAAAAAACAACTGAAGGCTTAATTGCACAGGGCAAAAATTACGGAATAAATAGTGAACCCACAATAGACGCAGACCTGCACTCACTCCAATGGCTATTAACATATGGTCTAAAAGGAGTAGCAGCATACGCATACCATGCTTATCTGCTTGGAAAGAAAGACATCAAAGTTTTCGATTTCATCTACGAAGGCTTAACCGCTCCATTCAAAAAGACACTTAGCACAAATGATCTTGTAGGTTTAGTTTTCAAATGTGGCGAAATCAACATTCGCGCAATGGAGCTCCTAGACGCGGGACACACTGAAAGATACGGTCATCCAACTCCAACAAAGGTTCCATTAGGGCACAAGAAGGGTAAGGCAATTCTCGTCTCAGGACACGACCTCATGGATTTAGAAGAAATACTAAAACAAACTGAAGAAAAAGGCATAACAGTCTATACACACGGAGAAATGCTCCCAACCCACGGATACCCAGGACTCAAAAAGTACCCCAACTTATACGGACATTACGGAACAGCATGGCAAAACCAACAAAAAGAGTTCGCAGCATTCCCAGGCGCCATCCTAATGACAACCAACTGCATCCAACGCCCCGTCGAAAGCTACAAAGCAAATATTTTTACAAGCGGGCCAGTTGCATTCCCAGGCGTACGACACATTGCAGGAAGAGATTACTCTGAGGTAATCAACAAAGCATTAGAAATGCCAGGTTTCCAAGAGGACACAGATGGCAAAACAGTCCTTGTGGGCTTTGGCAGAAACGCAGTGCTTAGTGTAGCAGGAAAAGTAATAGATGCCGTAAAGAATGGACACATTAAACGATTCATACTCGTCGGAGGATGCGACGGAGCAAAACCTGGACGAAGCTACTATACAGAATTTGTGGAAAAAGCACCCAACAACACCATAATCTTAACTCTAGCATGCGGTAAATTCAGATTCTTCGACAAAGAACTAGGAACAATTGATGAAATACCAAGACTTCTAGACATTGGACAATGCAACGATGCTTACTCGGCCGTAAAAATCGCTCAGGCTCTAGCAGATGCATTCAAAGTCGGAGTAAACGACCTGCCCCTCTCACTAGTATTATCATGGTATGAACAAAAAGCAGTTGCCATATTGCTATCGCTGCTCTACTTGGGTATAAAAGACATAAGAATCGGACCGAGCTTACCCGCCTTCATAACACCAAACATCCTAAACGTACTCGTTGAAAAATTCAACATAATGCCCATCAGCACGCCCGATGCAGATCTTCAAGCAATAATGAAATAATTTCTCTCTTCCTTTTTTTAGGAAGCATTTTTTATCTTAGCCCAATGTTCTAAAATAACCTTTGGCAAACTGTTAATTCAACTATGCTTCTCTAAAATTTATTAAATAAAGTGATAGCTGTTTTTGATTAGCTATTCAAGGTGGTAAGCTTCTTCACCGTGTTGACTCAAATCTAACCCTTCATCTTCCTCTTTAGAGCTTACTCTTAGTGGTGAAAACACATCTACAATTCTCAGCAATAGGTAAGAACCTGCAAACGCAAACGCAGATACAACCAACACGGCAAGTACTTGCGCACCAAGCTGGTAAATGTTTCCATCAATTAATCCTTGCACAGCCGGATTTACCGCAACGGTAGCAAACAAACCAACAGCAACTGCACCAATTATTCCTCCGATTCCATGGCAGGCAAACACATCTAGAGTGTCGTCGATTCTTGATCTACCTGCACGCCAGTTAGCTATCAGATTAGATATTATCCCTGCAGCTAATCCGATGACTACTGCCGAAGTGAAACTCACATAACCTGAAGCTGCTGTTACCGCTGCTAATCCACAAACTGCACCAACTGAGATGCCGATCGCTGATGGTTTACCCTTTATTAGCCAATCCATTGTCATCCAGGCTACTGCCGCTGCCGCTGCCGCTAAGTTTGTGGCAATAACAGCTGAAACAGCCAAGTTGTCAGCTGCAAGTGCGCTGCCTCCATTAAAACCAAACCATCCAAACCAGAGTAGACCAGCTCCCAGAATTACATAGGGAATGTTTGTTGGTTTAAACTCCGTTCCCATACCTGGAGCACTGGGCGCTTTATTGTCTAAGGCTTTCATTTGATCTTTCCAGTACACACAACCTTTTCTTCTGCCAACGATCAATGCAGCTGCCAAAGCAGATAACCCCGCAGCTATATGAACGACAATGCCCCCCGCAAAATCGACCGCGCCCAAGGCACGAAGCCACCCATTAACGTTCCACATCCAGTGTGCAATAGGTGAGTAGATAATAGTGGACCATAAAATAACAAAAATAAGCAGAGACTTAAATCGAATTCTTTCTGCGCATGCTCCAATTATTAATGCCGGTGTGATAGCGGCGAATTTCAGTTGGAAAGCAAAAAATAGCACCTCAGGAATGCCTGATGCATAAGTTGAATTAACCGTGTTTATGGTTATTCCATTTAAGCCTACAAGTGACAGATTTCCGATAACGCCACCGATGCTAGGTCCAAACACAAGGCTATAGCCCCAAAAAAACCAGACTAGACTAACAACAGCAAAAATGGCGATACACTGAACTAATGTTGACACAAGGTTCTTTCTACGAACTAATCCGCCGTAGAAGAAGGCTAATGCAGGAGTCATTAGCATTACGAGCGCGGTTGATACTAAGACCCAAGCGATATCTGCTGCGTTTTCCATACCTTTCCCTATTTTGGTTGTGTTTGTTCATGCGTTTTGTTAAAACTAATATTTAAACTATGCATTCGCTTCAATTGCAAGTGCAAAAATTAACAGTTGTCCAATATTTTTTTTGTACGCCTTCTGAGTATGCAGTAAAGGTTTCAAAAATCTTGCCTGATCGCAAATTTGTTCAAAAAACAAGTAAAATCAGGTAATTCTGTCCACAACAGAACAAACAATCGAAGGGAAAACAGAAAACAAAAAAAAGAAAAATTGTGGCAGGTGATTAGCCTAATCTAACTGGTAGGCTTCTTCACCGTGTTCGCTTACATCTAAACCTGCATCTTCTGCTTCTTCACTAACTCTCAGCGGAGAGAACAGGTTTACCAACTTTAGTAGCCCATAGGAGCCGAAGAACGAAAACGGCACAATAATCGCGACCGCGATTAGTTGGTCCACGAATTGTCCAACGTTTCCGTAAATTAGACCGCTTGCACCACCGACTGCTGCTGAGGCAAAAATGCCAGTGCCTATGGCGCCCCAAATCCCGCCAACACCGTGACATGCGAAGACATCCAATGAATCGTCGATTCTTGATCTGCCAGCTCTCCAGTTTGCTACTAAGTTGGAGATTATTCCTCCGATAAAGCCCATAATCAAAGCAGCGGTGGGACCAACAAAGCCTGAAGCAGGTGTTATCACCACTAAGCCTACGACTGCACCTACTGCCATACCGACCGCTGATGGTTTGCCTTTAATTAGCCAATCCATTAACATCCAGCTCACAGCTGCTGCAGCTGCCCCCAAGTTTGTAACTACGAGCGCTGAGACTGCTAGGTCGTTTGCTGCTAATGCACTGCCCGCGTTGAATCCAAACCAGCCAAACCAAAGTAATGCTGCACCTAACAGCACATAGGGGATGTTGGTTGGCTTGAAAGATGGAGGCGGAGCGTCTAGCTTTGCCATGTGACTTTTCCATGGAATTGAAAGTCCTGAACCTCCTGGGGATGTTGAGCATGCTCCTGTCTTTCTTCTGCCGACAACGAGAGCTGCAGCCAAAGCGGATACACCAGCGGAAATGTGGACAACTAACCCCCCAGCAAAGTCTATGGATCCTAAGGCTTTTAGCCAGCCATCAGGGTTCCACACCCAGTGAGCGATTGGTATGTAGATAAACGTTGACCACAGTACAATGAAAATTAGAAGTGATCTAAATCTAACTCTTTCTGCGCAGGCACCGATTATTAATGCTGGCGTGATTGCTGCGAATTTTAACTGGAATGCAAAGACTAGCAATGTCGGTACAGTTGCTGCAAGAGCCGGAGTAACGTCGTGTATTCCTATCCCCGCAAGTCCTGCAAGAGATAGGTTTCCAATTACTCCGCCAACGCTGGGACCAAAAGCTAAGCTATATCCGTACACTGCCCATATGATACTTATTACTGCAAATATTATGAAGCACTGAGCGATCGTGGATACTAGGTTTTTTTTCCGCACCAAGCCTCCGTAGAAGAAACCTAATGCGGGGGTCATCAACATTACTAGGGCTGTTGATGTAATTAACCATGCTATATCTCCAGAGTTTGTTACAGTTGCACTCATTTATTATTCACCATTAGACATATGTATACTTTTTTTTGTATTGATTGTGCATTTATCTCATACAACTATATAAAAGTATCCGTTTGAAAATAAATAAAGCAATTTAGTAAATAGACGTTTGAAAAAATCAATGAATAAACCACAATTGTCCACCTTTGACTAATAAAATCTTTAAAACATCAAAATTTATCCATAAAATAACCAAATTATTGACCAATTACCAATAAATCATTAAATTCTATAAAAGCCCTTAACTGACTGATCAAAAAACAAGTCCCTTTTCTCTTCTTACACGTAAAACTTATAACGGTACAATCGCAATCTTTGCGAACAGAAGGTTCACAACAAATGAAATTTGGCGCATACACTTTTCAACCGCAAAAAACCCAAGGATTCGACTTCCAAGTTCTCCGTGTAAAACCAGAAACCGGCATCAGAATAAAAGCAGAATCAGACATGTACAGCAACATTGCAGTATTTGCTGACACTTTGACTGTACAGAACCATCCCGACTGGGTTTCTCAGTCACCACTTGGTCCAGCTAAATTTGGAAACAACAACTTCAATATCTATTGGAGTATGGTGTGCCCTACACAGCCCGATTACAGAGAAGAACAATTAAAATACATCGCAGAATTGGACAGACAATCACCAGGAATATGGCTAAACAGCCAATACTTCGCTGACCACGACCACTGCACCTGCTCCCGATGCCAAGAAAAGTGGCGCCAAAGCGGCCTAAGCTGGCTTGAATGGCGCAAAAAAGAAGTAAATAATTACATGGCTCAAATCCGTGACACAGTCAAAAAAGAACTTGTATTCTGCCTCCAACCAGATCCAGTAAGCTCATATGAACGCTACGGCGTAGATTTTAACGATTTTGCGAAATACGCCGACAAATTCTGTGTTGTGATGTTCAGCAAAAACTATGCAACGCCCTGGTATTGGGAAATGTTGGTGAGAGGCTTCAAGAAAATTCTAAGCAAACCTTTCTACGTGAGTTTGTACGTTTATGGTCCTGGCGACAACCCAAAAGATGTGCCTTTACCATCCGAACTGATGACTGTAACAGTCAGATGTGCTCGAGCAGGCGCCGATGGCTTTCTCTACCTAACTGACGGCAATAGCCAAATAGTAGATTTCCAAAAAGCTGCATTCACAAACACAGCGCTACTTTCACGCCTTAGAACGTTTGGCGGAACGCCGGTTCAACAGGTTATTGACCGGTTTGAAGATTGGAAAAAAATTCCTTAGATCTGCCTTTTCTTGGTTTTTCATCAAATTTTTTTTATCTCATCGCTAAACTACCAAAAGTTCTTGATTACCCTTTACGATTTTCTATATCTCAACAAAGCCGCAAACCCGCCTAACCCTGCAAGCTTTGCTTTTTCTTCAGACTCAGCAGATATAACCTCAACTCTAGCATCGGTTTGCGACGCAGCATCTTCCAAAACATCAATTATGTCTTTCTCTTCAACTTGATATTCAAGTGCAGTACATTTTTCGCATGGGCTTGAAGTAATCTTCTTCATGGTTTGTAAATCATTTTTGTTCAATATCACTGCTTTTAATTGTCCGCATCTTTTACAAACTGTTTCATATTCAATCCTTTCCGAACTGTCCGTTGAAAGCACAACTTCAGCTTCGCCTTTCTTTAGCGCTTCTAAAACTGAATCTAAGCCGTAAGTAACCAAACCGTTTTGTTTAGCTAATTCAGCGAGAACTCTTTGTACAGCTCTTTTTTCTTCGGGCACACACATTTCTTTTATCGTTTCAGATGATTTGCTGAGAGCTTCTCTGACGCCTTTTTCCCCCGTAAACTGCGTATCAACCATGTCCAATAGCGAATTTTTAAGTTCGTAGTGGAGATAATTGCCCTCAACAAACTCGTTTTTGGTCTTTCCCGGACCTCCGACGATTAAGACTGTAACTTGATTATTTTCCAAAAACAGTTTCGCTGCATGTTCCGCAATTCGACGGAAAAAGAAGTTGACTTCCATATCACGTTCACGTTCATACCGCCTTTGACTTTGGCCTCCTTTTTTTGTCTTCCCTGGAATTCCTGAAGTGATGTCTCTGCCAAGTTCCAGCTGATCTACAATAAATAGGCCAAAACCTGCTTCTTTTGAATCTAAAGCGATTAATCCTACTTTTTTTTGGTCTCTAAGCATTTCTCTTAGCGGTTCAAGCTGGAAATGGTTGTCAACTTTGGAGATGTATTTTCCGATGGGTTTTGGTGGGACAATTTGTTCAAAAATTGTAACTTCTTCTTCCATATTGTTTATGACAGTTCCCGCGAACATTGCGAGTCCGTTTTCTGGGATCTCTTTTTGTTGTTTAAGGTGATGAGTTATGTTTTTGAGGTTTTCTTTAAAGTGCTTTTTTTCGTTATCGAATCTCATGTCGGTGGAATCAGATTCTCCTTTAAGGAAGGCGATAACATCATCGATTGATGTCTTTGGTGGAATGTAGAGTGAAACAAAATTCGTTTCTCTTCCTTGGTGGTTGGATAAATATGCTATAATCTTTCTTAGTTTGTGTAATTTTACTGAATCAGAGCTAGCTTCATGACATGCGTGAAAATGGTTTATTTTTTGATCAATCAATTTATGCGCCTTCACATCGGTTATGGTTTTGAATAATTTATCAATTCCTTAACATGTACGTCTCAAAATTCTTCTTTGGGCCTAATGGCGCGGGATGTGGGAATTGAACCCACGCGGCCTTTCGACCACAGACTTAGCAGGCCTGCCCCATACCAGGCTTGGGGAATCCCGCACGCCAATATTCTGTTCTAAGCCCGATTTGGAGACATTGAGATGTTCAATTTGAACACCAAAGTGGTCAGTCTCAGAAGTTGAGTGTAAGGTAATTTAATTAAAGTTTTCTGAGCATTTAAAGAGTAAAACTGCTGTTGCGAATATCCCTTTGGTTTGTGAAGCAAATGTCAATTACTTGCTGAGGGTATCTGGTGTCCAAAAAATCTTTTATCCATGAATAGGCTGATTCCGAAAAAAGCAGTAAGTCCTTTTATGTTATTCTTGACTAAAAAAGGGAGAAGGAAAGAGCTACTGCAGACTCTTTTTAATGGGCAGAGTATTCAATGCCTTTAAGAGTCATCTACACGCTCAATTTCTTCTTCTTTATTTAGGAAAGTGCTCTTTCCCAAAAATAATTAGGTCTCGAGGGGATTTAAGATTTATGTATTGTAAGGAAGCTACAACTAATTTTAAAATAAGAGTTAACAAGCAAATTTTTCTACACTTAGCCATATCCTTCTAAAACTTTAGCCCTTTTGAGAAATAATGCAGCCCCATTTTTTTGGTAAATGATTGAAACTTAAATAGAAAAAAGTTCCAATAGTAAATCATGGCTTTCCAGTTAATTACTCTTCCAATCTCAATAATATTCGTTCTTGTTTTTGCACTAGCCTCTATAACTGTCTTTTATAAAATGAGAAAAGAAGCAAAAATTTACCGTTTCCTATTCAACATAACAATAATTGGGATAACGATATTGGTGGTTTTATTTGTTTACTCAATTATCGTAACCTTCTTGATAGTTTAAAATTGCATGTAAATTTATCATTCATTTCATGATATTTCTAATGATTTTCACTTTTTGGCAAAGGTTTTTGCCTAACAATTAAGGTTGAGTTTTTAGAAAACCATAGGATAACCTTCGTGGTCTTGGTCATCTGACAATAATTCTCTGCAGGTTTGGAATGCGTTGCAGAATTACTTGGCAACTTTGGCTCAAGCTTATACATTTACGATACCCAAGTCTATACAGCATCAGATAAACGAGTCAAATTCTGTACTGGAACAAAACAAGCTGAATTTGCCTTAATGACGTAACTATTCCTTTAAATTATGCATTTTACTATCTAAACAAAGACCAAATACGCAGGTTTTCTGCGGTAGATAGTTGGTGCTTAAATGACGATTAAACTTTCAAAATCTGAAATAACCTTCGTTAAAGAACTTCCCGTATGTCGCTTAGCGACTGCAACCGAAGATTGCGAGCCAGTGGTGCGTCCAGTTTGGACAGTTTTTGACGGGGTTTATGTTTACTTTGCCTCTGATCCTGACACTCCAAAACTGGAGCATATCGAGTCTAATCCCCAAGTGTCTCTGGTTTTTGATGACTACGACCATAGTAATTGGTCAAATAACAAAGGTGTCCGCATTCAAGGTGAAGCGGAAATTCTCTGGAAAGGCAAAGAATACGTATATGCACATGATTTGCTAAAAGAGAAATTTCCTGAGTATACAACTGCGGATGGTGGCTGGAAAGAAGGCGAAGTGCCCATAATCAAGGTGACTCCGACGAGTATTAGTAGATGGTCTTCAGGAAAATGGAAAAAATAACCCAATACTCTCTTGTAAAACTACAAAATGAGATACCCAAAAGCTTATCCCCAAATCGTTACAATACCGTTTTAGAGGGTTAGGCTATATCGGTTCCAGGCAGAACTTTGGGCTTAATAGCAAGTATAACAGCTATTGTTTTACCCATCGTTGCAATAGCAGGATTAGCAACATTCGTATTTTCTATAATAGCAGCCTTTACATCTGGAATTGGAACCACTTTGCCCGTGAGTACCTTTGCTTTTTCTATCGGAATAGGTTTGTTCCTTCTTGTCTTAATCATCATGGCTATTTTAGAGTTCATCGCCTTTGCTTTGTCAATGTATAAGTTATCTCATTACTATAGTGAACCTGCAATATTTAGAAACTTGCTGTATGCAATTCTTGTAGCGCTTGTGTCAATAACTGTTAGTGCTATTTTAGAAGGTGTTTTTATCTTTGTTTTATTTGCTCAATTGCCCAATCCTTCACCGACTATACCTTTTTTTCAGTTTTCTACTTAGGAGTAATCGCTGTTAGCATTAGCTTGTCGATAGTGCGTGGCTTCTTTGTCATGCGCACGTTTAATAAACTAAAAGACAAATCGGGTATAGACTCTTTTGGAACCGCTGGGCTACTTTACATAGTAGGCACAGTAGTTCCCGTCGTTGGTTGGGTAGCCTGGATTTTCGCCTTTATTGGATTCAACAAACTCAAGTCTGCCACTGCTCAAACTAATTTCTATCAAACTCAGCATTCAACAACACCGGCGCACACAAAAAGTTGCCCCAATTGTGGAACAGAAAACCCCCCCGACCCAATTACTGCGGGTCATGTGGCAAATCCATATAATAACGCCAATTTATCAATTAACCATTCTTCCAATATCCAGCTTCATAAAAAATCTTATATTTGAGATGCGGTTCCTTTTGGATAGAAAAGTTGTGATTAGTTTATGTCTGTTAAAATAACACCCGAGTATATTGACCTCTTAAACAAGGCAGTTGAACGCGAACTCCAAGTTTCTATTCAGTATTTTCTTCAACATGCAAAAATGGAAAAACTAGTCCGCCGAACAATTCCCGAAAATATACTGCTCGATAAAACCACTTACGACGCAGTTGGAAAAGTTCTCAAAGAAATATCAATCCAAGAAATGAAACATGCCGCAAGCATAATGGAACGCATATACCTTCTGGGCGGTCAAGCAACCACCAAAGCAAGCAAACCTGTAATCGGCGACAGCATAAGCGAATTCGCCAAATTAGGCGTTGCAGCAGAAGACGAAGCAATCGCACTTTACCGCAAAATCATAGAAACAGCAGCGCAAATAGGTGACTGGCAAACACGTGAACTTTTCGAAAAAATCTATAAAGACGAAGAAGATCACCTCTTCAAATTCCAAGAATACACCAAGTTCCCGGACGAAAAAGAAACCCCAAGCACAGTTCCCCTCCCTGAATGGAGGAAAATCTACACTGATGATTACTTTGCTCTTCTAAACAAAGCTGTGGCAGCCGAAATAACAGGAATCGTGCAGTACACTAACCAACATGAAAAAGCCAGCTTTCTTGCCTTACGAATGAAAAACACCCCACTTGAAACTATTGCAGACACTAACAAAGCGAGCGTTGTCAGCAAACTCCTCAAAGACATCTTTATGGTAGAAATGGAACATCTTGAAAAAATTAGCGAACGCATTTATCTTCTTGAAGGCGAAGCAGCAACCAAACCTGATCCCTTGCCAGTTGTCGGCGAAACCGCAGACGACTTCCTAAAGCTTGACCATTCTCTCGAAAGCAGCGCTATTGCACTTTACCGCCAAATCATTGCTGAAGCTCTGAAACGAGGGGATACTACAACACGACGAATTTTCGAAGACATTGTACTGCAAGAAGAAGAGCATTTCTGGACATTTGACGATTTCGTTAAATAAAATTTCTTTCTCTTTTTTGTTTTTTTACATTTTCGAATATTTCTTAAATGCATTTCTGATACTTTGGTAAATGGTAAAAATCCAGTGTTGTTAAAAAGACATTTTTCCGAAAAGTTAAATTCCTTTGTTTCCAAAGAGTAATATAGCAGAGGCTAAGAGGATGAGCAAGAATAATCAGCCTCGTTGCATAAACTGCGGAAACTTTATCGACGAATGCAAATGTGTATGCCCCTATTGTGGCGAAACAGCAAAATGCACCTGTTGTATAGGCAGCGATAAAGCAACTGGCGGCGGATAACCTCTCTACAAAATTTTCAAGGAAAGAAAAACGATATGGCAATTGAAAGCTTAAATTGGATGGCCGGCGGACCACAAGGAAGCGGCGTTGATACAGCATCAACCATTTTTGGAAGAGCCTGTGGTTATGGCGGTTTGTATGTTTTTGGCAGAAGAGAATACCACTCAAACATCAAAACTATGCATAGCTATTTCCATCAACGCGTATCCAAACAACCCACTTTAGCAAACATTAGCGATGTTAACTTGCTTGCGGCATTTGACGCTGAAACCGTGGTTCGTCACGTTGACGAAGTAGTAGCAGGTGGTGGCATAATCGTTGATTCCCGGCATTTGAATGTTAATGTTCTCAAAGATATTGCGACATTTTCAGAGGATTATAAAGCGCAAATTAGTGCTTTTATGAAGGAAAACGCTATCGGCGAGACAATCAACGATTTTCTTTCTTACGCAAAGCAGCGAAATGTTTTGGTTTTTCCAGTTCCCTATATGGATTTGTTAGAGCAAATCGGACAGAAACTCAACATTGAAAAAGTTAGTTTACTTTCAAAAATGATAAACGTACTTTCCATCGGGATATCGTTTGCGCTTTTAAAATATGATAAAAAACTAGTCGAAGATGCAATTAGAGCCACCTTACACGAAAAACTTGTCGATATGAACATTACCGCAGTCAACCATGCCTATGACTATGCAAATAAAACATTTGATGTTAGCTCTTTTAAGCACAAACTTGAAAAACAAGCAGTAGATGAAAAAAGAATTTTCCTAACCGGAAACCAAGCAGTAGCTATGGGCAAAGTCTTGGGTGGATGCCGAGTCCAAACATACTACCCCATCACGCCAGCGGCAGATGAAAGTGAATATTTAGAAGCTCATGAAATACTCAAAACCAAACAAGAAAAAGAGGCCATAATAGTTATCCAAACTGAAGATGAAATTGCGGCAGTTAATTCTGCTTCGGGTGCATGTTTGACGGGTGCTCGAGCAGCTACAAGTACTTCTGGTCCTGGTTTTTCTTTAATGGCCGAAGGTTTAGGTTGGGCAGGCCACAACGAAGTACCACTTGTGATAACTTACTATCAGCGTGGTGGACCTGCAACAGGGCAACCTACAAGGCACTGTCAGCAGGATTTGCGGTTTGTTATGCATGCGGCTCATGGAGAATTTGCACGAATTATTCTTGCTTCGGGTGACATTCAGGAGTGTTTCTTTGATGCTGTTCATGTTTTCAACTTAGCTGAGAAATATCAGATGCCAGTGATTCATCTGCTTGACAAAGCTATGGCTAACTGCTCCCAGACTTACCCGGAGTTTGACTATAGAAAAGTGAAAATTGACCGTGGATTAATCGTGGGTGAAAAAGAGCTTGAAGGCAAAACATACAAACGGTTTCAATTTACGGAAACTGGCGTCTCTCCCAGAGCTCTTATCGGTACAAAGAATGCGATTCAATGGTACTCAGGTGACGAGCATAACGAGATGGGCAACATCAATGAGGAACCAATCAACAGAAGGAAAATGGTGGAGAAACGAATAAACAAACTTGAATTAGTCGATAAAGATGTGCCAATGGATTTGAAAATAAACTTTTTCGGCGACAAAGATGCAGAAAACATTGTTGTAAGTTGGGGTTCACCTAAAGGTGCAATAATTGAAGCAATAAATCAGCTTAAAGATGAAGGCTTCAAAATTGGCTTTATGCAAATACGCCTGCTTCATCCGCTTCCGTCCGCCTACATTCAAGAAATGCTTAAAAACAAAAAACGCGTCATTGACGTTGAAGACAACCACAACGCCCAATTAGGCAGCGTAATCACTGAGCAAGCGCTGGTTAAACCCAACTATTACATTCTCAAATACACGGGCAGACCTATGATGACAACTGAAGTCTATCAAGCCCTCAAGTTGATTTTAACAGGAAAAGCAACCGAAAGGCAGGTGTTGATGAATGGCAGTTAGAAAACCACTAGACTATAAAACCGATGTTTACGTAGATTGGTGCCCCGGATGTGGAGACTTTGGAATATTGAGTTCTCTGCAGATGGCGCTGGCAGAATTAAACCTTGAACCCCACAACGTAGTCGTAGTTTCAGGAGTTGGAAATTCTAGTAAAACGCCACATTTTGTCAAAGTAAACGGAGTTCACACGCTCCACGGAAGACTTCTACCCTTTGCAATGGGCATAAAAGTTGCCAATCCAAACCTTGAAGTCATTGGTGTGGGCGGTGATGGGGATGGCTTAGGTATCGGTGCAGGACACTTCGTTAATGCAGGAAGACGAAACATAGACATGGCTTATCTAATATACAACAACGGCGTATACGGTTTAACTAAAGGTCAAGCATCCCCTACGCTTAAACTTGGAATGCAAACCAAATCCCTGCCAAAACCAAACATCAACGAAGCAATTAATCCAGTTGCCTTAGCAATTACATCAGGTTACACATTTGTTTCAAGGTCATACGCGTTTGATGTTATGCATCTAAAAAACACAATAAAACAAGCAATTCAACATAAAGGATTAGCATTAGTAGACTGTTTGCAGCCTTGCCCCGCGTACAACAATATTAACACTAAAGATTGGTATGCAGGTGAAGACCGAAAAGACTCCTCAGGTAAACCCCAATCGAGACTATACAAGTTAGAAGAGATCGATTTTGACCCCGAGGTTCACGAAGCTAGCGAGGCATTCAAGAAAAAAGTGGCTGGTTTAGAGAAGGCAGAGGAATGGGGTGACCAAATTCCTATTGGTGTATTCTACAAAAACGAGTTAGAGCCTACTTTTCAAGAACGCTTTGCGGGGAGGATACCATTTTACCTGCAGAATCCACCTGCTAAACAGCAACTTAAAGATGCAAACGGAAACTCGTTAGTTGACCTCAGCGAGTTCATGGATGATCTCAAAACAAGCTAAGATTATAATATGAAAAAGTGAGAAGCTTCTCCTTTCTTCCCACATCCTACTTCTTTGTGATGCATATAAACCCCTAATTCTATTATCGATATATGTCAGCGACAAGTTTTTCTTAGCCTTCACTTACATAGCAGTCCGCAGTGAACCGCGGTGTGCAAATGCAATAGAACACTAAGTCGGTTTCGCCTATGTTTGTGATGCTTTGTGATGTCTCTGGTGGGATAATGACAACATCGCCAACGTTTACTTCAGTTGGTTTTAAACCTGCAATTGTTACTTTTCCTTTTCCGTGGGTGATTAGGTAAATTTCCTCTACTCCTTTGAGGTGATGGGGTACGGTTGTGACGCCTGGTTTAACTCTAGCTCGGGCAATCGAAATGGCTTTTTCACTATAGTTTTCGCCGACAAAGCATCGCTCGGCTGTATAGTTTTCGTTTATCTGATTGGCTTCTTTAATTATAGGTCTCATTAATAGTCCATCTTTTAGTGGTTAGGTTTGAATAATAAAGTGCATCTGTGCATGTAAAGCTTTTTTGATTATATTGCTTGCGCAAGGCTTAACCTATCTAATATTCAGATGAATATGGTTTCTTTTACGATTTCAGGTTATTTTTTGATTTATTGTTTTTGTGCTTTTTGTGTATTTTTTATGGTGTTTGTTTTGGAGTTTCGGGTCTTATTGCAGGTTTAATGTGAAAACAACTTATATATGCGCTAAGGATAGTGTATGAGACATGCTTATCAACACTACGCATATATTTGCCGCATGAGTATGTATACCTATGAGATGTCCCTACTGTAACTCTGAAGAAAACAAAACCCTCGAAACTCGTGATTCTCCAGAGAACACCACACGAAGACGAAAAGAATGCATCAGTTGTGGCAAACGCTATACAACATACGAGTACCTAGAAACTATCGAACTAATGGTTAGAAAAAAAGATGCTCAGATAGAACGCTTTGACGTAAACAAAATAATCCGTGGCTTGCAGAAAGCATGTGAAAAAAGGCCCGTGACCATGAATCAAATTAATGAGTTAGCCAGCAAAGTACGCCAAGACCTCATGTCAAAGGGTGCCGAGGAAGTTTCATCACGAGAAATCGGCGACCTCATAATAAAATATCTGAAAAGTGTTGACCGAATTGCATACATTCGCTTTGCTTCGGTTTACAAGCAATTTGAAGAACCTGAAGATTTCAGAAAATTACTCTTAGAAGTGAAAAAATCATGAAGTTTGTCTTAAAACGAGATAGTAAATTAGAACCATTCGATCAAGAAAGAATCACAATAGCCATTTGGAAAGCTGCAAAAGCAGTAGGCGGTAAAGACAAGGAACAATCTAAACTCATCAGCGACAAAGTCGTAGCTGAGCTTAACAAGATTTACGGTGATGATGGTGTGCCCACCGTTGAAGGTATTCAGGACCTTGTTGAAAAGCAGTTAATTGAAAACGGACATGCCCAAACGGCAAAGGCATACATTCTGTACCGTAAACAGCACACCGATATGCGCGAGTTAGCATCGTTGCTTAGTTCTTCTGACATGGTAGATCAGTACCTTGAGGTTGAGGATTGGCGTGTTAAAGAAAACAGTAACATGAGCTATTCGCTTCAAGGTTTAAACAATTACCTCTCCTCAACGGTTATTGCCAAATATTGGATTTCACGAATTTATCCTTCAGATATAGCTGAGTCTCACTTCTCAGGTGACCTGCACATTCACGACTTGGGGGTCTTGGGTCCTTACTGTGTCGGCTGGGATATCAGCGACTTGTTACTTTCAGGTTTTGGCGGTGTCTCAGGTAAAATTGAAAGTAAACCCGCTAAGCACTTCCGTACTGCGCTTGGGCAAGTTGTGAACTTTTTCTACACATTGCAAGGCGAAGCGGCAGGTGCACAGGCTTTCAGCAACTTTGACACTTACCTAGCTCCATTCATACGATATGACCATTTAACTTCCAAAGACGTTGAGCAGGCTCTGCAAGAATTCTTCTTCAACATGAACGTGCCAACCCGCGTCGGATTCCAAACTCCATTCACTAATTTAACTTTGGATTTGACTGTTCCTAACTTCATGAAGGATGAAGCCGTATTGTTCAACGGAAAAGTCACTCAAGACACCTACGGTGACATGACAAAAGAAATGGCCATGTTCAATACTGCCTTTGCATCAGTTATGAAACAGGGCGACTCCAAAGGCCGAGTTTTCACCTTCCCCATTCCAACCTACAACATTACCGAAGACTTCGACTGGGACTCACCGGTCTCACAAGCCATCTTTGAAGTCACAGCCAAATATGGCGTTCCATACTTTAGCAACTTTGTCAACAGCGACATGAAACCCGAAGATGTGCGCAGCATGTGCTGCCGTTTACGAATTGACAATCGGGAATTACGTAAACGCGGAGGCGGTTTCTTCGGTGCCAACCCATTGACAGGTAGCATCGGTGTTGTAACATTGAACATTCCACGAGTCGGATACTTAGCTAAAGACGAAGATGAATTCTTCGAGCGTTTAGGTACTTTAATGGAAACCGCACGTGCCAGTTTAGAGCTTAAACGTAAAGTTCTGGAAGCATTTACCGAAAATGGTTTGTATCCATATTCACGCCGCTATCTGCGACATGTAAAAGAAGGCTATGATAAGTATTGGAAGAACCATTTCTCAACCATAGGCATCGTAGGAGTTAACGAAGCAATCGTGAACTTGCTGGGGCAAAACATTGCATCTAGAGATGGACAAGCCTTTGCAGTTAAAATGCTCAATTTCATGCGTAAACGTTTAGCAGATTACCAAGAGGAAACAGGTAGCATCTACAACCTTGAAGCCACCCCCGCCGAAGGCACAAGCTACCGCTTAGCACGTATAGATAAAAGACGTTACCGCGATATCATATTTGCTAACCAGAAAAACGTTGTCTCCGACCATGCTCAACCCTTCTACACTAACTCTTCCCAGCTTCCAGTTGACTTTTCTGGCGACCTCTTTGATGCACTTGAACATCAAGAAACTTTGCAGTCACTATATACAGGTGGAACAGTATTCCATATATTCCTTGGTGAACGTCTGCAATCATGGAAATCCGCAGCTGAACTAATCAAGAAAGTCGCGTGGAACTCTAAACTCCCCTACTTCACTCTGACCCCAACCTTTAGCGTTTGCCCAACTCATGGCTATACAAGCGGTGAACACAGACAATGCCCTGTATGCGGCTCACCAAGCGAAGTTTACTCACGTGTCGTGGGTTACCTCCGACCAGTTGATCAATGGAACGACGGTAAACAAGAAGAGTTTGCCATGCGCAAAACCTTCGACCGCTCCACAGTTATCTCAACCGCACCAGTGACAGCTTAGGTGAACATGTGAAGTGAAGTTTAGCGGACTGCAAAAAACCAGTCTCTTGGATTTCCCTGACAAAGTAGCAAGCGTGCTCTATACACCTGGCTGCAATCTCCGTTGTCCTTTTTGCCATAATTGGCGAATCATAGTTGACCCACAACCACCTTTTCTCCAAGAAGGCGCTGCCCTACAAATTTTGGAGCGCCGAAAGAAATACGTTGACGCTGTCGTTATCTCAGGAGGCGAACCATGCATGCACAAGGAACTTCCAAGGTTTCTCGCTAAACTTAAAGAACGTGGATTCAAAGTAAAACTAGACACAAACGGTTTCTATCCTAATGTTCTGAAAGAATGCCTACCACAAGTTGATTACGTTGCAATGGACATCAAAACCAGCCAGGAAAAATACAAGCTGCTGGGCGCAACCGACACAACGGGTTTCATGAAATCCATTGACCTTCTAAAGTCAGGCAAAACCCCATTTGAATTCCGCACAACAGTAGTTCCGGAAATCGTAACTGCCCAAGACATTACTTGCATAGCTAAAATGATTAACGGTTCAAAAATTCATGCCCTTCAACAATTCGTGCCCCAAGACACGCTGGATAAACATTTTCAAACTTTGATGGTCTATGCTCCCGAAACGATTTCTGAATTCGCAAAAGAAATCCAACAATTCACAGATAAAGTAGTTTTGAGGATATAATCTTCAAAGGGTGGTTTTTGCTAAGAGATTGCAGAAACAGCAACTAGAGTTCTTTCTTAAAATAATGTTCTAGCAGTCTTCTGGTTCCTCTGCGCATAATCTCTGAAAGCGTTGCGGCAGTAATTCCCAGTTTTGCTGCCAACTCTGCCATTCCAATTTGCCTAGGATAATCAAAAAAGCCGCTTTTAAGCGCCAACCAGAAAATTCTCTCCTGATTCTCTGTTAAAACTCCGATTTGTTGTTCAAATTTGCCTATTTTTACAACGTTAACTTTGTGACCTGCTTTTTCTAAGTCTGTGATTATTCCTCTATAGGATTCAAATGTAGGTACCATGAAACTGTAGGTTATGATGTTGTTTTGCATACTTTTTCCTGAAACCAAAAAGGCATCATGTCCAAGAATCGTGTTGCATACTTCGCAGCCTTCGCTTTCAAGCCAAACTGAAGACTTACTCTCCACATGACCTTTGGTGGCGAGTTCTTTTGGGACTTTTTTTGCCTGATCTTCGCCGATGTCCATTAGATGCCGAACTGAGCCTGTGCTTGAGCTACGCACGTCTACCACTTTGAGGTGGCTAAAACCTAGAGAGGCGAGTTTGCCTACCATTTTGCATTGTTTATTTTCGACTTCGATAACAACTTGATAGGGTTCACGCCAATTATCAACCAAACTAATCAACCTTTAAGACTAATCTGTTGAAGGTACTGTTTAAAGGTGATTGGAAAAAAATAATAAAGGGAAAAGGGTTAGATTTTGTAGTATTTTGCGTACAGCACAATGCCCGCTATCAAGATTCCGATGCAACTTACTGAAACTACTGTAAAATCAAGTAGTATTGTTGTGCTTGTAAGAGGCGCGCCGCGAAGGAATAGCGAAGTTAAGGCGTCAGTTACATAGTAGCTGGGAATAAATTTGCCTATGATTTGGGCGCCGCCAGAGAGGGATGCGCCGACAAAGGTTCCTAGAAACAGTTGTGGTAGTACGAAGAGGAAGCTTAAGCCTGTGGCTGCGCTTGAGGATTTCGCGACGGTGGCGGTGATTAATCCGAACCCTACGTTGGATACGCTGAATACTAAGACCAAGATGAATGCAAATATGTAGCTTGTGATACCGACTGCTGGTTTGAAGCCCATGACATAAGTCATTGCGAAAACCAATGATGCTTGAATCAACGCTATGGCCATGTAGGATAGCACTTGGCTGCTCATGAATTCGGTTGGTGTTATAGGCGAGATGCGGATGCGTTTCATCATGCCGTTTTCTTTGTCTTGTGTGAATGATTGAGCCACCATCATTATGAGGAATATCGAAGCAAATGTGAACATGCCTGGTGCAATGAAGTCAAGAGTTGAAGCTTGTTTTACTTCGACTAATGATGCAGTTTGTAATGTTAGTGGACTTTGATTTGTTTGTTGGTTTTGGTTGACTATGCCTGTTAGGACTTGTTGGATGATTGGTGGAACAGCTTGGGTCGCGACCAATGAGCCTTTGTCAAGGTAGAGCGGTACTGTTGTGTTGACCCATTGATTGGGACTATTTGGCGATTCAAAATACGCTGTGATGCTTTGGCTAAAGCTGGCTGGAATGAGTAATACTGCTTGAACTTTTCCTTGACTTAAATCTGCTTGGGCAGTTTGGTTGTCATCATAAATGTGGACGTTGATTATTTTGGTGTTTGATAGTGCATCGATGAACATTTGAGAGTATTGCTGGCTATTTGCTTGGTCTTGGCTTGCTATGCCAACTTGATAGGTTGTAGTTTGATTGCCGCCAAAGCCACCAAAGGAAGCGCCAAAGGCAAATACGAAAACTATGGGGAACAAGAAGATCATGAATAAAACTGCAGGTTCACGGATGGTTTTCTTTAGCTCTTTTTTGGTTAACGCGAAGACTCTTTGAAGATTCACTTAGAGTTCCTCCCGCATGTTTCTTCCTGTAAGTTGTATGAAGACCTCTTCCAAGTTTTTGACTTTGTTTTTGGATATGAGCTCTTTTGGAGTTCCTATTGCTATAAGATTGCCGTGATCGATTATTCCAACTCTATCGCAGAGTTCTTCGGCTTCTTCCATGTAGTGAGTTGTTAAGATTATGGTTTTGCCATTGGTTTTTTGTTCTCTGATAAAGTCCCATACTGCATGCCGAGATTGGGGATCCATGGCAACGGTGGGTTCATCTAAGAATGCAATTTGGGGGTCATGTATTAGGGCAAGTGCGAGACTTAAACGTCGTTTCATTCCGCCACTGTATTTTGCGGTTACTCTTTTTGCATCTTCTTTGAGCGACATCTTTTCTAGCAATAGCTCACTTCTTTGTTTGATAGCTTTCTTGTTCATCGCATACAGGTTTCCGAATAAAGCCAGATTTTCTGCGCCAGATAGGTATGGGTAGATTGCTGTTTCTTGGATGCATACTCCGATGAGTTCTTTTACTTTCTGTTGATCCTTTTCGATGTCGTAGCCGTAGATTGTAGCTGTTCCGCTTGTGGGTTTTATTAATCCACATAGAATGCTGATGATGGTTGTTTTTCCTGCTCCGTTGGGTCCTAGTAGTCCAAATAGTTCACCTTTGGCTACTTGGAGGCTAAAGTTTTCCACAGCCAGTTTGTCTTCATATTTTTTAGTTAAGTTATCTATTTTTATTGATGTTTCACTCATTTCTAATCCTTCCATTGAGTCTACATGGGAGTCTGCGAATTTAGTTTCATGTTTACTAATCAATTTAACAAAATGCCCTTTAAACACCTAATAAGTCACTTTTTGACATCAAATAATTGAAAAAAGGGAACCCCATTCTTAAGGAACTTTATCCCTCCAGGTTTTGAAAATGTACCCTGTGTAGATTATGTTCGGGGCAACGGCCTGAATTGTTGGCTCCGATTCCATGCTTTCACGGATGTCCTTGAGCTCTTTGGTAGTAGGTGTCCAAACCATGAAAACATAGCTGTCGGGAATGTTGCTGAAACTCCAATAGAAAATTGTGTTCGGGTAATGTTTCTGCAAAATTAGGTTTGCTGCATTGGGGTTTGCATCACTTTTGATGTTAACATGAAAGATGCTCATAATGTCATTTGAAGCGTCAGGGTACCATTCGATCGAAAACTGAATCAAAAAATTCTTAATCATCATCGAAAGTCTTCGGCGAATAGTTTTTGTTGAAATACCCAACTCTTCTGCCACGGCTGATAGTGGTTTTCGTGAATCATCCTTTAGGGAACGGATGATTTTGTAATCTAATTCGCATAGCTTGTTTTTTGAGTCAAGTTTGACATTTTTCAGCATGGGTGGAAATGGAAATCCTGTTAAGCCTACTGTGGGTTCTGGTATCTCTGCGTTTTCCTTTACAAAACGAACCAGTGCCTCCATTTCGCTTAGCCTCTTTAAGTAAGCGCCGATGTAGAGGAAATTCCCCCCTCCCACGGCAAGCCAGTAAATTGATCCTTGATTCTCCATTTTTGTTTTTAGACTGGCAATTGATTTGGTTTTGGAGTTGCCGTAAATAAAGACGTGGATAGCGTTTTGGGCGAAGATGCTCAAGTTTGTGGTGAACTTGCGTATTATGCCTGTGTCGATTAAGCTTTGGATGCGATTATGTACTGCTGTGACTGATAAGTCAAGTTTTTCTGCAAGTTCTCGGTAGGACACCCTTGAGTTTGCGAGAAGAAGTTGACAGAGTATCAAATCTGTTTTGTCCAATGTTCCACCGGTCAAGCGCTTATATTTGTTTTATTTGTTTAAAGACTTATGGGAGTCTAATAGGTTATTCAATCTTTCAAGATCAACTACTCTTTTGTTTAGTCAAGAAAAGTTGACTGTTTAACTTCTTGATTAGTCAACAAATCTTGACAAGAACGCTTTTATGGGTAACTCTGTAGCCCAATATTTGAAAAGATTTGAGTGGATAATGTAGGATAATGGTATATTGTTTGAATCAAGCAGTTTCTTTGGATCATTAGGTAGAGAGGTTGTCTGCAAAAATATATGAATACAAAACGACAATGCTGTTATATGGGCAAGGGTGGGAAATATTAAACAACGAACTTTTCTTTGTTTATCTATTGCGACCCTTGTTGTCGTTTGTTTGCTTAGTGTGCAATACGTTGAGTTGGGCAATTCTTGTTATGGCCCTTGCATAACCTCTGATATAGACAAAACCCAACTGGACATAAATCAAACAGTCACAGTAACAGGGCAAGTTTGTCCAGCGGCTAATAATAAATCCATTCGCATTGCCTTTACCAGACCTGATTATACCTACATCGAACAATACTCATTAACTGACCCAGTTAGCGGGAATTTTTCAGTTACTCAAGTGCTTGACATGGCAGGGTACTGGAATATTTTTGCCATCGACGGGCATATCTGCGATCGTCTCTTTGCCCAAGTCACTGATCCAGCCAATCCCGACGCACCTCCTCCAAGCCCAAGTGTACCTTTAAACTACAAACCTAACTACTCCGTAATCGGTGTCACAGCGGTCTTCTTAAGTGCTGGTTCACTTATATTCTATTTTGGGACAAGAAATAAAACTCGAAAAATTAGTTCCATACGCTTATTT
The DNA here is from genome assembly GCA_964413605.1 of uncultured Candidatus Bathyarchaeia archaeon. GTDB lineage: Archaea > Thermoproteota > Bathyarchaeia > Bathyarchaeales > Bathycorpusculaceae > Bathycorpusculum. Next base: position 29,615 of record CAYPSV010000006.1, on the reverse strand, counting down.
GTCCAAGTAGCTTTAATTTTTGTTATATTTTTTGGCATATTTATTGATCACTATGGTTTGCCTGTGCCTGCTGCACAGATTGCACCACACGAACTCGATATTGAAACTAGTGTTTTGGGTGTGGGTATGCCCGATGGAATTCCAGCGCCATTCTTTGGCTGTTTCTACCCTTGTGGAAGAATTACAACTTGTGCTCTCTGGCAGATTCAAGCTTACATTTATCCGTTCTTTGATGTTGGCGGTGGCTGGGGCGTTCATTACGATTCTGCAGGATTGGCTAGGTTGGCGGTAGTCTTTGGCATCATTATTTTAGCTGCTGTTGTTTTGGGAAGATTTTGGTGTGGTTGGGTTTGCCCCTTCGGACTATATGTTGATTTGATGACCCGTCTGCGTAAGGCTCTGAAGATTAAGCGTAGAGAGTTATCTGAAAAATTTAATACCCGTTTCCACCAGTTAGGCTATGTCATCTTAGCGCTCATAATTATATTAAGCGTGGTTTTCGGGGCTCAAGCAATCGCGGGCACGCAGTTGGTAGAGGGAACCGAAAAAGGGGGTTTTGTGTATACTTACTTCTCGGCGCCGTTTTGTCAGGTTTGTCCGATGAAGCCTCTTTGTATACTATCTGAAACAAGCGTTGGTTTAATGAGACCCGAATGGATAGTTCAAAACACAACAGGACAATTCTGGCAATTAGGGTATTATATAACTTCAACTAACCTCCTTATTTTTGGCTTGGTTACCTTGGCGGCTTTCTTTTTTAGGCGTTCATGGTGTCGCATCTGCCCGCTTGGAGCTCTACTTGCACTCTTTAACCGTTTTGCTCCCTTTCGATGGATTAGTGGAGTGCGCCTCAACAAGATTGAGGAGAAATGCACTAAATGTGGAATCTGTAAACGGGTTTGCCCAACTCAAGTAAAAGAAGTCTATGAACAAAAGAGCGGTGATGTCGCAAGTTCACAATGTATTTACTGTTTGCGTTGTGTGGAGATGTGCCCTAGCGAAGATTGTTTGCAGTTTAAGTTTGCTGGAAAAACGGTTTGTAAGTCCAGGAATTGGTTAATTAAATCGGATACGATTATTGGAGAATAATGAGATTGAGAAGTACATCTAAGAAAACGACATTTTTTGTGATCATGTTAGTTTTTTATTTGTCGCTCCTGGTTACTATTGAGCCCGTTAGTTCACAACCTCCCTTACCAACAATTCTTATCCAACCTGACGGCACTGTTTCTCCCTCGTCAGCGCCTATCATCCAGAAAGGTAACACCTACACTTTTACTGATAATATCTATTCTACTCTAAAGATTCAAAAAAGCAATATAGTGCTTGATGGTGCAGGGTATACGCTTTATGGTTCATACAACGGAACAGCGATGGATGTGTGGGTATTAGGTGAAGGACCAGATCAGTTACCTCAAGGTATCTTGGCGCAATATACGATTGGCATAGATTTAGCAAGCAGAACCGTGGAAGGAGTAACAATCAGCAATCTGAATATACACAATTTCAGTATCGGTATGTACATCTGGACCAAAAACAACACAATAACAGGAAATGCTGTTTACAACAACATCGTGGGCATACTGCTTTCCGGCGAAAATGAAACCGTCACTCAAAACTATATTTCTCAAAACCAAAGGGGTTTATTCTTTGGTTTTAACAATCAAGGTGAAACAATACCCCAAGACATTGAAATCAACCATAACGACTTTGAAAACAACGTGATCCAACTTAATGGCTGCGAATGCAAAGATTTCAACACAACTGAGCCACCACACTGCTGGGACAACGGTAGGGAAGGCAACTTTTGGAGTGATTATAACGGTACTGATGCAAACAATGACGGCATCGGTGATACACCATACATAATTGATCTCCTAAATCTAGATCGCTATCCCCTCATGCAAAGTCCTATGCAACCGGGCACTCCGACATTAATCTCCTTTGAGACGATAGGTTTGGGCGTTTTAGCGGTTGTTGTATTGGTTTCTGTGTCTTTAATCGTTTGGAACAGACGTAAAAGAACGTAGTTTGTTTCCAGTATTCTTTTATTCTGTTTTTGAAATTATGTTCCAGAGGTTTGTTAATTGAAGGTTGTTGCTTTTAATGGGAGCGCGCGAAAAGACGGAAACACTGCAGCTTTAATTCAGCGTATTTTCAAAATTCTAGAGGCAGAAGAAATCGAAACTGAACTCGTGCAGCTTGCAGGTCAGCAAATTCACGGTTGCACTGCATGTGGAACCTGCCGCAAGGTTAAGAACAAAGAATGCAAGATCGTAAATGACAACGTTAATTTATATATACAAAAAATGATTGAGGCCGACGGCATTATTCTTGGGTCACCCACCTATTTTTCTATGATGAGTAGCGAAATGAAAGCGTTAATTGACCGAGCAGGTTTTGTTGGAAGATCAAACGATGATATGTTTAAACGCAAAGTAGGCGCAGCTGTAGTTGCTGTACGCAGGGCAGGAGGCATTCCCACCTTTGACGCCATAAACCACTTCTTTCTTATCAGTCAAATGATTATTCCAGGCTCATCTTACTGGAATGTCGGTATAGGTTTAGGGAAGGGTGAAGTCGAAAAAGATGAAGAAGGCATGAAAACTATGGAGGATTTAGGCAGAAACATGGCTTGGCTCCTTAAGAAGTTAAATTCATCCAAGCATAAAGAGCTTTAAGTCCCAAACGCCCACATATATGTAGTCTGGGGACTCGTAATGGTAAAAAAGGAATCCGAAGAATCTCATGATGCCTGCGTTTTGGCGATTGCGGAAGAACTGAAAAAAGACAAATGGGAAGTCAAAGCCAACTTGGAAGGTTGGAATAAGCCTGAAAAAGTTGGTCCAATGGTTCCTGATGTTGTTGCGCAGAAAAAAGGTTGTTTGACAAGACTATGTCAAGTGGCAACTGAAGAAATGTTCCAAGGCGACAAAGCGCGGTATGTGGAATTCAAGAATTACTGCGATGAGTACGATTACAAATTTTTTATTGTTAAGGATGGTATACGTCAAGAGATTGACCCTCGAAGCTTAGTGAAAAAATAGCCGAGAAGGAAAATTCCGTTTTTCATAGGGATTGAAAACATCAAGATTGCTTGAACTAAATATTGCTTAGAAGTTAGGTCTAGTTGTTTTAATTCGCAGAAGAGAAATGTTTGATTTATTTATCGAGGAAAAAACCTAGCTGCATCAATACTTGAATATCACAGGCAAGTATCTTTTATCGGGATTGTTTTTTTGCTGCTGCAAGTCCGACTGGGCATTTTCTGTATCTGGGCACTTCGAACTCGAAGAGAGAAGTTTTCTTCATTTTGACTTCATCCTTGATTTGGGTACTTTTTATTTAAAACGTTTTCGCTCTAAATGTAGTGTTTTCTTCATCAAACAGACGCTATAAGTGGTTTTCCGTTGCCTTTGTTAATAGAAGCATTGGATGTATTCTCGAACTTTAAATTTTACACCCAAATTATGTGCAACCGCTTGCACTTTGGCTAAATTGACTTCCGGTAACCGTACAGCTGTTGCCTCAACCTCAAGCAACTTTTTGGTTCTGCAAATAAAATCCAGTAGGGCTTCATAGGCTTCTGGAAAGTTGGGCTTGCAGATTTCCATGTATTTTTCTTTGGTTTCTGCGTTTAAGCTAACGCTTACTTTTTCGATTCCCGCATTCTTCATTTCCGCAGCCACATCTCTGCCTGGATTAAGCAGGTAACCATGTCCATTTGTATCTACTCGCATTTTCAGTGGTCTAACATAAGTTTGTTTTATCCATTTGGCAACTTCAAGCAACACATCCAATCGCTCTGTTGGCTCGCCAAAACCGCAAAAGACTAATTCATCCCAGTTTCGCAAATGCAAAACCTCGGATAATTCGGTTTTAATTTCTTTGACGGTGGGCTCTTCTTTGAGTTTTAGTTTGAATCCTCCAACGCCGCATCTGTATTTGCGTATGCAGAAGTAGCAGCAATTTGAGCATTGGTTTGTTATGTTGAGGTAGAGCGTGTTGTCTAGCCAGTAAACCGTTTTAGGTTTGTCGTGCTCAGCCATATTTTGTTCTCTCTGCCAACCTTTTTCAATGAAAACTACGCTCTTATCACCTATAGATGTAACTCTCTTGCAGGATGTTATCTTCAGGCAGATGGATTTATTTGAGGTTTTGCGAATACTTTTTGTCTACCAGAAAGCAATAGTAAGAGATGTGAACATTCAGTGCCTCTTATTTCAAGCTTTGATCCATGGCGTTCTGGCCTTTGCACTTGCCCGCCTAAACTTACTTTTAACCCTTACACTGGATGCGACCACCAATGCCTCTACTGCTACGCTTCAAGTTACATCTCCAACTTCAAAGATTGCCATCCAAAAAAAGACTTAATCGCCAGTTTAAGGCGGGAAGCGGCAAAGCTTAGTGGCCAAACAATATCTATTGCCAACTCCTCTGACCCTTATCCGCGAAAAGAAGCCTCTGAATGCTTAACCAGGAGGTGTCTTGAGGTGTTAGCGGGTTGCAACTGCAAAATCCAAATCATAACAAAAAGTAACATAGTTGCTCGAGATGACGATCTCTTGAGTAGGATTCCTGCAACAGTTGCTTTTACAATAACAACCGATAACGAATTTTTAGCTAGCATTGTTGAGCCAAATGCGCCAACGCCTTCTGAGCGTATTAGCGCTGCTCAGGACTTAATCGAGGCAGGTGTTCCCATTTCTGTTCGTATTGATCCAATCATCCCCAGCGTTAACGACCAACCTCAAAAACTCATAAAAACTCTTGCAGATATTGGAGTTAAGCACATAACCTGTTCGACTTACAAAGTAAAATCTGACAACTGGAAACGTCTAAGTGGTGCATTGCCTAAAGTGATGGATCAGCTTAAACTGCTGTATTTTCAAGAAGGAGAAAGGGTTGGTGGAAGTGTGCTCTTACCCAAAGATTATCGCTACAAACTGCTCAAGAACGTGAGAGATCAGGCTTTGGCGATGGGGTTGAAGTTTGGGGTCTGCAGAGAAGGAATGACCGAGCTGAACACGGCGGTATGTGATGGGTCCTGGCTTTTGCCCAAAACAAAGGGAGGCTTTGTTTAATGCAGAATCGTGTGATTATGCTGGCTGATTTTGATTATTTTTTTGCTCAATGTGAGGAACTTCGTGACCCTTCAATTAAGGATAAGCCTGTGGTTGTGGGAGTTTATTCTGGTCGTACTGAGGAAAGCGGGGCGGTGTCTACTAGTAATTATATTGCTCGTAAATTTGGTGTGAAGTCCGGTTTGCCTTTGTTTATGGCTAAACGTAAATTGGAAGGTACGGATGCTGTTTTCTTCAAGGTTGATCATGAATATTATGACCAAATCAGTGATCGCGTAATGCAGATTTTCCGAACATATGCTAGTAGTCTTGAGCAGGTTAGTGTGGACGAAGCTTATTTGGATGTTACTGAGGCGGTTGATGGTAGCTTTGAGAAGGCAATGGAGTACGCTCAGAAGATAAAGACAGATGTGAAAGTTCAAGTTGGCATTTCTTTTTCTATCGGTATTGGTCCGAACAAACTTATTGCAAAAATTGCTTGTGACAGCCAAAAACCTGACGGTTTAACTATTGTGAAACCTGAAGATGCAGAATCTTTCCTTGCGCCACTTTCAGTTGATTGCCTTCTTGGTGTGGGTAAGAAAACCAACAAGCGTATGGAGCAGCTGGGCATTAGAACCATTGGTGATCTTGCCAAGTACGATTGTCAGAGGTTGATTGAGGTTTTCGGCAAAACTATAGGAATATATTTTCACAATGCAGCCAATGGTATAGATAACGAACCCGTTGTGGAACAGGGTGATGCCGGATCCATCAGCCGCATAGGTACTCTAAAGCAGGATACTCGAGACCTGGATTTTATTTTGCAAAAAACCGATGAACTAACTGAAGATGTTTACAAGGACGTATCGTCTAGGAAGTTGAGTTTCAAAACTGTGTCTATCTACATGGTAATGGTGGATTTAAGTAGCAAAACGCGTTCTGTAACGTTAGATCAACCGGTAAAAGATAAGGAGACAATTAAACGAACTGCCCGTAGCTTGTTTGAGAAGTTTCTTAGAGAATCTGCTCTTGAAATCCGAAGAGTCGGTGTGAAAGTTTCAGGGTTTAGCAAAGAAGAGCCTAATCAGAGGCAGTTAACAAACTTCTTCCAGCCCACATGATTCCCTTTTTTTTGAAAGATGCAACAATTGAAATTCAAAATCATGTTGCAGCAGCATCAGCAGCATCTTCTTTAGACCTGTGACGGTAACCTTTTTTTCCAGGTAAATATTTTTAGTATTTAGTGATTCTTTTTGTCTTCTCCTCAAAAAAGGTTGCCGCCTGATCAAACTGCTACCGCCCGTATCTTGCGTTGGGGGAGTGATCATCCAGGAATAACTTCAGTTAATCCTCAGCTGAAAAGAGAAAAGTACACTTTGACTATCGATGGTGAAGTTGATAATCCAGTGACCCTTAGCTGGACTGATTTTTTGGCGTTGCCCAAGGCAGTTTCTGTTAGTGATTTTCACTGTGTGGAGGGTTGGAGCGTTTTGGATTGCAGCTGGGAGGGCGTTCGAATACGAGACATTGAAAGTCTAGTCAAGCCTCGAGATGTCGCGCGTGCTGTTTCTTTCGAGTCTGCTGACAACTATTTAACATCCCTATTCCGTGAAGAGCTATCCGATGATGACGTGCTGTTAGCTTACAAACTCAACGGCCAATTTCTTGAAGAAGGTTTGGGGGCTCCTGTACGTCTAATCGTGCCAAACAAGTATGCATATAAGAGTGCCCTTTGGGTGGTGCGACTGCGGTTTACGCGGAACAAGGAGTTGGGGTTTTGGGAGCGTCGAGGTTACAGTGATAGCGCGGATGTCTGGCGAAATGACCGTTTCAGGCGCTAACTTACCAAGATGCTTTTTAGAATTAAAGGCGCTATGAGATATGCTTTTTGTTATTTTCAATACTTATTGCTGATTCATAAGAGATTTTAAAGCGATGGAAAATGTTTATAAGTTAACTTTGATATTGCGTTGGCTCTTTAAGAGGTCGAAAAATATGTCACAGCAAAATGATCTAAGCCGTAAAGAAAACTTTCAAGCAATCGTCGATTCATCCGTTAATTTACCGAAAGATAACCGGAAAAATGAGTCTTCAAAGAAACAAAAAGATGACTCTGAAGAAGCACTCTACTTGACTAGAATCTAAGTGTCAACGTTTTCTGCTTGGTGGTTGTACTCTTTTATAGTTGAGTTCCTTCGTTTTAGTTGTTGTAGGAGAAGCTAAACCTTGAATTACACACAAACATCATTAGGCAGAATTTTTGTGCTTCGGCTTCACCAGAACGAACGATTACACGAAATTATAGAACACTTCGCAAAAGAAAAACGAGTCAAAAGTGGGATGTGCTTTTTTTTGGGAGGTGCAGAAGACAAGAGTAAAGTGGTTGTTGGACCTAGAGATGGCAAAGCAAATCCACCTGAACCAATGATTACGCTGTTAAGAGGTGTCCATGAAGGCTATGGAGTTGGAACATTATTCACTGATGAGGCAGGTGCGCCAAAGTTGCATATGCATGCAAGTTTTGGCAGAAACGAAAACACTGTTACTGGTTGTGTGAGGATGGGCGTAGATGTTTGGCAAATTGGTGAAGTGGTAATTTTCGAGTTTGCTGGGGGTTCAGCGAAAAGAGCAAAAAACGAGGAAACTGGTTTTGAGCTCTTGGAGTGTTAGCCTAAGAAGCGAACCAAGAAGATTCTGTGTCCCATCCAGCCGTTGTAGTCTCCCCAGAAAGGTTGATCCTGTGGGTCACCGAACCGTCCAGTATTGTAGATCATTTGTTGTATCTGCGTGTAGTCTAATGTTGAGTTGAAGAATTTTGTATTTATTCCAAAATCGTAGAGAATTATGTACTTTACGTTTCGTTCCACGCAGAGGTTGAGGAATTCTGTGATGTTGAAATTTGGTGTGAAGGCATCAACGGCTAGGGAAGGGTATTGCCAGATTTGGTCGCTGGACGTGTTTTTAGGTAAGTAGAAGCGGAACATGTCTTGACTGAGAAGGTTAAAGGAGCAGACCAATACGGCAGATTGGGTTTTACTTAAATTTCCTGCCAAGTAGCTGGTAGCTTCTTGTATTGGAATGTGAATTTGGTCACGTACTGTCATCTGATAAGCGTCATAGCTACTATAAGCTACCGCAGAAGCTATAACGATTATGAAAAGCGCTGCTGCAATTTTTTTTCTTCGATCAGAGTTAATGCCTTTTTCTTGAGGTTTCCAACTTCGAACTCTTGCATAGAGAAAAATGATAAAGCAGGCAGCTGAAATGGCTAAAATTGGGAACAAAGGCGTCACATAACGCCACTGTCGGTTAGGAATCCACGTGAAAAATCCGTAAATAACCAAAAACCAGGTGAGAAGAAAGATATCTTGTTTACTTCTTCTGTAGGCAAACAATCCTAATCCGCAAAGTCCCAAAATGAATATGGGTAACGAGATCGGGTGAACAGGTATGTCTTTGAATGGCCATGCCATTTCCATCAAATAATAAATAGGGAGAGGTTGGAAACGGTTACTGTACGCGGGGCGGTCTTGTCCACCTTCACTTATAACGTATTGAATGGTTTCAAATTTGGTTACCCCGTTGTAATGGTAAATCATGAAAAACCAAGGCACAACAACGATAACCGCAATTGCTACAATTACTAGAAGCTTTGCCATGCTCAACTTGAGTTTCTTCCTGGAAAGGAACAGAATACTCAAAAACATTGCTATAGCCGCTACAACAATCTGGTATTTGGCAAGAATACCAATTCCCAAAGCTAATCCACTAAAAATCAGTGTCTTGTTGGAGTCTTTGGTCAACCAACTATAAAATGTGAACATAACCAAAGTGAAGAAAAATATAAGCATGGTTTCAAGCAAGGTGACTCGAGATAACCAGAAAAAACCTGGCATAGTGCCCATAAGAACACTTGATATTAATGCTGTTTTTGTTCCGTAGGTTTTTTTCACAAACAGAAACAACAAGCCAATTGCCAACACTGCAAATGTGGTAGCTACTAATCGACCCGCAATTTGATCGGCTCCAAAGATTTGTAAGTACCCAGTTGTGACCAAATCAAAGATTGGTGGGTAGTACCCGTAAGTAGTCATGTAACTCCAAATTTGTCCACGCACGAGTAGTGTGCCACCATAAAGGTGGGGCATTTCATCCCACTGAACAGACATATACCCGATTTGATAGAGAGCAGCGACAGCAAAGATAATCAAGAAAACCAGCAGAACCAATGAGTAGCGATGTTTTTTTGCGAACCCTACCTTGGTTTGTGTGGACATAGGGTTAATGCTGCTGGTGTTTTGGGATATGTTTAGCGACCCCTTTTATGGAAAGAGAATTAGTGAATCGACATCTAAAAAGACTTTGCCAAAGCTCCCAAATTGTTGTCCTCTAAATTTTGAGGGATATCCACAAGTCATTTATGGGTAAGGATAGTTTGTTTTTGCGTTCAGGAAGAGTAGAATAATTTGAAAAAGAGGCATCCCACCAAGGAGATTTCAATTCTGCTGCCTGCCTTTAACGAGGCGGTTCAGATTGAACGATGTATACTTGAAGTGGAGACAGCTGTCAAAGCTCTTTCAAGATCTTACGAAATAATCGTGTCAGAAGACGGCAGCACAGACGGAACTGCAGAAATCGTTGAGAGAATGGTAAAAGACAACCCGAACCTTTTCCTTTTGCATTCGTCGACGCGCCTTGGAAAAGGCAAAGGCATAAAGAACGCCCTTAGTTTCTCAAAAGGTAGAATCATAACATTCATGGACGTTGATTTAGCCACTGACCTTGAATGTTTGCCAGAACTTTTGAAGGTAGTTAAAGAGAATCGTGGAATGGCAATAGGGTCAAGGCATGTCAAGGGTTCAGTTGTTCAACGTCGATTATCCAGAACCTTGTTTAGTTTAACCTACAACGTACTAGTTCAGTTGCTATTTCTAGACGGAATACATGATCATCAATGTGGCTTTAAGACTATGAGTCGAGATGTAGCCGAAGTTGTATTGAGCAGTTCTAAATCTGACGGATACTTTTTTGATACAGAAATGATCGTCCGGTGCAAAAACCTTGGCTTTTCTGTTGTTGAAGTCCCTGTTAAATGGTCGGAGAGAAACAAAGGAGGCTCGAAAGTTAACCCCGCTAGAGATTCAAAGAAGATTGGCATGGACATGTTGGCTTTTAGATTTAGGCATAAATAGTTTTTTTCAGAAAGAGGAGCCATCTAATTAAGCCATTTTGAACTACTGCTCCAGTGTTCTCTGTTTCATTTTTCCCTCATTCTTTTCAGCTTTTGGAACTCATACATGAGGTTCAAGTTAAAAGGGACAGCTCTCCCGACGGCTTGGCAGTCACCTTTAACAATTGCCTTTGCAATTGATTCAACACTGGGTTCATCGACTTCAATAACGGTGTAACCATAGCCAATTTGTGGACCATAATGTGCGTCAGTTCCTCCCACACGGGAGAGATTTAAGTGCTCAGCTGTTTGAGACGCTTTTTTAACGCTTCTTTTAAAAGGAAATGCTCTAGCGTTTATGATCTCGATAGCATCAAAGGTGCCACAGACGCTTTCTTTTAGACCGCTCTTGAACAATACAAACGGGTGACAAGCAATAGCTACCCCGCCTGAATTATGAATGCGTTCTACTGTCTCTGCAGCGCTTAAACCACTGGGAATCAATTCCTTTACATTCAACGCTACGATGTGTCCATCACTGCTAGAAACCTCCATACCTGGAATTATCAAAAAATCGGTTTCTTTTGCAATTTTGTAGGCGCCATCTAGGTAATTGTGATCTGTTACTGCAACAGCGTTTAGTCCACTTTTTTTTGAGTAGTAGATGAGGTCTTTGGGCGTTATTAGTGAATCATTTGAATAAGTAGTATGGACATGCAGGTCAGCTTTGATTTGCATTGCTTTGCCTCACTATTTAGGTTGGTTTCCCATTTTGACTCTTATTTGCGCTAGTTGTTCGTCAAGTTTTTCTTCGTCGGTTTCTACTTTGTGGAATAAAGGTATAGGTTTGGAAATTTTGTGCCCTGCTTCAACAGGTTTTAAAGCATCAAACCATTTTTCTTCATGAACATTTCCATGGAGTTGTAGGGTTTGCCAAATCTGTTCTGCTGTTTGAGGCATAAAAGGCTCCGATACAGTGGCTAAAGCCTTAACAACTTGCGCCGCAACGTAGAAGATTGAACCTGCTTTTTCCTTGTCAGTTTTCATCAGATTCCAGGGTTCTTTGGTATTTAGATACTGGTTGCCTATTCGGCTTATTCCGATTAATGTGTTTGCGGCAGATTGTAGTCGGCAATCTTCAAGTTCTGTAGCGGCTTGTTCCACTTTTGTCTTTATCGCCTGTAGTAATGTCTCATCATCTTTGTCTATTTTGGACGGCGCTGGAATTTGCCCTTCAAACTTGCTGGCAATAAAAGAGAGCGTGCGGTGAATGAAGTTGCCGTATGTATCGTTTAAGTCTGCGTTAATTTTGTCGTTAAAGGCGCTCCATGTAAAGTTGGTATCTTTACTCTCTGGGCGAGTCGCTATGAGAAAGAAGCGCCAATAGTCTACAGGGAACATTTCTAAAGCTTCGTCGATCCAGATGCCGACGCGTTGGCTCTTGGAAGCTTTTTGTCCTCGAAACTGAAGGAACTCAGTTGCGGAAACGTTCCAGGGTAAGTTGTATCCTTGTCCTGAAGCCAGAAGGAGTGCTGGTAGAATTATGGTGTGGAAGGGGATGTTGTCTTTGCCTACAAAATAGAGCGTTTTTGCATCTTTATCAAACCAGAATTTCCGCCATTTCTCCGGTTGTCCAAGACGTTGGGATTGCTCGATCGTTGCAGAAACATAACCTAGAACCGCATCAACCCATACATAGATGGTTTTCCCCTCTGCACCTTCAAATGGCGCTGGGATGCCCCATTCGACGTCACGTGTTACGGCTCGGGGTTTTAAGCCTTCTTTTATCCAGTTTAGGCTAAAATTTTTAACATTAGCTGGCAACTGATGATTTTCTCTGAGGTATTGAGTTAAGGGGTCAGCAAGTTTAGAGAGATCAATGTACCAGTGCTTTGTGGTTTTCACTGTAGGTTTACTTTTGCAGATCACACAGTACGGTTCAACAAGTGAAGTGGGCTCAAGGAGCTTGCCGCAAATGTCGCATTGGTCACCGCGGGCTTTCTCACAGCCACAGTAAGGGCATTTGCCTTCTACAAATCGATCTGGTAAAAACCGTTGATCATGGTCGCAGTAGAGCATTTGGGTCTCTTTGCTTAATATATAGCCGTTTTGTTGGATTTCAAGTAAGGTTTTTTGAACAAACTGTTTATGGATGGGGCTCTCTGTTGTTGTGTAATTGTCAAATGATGCATCCCATTTATGGAAGAGTTCGGAGACTTTGGCGTGATTTTTGTCGGTTAGGGCTTTTGGTGTAATGCCTTGTTTGATCGCTTCAACCTCAATTGGTGTGCCGTGAGTATCAGATCCGCTAACCATTAGCACGTCACTGCCTTTGAGCCTGTAATACCTTGCTGCAACATCTGCCGAAAGTACCGATCCTACTAAATTACCGAGGTGCGGGGTAACGTTGATGTATGGCCAAGCAGATGTAACTAAAACTTTTTCTGGCAACCTAATCTCCAACAAACGGTTAAGTACCAACCTTATTAAAATTGCTATAACAAACTCAACGAGTTCAAAGTCGATTTAAACCTCCTTACTGCGGCTGGGTATTTAAAAATCTTGAATTCTTTGGGAATACTTAAATTTTAAAGCTGCAATACCCGTAACTTGAGGATTAGCTTTGCCTTATTGTCGAAGATGCGGAACCAAACTTGATGAAAATGCACATTTCTGCAATAAATGTGGAACGCCAGTCGCTTTAACTTACACATCCCTGCCGCCCCCGCCTACTAAACCACTAGGTCCTCTGAGAAAAGACCCAGTCATAGTAGTAGCAATTGTCTTAGCGTCGATATTGCTTGCAAGCGTTTTTGTTGCAGTTCTGCTTAGTGCACCTTTTGCAACGATCAATATAGAACAAACTTACCAGGACAATACCGCTAACATTGACACGTTAAACTTAACCTTTCAATCTAGTGCTGCAAAAGTTAACATCTTTACTCAAAAAATTAACGACAATAATTTCTTGATTGCAATTGATGGGCTAGCTTCAAAAGGTATGTTTAAAGGCGAGACCGGTAATCCCATAGCATTAACGACTTATAATGACACCGAAGATGGCGTTTTAACAGTAACCGTTATCCTTGAAGAATCAACTGCTTTTTCTAGGCTAACAGTAGACTGTACGATTTATGTTAACCCTGAATTGAAACTAAATCTTAACGTAACCTCCAAAGCGGGACAGGTCAGCTTAACCGCCGATAAAGAAGCGACCTTTCAGAATCTCAATCTTCAGAGTTCTGCAGGGCAAGTTCAAGCAAACCTGCAGAATGCAACGATTGAGGGAAATTTGACTCTTAAAACTCAAGCTGGAAGAGTGGATTTTAGAATAAGTCAAACAAAAGTTGAAGGGAACAACACAATCACACTGCAGGCTAACACTGGATCTATAAATATCGATATTACTGAAACTAAGGCCCTTCAAGGAAACCTCAATGTAAACGCTCTCACGGATTTAGGTTCCATAAACTTGGAATTAACTATAGATAGCGGTGTTGCAGCAAAAATAACCTCCCAAACTAGCCTCGGAAGCATTCATGTTACGCAAAAGAATTTTTCAGGCAGTCAATCTCCAATTCAATCGAACAATTACCCCGCTCCGAGCAACATTGAAATTAACAACAAAACCAATCTCGGAAGCATCAACATAAACGCATCCTATCAATCTGCAACAAGCCCAAACACTAGAAACTAAAAACATCAAGAAAGCCCTAAATGTTTAAAACTCTCTTCAGACCTTTTTTAGGGTAATAAAGAGGTGAATTTTTTGGTACAAATAACTCGTCAACAACTCCAAGAAAACAACGGAAAAAACGGAAAACCAGCCTATATCGCTTATCAAGGCAAAGTCTACGAAGTTACAGACAGTAGCTTCTGGATGGAAGGCGACCACTTAGGAATGCATGAGGCAGGCAAAGATTTAACAGAAGAATTAGAAATGGCGCCGCACAAAGACGAAAATCTCCAGAGAGTAAAATTAGTAGGTGACTTGGTTTAAAAAATGAAGTTTAGCACAGAATCAACTCTGTGCACAGCTTCCAACATATTTTTTATGTCTTTAACGCCCAATGTTTCTCTTGTTTTGTAAAGTTCATTAACTGTTGTGTTCACGCAATCAAAGGCAGATTTTATGTCTAAATCGTTGTTCATATTGCGTTCAAAATCAACTTTTATTTTCTTTGTTGTTTCTTCGTGTTTTGCATTTTGATTAGTTGCTTTTGTTTCTGTTATGTCAGAAATCATTTTTCTGAAAGTATCTAAAATTTGACTTGTTTCTGTGATCTTTTGGTAAGTGAAATTCAGTTTTTTCCTATAGCATCCATAGATTAAGAAGAACCTCAATTGTTTACCGCTGAAACCCTTGGTGGTAACATCGCTAGTATAGAGTACATTGCCTGTGCTTTTGGACATTTTTTTGCCATCAACAAACAGATGACCGCCATGTAGCCAGTAGCGTGAAAATTGTTTTCCTGAAACCGCCTCTGCAACCGCCAGCGTGTAGTCGTGATGCCTAACCAAATTGTCAATTCCTCCGCATGCAACATCAACGTAAAAACCCATTTGTTTGGTTACAATTGCTGCATCTTGAATATTCCAAGCCGGTCTGCCTCTGCCAATTGTTGTATAGTAGCAAAAATCTTCTTGGCTGCAGCCATGCCACAAAACAAAGTCTCCTCTATTCCAAGGTGTTCCAGGATAAGTATCCAAATGGAAGTGTCGTTTCTCTTTGGGCCATTTTGTCATGTCAAGGTGTGCAAGTTTGCCAAAGCCCCCGAACTTTAGGGGGTCAAAATATGCGTTTTTTTTGCCTTTGTAAGAGTACCAGTAAGCATATCCATTTTCGAGAAGTTTAGAAATTAACTCGACTGATTGATCTACTGCTTTTGATGCTCTAATTGGGTAGGTTGGCTTTTTGATTTTTAATAGCTCACAATCTTTAAAAAAAAGTCTTCGTTTTTTGCTGTTAACTCTTCAACTGTTAATTTTTCTTTTTTGGCTTGTGAAATTGCTTTATCTTCGACATCTGTTAATGTCATCAATCGCTCGACTTTGTAGCCTTGGTATTCTATGTAGCGTTGGAAGATGTCTTCGAAAAGGAAGGTGCGGTAGTTGCCGATGTGGGCCCGCTGATACGTTGAGGGTCCACATGTGTACATTTTGACCTTCATGTCTTTGGCTGGCTTGAACGCTTCAATTTTGCTGGTTAATGAATTGAAAATTTTCAGCATTTTTTGGTTTTACTCAGTTGGGGTTTGCTCTTGTTCGATTTGTTTTAGTGTGTTTTTTGCTTCTTCGACGTGGCGTTCTGCTTTAGTTTGCGAAACAAAAATGTGTCGAACAACACCCTTCTTATCGATGATGTATGTTACTCGCCCTGGGATTATCCCCATAGTTGAAGGTACACCATACAGTTCTCGCACTTTATTGTCCACATCTGCAAGAAGAATAAATGGTAGTCCATAATGTGTGGCGAAGGATTTGTGCGATTCCACGCTTTGTCCACTTACTCCAATGACTTCAGCCCCTAACTCTGTCAGTTCTTCATAGTTATCCCTAAAAGAGCATGCCTCCTTGGTGCAGCCTGATGTTTCATCTTTAGGATAAAAATAGAGAACTATGTTTTTCTTGCCCAAATATTCTGAGAGCGTTACATTGTCTCCCATCTGTGAAGGAAGCGTGAAATCGGGTGCTTTATCTCCTGCTATAACTTGCAAAAAATCACCGAACAATATTGACTTTAATAGGCTATTATTGTTTTCGTAGATCAAAATCAAATGTTATAAATGGCAATGTGTATAGAAACATGGCGATTAGTTGGAAAAAACCTTGAATGCTGCCAACCATCAATGTCACGCTATATACTTTGTTGCTTCTGGGGTTCCAGTTGTTTTTTTCCACGGTTTATCCTATACTGGTAAGATTTGGCAACACATCGGCGTAACTGACCTCTTAACTGAGAAGCGCATTCCTTTCTTAGCATTGGATATGCCGTATGGAATGAGAAGTCAATGTCAACCAAAAACGCGTAGCCCAGAAAAAAACGTCTTGTTTGCAAATGAGGCCATTAACTCTGTTTTCGGGTCTCAAGCTCCTGTTTTGGTTGGTGCAAGTATCGGTGGAAACATTGCACTCAGGTACGCAACGCGGTTTCTTGTTAAAGGTTTGTTATTGATTGCGCCTGCACGATCTCTTGAACTCGACATTGTAAAGGCGTATAATCAATTCAATTTTCCCTCAACTATTGTTTGGGGTTCCGAAGATAATATCGTTGCAAGTGAAGACATGCGTACTTTGGTTGATAAGTTGCCAAACGCAAAACTAGTTATCTACGACGGCGCAGGTCATTCTGCTTACAAGGACCAATCTGATCGTTTTAAGCATGATTTGCTTGAATTATACGCAAGGTCAGAATAGGTAGTTTTGCAGATTATGTTGGTTTAGTTTGGTTTAGCTTTTATTATATAATGGTGAGGTCCGGCATCTCTTACGTCTATCAAGGTGAACCCTGCT
Source organism: uncultured Candidatus Bathyarchaeia archaeon (assembly GCA_964413605.1). GTDB lineage: Archaea > Thermoproteota > Bathyarchaeia > Bathyarchaeales > Bathycorpusculaceae > Bathycorpusculum. Next base: position 12,866 of record CAYPSV010000006.1, on the reverse strand, counting down.
GCCTTCATTAGCCCTTCGGCATATTCTTCGCTGAACCTAATGTTGACGGGTGGACCAAACGGCATCGCTATTTTTTTCCAATCCAAGTCAACTAGCATTCCTGTTGGTTTGATCATTTGCCAGGCATTGTCAAGCACTTTTGCTGGGTTGCTAAAGTCATGTAAATCCATGCTGTAAAATATGAAGTCGGCACAATGGCTACAAAAAACAGTGTCTTCGGCTTTTCCTGCTTTTGTGGTTATGTTGGTTAAGCCCTCGGAAGAAGCTTTGAGTTTTAGTTTTTCAATGGCTTGACTGTCAACGTCGATAGCGTAGACTTTGCCCTTTTCGCCAACTTTTTTTGCAGCTAGAATACTAAAGAAGCCGTCGCCGCAGCCAACATCAACAAAAGTCATGCCTGAATGTAATTCATGTAAAATAATTTCTGGATTGTACCATGAGCGTCTGGTTGCTTCGTCAAGGCTGAATCCACCGTGGCATCCCATAAGCTGGCACTACTTTTCTAGGAGTTGTCGAATTTGCTTTTCGTGTGTTTGGCGAGTAGTTAGGGGGTAAATCTCTCTGTCTAAATCAAAGAACATTGGATCTTGCCCGATGATTTTGGAGAGTTTTTCGTCCGATTCAGCGTTGACAATTAGCATACTTCCCTGTTGCCCAATTAAGTGGTAATAGGTTTCCAGAGTTTTTTCTTTTTCTAAGCCTTCAAAATACTTGAATTGCAGCGGCAACATCCTTGACCATTTTTCAATCGGAACTTCACGTTTAACTTTTTGAATTATTAGGAATTTCATAACTCATTCCACACAAAGGTAACTGGGGTTAACTATAAAGCCTTTTTAATAAAAATGGAAAAAATTGAGATTGAGGAGGGCTAAGTTTATTCTTTCTTTTCTCCGCCGTGCCCTTTCCACATTTCCTGCATTCTCATAGGCATTTTTGACATTGCATCTTTGGCTAGATCCATCAATTGTTCATTAACTTCAAGTTCAACTGTTATCTTTAGTTTGCCTTTCTTTTCTGCCATTTCAGTCATGGAACCACCTCCTGTATCTGTATAACTGTTGAGGAAAAAGGTTAGAGAGAAGATGCACAGCTTGTTTGCCTGTTAGCTCCAAGTCGATTTCGATTCGATAATGAAACTTACCTAAGCGTTTTGTGTGGGTTTTGTATTTAGCGATTACTTCAGTATCCCTGAAGCGGTGCAATTGTTGATTAACAAGAAGCGATATTGCAGTGGGTGCTAAGGGTTCAAAGACAAGAGCCGCCCTGAACAACACTCGAATAGCGCTTCCTATGAGCGATTCTGAAATCGATGCTCGGTTATTTGCCATGATTTTTCCTCAAAATTTAAGCTACAAAATCGAGATACTATCTCCTAAAGCATTAATCTTTTACTTGATTAAAAACTTTTTTAGAGACGAATTTTTAAGTTACTCCAGAAATTAGAGTCAAGGCGTTCCCTAAATGTCACTTGAAGAAATAGAAATGCAAATTCACGGTTGCAAAAAATGTCGTCTCTGGCAAGGAGCAAAACACGCTGTTCCTGGCGAAGGACCATTAACCTCCAAAGTAATGATTGTGGGGCAAAATCCGGGTTCGGATGAAGATGAAACGGGGCGGCCGTTTATCGGCAGGGCAGGAAAATACCTCACAAAAACCCTTGCTGAATTCGGAATAAGCCGTGAAGAAATATTCATAACAAATATAGTGAAACATGTTTCACCAGGAAACCGCAAGCCTCTTCCAGATGAAGTAGTTGCATGCCTACCTTATCTAACTGAGCAAATCATGATCATTAAACCAAAAATTATTGTTCTTCTAGGCGCCTCTGCAAAAGAGACCCCACGACAGCAAGGAATAGAATACTTCGAAGTTGTTCATCCTTCCGCTGCCATGCGATTTACAAAGATGCGCGAACGATTCAGAACACAAATCGAACAATTAGCCAACCGCATTAACCAAATCTAGAATTCTTTAGACTGCTTTTTTAAATCCACTTTATCCATAATAAACCAACCAAACTCCAATTCTGCCCAAGACAATAAATAATTTGTTACATTAAGCAATAGAATTTTGATTTTTAAATTTAGGAATTGCAAAAGACCCAGAGTTCATGATTAGGTTGCTCTTGGATTTATAGCGCCTTTTGTGTAGGGAATGAACTCGCGAATTTGCTCAATAGAGACCTTGCCTGCTTTTTCCCGTTGCTCTTTTGACAACTTGAGCGTTAGTGTTTTGAGAGTCTGCTTAAGCAAGTCTTTCCCCATGTTATCTCCAGGACTTATGAGAATATATGATTTTGTTTTGGCTTTAACAGCATCTACTGGACCGCCAACAAAAACGGTTTCTTCGCCTACAACTACGCCGACTGCGACTCGAAGTGGTGTATTCCTGTACCAATTACGTTTCCCCACAACAAAGAACGCTCCATGAGGCACAGACTCGCCAGATGGACCACTTTTGCTAAGCTGATCCACTTTAACCCAGTAAACATCCACCGATCCTGCATTCTCACGCCAAGCTCGTGAAAAAGACGCTGCGAATTCACTAGCTTCTTTCAGGGTCTGTTCGCCGATCGAGTTTCCTTCTGCTTTGACGACAACAAATGGTGCACCTGTGATTTCTGCGTGGAAAACAACATCTTCCTGTGAGGTGTACTTTTTGACTAAAACTTCGTTACTGACAGTATCTTTGCCCGCAACCACCAGCAAACCCTCGGATGAAAAAAACCAACGGAATTTTTCATACCACTCCCTGTTTGCCATCTCTTCTTTACGTTTAGAGAGGGCTTCCATAATTTCAGCAGGTTTAAGACTTTTCATATGCTCCGCTTCGGCCAACTCACGCTCAGCTCTTGCTAGCTTGCGTTTCGAATCTTGCAGAGCTGACAGGGCACCCTGCGCTTTCTCTTTTGCGTGTTTGCCACGTTCATAATATCTATTCGCGTTATCAAAAAGCGAATCGCGCAAGTTAAAGCTAAAATGAAAATTGTCTATACCTATGTTTAAGGCCAGGTTTTTGCCGTCAAACGATTCAACATATGTCGCAGGAATTTTGCCGGCTTTTTTAGCTCCCATAACGGTTGAGATAATTGTGTCCCAGTTGTGTCCCCTCTGGTTTGCTTTTATAAGTTGCTCTTGGAATGTTTGAAGCATATTGAAATGGGCGTAGATTGTATCGCCGATCTGCTTGTCCTTCTCAGATTTTTTCTGATCCTCCTCGATAGACTTCTCTTGTTCAGATACCACTCTTTTGAGGCGTTGGGTTTCCTGTTTTAATTTGTCAGTTTCGATGCTTCCAGCTGCTTTCTCGGCAGCAGTTACTCGCAAATAAAATTCATCCAAAGCTTGATTGAAAGATTCGTAAACCTGAGCTTTCAAGCCCTCATAACGTTTGAGTTTGAAAGGGACTGCATCTAAATAGTCACCGTTCTCATCCAAGACTATACTCGGTTCAAACTTACACTCCAAAACAGGCAAAAGCAAGCTTTGAAGTGCATCAAAAATCGCTTTAACTTCATCAACGGTTAAATCATTGCTGGGTTTAGTTTTTTCTACCTGTGCCCTAAGCAAAAGCTCCTCAGCGTAAACTCCACCAATACCCAAAGACCTTGCTAACACTCGAACGACTTCGGCATTGGTTGCGTTTTTTAAGATATCTTGGAGTTCGGGCATGGATACTTTGAAGGGGTTTTTTCCGCTTGAAGGTGGAAGTACAAGAGTTACTTTGTGTAAGATGTCGCGATCTCTCATCTTCTTAAATTCCAAAGCTTGGATGATCGCGTCTTTCTCGTTAGTCAAGATAATGTTGCCATCTCCGAAAAGTTCCACAACTAACTTGAGTAGTCCGGTTTTGGTTTCAAAGGTAATGGTTACAATTCGCTCAAATTCAGCTTGCTCAATTCCTCTTAACCACGAATCACGCAGATACTTGCGCATCATCATGCAGAAAGCTGGGGGCTCAGCGGGGCTTTCTTCCGCATAGCTTGTCGAGTGGAGTCTTCTACCTGCTTCAACCACCAGTCTTATGGGCGGGGTGTCGATTTTGTGCAGTTTAAAGATTAAAGTTTTTTCTCCGAATTGATAGATGTTATTTACTCTGGAATTAGGGATTAGTGTTTTTAGTTCTTCAGTTGCTGCAGCTATATCAAAGCTAGTGAATTCTTTTTTACGCAACTCTTGCACCGTTTGAGGTCTATATTATATTCCACTATGAAATAACCATTTAGACCTATTTGGCAAAAAGATAGGTTGAGCAGGCAGAAACGGTTAATACTTAGGCATCTTTTTTAAGTAAGAACAAAATATATGTGCCAAGGATAGATTCGCATGACCCCTTTAGTCCGCCTCTACTGGATAAGAGTCACATTAGGAATAATCGCAGCCGCAATATCTGCTGTACTGGCTGAGTTAATTGGGACTCTAACCGACATCACAACACTTGTAAACAGCATAACCGTAGCCTTGTTGATATACTTCATTACATACTACATTCTTCGAGCAGCCCTCAGAGACAAGATAGAAAAGCCCTCAAAAATCCTAAGTACAGGAATAGGCATGTACTTTTTTGCGTGGATAGCCTTCTTTGTCTTATTCTACACAATAATCCACATAGTAGTCGCATAAAAAAATTTCATTATTATTTTTCTTGATTTTTCTGCAGAAAATTCCCCATAGTCACTTGACTCTTATCGCTGCGAAGTGTCTCAATCTTTTCAGCTCCAGCAGCTTTGCCATTCGGGCTGGGAATATCCATACGAGTTAAGATACGCATGCAGTCTGCCCAAGCAGAAAAATATCCACGATCAAAATCAGCATGCAATCCATTACCCATCTGGTCAAGAAACTCTTTCCGGTAAGCGTGCAAGGCAACCTTGTCACTTAAGTCAAGTTTAGAAAAGAAAGCGTAGTCATCAGAACTACTTTTCCTGGAAAGATACATACCGTAGAGTGCTCTAAAGTACCCTCGGTTCCAATCTGTTTTCTGCATTTTTTGTTTAACGCGTTCCAGTTCACGCTCAGCTTCGGCAAACTGCCTGCCAACGATGAGCTGGAAGTACCTTGTAACTAAAGCTTGAGATATCGGCATACTTAGCGTCCACGTGATTTAGTTGCTTTCTCTTCTTCAGAGACATCTTCTATTCCGTTTTCGGTGACTTTAAGGATTTCCTCTCCTTCGGGCAAATATGGGCTTGAAACCAGCCTCGCGATTCGTATAGGACCATGAGAAGCACGACGTAGGTAAATACGAGTGTGACTAGTGTGACCAACAATGTTTCCACCTATTGGGTGGATAGCGTCGCCAAAGAACTGATCAGGTTTTGCCATAACTTGATTGGTGACGACTGCCGCTGCATTAAACGCCCGAGATAAAGCGACAAGCTTGTGCATATGCTTGTTGAGTCTTTGTTGACGGGAAGCTAGCATTTCTCTTCCGATGTATTCGCTTCGAAAATGTGCAGTTAACGAGTCAATTATGATAAGTTTAATGTTGTTTGCTTTGATTATTTCGTCAGCGTTCTCCAAAAGAAACATCTGGTGATCGCTTGTATAGGCTTCAGCATAAATAATATTTTTAACGGCCTCTTCAGGTTCTAAACCTGCAAACCTTGCCATTTGCACTATACGTTCAAGCCTAAACGTGTTTTCTGTATCAATATAGAGAGCCGCGCCGTTTAACCCTCCTTTTTCAGGAGGAAGTTGAACATTAACGCACAACTGGTGGCACATTTGGCTTTTGCCGCAGCCATATTCACCGTAAAACTCAGTTATAGTTTGAGTTTCTAAACCACCATCCACCATTTTGTCCAATGCTTTGCTGCCGGTGGTGATGCGCGCTACAGATTTGCGCATTTTGAACAGTTCGTCAGCGCGAATAAATGCAATCCCAATGGAAGACCGTGCGGCTTCTATAATTTGGAAAGCTTTCTTCTCGCTAACACCGACTGGGTCAAGTTCCCTGCTAGTTGCCATAGCTACGGATTCCACGGTATGATAACCGAGGTCACGGAGTTTAGCTGCGGTTGCTGGACCCACTCCCGGCAGATCTTCTATAAACTCGTATTTTTTCTTATTTGCTTCCATTTGAGCTTGTCTATCGCTGAATTCTTCTGCTGGACCGTCGTCTTCAGACATGAACTTCACACTTTATGTTGATGTATAGTATGAGCTATTTAAAATACCCGAATAGACATGCATTTTTCTCAGTGGAGAGGTAAGTGAAACTGAAAAAATGGATCATGTCCTAATTATGGAAAAAATGTTGCTAAACCGACCCGTTCATAAGGAATCATTTTTTCTGTGTTGAAGCCTATAATTGCAAAAAATGCAAGATAACTTTCAAAGTGAAACATTAGATATGCTCTGATAATTCTGCATTTAGGAAAGATTTTTAATACCGATATAATTTAGGTTCTGTTGGCTGTTACCCTTGGATAGATTACAAGCAATGGCTATGTTGAAAGAGTTAGCTGTCAATGATTTAGTTGACCCTTCTTATGTTTCTATGGTTGAAGCAAAGCCAAACCATTTTCAGATTCAAATTAAATGCGATTACAATAGATTAAAAATAGACGAGTACGCAAAAAACCACGGTTTAACTAAATCAGAGGATAAAGACCGAAAATACTTAGTAATTTTCAAGCAATAGCTGTACATCTTCCGATCTTAAGATCACGTTATCTTTTCTCCAACTTCTTGCTCTTTAAACAAAAATAGAATCTCCTTAGCTTTGTTTTCTGGACCGCGGTTGAAAAAAAGAACTGAATAATACAAAAATTAAGCGCCAGAAAGAATTAAATCGCCAGGTTCTTTTCTATAATCACATGAATAATTTTCTGGACTCTCTCAAGCAAGAAAATATGAGTCTATTTACCGATTTCTACGAATTGACCATGTGTGCAAGCTACTTTGACAACAATAACTTTGAACCTGCAACATTTGACCTCTTCATACGTCGTCTTCCAGAAAACCGATCATACTTTCTTTTCGCCGGTTTAGAACAATCGTTACAGTACCTGCAGACTATCCACTTTTCTGAAGAACATTTAGATTACCTAAAAAACCAAGGCTTTGGAGCGGACTTTCTTGATTATTTAGCTGGGTTTAGCTTTTCGGGTGATGTTTGGGCTATTCCTGAGGGAACAGTAGCCTTTCCCAATGAACCACTAATCCGTATAACTGCCCCTATAATCGAGGCTCAATTGGTGGAAACCTTCCTTCTAAACACCGTTAATCTGCAAACAATGATGGCCACTAAAGCTTCACGCATAGTCCATGCTGCAAAAGGCAAATCTATAATTGAATTCGGTTTGCGTCGCGAGCACGGTATTGACGCAGGAATGAAGGTGGCGCGATCAAGCTATATTGCAGGCTGCCAAGGATCCAGCAATGTTTTGGCAGGTTTAGCTTATGGGATTCCAGTATTTGGTACTATGGCGCACTCATTTGTGATGTCATATCCAAAGGAAATTGATGCTTTTCGCGCATTCTCCAAGACTTTTCCAAATAACTCAACTCTACTTATCGATACTTACAATGACATTGCAGGTGCAGAAAAAGCCGCTGCAGTAGCCAAAGAACTTGAAGCAAAGGGCTTTAGACTTGGAGGGGTCCGACTTGACAGCGGAGATTTAACAAAAACAAGTAAACAGGTAAGGAAAATACTTGATGAGCAAGGCTTGGAGTACGTTAAGATTTTTGCAAGCGGCGACCTCGATGAATATCAAATTAGCCAACTGCTAAAGGATGAAGCACGAATCGACGCGTTTGGAGTAGGAACAAAAATGGGCACATCCGCCGACCGACCGTATCTTGATGTAATTTACAAGCTATGCGAAACGATGAACCCTGAAGAGACTTTTTCGCCGATCATGAAACTAAGCAAGGACAAAAATACCTTGCCCGGGCGAAAACAGGTGTTCCGTTCTAAATCCAAGGATGGCTTTTACCAAAAAGATACAATTGCACTCACAGAAGAAAAAATTGAGGGCGATCCCTTGCTTTCGAAAGTAATGGATAGAGGCAAACTGTCCTACAAACTGCCTTCTTTGCTTGAAATCCGATGCTCTGCACAGGAAAACATATTCAAGTTACCTGCCCCGTACAAGGAATTAACTAACGCTCCAACATATCCTGTAGAATTGAGTTTGAAACTCCAAGACTTAATTAAAACCTTAAAAAGCCAACTAACACAAAACGAAATACTCCATAAATCCTAAAGAACGCGAAAAAATTCAACTCATCTACATAAAGAATAGCCCAATAACATGTGAAAATGGCAAACACTTAATAGCCTTTCCAGAAAAGGTGTAACTCTAAATCCAAACGGAGAACCAATATTGCAAAATCAACCTGCTATAATAGCTGTTGGAAGAACCAAGTTTGGCGAATACTACGGCAAAGAACCAGAAAAGCTCATCGAGGAAGCTTGGCTTGCAGCTTCAAATGACTGCTGTATCGAACGCAAAGACCTCGAAGCATGCTATATGTCTGACTGCCTTCTTCCCATCACAAACAAACTGGGATTAGAAGAAGGGTTCCTCTCAGAATTAACCGAACTCCATGTACCCATGGAAGTAACCCGTTCCTTCAGCGCAGCACTTCTTACCGCTTGCCATGCTATTCAAGCAGGCGTTTATGGCACTGTTTTAGTTGGCGGAATAGAAAAAATGACTGACCGCTGGGACAAAATACGTGATGATCTTATGTTACTTGATGACCCGTGGAGTTACTTTGCAGGGGGCACCCCTGAATCTAACCATGAATTAATGCTTCGCGCTTACATTAAAAAACATAATATTACAGGTCAAAATCAGGACACACTAAATCTGGCTCTCGCCGAGATAGCAGTCAAGAACCACGCCAACGCATCCAAAAACAATTATGCTCAGTACCAAAGAAAAATTACTGTTGAACAAGTTTTAGCTGCAAGAAAGCAATCTCACAAGTCATTAGGGCTCTATGATTTTGCCCCCATATCCGATGGAGCATCAGCGTTAATTCTTACCAATGAGTCTGTTGCAAAAGAAATAAGTGACCAACCAATCCACATTTTAGGACTCGGCGCAGGAACTGACTTCCTAAATTACCCAGCACGAGAGGACCTATCCCGTTTTATCGCCGCGGAATACGCCATGAACACTGCGTCAAAAATGGCTAACATAACACCCTCGGATTTGCAAGTTTTTGAGGTTAACGATCAATCTACAGTGATGGAGATGATTTCACTGGAAGATCTAGGTTTATACAGACCTGGAACTGCATGGAAAAGTATTCATGAAGGCTTACAGAATAGCGAAAATACCTACACTAAGAAGGGCACACCCCTTTATGTGAACACTGATGGTGGCCTAAAAGCGGACGGCAACCCCTTAGGAGCAACCGGTGGCGCTCAAATTTTTGAGGTTTTCCATCAACTCCGCGGAACCGCAGATGAAAGGCAAATTAAAAATGCTGATGGTGTGCCAAAACAGGGCTGTGTCGTCGAATTTGAAGGGTTTGGAACCAAAGCCTATGCTACAATATTAGGAGACAAAACTAGATGAGTAGCGAGCCTATCGAACGACGGGTTTCGTACTTAGGAGATCGCCTTAAGGCTTGTCGTTGTCAATGCTGCGGCAAAGAATACTTTGAAGTACGCGACTACTGTAGCATTTGCGGCAGAAAAAGTTACGGGAAAATGGCCAGCATAGATCTATTTTTCGATAAAGGAAAATTTGAACTTGCAACTTACATAAACGAACCCACAAACAAATTCATGAAACTCTCAAGTTTTATCTACGGAATCGTCTCTTTCCATGATGGCAAAATTCGAGTACCCGCCAGACTAACCGACCAATTGCTTTGTGACGGCCAAGATGTTGACATATCAAGTTTTGAAGGCAGAGAAGTCATCCCAAGGTTCCGAAGACGCTATTCAGTCGGAAAAGGCGATGTAATTCCAACAATCTCATTAGCTTTCACCCTTGCAGACGAGTACTATCCTCACCAAGAATACAAAATCGTCCAACCAACTAAGGAATATGAACTTCCAGGTATTGTGGGCTATGGAGTCTACACTTCTCGTTTCCGTATTAAAGAAAGAAACATGGAGCGCGCTGTACCATTCATAGATGAAGACTCCGTTACAGCTTCCGTTGAAGCTGGAAAACTAGCTCTTATCCATTCGGGTCTAGATAGTTCGCTTGTAGGTAAAGTCTATGTTGGTTCTGAATCAAATCCGTATGCAGTTAAGCCAATTGCGTCCAAGGTAGCGCAGGTCTTGAAATTAGGTGAAGAAGACGACGATATACAAGGTGTTGACGCCGTGGACACAGAATTTGCTTGCAAAGCAGGTTCAAGCATGTTCAAGGATGCAGCTGCTCTTGTGAGTTATCCCCGCTCAAACATAAAAAACGCAATGGTGATAGGTGCAGATAATTCCCAAGCAGCTCCACGCGGATGCCCAGGAGGAGAACTCGATACCTTTGTAGGTTATGGCGCTGCTGCATTTCTCTTTGGGAAACTAGATGTCATCGCAGAAGTTGAAGGTTGGTATTCTTGTACCTCAGACACACCTGACTTTTGGCGTCGCGACGGGGAACCATTCCCAAGCCACGGAGGACGTTTTACAGGCGACCCAGCTTACTTTAAGCATGTTCGTAAAGCCGCTAGCAAACTCATGGAAAAATCCAACCTGCAAGCGTCCGACATTAATTATTTTGTCCCCCATCAGCCAAACCCAACGTTTCCAGTCAGAATCGCCAAAGAACTTGGCTTCAAAGACGAACAATTCTCTCCTTCACTAGTAATAAACAAGTTTGGTAACACATATTCAGCTTGCTCTCCTGCAGGTTTAGGCTCAGTACTTGATATTGCAGAGCCCGATCAACGAATCTTAATGGTTAGCTACGGTTCAGGAGCCGGAAGCGACGCATACCTTTTACGAACCACAAGCCAAATTCTCGACAAGCGAAAACGCCAAAAAATTAACGTGAAATCCCAAGCTGAAAACCCCTTCATAGAATATGTAGACTACACAACCTACAGAAGACTCAAACTAGGAATGTAAGAAGCGCGCCTTATTCTTCTTATTTCATTGAATACAAAACTCTTTGATTTGTTAAAGCCTTTAAATAAGTAGTTGTAAATACAGGCAATTGTGAATGAACTATGAATCAGCGTTTGATGCTTTTTTCTGACGGTGGAGCCCGTGGAAATCCAGGTCCAGCCGCCATCGCATTTGTAGCATTAAACGAAGGAGGCGAAACCATAAAGGCGGCTGCCCAATACATTGGTATCCACACAAACAACCAAGCTGAATATCGAGCACTCTTGTTAGGTTTAAGCTTTGCAAAAGATACCAAAACCCACGAGGTTATCTGTCACCTCGACAGCGAACTGGTTGCAAAACAACTCAACGGCATATACACCGTAAAAAACTCTCAGCTTCAACAACTCTGCCGCAAAGTCCTAGAACAAAAACAATACTTTAAACAAATCACTTTTGTTAGTGTTCCAAGAGAGCATTCTCAAATCCAAAGAGCAGATGCACTCCTTAACAAAGCTTTAGATGAACAAGCTGTAAAAATATCAACTAAAGGATTAATTGAACTAAATCAGACTTCAAATGTTAGAGAGGAAAGTAGTATGTTTGTACATACTAGTATCCGTACAAGCAATATGGAGCGGTCAATTGATTTTTACTCAAAATTTTTAGGATTAAAAGTTAAGAGTCGCCGAGAAATCAAGCAGACCAACGCGGAAATAGCTTTTCTCCAAGATTCCCAAAGTAAAGGTTGCACACTAGAGTTGACATTTTACCGCAATCAAGAAAAGTTTGATCAGCCACCCTATGAAAATCGACTGTTTGACCATTTAGGTTTTATAATCTTCAACATGGAAGAAACTATTTCCTGCATGAAAAATGCAGGTGTAACTGTGACTGATGAACCCTTCAAACTAAATGAGAACACAACAATTGCTTTTATTGAGGACCCAGACGGCACCTTGATTGAGTTAATCGAACATAAATAAATTATTTCACAACTCAAACGCAAACTAAAACAAATAAATAAGCCAGCATTTCCATGTAGCAACTATTATCCTTAAGTTAGCCTTAATAGTTCCACCAATACGAGCCTTACTGCGTCTTGGCGGAGCTTCATATTTGATTTCGCCCACCTTAAAACCCTGTTTTCTTGCAGCAACTAAGAATTCACCGCCAAAAGTTTCCCCGCCAAAAATTTTCTGAGCAATTGCTTGTTTTCTATAAGCCCTGAAATTCGAGAAAAAATCCGAAACTCCAATCTTTCTACCCAACGTTATGGATGCTAATCTTTCTGAGAAACGAGGTACAACTGTTCGGGAAGCTACCACTACATCGTAAACATTTAATTTTTCTACTAAGGCGGGTATGTTTTCCGGGTTGTTTTCTAAATCAGAATCAATGGTTACTATAATTGAGAATTTGGATAGTTTTGCTCCAAATAATAGACCCTTTGTCTGCCCTTCTCTAACTTTGCCAACAGCAATATCTGCAAACTGTTTTGCGACTTCAAGCGTTCCATCCAATGAACTATCATCGACAACGATTATTTCATGAGGTATTCCATTAAGCGTTTGGTTGACTCTACATATTAGCTCTTCAACATTTTCTTTTTCATTCCAAGTAGTTGTCACGACGGATACACCGTCAATTTTGAAGTTTGTATTCATTAGGTTCCGTAAGCCTCTTTGAAGGTTAAAAGTTCTTTTACTTCTAAATTTTTTCTTATTCTTTTGTATTTGCTTTCGGATCAATCTTGTGTTTTTCAGTCATAGCGCAGGAGGATGTAACATCGTAATGTTAAAATAATTGGAGGACTGATGTGTTAACGAATTTCAAAA
>CAYPSV010000005.1:0-95779 GCA_964413605.1 uncultured Candidatus Bathyarchaeia archaeon | reverse complement strand
GCCGCGTTCGCAACGCGGAAGCCGCGGGTTCAAATCCCGCTCGGTCCACTTTTACATCCGCTCGCCCCTCTTTTGAAAAACCCCAAGACCCAAAAAACCGCGACTTAGCAGTTGATGTGATTTTCTCTTTTTAGCAATCCTCTATGCCTTGCAGAACAACGCCTACATCTTTTCTGATCAGCTGGAATCTTCCGCCAATCAGGAGTCTTTGCACGTGCCTTAAGCTTCCTATTACAGTCACAACAATGATATTTTACTGGTCTATCTCTAATTCCAAAAACCTGCAAGCACTTATCACTCTAAAACTATTTTATCCGTTTTAAACTCTCACTACACAGTTTAATATTAATGTTTATGAAGCAAAAACACCTCGCGTAGCGGATACTACTGTGCCAAGACACCTCCCTCCGCACCCAAGGACTCTGTTTTTGCGTAGAAATTAAGGCAAACGTAGCCAGAAAAGAAGATCATAAGGCAAGAAAAACAAAATAACGCACACAACTAGAACCAACATTATGGTGAAGACAACCTCAGGAATAATTTTTGGATTTTTAATTGGGAACAAAAAAGACACTTTTTCTTTATAATCTTTAAACTCGGAAAGACGCCTTGACAAACTCCATTCTTCCACCAATGCGAACCCAATGTACCCCAAAACTTGCAAAAACCACAACACAATCAATTCATTCATGCCAACGCCATGAAAAGGCAAATAGAAGTAACTTCCAGCAAACCCGAAATAACGATCAGGACCCAATAATCTTATGGTTAAACCTAAACTTACCAATATTATTCCTAGGAACTGGGGATGCCTAACTTTTGAGTATAGTCCTTTTGTGAAGAAAATTTCCTTCTTATGGCGATACCAAATCCATTGTGCCAATGAAAGACAGAATATTACAATTCCCGAATAGAAAACAATCAGACTCAAAAAATTGCCATTAAGAAAATTGTTTTGTAAGTCCATTAGAATGTTAATTCGAGCATCAATCGGACTATCAATCCCATATGGGAGTGATATTGCCCAAAAAAATAGTGGCGCAACCATTGGACCCATAAACCCCGCAACAGCGATTACCTGTGTGCAAAGCATCAGCAACACTGCTACAAGAGCTTTGAAAAGAACAATGACCTTGTTTTTTAAGTTAAACAAGTTCTTTCCTTCGCTTCCAAGTTATTTTGTTTTCTTTTTAAAACTTATTGTAATTTAAGAGGCTAAATAAATTCACACGGAAAGCTTATAGCTAGTCAGCCACATTAACAACATAGGGAAAAAAAGAGTAAAGAAACGAACCCAAATAAATTAGATAGGCTAATTGAGGCGGGTTCAAATCCCTCGGTCCACTTTTTGTTTCATTGAAAAATCAAGTTAGTCTGCAGAAAATTGTGGTTTCTTCAATCGCCGCTGATTTGTTTTCTTTATTAATTGATGCAGAAAACTACCTATGGCTATAGCGAAAGCTGGAAAAACAGGCATTATATACCAGTAAATTTTTGTCTGAGCAAAAGTAAATACTCCGAGCACAATTATTATCCACAGGAAAATTAAGGTATCTTCTTTTAGATGTTTGGCAACAAAGTTAAACGCACAGAACCCCACCGAGAATGGCAACAGTATTACCCAAAGAAGGTTTTCTCTGAAGGCTAAGTAGCTGAAATAAAAAAAGTAATCTGCGGTGTGACCCTCAAGCGGACTAACAGTTCTAGAAACAACTCCGTACCCAAAATATCCCTGCCAAAATGCCGAGCCAAATTGCACACTCATGTAAATTAACCATGGAGAAAAAACCAGAATACCAAGACCCAAAAAAAGAACAAATCGTTTTGTGATTAGGAATCTGAGGTTTCTCTTTGTCACGATAAGGTATGAGCTGATGATCAGGGGAATTAGCAGAGCTGCAGTTTGCTTCGTCATCAATGCTAAGCCAAAAGAAACGCCACTCAACAACGCATATCGACTGTCATTTTCCTTTTTTTCGCTCAAAACAAAAAAGTAAATACTAGCCATAAAAAAGAAAGCCAAAGGTACGTCAGTCATGGCGTATCTTGCAAAAATGTAGTAAGTTAGGAATGTGCCTAAAACCAGTGAAGAAAGAAATCCCACATATGAGTTGTAAAGTTTTTTTCCCAGATAGAAGACAACAACCAAAGACAAGGTACCAAAAGCTGCAGTCCAAATTCTAGAAGAAAAATTGTTAACGCCAAAGACTTGGTAAGCCAAAGACATCAACCACATCAAAAGCGGCGGTTTACCTATCAAAAACAACGTGGCACCCGAAGCCCAAGGAGTCAAGTAATCTCCGGTTTTAACCATATGGAACGCCCATTGAGAATAGGTTTGTTCGTCAGCAACCTGAAGAACGCCGTTTCCCAAATTGACGAAGTATAGTAATATTGAAAAGACCAGAATCCCTAAAACAAAAATTGCATCAGTGTGTAATTGGAACCAGCAATATTTTTGTTTAGAAGTGTCAATCGACGCGACATTTGGCTTATTCAACCTGTTGGAATAAACAAGTTTCACGCTCACAAAAATAATTATCGCGCCTACAATGACTGCAGAAACATCAAACGCAATGGTTGTCCAAGGCAGTGAATGGGCATATTGTGAAATCTGGATTTGACCAGGCGAATTGTATAAGGCTAACGCGTAGAAATTGTTGTCGTCTGAACCAACGTAGAGTACATTGCCTGCTATCGCAGGAGAAGATTCCACATAATTTCCTGTTTGATAACTCCATTTTTTTGCTCCTGTTGTGGCGTTGAAGCAATAAATGCTGTTGTCTTCGGAGCCTACATATACATTGCCTTCTGCAACTGCAGGAGAAGAAGTAACCCAGAAACACGTTGGACTCTGCCATATGTTATCGCCGTTTGTGGCGTTTAAACAATAAAGGTTGTTGTCATCGGAGCCAACAAAGATGCATCCGTAAGCGACAGCGGGAGATGAGGCAACTTCGTCTGCTGTTTGGAACTTCCAAATCTCAGCACCTGTAGATGCATTCAAGCCGTAAACATATCCATCGTAGGAGCCCACGTAAACGTAACCATTGGATACGGCTGGAGAAGAGATGGAGGGTCTAATGTGGTGAATCCATACTGCTTTTCCTGTAGAAGCGTTAATGGCGTAAACGGCATCAGTGCTGTCAGCAATATATATTACGTCGTTAGAAAACGCCGGTGAGGAATTTACTGAGCTCAAAGTTGGGAAAATCCATATTGAAGTTCCATCTGTTGCATTAAGAGCGTAAATGTTTTGCTTTCCAGAACCTATGTAGACTACGCCATCAACAACAGTAGGTGATGAACGCAGAGAAATTCCTATGGGTGATTTCCAAACAAACAAACCCAGAGAAGCATTTAAACAATAAACATAGCCATCGTCCGTTCCAACGTAGATAAATCCCTTGTAGAAAGCTGGCGACGACCAAACCTCAGACCCAAAGGAATATTTCCAAATTGGATCTCCAGTTGAAGCGTTAAAACAGTAAACTTGACTATCCCTCGAACCAACAAAAACGCAGCCATCAACTACAGCAGGAGAAGACTGAACCATCCAGCCAGTAGTATAAGTCCACAGGATCTTAGCGGAGTTAGTTGGCACCTGCGCTGTCGTGAATCCACTATGGCTCGGATCTTGACGAAACATTGTCCAGTCTGCAATGTTGGAGCTTGAGTTACTGCTTGAAACTGGCAACGCCAAAACTGACAAAACAACAACAACGGAAACAACGGCAATAGGTAGCCAGTTTGAGTTACGCATTATTATCCTTACAAAAACCACATGCGCAATCAGAATATTAAATTAATTGAACCCGATTTTTCAGCTTTTCAAATCTAGCAGATTCACCTATTAAGATTAATTTTCTGTGTCTAAAGCTTGCAACTGTCTATGGTAGATTTTAGGGCATTTCGGAAACTTTTGAAAAGTTTAACACAATTTTTTAAGTCAAGATTTCTTGACCCCAGCAAAAAGAAGCGTCTATTACAAAAGTATTTTTAGTTGTGGGAGACTATAGCTAAAGCTGGGTAAACGAGATGGTAAGACGAGTTGTGTGCTCTGTTCTTGCACTCATGTTTCTCATCAGCATAACATTGCCCAGCTGCATTAATGTTTATCCGGGTAACGCAACGACCTATGGTCCGCTTTCGGGAGGAACTTCAAATCTTGGCGGGGTCGCCGACGAAGAGGGTTACTCTCTGAAGCTGACTCGTGATACTGGTCTAATTTTTGCTGGCTATACTAAGTCCCTCGGTAATGGAAACGCGGATCTCTGGCTAATTAAAACTGGTTTATCGCCTTATACAATGCAGAACGGTATTACGGGCGCTTTTCAGAGGGAACAATGGAATGTAACTTATGGCGGAGCAAAAGATGATGGTGCCTTGTCTGTTATACAAATATCTGATAATGGTTATGCAGCTGTAGGTTTTACTTATTCGTTTGGCGTTGGCGGTTGTGACGCATGGTTGATTAAAGTGGCAGCCAACGGGGCGATTCAATGGAACAAGACTTTTGGGGGGGTAAACAACGATGTTGGAAACTGCATTCTGCAAACCAGTGACGGTGGATACATAGTTGTTGGTTCTACGAACATCGATTTACCGTCACAGAGCGCTTGGGTAATGAAAACTGACTTTTTTGGCAACTTAGAGTGGAGCAAAACATTGCCAGGTAAAGCAGCTAATTCTATAGTGGCAACAAATGACGAAGGGTATGCTTTAGCCGTAGAGTATCCCCATTCTTTTGGCTTAATAAAAATCGATTCTTTTGGCAACGAACTAATAAGCAAAACGTATGAGCCCTCAGGGTTTGATGTGGCTTCAACACAAGGGGTAGTTGCAAATAGCGATGGAAGCTACACGCTTGCAGGTTGGGTTTCGAGCAGCCCTTCTAACATACACTATTCTTGGTTAGTTAAAACTGATCCGTCAGGACAGATGATATGGAGCAAAATGTTGTCTGACCTGGGAGCACGCGATATAATCAATATAGCGAATGGTGGCTACGCCTTAACAGGAGAACGCGCATTCTTACTTCTAACGGATTCCGACGGCAACGTTGAATGGAACCAAATTAACGACGGAAACCCCTCTAATGATACCCGGTACGCCAGCCTATACCCGACCAACATGCAATCAATCATTGAGGCTAGCCCTAATCACTTTGTGATGATTGGCACCTAAAATGGCGGCGAATATGTCAACCTACAGCTAACTTGGATTCAGATGGCACTTAAATCAGGTGAACAAACTCATCCGGCGCAAGTAACGATTCTTTCACCAACAAACCAAAGCTACACCCAAAGAAATATTCCGCTTAGCTTCTATGTAAATGAGCCAACAAGATACACAATCTATAACCTCAACAACCTGGCAAACTCAACGATAAATGGAAACACAACTTTGATAAATCTGCCAAATGGCAAATATGCAATAACGGTTTACGCAACCGATCGAGATCTAAACACAGGGTCATCTCAAACTGTAGCTTTCAACGTTAACAGTGCAGAGCCTTATCTTGGTCAACAGTGACCATTCAGTCGCCCAGCAACCAAGTTTACAGTACTGAGCAGATAAGTTTGACTTTTTCAGTGAATCAAGAAGTCGCGTGGACCGCTTTTAGCTTAGATGGAGGCATTAATCGAACGGCAGTTGCCGATGTCACCGCAGTGCTGTTTGCGAAAAACGGACAACATACATTAACTGTTTATGCTGGACAAAAGCCTGACGTGGCCAGTTCTACAACTGTTAGTTTCACTGTTGATGCACCGCAGCCAACCTCTTATGGTCAACCCTATCCACCGGTGGAATTACATTTGCCTGTGCAAGTTACCGATTTCTTTCAAAGTGCATTTGACTTCTTTCTCTCACCAGTATTCTTGACACTTGCAATAGTGTTCCTTGCAGCCTCGATAATAGTTGTTATCTTGGTAGTTTTAATAGCAAGAAGGTCGATTTCAAACGAAAATAACCAGGTACTTTAACCTATTTTATTTCTCGCAATATCCACCAGCTAAGCTACTTCAACATTGGAACTAAACCTGAATTAACATCCAGCTGAAGGGATCGCGCAAACTGCTTAAAAGAAAGCGCCTCTCTAAGCATAAAGCAGAAGGCAGCAGCATGACGGTTGATGTTGAAATAATCTGTATAGGCAACGAGCTTTTAATTGGCAAAATACAGAACACAAACGCACAATGGCTTGCTACACAAACCACCAACTTGGGCGCAAACGTTCAACGCATAACCGTAATCCAAGATAACTTGATGGAAATCGCCAACGCTATAAACGAAGCAAAGGCGCGCAAACCAACTTTTATTATCACTACAGGTGGACTTGGACCAACTTTTGACGACATGACACTGCAAGGTGTTGCAATAGCATTGGGAAGCAAACTGGAATTAAATCCTTCTGCACTGGAAATGGTCAAGCAACGCTGTATTGAATACGCCAAAAAACGAGGGTTACCAGCTGACATCGAGCTTACGCTCCCCAGAATAAAAATGGCCAAGTTCCCAGAAAAAACCCAGCCTGTAACTAATCCCGTCGGAACTGCACCTGGATTACGGGCAGAAATAGATGACGCATTTTTGTTTGTTCTACCAGGTGTTCCAGTTGAGATGGAGACGATTTTCACAGAAACTATTGCTCCCCTCATTAAGCATTCAGTGGGGGAATTCGTGTTTTGCCAGAGCAGCCTCTATGTGGCGGGCATAATAGAGTCTCAATTGGCGCCGCTGATTGACCATGTTATGGTTGCCAACAAAGATGTATACATTAAGTCACATCCAGCGATGGGGACCGAAAACAAACCCTACACCGAGCTTAATCTAACCATGCGAACAAACCAGCCGAATCCAACCAAGAAATTAGAGAAAGCCACGAAGGAAATCGCGGAACTAATCAAAGCGAACGCTGGTAAAGTTGGGTTCGAACCGTAGAAACCTTTTTTGCGAAAAATATAAGTGGTTAGTCAGGTGACAATAGTTAAGCTGGAATGTCATCTTTGAAGTGCTATCGCCTTGCCTATTCGAGATGTACAAGGATTATCTCTGCGCTATTTTTCATATTTTTAGTCTCACTTATTTTTGTTCCCTCCTCAACGGCTGCTCCTGACCCTCCTTCTATCGAATGGGGGACCACATACGCGGGGTTGCAGGTTAATTCGGTCATTCAAACATCAGATGGAGGTTATGTCCTAGCTGGTGCTGCCTTGACGCCTGGTGGAGCCACATTGATAAAAACCGACTCATCTGGGAACGTTCAATGGCTGAAAGCTTTCGGCGATGTGGTTTCGCTAGCGCAAACTCCTGATTTAGGCTTCGTACTGTTCTGCGAAAATGGTGACGTAATAAAAACAGACGCGGAAGGAAATAGACTTTCAACTTTCTCTCTTGGAGCAAACAAAGGTGTTCGACAAGGAATCATAACTGAAGATGAAACCTACATTGTAGTTGGTAACGCCATCAGAGAAGGACAAGAGACTTACGTTTGGTTGCGCAAATTTGACACTCAAGGCACAATTCTTTGGGATTTGAATTTCACCGGTGGCTTTCAGGTTTCCGCAATCGTAAACACTATTGATCGTGGTTGCGCATTAGCTGGCAACTGGAAGAACAATTTTTGGTTAGCTCGACTTGATTCAAACGGTAATCAGCAATGGAGCCAAAACTACGTCTATGGTGATCCTTTAGATGAGCATATAGTTTACTCCCTTTCTAGAACTAAGGATGGCGGATTCATTCTTGCAGGAACAGGAATGTGGCAATCCAGTAGAGGGATGATTCCTTGGCTGATTAAAATAAATTCCCAAGGATATGAACAATGGAACTTGCCTTATGCCCAATATCCTGGAGATAGTTTCAGCGCAATTGTGCAGACAGCTGACCAGGGCTACTATGCTATTCTGCCCACGGCTGCATCTATAATGCGCGCAGATTCCTCCGGCAGCGAACTATGGCAGGAACCTCTTGGCAATAGACCATTAACATCACCGTCAGGACACCCATTATCATGGCTAATATCCACCAAAGATGGCGGATACGCGATAGCGGGGTCAACTTCAGCAGGGGGATTTATGATCAAATTTTCTTCCGAGACAAAACTTCAGGCACCCTTTGTTGAGATCTCTAGTCCACAAAACAAAACATATGACACCAATGACATCCCACTGACATTTACAGTTAACGATCCAATAGTCTCGATCAGCTATACTATTGATGGGCAGCAAGAAGTAGCAATTACCGGAAATGCAACTCTAACTGAATTAACTATTGGTTCTCACATCTTAACAGTTTACGCTATTGGTTCTTCAGGATTGGTTGGTACTTCTGAAACAATTCATTTTATAGTAGAACCTGCCTTTCCATCAGGCATAGTTTTTGCGGGCGTGGTCATTGCAGTTGTCGCCAGTGTTAGTTTTCTTCTTTTTATCAAAAGACAGAGCCTCTCTGATTTCAGAAAAAAAGATTGGAAAAGTCTTATGAAGAAACAAAATATTGCTGCAATCACACAAAATAAAATGGTTTGGACGCTAATCATCATCACTCTGTGTTTCCTTTTGGTGTTTGTTCAGTTTTTCTTTCCATACGTCTACTATTCATCTTATAATCACTCGAATCCGTCTTTCGAAGTAGGTGTAAGTTACGTCTATGAACGGGACAATGCTGATCAAATCTACGATGAAGTATCCCACATCAAAGGCTTAGGCTTTAAAGTAATTCGAGTAAATCTTGTATGTGATCCAATTTTTCCTAGTTCTAACCTAAACACTCTTTCACAAGTGTTCTTCAGCGCAGTTAGGCAACTTGGAATAAAGGTTGCTTTAATTATCACCGACCGCGCAACCACCAGTGAAATAAATTACTACCTCGACAGGTGGGGGAGCGATTTAGGGTACATCCAGATCCTCAACGAGCCAGATGTCGCTTCATCGTGGGATATGGGGGCTTTATTTACAGACGATGAAGCAGGTTCAAAATTCGAAGATATCTACACCACAGTTGAGAAACATCAGCTTTCTGCACAGCATTACACCAATTTTTCACCAGCTTTTGTAGCGCGAACTAACCTTCCTATTCAATTTGGCGAAAAGCTAGACTTCATGGGTTTCGACGTTTTCATGGATTCGTTTCTGACTATTTCCCCCAACATGATACAGCTCCTTCAAAAGATAACAAACAAAGACGTGGTCATTTCAGAGTTTGGCATGTCAACAAGTAATGATGCCACACAAAGCGATTACATAATCAAAGGGCTGGATCTTTTTAGGAATATGGGTCTTAAAGGCTGCTGGGTCGTCTATTGGAACGGTGCTGATAACGATTATGGGATACGTGGAAGATTAACTGAACAGAAAATAGGAGAATGGATTGCCCAAAATGCTTAAACTCTCAAAACAAGTATTCATCCACGGCTTATTCATAATAATCGCCCTAGTTACCATTCAACTGTTGTTGGATGCTTACCTTCATGTTTTCCTTCTCTACATGCCGCCCATAGGGTTTGCTCTATTACTTATAACTATGTTCGCTATTCAACCCCTTATTCTAGGTGTGCTGAACATAATCATTATGCACCGCTTATATAATTGCAAAGGATGGCAAATAGGCTTCTGGCTCAACGGCTTTTTCCTCCTAATATTTTTCTCTACAATAAACCTCCTAATACAAACGACTGCAGGTATACCGTTTTCATTAGGCGTCGGGATTGTTGAAGTCTTCTTGCTCTCCTACCCATTTGGATATCTAGGAAAATTCAGCAACCGCGGCTGCGAAAACAGATGCCAGCAGCAAACATCCACAATATAAACCAATACCTAACGGACCCTTTCAACCTTTTTCAACAGCAACCAGCAGAACCTACAAACCTGAAATAAAAAAATCAACCCAAACCAAACCCGATCATTTAGAACCGTTAAATTATAATCATAATACATATTTTTTACTTAGCCACTGAATAAATAATAGCTGGGATAAAGTTATGTCTAGAAAAGCATCTTGTGATAACACGGAATACACTAACGGTTTTAGAATCACCCACACTCCCGACGGATTCTTCGTCGCAGTGAAGGGTAAAAATACATTAAAAGCCCGTTCCGCAAAAGAAATAAACGAATTAATAAAAGAGTTCAAAGAAAAAGAAAAAATAGAAAATCCTTGAATTAGCCTAAAGCTTCTTCAATTGATTTCTTTTGTATGGGTCGTTCTAGATCTATTTCTGGAAGGGTGTTTTTGAGTTTGTTTTCTGCAGCAAATTCAGCCTCTTGAAGGATCTGCATCGCCTCTTCGCTCGCACTCGCGGTGTTAACAGGCATATCCATATCTTGACTTGTTGTACTGCAAATATCAGATAGCAAGTTTCCTATGCTGCCTAACTCTTGGCTGGCTTCAGGAAAAATCGAGCACATTTCTGTTTTAATGTTGCTTATTACGTTTCTTGCTGGATTTAGAACAGTTATTATGTCACCCATCTCTGAGACTGTACTAAGCCGCATAGATACACTTTGTAAGCCAAGTGATGCATGAGACAACATTTTCTCAACTTTTCGGATTTCAGAAAGTTCAGTAGCCAAAATGTTTGCCCTTGCCGAATCTCTTTGTGCTGTTGCTTTGACTATTCGGTTAAAGATTGCTGCGTCCCGATTTTGGAAACGCAAAACTGCTGCATCCAGAGTTTTTGTTTGCGAATCTAGACGATGGGTTACTTCAGCTATTTTTTCTTTTAGATTACCCTCCGAAGGCATAGTCGCATTCTTGATTTTGGAAACCAAGGATTCGTCATTATTTTTTTGTTGCCATTTATTAATGAAATTTTTACCCATGTCTAACGCCAAAAGTCACTTCGGGTTTGAACAATAAAAAAGTGTTCTACTCAATAAGTTAAAATAGAGCCCCTGACAGTGCCATTTTTTAGGTTTATCTTTAAAGTTTTATGTTGACCCGTAAAAATGTTTATGGAACACCTCAATTTAAGCATGGAGACCTCGAAAAATTGGTTTAAAAGCAAAAACCTATTTTGCCAATTTTTCAACGGCTTTTTTAGCCCATTCCGGGTCATGCCAAAGAGCTCGACCAACCGCTACCAAATCAACAATTCCTTCCCTTACCATTTTATCAGCAAATTCAGCCTCAACAATCCCACCAACCCCAATGACCGGAACTTTGACAACTTTTTTAATTTCTTTCGCTTGGGGCACAAAATACCCCTGAATTTGGCGAAGTTGCTTTGGTTCACTTCCACACATCCCTCCTGAAACATCAAGGATATCAACGCCTGAAGCTTCTAACTTCAAGGCAAACGCAACGGCATCTTCTATCTTCGTTCCCATCGGGGCTAAATCATCCGAACCCATCCTATAGAGCAAAACCTTACCACTGAGGCAGCGTTTAACTTTTTCAACAACCAACAAAGGAAAACTCATCCGATTCTCCAAAGATCCCCCAAACTCGTCATCCCGCTTATTTAACAGAGGCGTAAAGAACTGGTTTAACAAATAACCATGGGCGCCATGAAGCTCCACTCCGTCAAACCCAGATTTAACTGCCCTCTCAGCAGCCAAAGCATACTCTTCAGCAATCAATGGCAACTCACTTTTTTCCAGCATGCGCATTTTCCCCGTTGCCGATGGTCCGGCCGGAACAGTGCCGATAATTTTCTTGTTTGCAACTCCGCCTGCATGACTAATCTGCACAATAGCTGGAGCCCCTACTGAATGAATCGCCGATGCCAACTTTTCAAGCCCAGATATTAACGAATCATTGTAGATTCCCAATTGTTTTGGACCAACCTTTCCCTCAGCAGAGACATAAGCATGCTCCACAATTGGCAAACCAAGCGCTGATGAGCGACGAGTGTAAAAGTTGATAACTCTATTTGTTACTTCGCCTTTTAATGATGCTCTGCCAGATTGCATCGGAGGCATAACAATTCGGTTTCTAAGAGTTATCCCCTTTATTTTTAATGAATCCAAGAGGCTAACCAACGCATACACCGATGCAAATTAGCTCAATTAAGGAATATAAGAAGACCGCTAAAACCAGAAATTGCTACTTCATTAGTAAATAGCTAAGTTGCCTTTAGGATAGAGTGATTAACTATTCTTTCTTCTTGGATGGCGCTCTCCATAAGGCTTCTTATTGCTTTATTCATGTTACCGTTAAAGTATGGTTTGACGATTTTTTGAGCAAATTCTTTTAGCATCTCTGCAGTAAAGTTATGAAACGTTAAGGAAACAAGCAGGTCTTGTTCGGTTGCAATTTCAGTTTGAGTCACGTAGTTCACTAAACACCGATATTCAGAGATAATGCTTAAAAGGGAAAGGTTTAAGCGACTCTGAGCAGCCGGTGAGAGGTCACCGAAAATGTCTCTCAATAGCATTATTTCTTTATTTGTTTACTGTAGCTAGCAAGTTGAGCTCTGCTTCTATTTTAGGTGGTTGGGCAATCAAGTTTTTGGCACCCATAATTTGAACAGCTATAAAACCGAAAAACAGAGGGAACCAAAAGCCCGCACTTCTAAGCAAAAGCGCTGTTATGAAGGCGTTAGTTAAAGGCAAGCCATAAAGCACAAAGATGCTTGTTAAAATAACCTCCAATGAACCCACAGATAAGCTTGCCGCAATATCCTGAACTGCAGTAGCTATAAAGTAGATGACAATATAAAATTCAGGGGTCCCGGGGATTCCAAGAGCATAAAAAATTAAGATATAAACTGATAATCCAAGCAGATATGATATCAAGTGCAAAATAAGAGGCTTAATTAACAAACGGGGCTTCTCGCGAAATTTTTTAAAACCTTCATAATAACTGGATAAGGATGCTTTTGCCTGCATTTCGATGAAAGAAGAAAAATGTTTGGGTCTTAGTCTTTTCATTATCTTCTGGTAAATTACCGCAAAATTGCTTGCCGCTTGCTTTTCAAAAGCCAAGTATAGAAGTGCTGCGAAGTAACTTGTAACTCCTATTAGAAAGATAATAAATAAGTTCGATATGATCGGCGGTAAGCCAGGTTTTAGAAAAATCAAGATTGCTCCACTATACAATCCGATGGTAACGATGGTGTAGGCAATAATTCGGTTTGTTACGGCGGAGGCTACCAACGTTCCGTAGCCTTTTCCTGTTTCCCTCTCGACTAAGTATAGTCTGGTTAATTCGCCGCAGACAGTTGCACAGGGTATAACTAGATCGCTAAAGTATCCAACCCAATAATACAAGTAGGCTCTTTTATTAGAAATATTAACGGATAATCTTCTTAGGATATTGTTCCAAGCCAAAGACCAAAAAAATACCGACGCCAGTACCGCTAGCAAGGAAAGTGCATAGTAGAAGGCGTATTGAGTTGAGTTAATTCCTTGCAGAACGATTAAAATTTTAGGAATACCGATGAAGTAGTATAGGTAAACTACAAAAGCTATCAAGCCAGCTATCATAAACAGAAGTGAACGCTTAATTGACAGGTATTTTGTTAAAGCTGACAAACCTGTATCCTGCTTCACGAATCGAATTTGTAAGCCTGTTACAACAAACCTTGAAGTTATATCCTTTATTAATTTCAAATCGCTACATCTCGCGCAATATGGTCGTCTGAGCAACTAAAACAAGCAGTACTGCTTGTTTTGCCTTCAGAATTGCGTAAGCTTTAACAGGCAAGAACCTGATCGAAAACAAAATTTTTGGAATA
This sequence comes from uncultured Candidatus Bathyarchaeia archaeon, assembly GCA_964413605.1. Lineage (GTDB taxonomy): Archaea > Thermoproteota > Bathyarchaeia > Bathyarchaeales > Bathycorpusculaceae > Bathycorpusculum. The sequence goes on along the minus strand of CAYPSV010000005.1, from coordinate 82,095 downwards.
TTCTACCTCTATGCTGACGACTGAAATCCCATAGGCCAATTTTGAGGGTTGTTGAGATCATGCTTCTTGTTATGTATTGCAGCAACGGTGGCGTGAACGTTCTTTTCCTCAACCACAAGGATGATTTGGGAGGTGTGGGGAGCAAAGATGCCTCGTTTAATGTTGATACCTGAAATAGCGCTTATCGCCAATGAAGCTACACCAGGAGAGTCCTTCATCCTGTCACCAATTAAAGTGACAACACCTAACCCAAATTCAACTCTAATGTCTTCATCGAAGCCCTTGATTTTTTCTATGTTTTTCTTGAGGAATTCAGAGTCCAAGAAGAGAAAGTCCCTGATACGTTCGCCTGTTTCCATGGTTTCCGCCCCAAGGTCCATAAAGTCGTTTCTACGTTCCCAAATTCGCAGAGCATCCTCCAGCGAACGGCTTTTTTCATCGTTCATCGAGAGGATTGCACATCCTGATTTTCCAGCTAAACATTTGACAACTTCTCCGCCGACTGTTTGCTCCTCAATCACCGAATACATCTTTGGCTCATCAATAGGTACAACCATTAAAGGCTGATTAAACCTTCTTGCCATAGCAATTGCTGGATTCATCACAATTTTCATACCCATCATGGAAGCCTTGTGTGCCTCGTTGTAGGTGAGAGCTTTTACATGCTCGGTTTCTTGTCCTTTGACGATTTTGGGGTCAGCGCTCTGCACAGGCACATCCTTGAACAGCAGTGTTTTGACGTGATACACATCTTTTAGAAGGCAAGAGACAAAAACCGCAGTTAAATCAGAGCCGCCCCTGCCAAGAATCGTTTCAAGCCCGTCTGCAGTAGAGCCAAAGAAACCTGCTAAACAAATTACTTTGCCTTCTTCAACGGGTTGGATTAGGGTGTGAAGTCTTTTCTTGCTTGCCTGATAGTTTGCTGCGGAATCTTCAAAGTTGTCGTCAGTTACTACAGGCCACTCTTCAGTAGAAACAGTGCATGAGTCTACTCCATGGCTCTTTAGAATGTAATCCATTAGCAATGACATGGTGAGTTCTCCACCCAAAGTGATGGTTTTTGCTTTAATGTTGCCACTAAAACGCTTGTTTACCAGGTTAAGAGCAGCCTGAGTCAAAGTTTTGTATTTTGCTAACGTGGTTTGTGCTTGGCCTATCCATTTATCATTCACATAAGTTTTAGCTAAACGCTCATAGACTTCAAAAACTGAGTCAAGCGGCAATGAGCATGCTTGAGCATAAGATTCCCCTATTCTTATTAGTTCATCCGTACAGCCCATTGGGGCAGAGAATACGGCAATAGGTCCGCAGCCATCTTTTTCTTTGAGTTCTTTTATTTGCTCTATAATTTTGGGGATTCCTTTGCCTTCAACATCAAGAAGACTACCGCCAAATTTAGCAATAGCAAGAGTTTTGAAAGTACATTCCACCTTACGATTTAGCAACATCAAAGCAGCTTTAATAAAATTTTCTAATATCATCAAAAGCAAAGGCAAATAAACGCCAATGCGCTTTCAAATAGAAAGAGGTTTTTACCAATGTATGACGGATACATATTTTACTGCACTAAGAAGACCCAGCAACAATGTCTAAGCAACAAACATTACACTTGCTCAGACCAACAAACCAAGCCCTCAGAACAGATTAAAGAAGGCTCAATTATCTTCCTCTTTAACACCGACGACAAAAGCTTGCTTGGACCTTTTACTGCATTAACAGAAGGAGGCGACCAACTCGATGCAGGAACATGGGCTATGGATGTCGAAACACACATCCCCTCCGAAGACATAAAGGTAACCTGGGAAAATTTACATCTGCTCAAAGATGCACCTAAAAAAATTGCCTTATTAAACGAGCCCCCTAAAACTTGCAAACTATCCGATACCCAAACTCAGAGAGTTCTAGATTTGCTAAAGGAAGGCGAACTCTACCTCACCGAAAAAGAAGAATAAACTAATGTTTAGAGAGTTTCTTTGCCTCTAACTCCACGACTTTATGACAGGTAAAACACCGGGTAAAAGTTAGCTCAAAACCGTTCAAAACGTCAAATTGCCGCTGCCTATACACATGCGGTTTTTTATGATCGCATTTAAGAACCCTAATGACGTTTAGGCTGCCATCTTTCATTCTCCTTTCCCTCAATAAACATCAAGAGGGTTACGTTTAAAAGAGTTTGCACAAAACATCCGGCTAAAACTATAGTTAAGAATATGCAGAAAATCAGCTAAACATAATCGTGACGAGACGGAAAGACAAAACAAAGAAAAAAAGTTGTTTATTGAGTTGTTATTTGGGTTTCAACTTTAACGGGCACTGCTTCTTTGTAGACGAACATTACTGGGCAATTTGCTTCTGTTCGTCTCCAAGCTGCCGCCACTAGTGCTTTTCGCGCGGGTGAGGAGATTTTGACTTTCATGGTTACTCCCTTTAACGTTGGGGGACTGCCGGTTTTTTCAGCTTCAACAGATACGTCGATTTTTCCGGGGTCGATTTTGCTATTTTTGCATACGTCCGCATAGATGATGACTCCACACCCTGCCAGTGACATTAACGCTAACTCAAGCGGGGAGGGACCGGCGTTTGTTCCTCCTGCAGCTTCAGATAAGTCGCATATTACTTTGTGTCCTCGGCCGTTATCGGCTTCTAAACGGACATTTTCAAGAAGTTTCGCATTTGCCTTTAGTTTTGCCATAATGTTTACCAAACTATTCTGGTTATTTACCAATTTAAGTTTGACTTTTGTTATTGGTGCTGGAATTATTTTGGTTATGTGCTGGCGTAATCTCTTTTAGTTATTTAAAGTATTATAACGGGGCGGCGAATAGTTTAATACTTAAACGTTATTATTGATTTATGTTTAGAAACTAAAGTGGAAGGCACTCTTTAAAAAGTGGGATTGATGTTAATGGCAAAAAACAAACAAACAACAAAAATTAAGCTAAAACCAACTGACAAAGTCGAAATCATCAGTCTAGTTGATAACACCATTGATATACTTTCCACTCCCAGTAATCCTCAAGTCCAGCCATTTTGGCAATGGGTTAAACCGCAACCAAAACAGGATTCTCACTCCAAATTGCCTTTAGCTGAACACGGTTTTTCTATGCTCGTTAAACTTTTCAGCGGTGAAACAACGGAAACTTTCTTGTTTGACACAGGAGGCAGCGCCAACACTATCAAGGAAAACGCTAAGACAATGAGTTTGAACCTTAGCGAGATTGGGTTTGTTGTTTTATCACATGGGCACTATGACCATTTTGGGGGTTTACTCTCCGTCATCGATGCAGTTGAGAAAAAAGGATTACCAATTATTATTCATGAAGACATGTTTAAACCTCGAGGAACAGCTTCACGCATCGGAACCGTCCGAGAATACCCCAAGTTCCCAAACCAAACACAGTTACAGTCCAATAAACTCATCTTGACAAAACAGCCTCACCTGGCTGCCAATGAACATGTTTGCATTACCGGGGAAATTCCCAGAAAAACAAGTTTCGAGAAAGGTTTAGCGAATCAGCGAGTTCTTGTTGATGGTGTTTGGCAGCCGGACCCTTTAATAGTTGATGACCGCGCCGTTGTAATTAACATTAAGGACAAAGGTTTAGTTGTGCTCTCAGGATGTGCCCATGCAGGCATAATAAACACCATCAACTATGCTATGGAAATCACGGGGACAAGCACTGTTTATGCGGTTTTCGGAGGCTTTCATTTGGCTGGTAGAGGATTCGAAGATAGAATCAAATCTACCATAGCTGAATTAATTAAAGTGAAACCAAGCTTAGTTGCACCTTCTCACTGCACAGGATGGCGAGCTATCCTTGCTATATCTCAAGCATTCCCGGATGGTTTTGTTTGGAACAGTGTCGGAAACCTCTACCGACTATAAACTTTAATCAAATAAATTGGCAATTAACCATGAAAATATTAAATACAATATATTGGTTGGATAACGGGAAGTGGATAGCTTGACAGGTAAAGGTCCAGTTCTAATTGTTCCTTGGCGGTGCACCTTTGGCTGCGACAGCGGCTGCATTCATTGCACTTCAGCAGGAAAATCCGCATGCGATGATGAAATTGGCACTGAAGACGCCAAAAAAATGGTGGATCAAATTGCAGATTTTGGCGCAAGCTTCTTTGGGATTACTGGCGGGCAGCCTTTTTTGCGGAAGGATCTCTTTGAAGTTCTGGATTACGCCACAAAAAAAGGATTAAGCACAAGCATCATAACAGACGGTCGCATGCTCGATGAGAAAGCCTTCCAAAACATAGTTAAAAATCAAACCAAAATTTCAGTAAGCATCGATGGAAGCGAGGCAACAAACGATGCCATCCGCGGCAAAGGCGCCTACAAAGCAGCGGTCACGCTAATCGAGAAGCTCGTGCGCGAAAACCTGCTAAACGTTCTGGTTTACACGTTTGCCAACGGCGAAGGCTTTTCGAATGTTAATGAAGAGGACATGCGGCATGTGTTGGATTTGGCTAAGCGGGTTGGCGCGCGCTGGGTGGTCTTCCACGGGATGATTCCTTACAGCAGCGACAAAGATAGCCTCAAAGCTGATCCTACACCTGCCCAGTATGAGTGGCTATGTAACAAACTCTACAATTTAACCCAGGAATACGATGCCAAACCAGCCATAAACGTCTATATTCCTTTCTATGCTCGTGTAGCCAAACAACGTGGAATGTCAGATTTTGAAAAATGGTACAATGGTTTCTTCTTAGGTAGATGCTTTTTCGGCAAATTCTTCAGCGTAGCTGAAAATGGTGATGCAATCCCATGCAGCTACAACGATGCGATACGCATCAGCAACATCAAAAACAAGCCACTCAAACAGATTTGGCGAGAAATGCAGGACAGCGAATTCTACACCAAAATACGAGACAAAAGCAACCTAAAAGGAAAATGCGGCTTATGCGAATACAAAGACCTCTGCGGAGGATGTCGATCTTCCGCGCTATTCTATACAGGAGATATCTTCGGCTCTGACCCAAGATGTATATACATTCCAAAAGCTCTACGACAAAAAGCAAAGCCGAAAGAATAATTGTTTAAAGCACAATCTTCAACACCAATACGACCAAACCGAAGCCAAAAAACAACTGCTAAAAGACCAAAATTCCACAAGAGACGCAGCAGCCAAAATAACAAACTAAACGTAACACACAAAAATATTTTTCATTATTAGGTAACCTAAATTTTTGTTAGTTCTCTTTGGCAGAATACTTTTTTAGAAAACATTTGATGGGGGAGTCGAGTGCACTCAAGTAATTCGGAAGAGAGTGGATAAAAGATACCTGTCTGAGTGCACATCCACACAATATGTTTTTCTTAGACGCTGATGGCAGAACAAAACCGCGTTTTTTCATGTGGCGCTAAATTATTTTGGGTTCTAGTTTTGCGGAAAGATATTTTTTGGGTATTCTTGCTTGTGATGAAAACTGATCCGCCGTTCTTTAGATGTGCTTTAACTTGATTAAAATCCACTTGCTCTGATTCTTGCACTTCTACATCTTGGCTTTTGTTGTTGAGTAATAATACTTGAAAAATTGATGACTTTATTTTTTTAGACATTTAAAATACCTCAATGACTATGGTTTTCGTTTCAGTGTCGATTGATTGTATATTGCAGCAAAAAATGTTTAAAGCTATGTGACTGTCAAGAAGCAACCACAAGAGGTTATTACCGCAAAATGAAAGGAAGAATACGGGGGTCTTTTAGGGTTTTAACCGTTAAATCGGGATTTTCAGCTTCCAACTCTTTTCTACTATACACGCCAGTGGTTACGGCGATGCAACCCATGCTTGCAACCTTGGCTGCTTTCACCCCGAAAATTGAATCTTCAAAAACCACACACTGTTCAGGACTTGCTTTAAGCGTTTTTGCGGTTTTAAGAAAAATTTCTGGGTTAGGCTTAGAATCGGTAATTGACTCGGCAGTTAATACTCTTTGAAAGTACTTCTCTAAATCCATTGCTTTCAACATATGCGTTATGACCGATTGATTGTTCATCGAGGCTAAGCCAACCTTCACTTTTCCCTGTAAAGCTTCCAGCAGTCCTATAGCCCCTTTAAACAGTTCCACTTGACCAGAAAGTTCAATCTCAAATATGCTTTTACGATCAACCAAACGTCTAATCAACTTCTCATCAAACAGTATCCCTTTTGAACGCAAAATTTCTCGAAATGTCTCCGCAGCGCCGATTCCCATCCGTCGCTCAACAAACTCGTCATCGACTTTGCACCCAACCTCGGAGAGCGCTCTGCGAAAAGAGATAACGATGACTTCGCGGGTGTCAGCTAATGTGCCATCCCAATCAAAAATTGCAGTTTCAAACATGCTATTTCTCTATGTGAGGTCTAGTTTTTCTCTGATGGCTTGGCTTTTTTTCGTGGCTTCTTCAATGGCTCGTATCATGCCGGGGCGGATTTGGCTTTGTTCAATTTGGTATATTGCTTCGATTGTTGTTCCGCCGGGGGTGGTGGTCATGTCTTTTATTTTGCTGGGTTCTTCGTTTAGCTCTACTATGAGTTTGCCTGTTGCCATAACGGTCTGTGCTGCGGCTTTTAATGCGATGTTTCTGGGAAGCCCAACTTTTAATCCTGCGTAAGTTAAGGCTTCAATAATAATTGACATGTAACCTGGTCCGCTGCCGCTCACTGCAGTGATGGCATCCATGTACTTTTCATCGATTTCGTCACAGATACCCATCATGTTAAGTAGCGTTCTGACTTTTTCTTTATCCTTGTTTGTCACATTCTCTCCGCAACAAAAAGCCGTATAAGAAGCCTGAACTAGAGCGCCCAAGTTGGGCATTATTCTCACAACTTTGGCGTCAGGTGCATTCTTAACCAAGAATTTCAAAGGTACTGTAGCAGCAGCGGAGATGAGCAGTTTGCCCTTGATTTCTTTGCTGACTTCCTTTAGCACCTTTGCAACATCGCCTGGTTTAACGATTATGAAGATTATGTCTGCATCAGTTGTGGATTTGCGGTTGTCAGAAGAAAACTTTACGCCGATTTTCTCTAAGTCTTCAAGCTTTTCAGCCGCAATGTCTACGGCAGTAATTTTGCCTTCATATTTGCCTTTAACAAGGCTTTTGATAATAGCGCTGCCCATCATGCCTGCGCCGATAACTGTGATTTTATCATTCATTATTTGTTCACGTTATTCTTGTTAAGATATTGATTTTACTCTTTAAACTTTCGCAGGAAATTCAGCTCCATAAGGGAGGAACCTGAAGCCAATTAGACTGTTCCATTTAATATTTTACTTACATCCCGAGACTAATTCTTTAAGAATTCTATGCATTGCTAAGGCTGGTGCATTTGTCTTTATGCCGCGGGGGTTGAAATGTGTGGGTACCGCTTGAAAACCCGCATTCTCTAATGCTTCAAGAAAGGCTTGATTGCTTGGCGAGGGCAAATTTAGTTTTCCACCCAGCTTGTCGATAACATAGTACGTGGCTGGCAGATTAGCTTCATTTTTGATGAAGGTTAGCAGTTTGTTTATTCTTGCATTGTTCTTAAGTTCAGTATTTTGGTTTTCATTAATTACGGCGTCGACAAATTCCGCATCAGCAATTGCGCCAGTCCACAGAGGTCCTGCATAATCCATCTTACCTCCGCATTCAGGGCACACAAAATTGCCAAACGGTTGACGCGTGATCTCTCGATGCATACAGTTAAAACAGTGCAGGGTGTAACCTGTGTTTTTAAGGCTCTCATCAGCTCTTTGGCATCCATATCCGATTTGAGCGTAAACTCGAATGTAATGGTCACTGCTGTGACTAAAGACCAATCGCATGCCAATATCATGTTGCGCCGCTGCAGCAGCCATACAGCCAGCCAAAAGCCTGACAGCCAATTCATGACAATACTCAGTTCGCAAAGGTTTGCCACCGTATTTTCGAACACAAGCTTTAGAGTGAACTCCGCAAAGTGGCGCCAAATCAGTTGCCGTTGCCGCAATCAACCCTTTGTTTTTGAGGGCGCGAAAGGATGAATCCAAATAAGGAACCGGTGTCCCAAAGGGGTCAATATCAATAATGTCAAAGCGTTTTTTTGGTGAGGCATTGCAGCTTAAAACGTAGTTTGCATCTTTGTACATGATAGTGATTTTGTCTTCAAGTTTGTTTAGTCTAATGTTGTAGGTTGCCAAATCATGGGCGTGTTTGTTGATGTCACTTAACAAAACACTTTTCACATTCTCGATTTCAGCGGCATAACGGATTCCGCGGATACCTTGACTAGTTAACGGTTCACAGATGGTAATTTCCCTATTGATAAGGTGCTGGTAAGCCTTGAAAACGAGTACGGTAAGGTCTCGGTTGAATTCCATAACTGGATTGTAGAACACTGGAGCTTTAGAGGGTGCATAGTCGCTGGGAACTACACCGTAGGCAGAGAGTTTGGGTACCAAAACTTGCACTTTGCCTTCATGAATGATTTCACTTGGAAAATCACATTCATACTCTTCTTGTTTTGCCATAGGAAATATGCCCCAGAGGTGGATATGAAAAGAATTTTATCACAATATTAGACTTCCTATTATTATGGTGGAAAAAGTGGCAAAACGTGTTATTTTACTAACTGGTTTGCCTGGGGTTGGTAAAACAACTGTGCTCATTAAGGTCGTTGAAGGTCTAAGAGCAAGAGGAATTATCGTTGGCGGTATGATTAGCAATGAAGTTCGCGAAAACGGTATTCGCGTAGGTTTTGAAATCTCTGATCTGACCCCCGCCAAACGGGGGTGGTTAGCTCATGTAAATCAAAGGAGTGGACCCAAAGTTGGTCGATACCGTGTTAACCTTGAGGGCTTGGATAAAATTGGTGCAGAAGCAATTGATAGTGCTATTGAAAAATGTGAAATCGTAGCAGTTGATGAAATAGGGCCAATGGAGTTATACTCTCATAATTTCAAGCTTTCGGCAGAACGAGCTTTGGAAAGCAAGAAGTTTGTTTTGGCTGTTATCCACTCTAAATCCAAAGACCCATTAATAGCTATGGCAAAGCAAAGATCTGACTCAGAGCTTTTTGTCGTGACCTTGGCTGATCGAGAAATGTTGCCCCAAGAACTAACTGATTATTTGCTACAGAATATTCAAAAATTCCATAGCTAAGACGGTTTTTTCTTGGGCTCAATTTTGGGTTTTGTTGTTTGAGTTTTTACGGGTTCATCCCAGTACTTGTCAAACTCTTCTGGTGTCATAAGATCTAAGCTTCTGAGTTGCTGACTAAATGTATCTAATGCACATGGATTGTTCATGTGCGCACGGTAAATTTCCATTAAAAGATCAATAGCCATCGATTGAGACACAGGTTTTTTAGCCATCAAAGAAAACTCTGCAGAAACACGAGCTAAATCCTCGTAGACCCGGAATGGTAAATTTATAGTTGTTACCATAGCAAACACTTCATCGCGTTATTTTTTGATGCTTGTTGAGCTTTTTCTTTTGTTTTTGTCAATTCTTCAATCGTTATCAATGCCGACTTCAAAACGTACACCGTAACTAATCAATTATGCTCCTTCAAAATAAAATTTGGCTTATTAGGAATCAATAGTTAACGTAATTAAGACATAAATAGTCTCCAAGTATTATTGAACTAAAAATAAAAGGTGGCTTTTTTGAGGATAGGCTTCTTTGTTTGGGAGTATCCACCGCAACTTGTCGGCGGCTTAGGAACATATGCGGAATATTTGACTCAGCAATTTGTCGATATAGGTCATGACGTCTCAGTTTTTACATTGAATAACAATGGGTTAAAAACTAGGGAAATAATGAAGGGTGTAGAAGTTCATCGGCCTCAAATCACAGATGCAAGTAATGTTTGGCCTTATTTTGTGGTTGATGACCTCAAAAAATGGGGCACCAATATCAAACTTTTCAACGATATTTTTATCTACAACATTTTAAGCTCTGCAAAGTTCATCAATGGGCTAATAAAAAAGGAAAACTATCATTTTGATGTTGTATGTGTCCACGATTGGTTAAGTAGCATTGCTGGATTGGTTGTAAAAAACGAAACTAAAATTCCTGTAGTTTTTCATACCCATAGTACTGAATGGGGAAGAAGCGGGGGAGAAGGATCTGGGGTGGTTTCACATTTTGAACGAGCTATCGCTGAAAATTCAGATAGAATAATAACCGTTAGCTACTCTATGCGGGATGATCTTATCAAGCATGGTTGGTCTCAATCCAAAATTAGCGTTGTTTGGAATGGTGTTGACCCTGATATTTATGATCCTTCTAAGGTTCAAAAATCAGAAATCGATCAAATTAGACAAAAATACGGTGTTCCAAAAGACTGGAATATGATATTGTTTGTTGGTAGGCTCACTTGGGTCAAAGGTGTTCGTAACTTGTTGCAGGCAATGCCTCTAGTTCTCAAGGAATACACTAACACGAAGCTAGTGATTTTGGGGAAAGGCGAAGAACAAACCGACATCGTTGAAACAGCAGATAGACTGAACATAAAAAACAATGTTGTCTACCGCTTTGATTTTGTCTCAGAAAAAGAACGAATAATCCATTACGCAGCATCTGATCTATGTGTATTTCCGTCTATTTATGAACCCTTCGGAATCGTAAGTTTGGAAGCTATGTCAATGGAAAAACCCGTGGTTGTGGGTGCCCGAGGAAATGTAGGATTCAAAGAACAGGTTGTTAACAGTGGAACTGAACAAAATGGCCTTCACATTAACGGCGAGAACCCTGCGGACATCGCTTGGGGCATAATAGAAACATTGCGTGACCCGTTGAAGGCTAAAAATTGGGGAGAAAACGGCAGAAGACGAGTAATCGAGTATTTTACATGGCGCAAGGTAGCTGAAGAAACTATTAGGATCTACGAATCGTTACTCTGAAAATAGTTGCTAAAAAAGGAAGTTTAAGTTGCTAACATGTCTGCAACGTCAAGCAACCGCAAATCGATGGGTTTGCATTTTTCTGCAGCTTCTTCAAGGTTGATGCTTGCTATTTCTCCCTCTAGTAAACCTACTGCTTTGTTTCCTTTTCCCGTGACGATGAGTTCAACAGCTTTTTCAGCGAAAAGGCTTGCTAGTAAACGGCTGCGGGCGGTTGGGCTTCCTCCTCTTTGTGCGTAGCCGAGAATTGATAGCCTGACTTCTGCTCCAGTCTGGTTTTGAATTTGCTTTGTTAATTGGCTTGTGTCGCCGATTCCTTCAGCTGCAACGATTATTCCTGCTTTTTTGCCTTTTTTAGAATTTTGCTCCATGACTTTTAAGATTCCGTCAACTTTGACTGGGTTTTCAGGTATCAGAATGACTTCGGCGCCGACGCAGATGCCTACTTCTAATGCTAAGAATCCTCTTTTTCGTCCCATGACTTCGACGATGAAGATGCGTTCATGAGAAATTGCTGTATCCCTAATCTTGTCGATGGCGCCGACTGCTGTGTTGACTGCGGTGTCGAATCCTATTGTTTCATCTGTTCCATAAACATCGTTGTCAATAGTTGCAGGTATCCCAACCATGGATGCGTTGCTGACTTTGCTCAAGCTTGAAGCGCCCTTGAAGGAGCCATCTCCGCCAATTACGACTAGTCCATCGACATCGTTTTTGGATAATGTTTTTGCTCCTTTTTCGACTGCTCCGGGTTCTTCAAATGTGGGGCAACGTAATGTATGGAGTATGGTGCCGCCTAGCTGGATAATTCCGCCGACGCTTCTGGGAGTTAGCTTTTTGAAAGAGTTCCTCAATAACCCATCCCAACCGTGTTCAAACCCAATTACCTGATAGCCTTTCAAATGAGCTACACGGGTAACTGCTCGAATGGCGGCGTTCATGCCTGGTGCGTCTCCACCTGAAGTAACAATACCAATTGTTTTTGTCAAACTGCAACCCTTAATCAATCTGTCTTACTAAGAGATTAAAACATTTAGTATATCATTTAGAGTGGTTAGAGTTCCAAAACACATAAATGCTCTTCTTTTGTCTTTATGGATTCTGTCGGGAGGTAGCTCAGCCTGGCAGAGCTCTCGAGCTGGCTAACATGCTTAGTTGGCGGAGAAGCTGTAGAGGTCTACCCATGGTGGGCTTCATTCTAGCCTGTCTAGGCCACAGATACCGAGCTGTCGCAGGTTCAAATCCTGCTCTCCCGACCAATTTTTGATTTATCTGAGAATTAAGACAACTTTGACGAACTTTCTAACAGAAAATGCAGTTCATTGTCAGGTTTCTTGACAGTAGCTGGGTTTGTAGAGTCTATTTGTGAGGCTTGTTAGATTGGTTTTGCTTTGGGTGTCGATCCTGTTTCTGCTGGCTGGTTTTTCTTGCGCGAGAAGATTAAGCTTGTTGATTTGACGATTTGGGGTATGCCAGCTAGATCTTCAATTATTAATAGTCCTCTTGCTAAGATTGCAAATGCTCCTATGGCGCCTAATGTGGCTGGGCTTGGACTAACAAAAAGGAGGCTTAGGATTCCTACGATGCCGAATTCTTGGACGCCTGCTCCTGCTGGAGTGATTGGAACGAATGCTAATGCAGTTACCAGTGGGTGAATCAGGAAAAAGCCAAGCCATGCTATTGCAAAGTTGCTGCTGATTGATATTCCTAAGGCGACTGCTAAGAAATACCATTCGAAGCCTTTTAGAACCCAACATATCATTGTTAATCCGAAGATTTCGGGTATTGCTGAGCGTGTTTTTTGGGCGCTGTCTTTGTATTCTTCAAGTTTGCCCATTATGCCTCCTGTGAATCTTTTGAGGTATCTCGAATTTGCTATGCGGTCGAAGATGCCTATTGCTCTTTCTGACCATGAGAAAGCTGCCAGTAGGATGGCGCCTGTTAGCATTAGAGCTATGCCTAAAATGATTACAAAAAAAGTTACGTTAATTCCCAAGATTGTGGCGGTTGGCCAGTTGCCTGCTGGGACAATTTTAATCAAGAATATTGCGGCTCCTATGCCGCCGATTACTTTGACTAGAAACTCTATAGTTTGGATTCCTAGTACGCTTGATAGTGCTTTGGATGTGGGTACGTTTTGGTCTTGCAGATAGACGGGTGTTAATATGTAGCCGGATCGGCCAGGTGTGACGTCGCTGGTTAACATTCCGGCGTACTGAGCTAGTAGCGTTTTTCCAAATGAGGTTTTTACTCCTCCTTTTCCCAGGACTCGTCTTAGTCTTATAGTGAAGAAAACGTTTATTCCAAAATACATTAAGAACGCGAGAGCTAGATATTCGACTTTGATTTTGAGTAGCGCGTCGTAGAGTGAGCCGAGACCAATGTACCAGAGTAATGCTGCAAAAATGGCGACCATTATAACTACTTGGACAGTAATTTTGAGGATTCTTTTCAGCGAGCTTTGTGTCTTTGGCGCAGGGGATGGTTGAGGATTATTCATGGAGTTTAGAAATTGATTTTGAGGGTTAAATGGATTGTGGAAAAGTAGTGCAAGAACCTAATTTACATAAACCGCAACTCTAAAGGTTTAGTGTCTGTTGAAACGTTTTTCTCGGTTTGTTCCTTTCAAGATGAAGTAGATCAAGGCGTTGCTAGTCAACCATAAAATGATCAGGTTGAATGTTGTGTTATGAGTTAGGCTTTCTCCAAATTCTCTTGCTGCAAGAATTGCAGCTAACCAGAGAATTGCATTGGCAATAATAAGCAAGGTCAGCTGTCTTTGAAGTATGTTAACGACAATGTTGGTTGAGGTGTATGCGTTGGTCTTCACAATGAGACTGTAGGCTTCTTGTCCAAGGTCTGAAAGCATATATTTTTCATCCTTCTGGGCAATTAAGGTTTGTAAGCTGTTAAGGTGGTATGATAGTGAAGAGCTGTCTTCGATTTCCACAGCTCTTTTTATTTCTGTAAAAGTGACTTGCCTTCTTTCGCCGATATACCGGAGAATGTCTCGACGCTTCTGGTTGCTTAAGGTCTTAAAAATAGATTCTTAAAGACTTTCATTATCAGCTTTAATATCCATCGATTTTACCCTAAACACAATTGGTTCTAGCTTGATTTATACTGGGTAGTGAAGAAAATTTTACTTAAGAAAATTTTACCCAAAAAAGCGAGGTACTACACCCATATTTTCTATGGTCTTACGCATTCAGCTTTGGGTCTATAGGGACGTTTGGTTGTTCTTTTTCGTTTATGATATTCACATTCAGCAATTCTTGTTAGCATCCACTCTTGATCGCTGTAGCAGCAACCGCAGGGTAACTTTACTTCTTTTGAAGTTTTAGGTTCGCTTATGTTTTCTTTGTTGAGTTTGGTCAAAGCTCGTCAAAATTACATGTCGCATTTAACGTATTAATTTTACTTAGAATCCAGCTCCTATTAGATAATCGAAGTTGCAAGTTCAGTAGATGGAAAAGTAACTTCAGGGTTTGATTATAGTTTTTGGTGCAAGCAATTAAGATGCGTTTAGACGGTAAAGCGTAAATCAAAGATTGAGAGGTTGTGTAAAATTCAGTCTCATCATTATTTGCGTTTTTTTCTTTATCTGCTAGAACAACAGCACCTAAAAAATTCTTGTTGTTTTTCTACCACCCCTCCATGCAATGAGGGGTAGCTTTTGGAGCTTAAAACTGCAAAATGCTTCTTTAGAAGAATATTGGTTTGTATGGTGGGTTTGCATAATGTAGAACGTTAGTGTTTGGCTTAGAACCTGTTTGCTTGAGCTCTGATTATGCTTGGGATAGAAAAAACGTTAGTGTCCCAAACTTCTTTTTCATCTCTGATGTTTGATGCAAGTTTAAATGTTAACTTTGATTAATATTTCCTATTGGAGCAGGATTACGTGTCTTATTACTTTAATATTCCCTATCGGAGTAACCCGAAACTCAAAGCTGTTATGGAAAAAATACGTGATGACAAAAAACTTCAGACGTTTTGGCGTTGCGCAAATGTAATGGCAATTGAACGTATGGGTTATACTGATCATGGACCAACTCATGTAAAAATAGTGGCCAATTTATCACTAAAACTTCTTCGGATTTTGGTAGAAAGAAAGCTCATAAAGCCCAGCATCGTGGAGAACTATAACATGAAGAACGAAGATGCTGAAGTCGTTGTAGTTTTAGGTTCAATCTTTCATGACCTTGGAATGATTGTTCAACGTCATAATCACGAACAATACAGTGCTTTCTTAGCTTTAGAATTTTTGGAACGGTGTTTGACGCCAACTTACAATGACGAAGAACGGGCAATCCTCACGTCGGAAGTTCTTCACGCTATTGTAACCCATGAGGAGCCACGTAGCAATGAACCTTTTAAAAGGATTCTAACTAAAGAAGCAGGGATAGTTGGAATCGCAGATGCGCTCGACATGGAAGCGGGCAGAGCGCGTATCCCATTTCAGTACGGTAAAATCGACATTCATGCTGTCTCAGCTTTGTCAATTGAGAAAGTTGAGGTTGAAGTGATTGAAAACTGGCAACCGGAAAGCGGCATAAAACCAATCGTAATCAAAATAAAAATGTCCAACTCAGCAGGCGTATTTCAAATTGATGAGCTTCTAAAACCCCGCATCGTCAGCTCTGGGCTTCAACAGTTCTTCCATGTAATAGCCGAAATTACGGGCGAAAAAGAAACAAGGATTATCGAAAAATTTGAAATCTAATTCTGTTAGAGGGACTTTGAATGATTCATAAGTACGATGTTGTGATAATAGGCGGCGGAATCGCAGGGTTAACTGCTGCGTTAACAGCTTCCAGCGAAACCTGCCAAGTAGCCGTAGTTAGCAAAGTGTATGTTACCCGTTCTCATTCTGTTGCAGCGCAAGGTGGAATCGCAGCCAGTTTAGGCAACGAGGAAGATGACCATTGGGAATGGCATATGTACGACACAGTGAAAGGAAGCGATTACCTAGCAGACCAAGACGCTGTGGAAATCTTGGCTAAAGAAGCGCCAAACGCAATATACATGCTTGAACACCTTGGTGTTCCTTTCAGCAGAAACAGTAGAGGCAAGATTGAACAACGCCGATTTGGAGGGCACACCAAAAACCAGGGCGAAGCCCCAATTAAGCGTGCATGCTATGTATCTGACCGCACCGGCAGAGCAATCATGGATACGCTATTCGACCAATGTCAACAAAAAAACGTCACCTTTTACAATGAAGTATACATCAAACAGCTCTTGTTCGAGAGTAATCTCTGCTGTGGAGCAGCAGGATACGACCTAGCCACAGGAGAAACTCGCATCTTTCATTGTCGAGTAGTTGTTTTGGCGACTGGTGGTTGCGGAAAAATCTACAAAACTACCAGCAACGGATTTGCATCCACAGGTGATGGATTCGCATTAGCTCTTGACGCATCGTTGCCTTTGAAGGATATGGAGTTTGTTCAATTCCACCCAACAGGTATCTATGGGTTTGGTATCTTGATCAGCGAAGCTGCTAGAGCTGAGGGAGGTATTTTGAGAAATGGTTTAGGCGAACCGTTCATGGAAAAATATGCTCCATCGCTTAAAGATTTGGCTCCAAGAGATATTATTTCACGCGCAATTTTAGAAGAGATAAAAAAAGGCAACGGTGTTACCGGCAAAGACTATGTTCACTTAGATCTACGTGGTCTAGGCAAAGAAGTTTTAAACAATAAACTGCCTGAAGTGTCCTCGTTTGTTAAAACATATATAGGGATTGATCCCAGCCAAACTCCTATTCCTGTGGCTCCAACCTGTCATTATATTATGGGTGGAATTCCAACTGATGTAGAAGGACGCGTACTAGCAGATGCAAAGGGCACAGTTTTGCCTGGATTTTATGCCATAGGCGAATGTGCTTGTGTGAGTGTTCACGGAGCAAACCGCTTAGGCTGCAACTCATTAATTGATTTAGTGGTCTTTGGAAGAAGAGCAGGCATTTCTATATTAGAAGAAGTCAAAAAGAGGATTTTTCTTCCATTACCTTCGCAAGCTGAAAGCATGGTTGAAGATAAAATACAAAGTTTGCTGGAATCCAAGGGAACTGAGTGTGTTCCCGTTCTGCGTGAAACCTTGCAACGCTTAATGACTGAACAATGCAGTGTTTTTAGGACCGGAGAAAACCTGGAGCAAGCTCTCAAACAAATTCACCAACTCAAAAAACGACTCCAAAACGTAGGCTTAACAAATAAGTCCACGGTATTCAACATGGAATTGCAGGAAGCACTCGAAATAAACAACATGCTTCGAGTTGCTGAAGTCATTGTCTTTTCAGCGCTTCACCGCAAGGAAAGCCGAGGTGCGCATTTTCGAAGCGATTACCCCGAAAGAAACGATCAAGAATGGCTCAAACACACCTTTGTTCAAGAAACGCCAATTGGACTTATTAAAAGCTACAAATCAATGGATATTGGGCGATTTGCGCCCCAAAAACGGAGGTACTAAAGTTGAATGTTACATTGAAAGTTTACCGCTTTAATCCAAAAACCGACCAAGAGTCTCATTATGATGTTTTTACTATAGAAGCAGAACCCAGTGAGCGCATATTAGATTGTTTAAACAGAATTCGCTGGACAAAGGACAGCAGTCTTTCTTTTCGAATGTCTTGTGCACATGGAATCTGTGGGTCTGACGGTTTAACGATCAATGGGCAATCAGCATTGGCATGCCAAAAACTAATAAAAGACTACGATTACCAAAACGAAATAGTAATTGAACCGCTAAAATATTTTACAGTTATCAAAGATCTAATCGTCGATATAACGCCCTTTTTTGAAAGACTCAAATCGATAGCTCCGAAAACGCAAACAAACTCCGTTCTCGCAGATGACAAAAAGGAGCGACTGCAAAGCATTGAAGAGCGGAATCGTTTTGATGATACGCTGAAATGTATTTTGTGCGGTTGCTGTTATGGCAGTTGTCCCGTGATGGTTGAGCAAGACCAAGATTTTGTAGGTCCAGCTGCAATCTTGAGAGCACAACGCTACATTTTCGATTCCAGAACCACTGACGAAAACGAACGTTTGAAAATAATCCAGAAACCGCACGGCGTCTGGGGATGCAAAAGCTACTATATATGCACATTTGTTTGTCCAAAGAACATTAAAGTTACCGAAGCAATCTTAAAAACAAAAAAGAAGATAATACAAGAAAAACAATCCATAACTGTAACAGGAGACATGTAGGATGGAAACCCGAAAAGAAATTGACCCATTGGGCGAGAAAGCAATACCTAGAGACGCTTACTTTGGCATACAAACCTTCAGAGCAACCGAAAATTTCCCTGTCAGCGGCATAAAAGAACCAATCCAATTCATCAAAGCCTATGTGCTAATCAAGAAGGCAGCTGCACGCGTCAACATACAAGTCGGCTGGCTAGACAAAAAAATCGGAAACGCAATAATCAAAGCATGCGACGAAGTTTTAGCTGGCAAGCTAATTGACCAATTCGTTGTAGACGTTTTCCAAGCTGGAGCAGGTACATCATTTAACATGAATGTTAACGAAGTTTTAGCCAACAGGGCACTTGAAAATTTAGGTAAACAAAAAGGCGAATACAAGATAGTTAGCCCAAACGACCATGTAAACATGGGTCAATCAACCAACGACACCTTTCCAACAGCACTTCATGTTTCGGTCTTGATCTCGCTTCAGCCTTTATTTTCGGCGTTAGACGATTTGACTGCGGCTCTAGAAGAGTTGGGGAGAAAAAATGCTCATGTGCTCAAGTCTGGGAGAACTCATCTTCAAGATGCTGTTCCTGTTACAGTAGGGCAAGAGTTTGGTGCTTATGCCTCAGCAATAGCAAATACCTTAACGGAACTTAGACGACGGCAAGAAAACCTCTATGAAATTGCTCTTGGCGGAACAGCCACAGGAACAGGGGCCAATACGCATCCTGATTACAAAAAAATCGCAATAGCTGAGTTGGCAAAGTTGACTGGTTTTCCATTCAAGCCAGCAAAGAACAATTTTGAAGCGTTGCAAAGCCATAGACCTGCACAAACGGTTTCAAGTGGGCTCAAAGAATTGGCACTTGAGCTTATCCGTATAGCAAACGATTTGCGTTTGCTTGCTTCAGGTCCGACAACAGGTTTAAATGAAATTACTCTACCGCCTGTGCAACCCGGTTCATCTATCATGCCTGGAAAGGTTAATCCAGTTATGGCGGAGTGCCTTGACATGGTTGCTTTTCAAGTTGTAGGAAATGATGCGGCTGTGTCTTTGGCGGTTCAGGCTGGACAAATGGAACTCAACGTTATGACACCCGCAATAGCCTATAACATGCTCTTTAGCATCCAAATCCTATCGAACTACTTACCGGTTTTCACAGAAAAGTGCATACGAGGCATAACTGTTGACGAGAAACGTTGCGAGCAGTACCTAGAAAAAAACCCCTCATTGGCGACGTTATTAGCACCCAAAATCGGCTATTTGGAAGCAGCAAAAATCGCTAAACAAGCTCAAGCCGAAAGCCGTACGGTTAAAGAAATTGCACTTGAAAAAGGTCTTTTAAATCCAGAAGAGCTGGAGAGAATTTTCACACGGAAAAACCTGCTAAATGAGAAATAGCACATCTGTTTTAGCCATGTTTTTCTCAGAAATGCATTTTTAGCATCATTAGGTGAAGACTAAATTATCCGGCGATGCCATAACCGCTAACCTTGACAACTGCACTAGATGAGCCAGTGTTTGTTTTTGCGTCAAATATTATTGCCCAAATTATGTCTTGTGAAGGAAACAGCTGCATCATGTCATCATCTGACAGCCACACAGAACTGCTGTTTGTGAAGGTTTTTTGAACGGGGTTTGAAATGATGTTATCGATGTATTCGATACGAACTCGAATGGTAATCACTTCGTTGTTTGCAAAATTGCCTTCTACTGATATTTTGGGTTTAAAGGAAAAAATTGTCAGGGGGCGTACTTCAACGGTTTGGTTTTCGCCATACTGGTTGTTTACCCCAACGTTTACGACTATATCTTCGCGCTTGAATATTGCACCGTTTGCTGAGAGCCAGATGCCCTGTGAGTCATGGATTTTAGCAGTCCAGTTGCCCAGAAAACTAACTCCACTTTCTAGCGTGGGTGCTGGATTGCAGTTGTTGCCAATGTCAATGCCAAACAAATAAATGGGGTCGGTTGTGAAAGATTCGAAAACAACGCCAATTAAAAGCGTTTGATACATGGAGCCGTCGACGTACATTCCTGTTTGGTTGGCTCTACCATTATTACCGATCCAGAACCTGACATCTTGAATTTGACTATCGGAAAACTCAGCTAGAGGCTCGACTTTAATTCCAACAGAGAAATCTTGGAAATTAAAAGAACACCTTTCAATAATACTGCTGGAGTATGATCCTGTGCCGTTTCCTGATGGAGTTCGAAAAACTATCCCTTCAGAGGAATTGATAAATTGGCAATTTTCAACTTTGCTGTATTCTGTCCATGTGTTAGAGTTTGCAAATTCTATTCCCGTTGAGGAATTTTCGAAAATCATATTTGATATAGTTGTCCCAAAAGAGTTCTCAACTCTGATAGTTGCGTTGATTAGAACTAGACCGGATACGACCGCGTATTTTGACGTCGTATAGTTATCGCCGTAGATGACGATTTTGTGTCCATTACCGAGGATGGTTGCTTCATTATTGCTTACAATTTTAGCGTTAATCTTATTTTTTATGTAGATGTCATCGGTTAGGCTGTAGGTGCCTGGGTTGATGTAAACAGATTTGCCCTGGCTTAACGCAGAATTGATGGCAATAGACGCACTTTGAGAGTTCTCTGCAACAATACCTGTTACCATATTCTTTAGTTTGTAGACATTGCCATCTTGAGATAGTACGTAATCGTAGTTTATGCTGTTTGTGCTCATGGAGCTACGGGTACTTTCAAAAATCAGGTAAGTGTTGAAGATAGATAAAGAAAGCAGAGCTACAAGGACTATGACGATTGCTCTTTTAGAAATTATTTTTTTAAGGGAAGCTTTCATTTTGGGAGAGCCCTGCAAATTTAATTATCATTAAGAGCCATTGTTAATTAAATTTTATCCTGCTGATTATTTGAAAACAGAAAATTTTTTAACGCTCTAAATGCTTCGCAGAAATGCCTCGAGGTATGATTTGAAAGTTAAATAAAAGAAAAAATAATTTTTGAATGAATCAATCCTCAAACAATTGGATGTTTTAAAAAATATCATTCTACAAAATGTGAATTCCCAATTCTGCCAGTTTTGAAAGATTATTGATTTCTAACGATTTTGTTCCAGTCACTAAGCGTGAAATTCCTGCGCTTGCTTGGGCTCCTGCAGTTGCTACAATGTCGGTTTTATATGATAGGGTTATTGTTATTCCCGCTTGTCGTAATTCGTCTGCAGTCTCAATTACTGTGTTCCGCATGCTTTTGACAGCTTTAATTCTTTCAGGGCTTTCTTTGATTGTTTGGATTGTACCCTCTTTTCTACTTTTGAGTACTTCGGCGATTAAGTCTTTTATGAAATCTTTATCCTTTAAATTTACATCGATTCTTTTGTTCACTGCTGTAACTTCAAGGTCTTCTTTGCCATTGGCTGATATCTTTAACTTTCCTGATTCAAGCATCTGCCCTATCATGGTCACTAATTGCATGCTTGGACTAACCTTAGACAGATTAGGGATTTTTCATTTTGGTCGAGTTATTTACTTACTTCTTTTGAATAGACAATGTCTAAGATTATTGATCCGTTTAACTTTGCCTTCATCATACCGACATCAAGGGTAAGGTCTTCGAAGCTAAGTTTAACGTCGGATTCTTTACCGGCAAGCTTGTCTATTACTGCTAGCAAGGTACTTGCCATAGTTTCAGCAGTTTTTTCCATACCATGAGCGGTCTTTTCTGCTATTCCAGAATTTTTTTCCATTAAAATCACACGTTTAAATTGCTTTTTCAGAAATATAAGCTTTTAAGAATATACCATAAGACTGCTGATGGAATATTTGCTATTTGATCTATAAAAATGGTTAGATTTTTATGATTTGAGCGTGAGGGATGCCTTCTATCTCTATAACAGCTTCTGGATGAACGTATCCTTCAGCTATAGCTTTTTCGACGCAGCATTTGCCAACCAAGTTTACAATCGTTGAGTTTCCAATCAAATCCACCGCTTCTTCAACAGTGGCTTTTCTTCCGTTGTAGAACTCTTTTTTTATTCGGAAGACTATTTTTCCTTCTTTAAGAGTTTTTCCAAGAAGTTCGCAGTCGCAAACCGCAAGCATTACATTCTGCCCAATCTTTTTGAGGTTAAGGAAGACTTCCAAACTGATGCTCTCATAGTTGTTTAATGGCTGACTTTGCACCGCATGCGTTGCAAACCAGGAAGGATAAGCGTTTATCTTTAACTACTTTTGTGTCGGGGCGCTTACAAACTGGACATATAACATAACTTTCCATGTACCGGTTCAGTAGTCGTTCAAAGCTTTCTCTTTGAAATTTACCTTGGAATATGGCGCGTGAATCATGAAAGGTTGCGGCGGTTGCCATTTCACGGGTAAGGAATTTTAGGATGTGCTGGGGATCGCGGTCTAAGGCGTTTGTTATATCTTTGAAGTTGTAAATTATTGTTCGCATTCCCACAGTATTCATTATTATTCTAGGAAATTCAAGACGTTCCCGTTTTATGGACACTTCGGGCATTTGAGCGCAAGCTCTCTTTAGCAATTCATTGTAATCGTAGGACATTTTGTTCCATCTACCCATTGATGGGTGGTTGCATCTATTTAAAATTATAAGACTTCAAACAAGTTTATAATGGTCTTTGCTGAGGAGTATTAAGTAACCAATATAAATTCGGAAAGCAAAGCTAACTAACAACATCCACAAAACATTGGGGCAGACTCTTGACTGAGAAAGAAAAAACCGTCCAAGTAACAAACATTAACATTCAAATAGACACTATCAGAAAGCAAATCACTGACGGCAATGCTCAAATTAAAAAAGATATCGAAAAAAGAAATCAACTTCATGAGCAAGTGAAAAAAACCCGTGAAGAAATCAGCAAGATGAAGATGGAACGGGATGCTTTAAATGAAAAAGTAAAGCAGTTAAAGCAACAAAGAGATGCAATACGGATTCAAGTTAACCCTTTAATGGATGAAGTTAAAGTATTGAAAGATAAGATCGAGGAATTGAAGAAGCATCTTCCTCGTGTTAGTCAACGTAATCTTAAAGAAGAGCATCAGGCCATTGAATGGAAGATTTCAACAACATCACTTGAACTCCAGGATGAAAAAAGGCTTATTGATCAGGTTAAAGCGATTGAAATTCAACTTAAAAGTTACAAGAAAATCGATAACCAAAACAAGAAAATCGATGAATTATATAAGCAAAAGAAAGTTTTTGATGATCAGGCCGATGTGTTCCATAAAGAATTAACTGATCTAGCGAAGAAAAGTCAAGATTTTCATACTCAAATAATGGAAAAAGCCAGCATAATGCGGCGTGAGAAAACCGAAGCTGACAGTTTGCATCAGGCGTTCATTAAAACAAAAGAGCAAAATAACCTCCTTTACGAACAAATCAAGCTTCTTGTAAATCAATCGATAGGTCTAAGGAGCGAAATGCAAGAGCAGTACGACGCTAGAAGACTAGAATATCAAGTTAGAAGGCAACAAGAGGATTCCAGACGCAAGGAAATGGATGCTAAACGAAAAGAAGAGCAAGCTCAAAGAGCTATAAAAGAACACGAAATCAAAGAGAAAATAGGTTCTGAAGCCCGAGAGAAATTACAACGCGGCGAGAAGGTAAGTTGGGATGAATATCAACTTATGCTGGGCGACGATGAAGAGACTGATTCAGAAACACAAGCTTAAATTTACCTTGCTGTATTAAAGGAATATAGATTTGGAATGGCTGAAAAGGAAACGCAACAGCAAACGCAAAAGCGTATCCTAATTTTATGTGTTGATAGAGATGGCGATTTAGAAGTTAAAGCTAACGTAAAAACGCCACTTTTGGGCAGAACTGCCAATTTGGATGGTGCAGTTTCCTTGGCCTTAAAGGATCCTGAAGAACCAGATGCAAACGCTATGTTTGAGGCGGTTCGTCTCTATGACCGTCTCCAAAATGAAAAGCAACCGGAAGAGATTTTTGAAGTAGCTACAATTTCAGGTACGGATCTTGGAGGAGTCAGCGCTGACCGAAAACTCGTCGCAGAACTAAACAATCTGCTGGGGTCTTTCTCTGCTAACGAAGTGATTTTAGTTAGTGACGGCTACTCTGATGAGGCTGTTCTTCCCCTCGTTGAATCAAGAGTTCCAGTTTCCTCAGTGCGTCGAATTGTAATTAAACACAGTGAATCAATCGAGGAAACTGCGGCGCTTTTCTCAAAATACATAAAACTGCTTGTTGATAACCCTCGGTATGCGCGTATGGCTTTAGGCTTACCTGGAATATTGGTTTTTATCTTTGGAATCCTTTGGGCTATCGATAATTTTGTTTATCCTGGAGCAATATACTACTACGGGATTGCGATAGTTATCGTCGTCGGCGGTTTCTTGCTGCTTAAAGGCTTTGGTGTTGACCGAGCAACAAAAGACCTCTACAGGTGGGTAAGAGACTATGAACCACCCCCGCTCCCCATACAAGTTTCTAATTATACCGTAATTGCAGGGATTCTTTGCGTTGCTGTTAGCGTCTACCTTGGCTTAGCTAGCGTCAGTATTAACGTTGCACCCTTCCCAAGTGATCTTGGAGGATGGCTGGGGAAAACTCCAAAAATCGCGTCTTTCTTCATAAAAGGAGTCCAAGATCTGCTTGTTGTTGGTTTAAGCATTGTTCTATTTGGTAGAATTATAAGATTATATTTTGAACGAGATTCACGCTTGCTACGTAACGTTGCGTTAGTTGTAACCGTTATCTGGTTCAGATGGGTACTTGAGAGCACTGCAAACGTAATCATCTATTACTACAACAAATCCTCATCTGTAATCGGGATAAACAATCCCATATTCTCCAACTTCCTATTCACCATAATAGTCGGCATTCTAATTGGCATCGCATCAGTCTTGTTAATTTACATAATTAACCGATCATCCAAAGACTTCTTTAAGAAAAAACAAGAAGGCGAGGATGAACTTTAACTAAACGTTGTCTATTTCTTTTCTTTTTAGTTTAGAGTAAGCTTTAATTGAACCTGTCGAGGATTTATTTTAGAATCATAAAAATCAATGTCAACATGCGAGGACCGTTTAGTGCTTACAAGAATTCTCTCAATCCTTGGTATCTACAAGATATACGAGAAGTGGCTTTGGCAACAAGTTAAAAACGGTATAAAGGTCGAACATATCGCTATTATTTTGGATGGAAACAGACGATGGGCTTCTGACAATGAGCTCAACCCTTGGCTGGGGCACAAACAAGGAGCAGAAACAGTTGAAAAACTCTTAGATTGGTGCCTAAAGCTCGATGTAAAATTTGTAACTTTGTATACTTTTTCCACTGAGAATTTCGCTCGTTCAAGCAAAGAAATCACTGAAATCATGAATATCGCTGAAGAAAAATTTCGTAAAATTCTGACTGACGAGCGTATTCATAGAAACAAAGTTCATGTTAAAGTCATAGGTAGAACCAATATGCTTCCTGAAAGCCTCCAAAAACTCATAAGCGACGTTGAGAAATCTACAGCGAACTACGAAGGTCAGTTTCTAAATTTTGCTTTTGCTTACGGTGGTCGAGCGGAAATCGTTGACGCAGCACGTGTTATCGCTGAAAAAGTAAAAGCAGGGGAACTTGAACCAGAAGACATCCACGAGAGTACCTTCGAAAAATACCTCTACACTTCACATATGGCAAAACAAGACCCCGACCTAATTATACGAACTTCAGGCGAAGAACGGCTAAGTGGTTTTCTAACTTGGCAATCCGCATATAGCGAACTTGCCTTCTTAGACGTTTACTGGCCAGACTTTCGATTAATCGATTTGCTTCGAACTATTCGGACTTTCCAAAAACGCAAACGTCGATATGGATCCTAAGCCCTTTTTTTGGCGCTTACAATCGAGATGACATCCCGGTCTTTCAAGATAGCGTCTTCTCCTATTCTTCTTTTGTCTCGAGCGTCAACCGCGTAAAGAAAGTTGTCACCCAGTTCACTGTGAATGATATATGCAAATGCATGGGCAGTTGTACCTCTAGGAACGAGATAAGTGTCGGGCAATACCCGTCCATTATGGTCAGAGAGATGCTCTACATCTTCAACAGGGTAGACGGTTATCATATCTAGAAGCTTAAAGTAAGCGGCGTTTATGGCTTCTTGAACTCCGGTTGAACCGTTGTTTATCAGGATTTTTTCATTTATTTGCTCAAGTCCATTAATTTGTGCTGAAGACAACTTTTCTGGTTGAATAATTTTGAAATCTCCATCGCCAGGTTTATAGTCAATCAAAGTCCTTTCTGCAGCTCGCCTAAGAGCTAATTCTGCTTCTGCACTACAAGAAATCACAATATAGTTGAGTTTTAGCAAACGCTCAACATTTTCATGAGCAGTGGGCAAATCAATTTTATTTGCAACTATCAGCATTGGTTTGGATATGCATCTTAAGATATCGACAAAACGGTAAAAGTCATCATCCGACCAAGTAGCAGGTTTATCAATGTTTAATCCCGCTTTTCGAATCGCCTCGTTTACACATTCACGTCTAATACTTAATCCTGTAAGACGATCTTCTAGATGGTGGGCGATGCCCTTCTTATCCTGTTCAGCTGTTCGTGCAATTCTTGACCAATCCTTCTTGAGGATACTTACCATCCACAAAGTGATCTCTTTTTCTAAAAACTGTACATCCTCTACAGGGTCATGCTCGCCTGGCTTGCAGCTTTTGCCTTCACAGTCAGTTCCACCAGAGGCATCAACGATGTGAATTAAAGCGTCGGCTCGACAGATTTCATCAAGAAACTGGTTTCCTAATCCGCGACCTTCCCATGCGCCAGGAACAATACCTGCAATGTCAACAAGTTCGACAGGAACTAATCGAGCACCATCTAGACAGAGACTGTTTTTGGGGTTATCTTTAACATTAAAATCTTCGTGTACACATTTGGTTCGAACATAACCGACTCCACGGTTAGGCTTGATAGTGGTAAAGGGATAATTGGCTATTTCCGCCGCCGCCAATGTGGCTGCACTAAAAAATGTCGATTTTCCCGTGTTTGGTTTTCCAACTACTCCTAGTAAACGCGAGTATGACCTTTGCATATAACAAATCACTCTGTAGTATTGTTGTTCTAAATAGAGCTATATTTTTTGCCCTCGATAACTTTTTTAATAGTCTTGAAATCAAGGAAAAGTTGTAACTTTTCGACGGAGGAATTTTTTGTTTGGTCGCTTGACAAAGATAATTGCTTAGTTTGCTCGATTGAACTTTTTAACGATTTCATTACATACTACAATTCAACTCAAAGAAAGAATTCACTCAAGACTTCTTCCCTTGCGTGAGCGTAAATAAACCGCTAATAGAAGAAAAACTTATTTTCGCAATCAAATTAATACCTTGACTACCCTATTAGTTGGCACAGTTTCTGCCTTGACTGCCCACAGGAACCAAAGTTTGATCTTAGCTATTCACCTAACTGCCATGTTACAGCCCGCTGACTACCCAACTATTTTATGAATAAACAAAAATTGCTTTGGCAAGACAAAATGAGCTAATTAAGAAGAGAAAACAAAATGTCGTAAGTTTATCTTTTGGGTTTTGTTCATTCTCTAATAGCGTAATTAGAATAGAAAACTCTTTATAATCCAGTCTTAAATTCTGTCTCACATTCTGGGCAAACAAAAGTGCATATGCAGAACGATGCGTTTTCTAATTTTCTGTTAGGCGTAGCAACATTCTTGCCGCAATTTGGACATACAGCCATGTGAAAGACTTCTGTTCAACTTTGAAACAAGTTCATCATGTATTAAACCATGTTGGCGTTTCGAAGAGCAACAGACATTGCTGTCTGTATTTTTTTGCTATGTAAACTTTTTAGCCCTGTTTTGTTTGACTTTACGAAAATCTTATATTGGCTCGGCAAAAAATTGTTTGCTGTGGGCAGTCTTGAATAGGCTTGAAGCTATGGCTTTGCTAAAGGACCTAGTTGATAACGATTTAGTTGAACCCTCATACGTATCATTGGTTCAGGTAGATTCAAAACACTTCCAGATTCAAATGAAATGCGATTACAACAAAGAGCAAATACAAGCATATACAAAAAAACATGGATTAACCATTAAAGAGGATAAAGATCGAAAATACTTGTTGATTTTCAAGATGTAACAAGCAACTTTCTTTTCTTCATTATTTACTTTTTGCGTAGAAACAGAGTTCTAGTGTTGTGTGCGGAGGGAAGTGCCTTTTTACAATGGTATCCGCTATGCGAGGTGTTTTTGCTTCATAAACATTAATATTAAACTGTGTATTCAGAGTTAAAAACGGAAAAACTATTTTTGAAGTGATAGTGGTTGCAGGTTTTTGGAATTAGGGTAAGACCCGTAAAATATCGCTGTTGCGATTGCGGCAAGAAATTGAAAGCGCCTGCAAAAACTCCTGAATGGCGAAAAATTCCAGCTGACCAGAAAAGATGTAGGCGCTGTTCTGCAAGGCATAGAGGTCTGCTAAGAGCTAGATCAACAACAAATTAGCGGTTTAGAGTTTATTGATTTTTTAGCTTGCTAGTGTTTGTTTTTTCCTTCTTCTCATTCTAAACCGGTATCATTGTGGGTTCTGGTAACTCTATGGACTATGGCACAGACAGTTAAGTTTAGGGTGAAAAATAGGGGGTTATTTTTGTCCATGAAAACATACACGTGATGAGTAAGCCGATTGGATAATCTTTTTAAAATATCTAAGCCCTAATAAAAATGGTGATATGAAATATGGAATGCATCTATCTAGATGGTAAAGCTTGCAAAGCGAAGCCTATTCAAATAAATAACATCTATAAACCTACCGACAAAGACATGACAGAATACTGCAAAAATGCGGTAGATATGGGTAAATGCCCACGAGCAAGGCTTTACTTAGCACACTTGAACACGTCAAAAGAATAATTTTTTTCATAAAAAAAAGATGAAGAGATTTTTTTTATCTTCAGACAAGATCTTAATTCCATCAACCAAAGTGTCTGGTTAATTAAACGTCTTCTTATGTATATTCTCTAAAAGTGTGGCCCCAGTTTGTTCATCTTAGAATTTGTGTAGATGATTCGTCGCTATGTCGTCGTTATTCATATTGCTTTAGTTCAAGTATTTTTCAAGTTATTCAACTACTGCATAGTGATGAAGGAAGCTGTACACCTCCAGCACTAAAAGGTTTTTGCAGCAAATTCTCGACAGCTTTTTTAAAAGTTGATTCGCTAGAACATCCTAAAGAAAAATAACTACTATGAGAATTTAGTACTTGAAAAACAGATTATTTATAACTTAAGACGTTATAAACAACCAAGAATGGGTTAGAGTGAAAAAAATACGCAAGCCCAAATTTTTCTTGTTCGCTATTTGCCTATTTCTTACTGTTGCCTTTCTTTTCCCTTATGGGCTAATTTCAGCGGAGCAACCGGAAGAGGATTGGGTAGCTTATCCCATGCATATTGACCCCCTTTCCGAAGGTACAAGCCACCCTCATGGATTGGAACCTGATCAAATAAGAACAGCCTATAATTTGCCTTCAGAAGGCGGGGCTGGCACCATTATCGCTATAGTGGATGCTTACGATACACCAAATGTACTGAATGATTTTAATTCTTTTTCACATGAATACAATTTACCCGACAACAACACTGGAAACCTCATTGTATACAAGATGCCTGGAACAATCGAAACTGATACAGGTTGGGGGCAGGAAACTTGTCTGGATGTTGAGTGGGCGCATGCTATTGCTCCAAACGCCACAATAATCTTGGTGGAAGCTGTCGACAATCAAGGTCATTCTCTTTATGATGCGGTTGATTTTGCGTCAAGCATTCCAGACGTGGTTGCTGTTTCTATGAGTTGGGGTGGACCCGAGTACGATCACGAAGTTTACCGTGACAATCATTTTATCGCACCCGGTGTTGTCTTCTTTGCAGCCTCTGGAGACAATAAAACAGCTGTTTATCCCGCTACTTCCCCGAATGTTGTTGCAGTAGGTGGAACCAAACTCACCTTTAACGAAGACGGTACATTTGCATCTGAAACTGGATGGAGTCTTAGTGGAGGCGGACCAAGTCTCTACGAAAATAGCCCTGATTACCAAAAAGAATACGGACTAACAAATCCGATGCGGTGTGTCCCCGATGTTTCTTACAATGCTGACCCAAACAGTGGAGTTTCAGTATGTTATAACGGTTCATGGTATATCATCGGTGGCACTAGTGCAGGCGCTCCACAATGGGCAGCAATTCACGCCCTAGGGCTTACATCAACCAATAACAACTTATACCAAAAGGCCAAATCAGCATATTCATCTTATTTCAGGGATATAACTTCAGGTTCAAATGATTACGACGCAACTCCTGGATACGATTATGTTACAGGTTTAGGCAGTCCTTTAGCATTCAAATTCGGCACATCCTTTGAAGTATCTCCAACTTCAGGACCGGGAAACGGCACTATAACTCTTAGAGGAACTGGGTTCACCGCACAAGGCTCAGTCAATATCTCTTACCTAAACCCAATAAACTCAACTTGGAAACCAATAATTAACGACCTGCAAACTGTGACCGAAAACTTCATTTACACATTAACCGCTCCTGAGTTAGCGCAAAATAACGTCGAAGGCGACAGTTCAGCCTTGTTTGACAACATTATATTTAGCGCCCAAGACAACAATACCAGCAGATCTTACAACTCAACTACTCCCTATATGGAGATGAGGAGAGGATTATCACAAATTGGTAATGCAACTGCACAAGGTATTTTCGGCAACAATACAGATTTATCCACAATCCTTTTTGTACAAAATGCCGACTTAATTCCTGTCAGCGGGAAATGGTTCAACCCAGGCTTAGTTTCTTTATGGTGGGATACAACCAGTTTGGGAACAACTGCGGCAGATGAAAATGGCTTTTTTAATACAACAATTCAGGTTCCCCAAACCACAGCGGGATCACACTGTTTGAAGGTTTATGATGATACCACTGTTTTTTCATTAAATTTAACACGTTTACCGACCTTAATCAACGATTATGTTGAGGGATGGCACACCTCTGATTTTACAATAAATTTGACCCCTGATTACAACGTAAATGAAACCTTCTACAGAATTAATGATGGCCAAATTCAAAACATTACGACCAATGACCAACCCACAATAACAATCGAAGGAAAAAACATCACAATAGAGTATTGGAGCTCATGGAACCCTTATGGACAAGAAACACTGGAACTTTTACACTGCACTCTTAGTGGGATACAACTAGATAAAACAGCTCCCACAGGTTCTGTAACCGCAGACCCCACAACCGAAGTGCCTGAAATAACTCTTTCATTATCAGCAACAGATGCCACCTCTGGAATATTTCAAATGCGTTTCTCCAACGACAACTCCACCTGGTCAGATTGGGAACCATATACAACATCAAAAACGTGGAATCTGCAGGGAGCAGATGGTCAAAAAACAGTCATAGTTCAATTCAAGGATAATGCAGGGTTAGTCTCTCCTAACAGTTGCATAGTAACTCTTCAATCCCTGCAACCAATGTCGTCTCCAACTCCCACTTCAACTGAGACACCAAGTTTTACTCCAACCGAAACTCCACTTCCAACATCTCCAACACAAATACCGCCACCAACACAAACAGGATATCCAAAATCATCGCCTGAACCCACAAACATTCTGGAACCTACTCTATCTCCACTCCAAACAATCAACCCTTCCCCCAACGACTCACAGACTAGTGAACCTCCAGCGGTTCCTGAAATACCAACTTTCATCTTTATTGCAATAGCGCTATCAATTCTTACAATTGCAATCATTCAGGTAAAAAAGAAAATCAAAAACTAAGAATCAATTATACTGTGCTTTTTCTTCGTTTAAGTCTTTTAGTCGTCTTAGGCGTTTTATCGGGTTATACCAGTTCCATTTTCCAAATGTTGACATAACCGCAGGCACCAAATAAGTTCGCACAACAATTGCATCTATAAGAATGCTGAAGGCAAAGGCAAACCCCATTTCACGTAGCATAAGATTACTTGATAACATCAAGGCTCCAAGCGAGCCTGCCAAGATTATGGCTGCCGCAGTAATGATTCCACCTGTTTGTTGTATTGCGTGAATGATGGCTTCGTTTAGACTTTGCCCTTTGGCGGCTTCTTCGCGTATTCGGGTGAGGATGAAGATGTTATAATCCATTCCTAAGCCTAGAAGAAGTACGAAAAGTACTAATGGTGTTATGAATAGCAAGCCGTAGTTGAATGCTGACTGGAACAAGAGTATAGTGATGGCTAAAGTCCAAACAATGCTCATTAGTACCGAAATTACTGCAAACACAGGTAGGATAATTGAGCCTAAAACGAGGAAAAGCACTACTCCAACGCCTAACGCTACAATAGGAAGAATAGAATTGAACTGGTTTTGGAATGCGTCTTTGGTATCTAGTATGCCACCGGTTGTTCCACCCAAATAAATGCCAGTAACGTTAGGTGCATTGTCATAGTTTGCATGTAATTTTGTTCGGATATCTTGGGCAATGTTGATTGCTTGAGAAGAATATGGATCAATATGGAATCTCACGGTAATTAGAGCTGACTGATTATCTTTGCCTATGGCGTCTAGCATACTATTGTATGTGACCGTATCTGAAGCATTCGTTATAGTTTGATAATTTACTGCTTGACCAAATGGCATAGTTGGTCCTGTTACTTCCTGTATGCTTTCATGATCAGCAACTAACGTGGATATGCTTTGAACAGTAGACATTTCGTTGAAGTTGAAAGCGTCATTATCCACAAGTGGTGAAGAAAACGTTACCACAACATATGTAGGCATGAGTCTTCCTCCGCCGAAAGAATCAGTCAGAGCATTGGAGCCCGCTATTGACTCTAAACTGTTTGAGGCGCTGCCAAGCATATCGTAGGAGGGCGTTGTTGTTGCATAGATATAGAACAAAGGTAATGTTACGAGGACAGCTACGAGTATGAGTGCTTTGCCATGTTTCACTGAGAAGGCTCCGCTTCTAGCAAAGTAGCCGCCCCTTCGGGCATTTTTCGCAAGAATTCCTTTGGCGTACCGTTGGAAACGTTCTCCTGAGTTCGGCCAAAAGATTCTGTCACCCAGAATGACAGTTAATGCCGGTGCAAAGGTTAGAGAAGCGAGTAACGTTACAATAACTCCTAAACCTACTACCAAACCCATAGATTGAAGCAGAATTATTGAGGTCGTCGCAAGCGCAAGGAAAGAGATGATAACGGTTGCACCGCTTGTAACTATGCTTTCGCCTGCCCAAGTAATTGACTTCTTTATAGCTTCAAACACAGGTAAACCATTGATTCGTTCTTCTCGATGCCGAGCTATTATGAATATGCTGTAATCTGTTCCTACACCAATAAGCACAGTGAGGAGTACTGTGTTCACAGTGTAATCGACTGGATTAATGTAGGTGCCCACTAAGTATGGGAATATCTGCGAAACTCCTAGACCTACGCCAATTGTTCCCAATGTAATGATTGGGGTAATTATGGAACGGAAGAAAAGACCCGTAGCGATTACCAGAAGCGCAATTGTGATCGGTAGAATAAGTTCTAAATCGGAAGTTGTGGATTTTCCGAAATCATAATTGAGTGCGTCAGAGCCGGTGACTTGAGCAGAAATGATTTCTTGGGGATTTTGGGCTAATTTTTCAGCTATTATATTTCTAATTGTAACAACGTTAGTATCGTTTGAGTTTTTGAAGGTAATTGAGATCAGAGTTACATCTTTTGCAGGAGAAACAAAACCAGTAATTAAAGAATCGAACTGTTCACCGATGTTAAATTCGTTCGGGTCCCAAACAATATTTGATGATAAAGTTTGCAGGGCGCTATTTGTTGCGTTTTCGCCCATGTTGTATATTGCTGCGACAAGTTCTTTGGATAAGTTGGAAGAATTCGATACATAACCAATCGCTAAATCCTTCAGCTTAGAATTTGAATCAGTTGTATTTGCCTTCAAAAAGTCTTGCAACGTAAATGTTTGAGCAACAGCCTCTGTGAAGTCTTTTTGATCGCTAAAATAAGCGTTAATGAACTGGCTGTTAGCGATATTTGACGCTGATGAAGCAGTTTGATTGATCCAGTCTTGGGCTGGAGCACTCGGAATTCTAGTTACCCATGAAGCGTCAAAGAAGTCTAACAAATGTGAAGTGTAATCGTTAAAAGATAATTCATCAGCATCTTTTAAGATACTTCTTGTTTGATTGTAAGATATTTCATTAAACAATTGTATGAATGAATCCATATCGTAGTTGGTTGAATACCAAATTATGTTGTCAGATAGGTTGTTTAGTTCGGTTGCAGTCGGGTTTTTTCCAAGATTATATGCAGCGTTGACAAACTCAATTGAAGAGCCAGACTCGTTAGCTAAATATTGAACAGAAAACGCCTGAAGCGCTGCGTTATTTTGGTCCTGGGTATTACCCAGAAAATCGTTTAGAGTAAAGGTCTTTGTCAATGCAGTAGCGAAAGCTTTCTCAGTTGCGTTTGTGGCTAAGAAAGCATCAATGTATTGTTGGTTTGTTATTTTCGAAGCAAATGATGCGCGTTCTTGTGGTGTAAACGTCTGAGTTGAGGGATCTTGAAAGCTTAGAACCCAGGTAGTATTGAATGCATTAAGCAATTGTGATGTATAAGCATTGTAAGATTCAGGGTCTGTTTGAAACAACGTGGTTGCCGTTTGTTGATAAGCAACCTGGTTAGCTGTCTCGATGTCTTGGGTCTGTTGGTATGTTTGTCCCCAAACATTTAAGAAAATGGCTGGAACACCGTACAGTAGATTGTAGGTTAAGTTTGCGTTGTCAACTAGAGCATAAGAGGCTTGATTTGTTTGGTTGAGTCCAGGTGACAGTTGACCGTTTTTTGTTTCATTGTAAGCATTAAACCATACATTTGAGTAAATGGCTGGGACGCTGTAAAGTAAATTGTAGGTTAAGTTTGCATTGTTACAGGCGAAGTAGATGCCTTGGTTTGTTTGGTTAAGGACAGGGATCAGAATTGAGTAGACGCTGGTAATGTTTTCAACTCCAGTTATGCTGGAGTTTGAATTGATTTGGTTAGTTAACTCGTCAATAAAAAGTTGGGCATTAGTAGATGAAGCATTGTCTGTGGATATTACTATAATTAATGAATCGTTGGATACGGAATTTTGAAATTGGGCAGATATTATATCTTCTGCTTTGCTTGATTCAAGGCTGCTGTCAGATGAAGAACCAAACTGCAGCGAGGTCACACCTGAAGCTGTCAATACCACCGGCAAAATAATGGCTAAGAGTAGCATCCAAACAGCAATTATCGCGAATTTTCGCTTAGTAATGAATTTGCCCAATCTTTCAAATGAGTTAACTTTAGTTTGAGTCGTGTTCTAGTCTCCCGATTAAATGATGAAATGACCTAAAGCTGATTTTAAAGACCCTAAGAAGGTGTTCTAGTGGATATAGGTTGTACCGAGTATACTCGGCTTTAGGAAGGTATATCCTACACCGAATTAACATTCGTTATATGCGAAGATTAATTCTGGAAGTCTCAGAAAAAGAGCTTGTCAAGGTCGGTATAGAATTATCCCCGTTTAAAAAGATAAAGTCGCTTGACCTGCTTTACTTCCTAAGGCAAGATCAAGAGGAATTCGCGGCAATTTCTCAAGTGGAATTCAAAGATTCAGAATCTAAAGTTGAGGATTTGCTCGTCGGAGGATTCTTAGTTGAAGCCCAAATGTTGAAAAAAGAAAAAAACGGGTCATACATAGTTTTTATGCGAGGGGGACCAACTCTATCTACAGTTCTAAGCTCTGTGGGGGTAGAAAGCGGATACTTATTTCCTCCTTTGGGAATAGGGGATGGAAAAATAAAATTTTCTTTCCTTGGAAATGAAAAACAAATCAAAGATTTCCTAAAGCGAATGGAATTAATGGGAATTCATTACAGGGTTGCTCTTTTAGCAGATGCAAATTTTTCACCCACGTCACCTATTAATCTCTTAACTGAAAAACAGCGACTGGTATTGCTTGAAGCCCACAAACTGGGGTATTATGCCATTCCGAGAAGAATAACATCAGAAAAACTGGGTTATCGACTTGGTCTTGCGAATTCAACGGTTGTAGAACATTTGCGCAAAGCAGAACAACGATTAGTTACTCACATACTCGAACAGTAAAAAGTAAAATTAACCGTTTTTCAGGATTATTGCTTTCGCTGGGCATTTTGCAATGCAATCTCCACATCCACGGCAAAGCTTAGGGTCAACAACAGTTGGGTCTTCAACGCTGATGCGAAAGATTGCTCTTATCGAACAACCTCTAACTGCGGAACATTCGTTGCATCTGATGCATTTTTCAGGTTCAACATAGGCTTTCATTATCTGCTTACCAAAAGGGAGGATTCTTAGTAGTTATTTCTTACACGAACTATTAATGTGTAAGCGGTGACTGCCAAAATCGCTAAAAGTAACAAGATTTTGACAGTGTCAAAACTGTTAAGTACAGAGTTTAGAAGTGCTGCAACAGGAATGCCTGTGAGAATCACGTACATTGTAACGGCCATTCTCCCTGTGGAACCTTTGCTTATTCCAGGTACATGATTGCTCCCTAATGCAAGTTTTGATAGTTTAGCAAACCCTTTGGTACAGGACTTGCAGTAATAGCAAGAATTGCATAGTAGTCTTCTAATGATAATCAGGATAAAGAATGCTGAAAAACCTGCGAAAAGCCATCCAAACAACGGATTAATTAGCCAGATAGAGAGCGACCCTAGTGCTACCCAAACAGATAGAGTGAGGGTTCCAAAAAGCATTAGTGGTTTTGTAGCTTCTATCTTTTCTTTATCGGAAACACTCAAAGCTTCGCTGACCTCACAAGCTATTTTTCATGAATGGCTTAAACTTGGATTCGATGTGGGATTTTGCACATGCACCAATAATTGTTTCTACAGCGCGTCCACTCTCGAAGACCATTATCGTTGGGATACTCATAACTCTAAAACTGCCAGGTACAGTCATGTTTTCGTCAACATTCATCTTTCCAAACGTTACTTTTCCTGAGTATTCTGCTGCTAGCTGCTCAATTACTGGACCTACCATTCGGCAGGGGCCGCACCATGGTGCCCAAAAATCAACAACCAATAAGTTATGCTTTGTAATTTCAGCTGAAAAATTACTGTCAGTTAAGATTATGGGCTTGCTTATTCCAGCAGAGTTTAGCTGCTGCATTTGAGCTCGCTTTAACATTTCTGCCATCTTTTTTTGTTGGATTCTTTCTATTTCAGGATCAGTCGATGGATTTGTGTTCATGAGTAGACCTCTTTTTGTGAGTTTAACCAATCTTTTCGAGCTTTGCAGGAGGGGTTGCCGCAGCATTCTTCTTCGGGTACTCCGAAGGGGCATTCAAGTTTTTTCTGCATTTTTTCTTACCTTTTTGAATGAATTTATATCGGCTTTTGCGATAAATATGTTACGGTATTGTCAAAACCACACAATACTTATATGTTGCAAAACCAAACAATAGTTTATGGACAGTATTCAATTTCTAACAAGAAAAGAAGTCACCTGCCAAGACCTCTTAAGTTGCATATACAACCTCAAACCCATAGACCTGGAAATCTTCCTACGAGTTGCAAAAAACCAATGGGTAACCTTAGACCAAATCGCAGAATCCGTACAAAGAGACCGCAGCTCAACCCATAGAGTCCTTGCCAAACTCCAAAGCGCAGGACTGATCCACAAACAATCCTGCGGACTCAAAGGCGGAGGTTACTACCACATCTACGCCGCCGTTAATCCAGAAAAAATAAAGGAAAACGCCAAACAAAGAGTAAAAGAAATCACCGACAGCCTCCAAAACCTAATCGAAAATTTCGACGTTGACCTCAAAAGACACTTAAAGAACAACATTTAACCATCATCCCAATTGTCCTTTTCCGAAGTTCACTTTTTTGTGGTGGCCTTATCCCAAATACACTTCACTTGCCACTTTAAAGCAATGCCCGCAGACGTCGCATCTGTAAGCGTCGATTTGGAAAAAACAGTTTTCAAGAGATTTCTCTGGTTTATCTTGTTCTTTCCTACAGTTTGGGCATTTAATCAAATTAACTTTGTTCATAATTGAAACAACTACTAACGTGAGAAAAACCAATAAAAAGTTGTGTTGTTGCCTTGAAGATACAACAAGTTTAGACTTAAGGTTTGGGCAAGATAAAGTTAATGAAAGATTTGAAATTTGAATTTAATGCAACAAACTACGCCTTAAGCTAAGGTTATATGGTAAGCTCGTTACTGAGTTTTTGTAATTGGTTAAAAAGCACGCAGTGTCCTTCATCAGGAAAAAGCTTGACTATAGTGCCTTTAACTGTATATGCAATTTTTTGTGCGTTGTCAACTAGACATGTTTTATCTTGAGTTCCTTGCCACAAAGTTAGCTTTCCTGCGGGAATTCGTTCTACAGTCTCGCTCCAAGGCTTCAGAAATAATTGGTGCTCTTGGAAAACTGTTTTTACGCTATTCTGCTGCCTAAAGCCTTCTGCCATTGCTGCATACATCTTCTTTAACCATGCTGCATCCGCAAAGAATTTTTTGTCGGGTATAGGCCATTCCGCCACCATCTTTTTGCCACTGCTAGATTTTAGATAATTCTCGACATCTTTGTTTGCGTTGAGAATGGATCTTCGGAAGAACTTTAGCCCCCACGTTGCAAGGAAACTGTTTTTCATGACAACTTTTGCTAGGGGATTTCCATTGTGTGCTTCTGAAACATCAAAAGGCAAAGTTGGGCAGCTAACGGCTAGAGCGTGAGTTACCT
Organism: uncultured Candidatus Bathyarchaeia archaeon; assembly: GCA_964413605.1. GTDB lineage: Archaea > Thermoproteota > Bathyarchaeia > Bathyarchaeales > Bathycorpusculaceae > Bathycorpusculum. The sequence goes on along the minus strand of CAYPSV010000005.1, from coordinate 43,235 downwards.
GCTGCGGGAATAAAGAGACATATGTCAATGCGAAAGGTCCTCCTCCTGACCAGCTCAAGACTGAATAATTGTCCAGCTTCAAGTAGTCAGTCAGTGCTTTAACGTCATTGGCAAACTCAGATAATCCGATTCTATTTGTAAAAGTTGATAAACCATATCCTGGCCGATCTATACCTATTAGTTGGAATCGATTTTGATGGATTAATTCTTCTAAAAGCAGGATTTCTAATCGGCTACTTGCGGTTCCGTGAAAATAGATAACGGGCTTGCCTTCGCCAATTACTATGTATCCAAGCTGGCGTTTGTCTGGTAATTTGAGCGTTTTGTTGACCATTGGTCCTTAACCTTTTTAGCTGCAATTCGATGAGTATTGAAGTAATACTTCCTGCGCCTATAGAGTTTCTCATCATTTTTTGTCAATCAGAAAATTTGTCACTCATGACTAAACCTTTCTAGAGGTGATTAAAGCCGCTACATAAAGATGGAAAAGTCAAATTTTAGTGGTTGAATTACCAAAATCATCGATTTAGACGACATATTTGATGATACTTGTAAACCTGAAAATTTCAGGTCAAATCAAATAATTAGATATATCTTTTAGATACCGTAATCATAGTTCTTGAAATCAATATCTAAATTCATAAGTCTTTCAGGCTTGTCCATTTTAAGATCTTGAATCAGCTCAATTGTCGCTTTTGTATCAAGATGGTATAAAGACCAAATATTCTCGACGATTAGAAGATGAAAATTTAGCAGTTCAATTCCGGCAACCTCAAAATCCTTTAGAAGTCTAAAATAACTCTTTGGAATAGCAATTCCATAGAAAGTCCACAAGTCACGTTTTTCCATTTTCCGCAGTACTTCACCTATTGCGAACAGCAACTCTTTTAATCGTATAATGTCCGATATGTCTTCTTTTTCCCCAACCGCAAATATTAAAAATTTTTCCTTATTTTTTGTGGCTTTTACGTTTAAGCCAACTTCAAATTTATCTGAAAAAGTTGCAACACTGTATTTTGCTGTTTCAAAATGATTTTTTACGCTATCAACAACCTCTAGCAAAGATAATTGACCATTATTTGAATTAATTTTTTTTACCATTTTTTTTAACTTCCAACATGGTTATGCTTCAAATCAATAAATCCATAATTTACTCTTTTCTTAGGATCTAGCTATTCAATTTAGATTACTTGAATCAAGTAGCTAAATAGAAACTAAGGTTTGAGCTGTATTAAACTATTTTGAAAACAAGCGTGCTTTTTTAAACGATTTATGTGAATTGATAGACCTGTTCATCATAGTAAAGGGAAAATAATAATTTATGATTTGTATTCTATTACTTGGTAGTTTTTAATTTTTATGAAATTTATAGAACAAAATTTGTTGTCAAAAGAAAAAGCAAATAAGAACATTATAGAGATGTCCAGTTGCTTAAGTCCTGGCGAATAAAATAAGATTTAGAATTCTAAAAGAGCTTTCACGATGGTAATGTTTTAATTGCCTGTAGCTTTAAAACCTAAATTAGGTATTCACTTGAGCAGCGATGCTAAATGCAGCAAAATCGAATGCGACAAATTTACAGCCATAAACGAGTTGGCTAAGCGTAGAGGTTTTTTTTGGTCGTCGTTTGAGATTTACGGCGGCAGTGGCGGTTTTGTCACTTACGGTCCATTAGGTGCTCGATTGAAGCAGAATGTTGAGGCTAAGCTTAGGGAGCTTTTTGTTAAGAAACTTGGGATTTTCGAGATTGAATCCTCAATTATTGCACCAGGAAGGATCTTTGAAGCTTCAGGTCATGTAGACCATTTCAAAGAACCGATGGTCGAATGCCAAAGTTGCCATCAACGATTCCGCGCTGATCATTTGCTGGAAGAAAAAGGCATAAGCAGTGCTGAAGCAGAAAAAATGACGCTTGATGAGGTGGCAAAAGAAATGGATTATCATAGCGTTGTCTGCCCAGATTGTCAGGGCAAATTTGGCTATCCTCAACGCTATTTAACTATGTTTGAAACTACAATTGGTCCCTATTCAGGTTCAACTGGTTACGGCAGACCTGAAGCAGCACAAAACATCTTCGTCGAATTCAATAGACTCTACACTGCAGCCCGTGAACGTCTCCCTTTTGGTTGCATCCAAATAGGTCATGCCCTGCGAAACGAGATCTCTCCACGTCAAGGCTTAATTCGCCTGCGTGAATTCACAATCGCGGACTTGGAGTTTTTCTTTGACCCTGAAGAGCCAATCTGCGACAAACTTAAAGAAGTGGAAAACGACGTTTTGCCCATCCTCCTCTGTGAAACGCGGCTAAAAGAATGTGAAGAAACAACAGAATTTACAGTCAAAGACGCATTAGACAAGAGAATTATTCTATCGGAATGGCAAGCCTTTTTCATGGCAATGGCCAAACGTCTCCTAGTCGAAATTGGAGTTCCAGCAAATAAACAACGTTTCATCGAAAAACTCACATGGGAAAAAGCCCACTACAGTAGCCAGAGCTTTGATCAAGAAGTCTACGTGGACCGTTGGGGTTGGGTTGAAGTTTCAGGTCACGCTTACCGCACCGATTTCGACTTGTCTTGTCATATGAAAGCCAGCGGAGTGGACATGACTGTTTACAAAGAATATCCAACTGCCGTGGAGAAGGAAGAGTTGGTTGTTAAACCAATTATGGCTAAGCTTGGTCCAGTCTATAAGGGCGATTCAGGGAAAGTGGCTGGCTTGTTGGCAAAGCTCCCAGCGCAGCAGATTGCAGACGCTATGGATAAAGATGGCTCCATTATGGTTGACAACTATCAAATCTTAAAAGAGCAAGTAGATATAGCCAAACAAAAAATAATTGTTAGGGGCACACGGTTTGTTCCGCATGTTGTTGAACCGAGCTTTGGTTCGGATAGGCTATTTTATGTAGCATTGGAGTACGCTTACGGCATCAAAGATGATCGTGTCATAATGAGCTTCCCGCGAAGCATTGTACCAATTCAAATTGGAGTTTACCCGCTTATGAGCAAAGACGGTTTAGACGTTAAAGCTAAAGAAATTCAAAACATGCTCGCATCCGAAGGCTTTATGACAGAGTTTGATGAAACTGGCTCGATTGGCAGAAGATACGCAAGAGCTGATGAGGTAGGTGTTCAGCTGGGTATAACAATCGACTACGATAGCTTAGAAGATGATACCGTAACCATTCGTGACCGCGATACTTGGCAGCAAGTCCGTACTCCAGCCAAAAACTTACCTAAACTTTTACACCAATACTTTGAGAACAAAATAAACTTTGAACAGTTAGGGAGCATAATTAGAAGTTAAGTAGTTAGCTTTTTTAATGCATCCTTATAACAGGGTATTGATTATTTCAAGATACATTAGAGGGGCTATACAGGTTTGGTACTTCCATCAGAAACAGAAGAGCGTGTTAAACGTCGTGCTTTAAACGCTTGCCAAGATAACTTACGTAAGGTTTTAGATGTTTCAAGAAAAATTCCACAAATGGTAGAATTTTTTGCAAGCGGAGACAAAGATGGCGCACGCAGGCTTTTCTCCGAAATCCGTGCAGGAGAAGAAGAAGTCATCAAAGCAAGGCGCATGGTATCTCAAGAGCTTGCTGAAATAGGTGCCATCCTGATTTCTCGTGAAGATTTTCTCCGATTCACCAATTTGTCTAGCGAAATTGCTGACTTCTCTGAAGGCATTGCACATTACCTTGTCGAGATTATGGAACACAACTGGGTTGTTTCACCGGATATTAAAAAAGACCTGTTAAAGCTTTCATCAGTAGTTTTGGACTCTGTTTTAAAGCTGCGTGAAACTTTAATGGTTCTTAATTACGGTCCACAAAAAACATTGGAACGCGCCAAAGATGTCGAAATAGCCGAACGCATTGTTGATGACCATTACCGAGCTCTAACCATCAAAGTCTTAAGCAGCAAACTAGAAGTACCTGTCCTGCTCCTACTTCGCGATGTCTTGCAACTACTTGAAAACTCTGCTGATAAAGCCGAAGACGCCGCAGATGCAGCACGAACAATCTCATTCATCATGTAATGAGTCTTTGTCATGCAAAAAACAAAGGTTGAGCTCATCGAAAACTTTTTAGTCGTATGGAACCCTCAAGAGGGCTCCCAACTCTACAAGAACAGCTACTATGGCAAACCCGTAGGTATTGCTAAGCCGAAAATTCCAGAGTTTGACGTGCCTTTAGTTTTAGATCTTATGGAAGGGCTCTATCTTGCTGAGAAAGAAAAAATAGAAATCTACGAAAATCCAAACGAAGCAAAAGTTAGTTTAAAAAGACTCCGACAAAAAACCAAACAGCTCTACGATGAATTCGAAGAAAAATATCTAGTTTACAATGACCTGCGAGAAGGTGGCTTAATTGTCACTCCAGGAATAAAATTCGGCTGTGACTTTGCAGTTTACAAGTATGGACCAGGTATAGAGCATGCTCCTTACATGGTTACCGTGAAACGTTCAGGCTCAGAAATTTCTGCCACAGAAATCGTAAAAAACGGTCGATTAGCAACCACTGTGCGTAAACGCTTTATTATTGCAGTACCGGATATGAATTCAAAAGAAATAAAATATTTGATTTTTAAGTGGTTTAAGGCTTAGTTTGCGAGTATGGTTTGGTTTTGAAATTCGCCTCTTATCCTTTGATGAGGATAAATCTTTGTAGCTGCAAGTGAGCAGCCTTCCTCTAAAGTAACATCGTCAGCGATTACACTTACAGCTGTAACCCTAGTTGGCTTGATGGCGTTTGAGTTTACTGCGACGTGTCTTCCTATTATGCTGTCGTAGATTTCAGCATCCTCGCCAATGATTACTCGGTCCATAACTGCAGAGTTTTCAATTACTGCATTCTTGCCGATTCTAGTGAAGTTGTCAATGCAAGAGTTTACAATTCGTGCGCCATCCTCAATCTGGCAATGGCGTCCAATTAACACGGCACCCTCAATTTCAATTTTTTTCTGTTTGATTTTTTGAATAATGTCTTGTCGACGCTTCTCTGAGTCGTTGCTGTCGCCCTGCACCCAAACCTTTTTTTCTCCGTTTAGTCTTCCGCCAAAATCCTTCAGCGTGGAAAATTCTCCATGAAGAAGGTTTTTCATGGCTTCCAAATAGTTTTTGGGTGTACCGACATCAAACCAGCTTCCTTTCAGGGAGTAACCGTAAACTGTGTATCCGCACTGAATGACATATGGAATGAAATCGTAGCCAAAGTCTAAGCGGTTCTTTTCTTTAATGATTTGCTTAACTCCTTTTTCTTTGAAAATCTTTCTTATTTCAGGCGACAAAACATACAAACCTGTGTTTGCGAGGTTGCTTGGGGCATCTTTAGGTTCAGGTTTTTCAACAAAACGTCGTATTTTTCCATCCTTGTTAATGTCGGCTATTCCCAAACCCTCAACATTGTCGACCTCTCGAAGTACGATTGTTAGTGCGGCGCCTTTTTCTTTGTGAAAATTCATTAAATTTTTTATCTTGAGGTCAAAGATGTTGTCGCCTTGAACTGCAAAAACAGGGCAGTTAAGTTCATAGTATTCCATGTTTATTCGGGCGGAATCGGCGCTGCCTAAATCGGATACGTTTGGTTGATATTTTATGTGTATGCGAGGTTTTATGTTATAGCGGACAGAAAAACCGTATCCTGCCTGAAAATAATCGTAAAGGTCCCTATAGTTGGTGTAGCCTTTGACGCCGAAGATGAAGTTGCGTATGCCTTGACTTGCTAATGAGAGAAGGGAAAACTCAACGAGTGGCCTATTAAGAAGTCGTAGGCATGCTTTGCTTGTTTCAGCCGTTAAAGGTAAGAGACGTGTGGCTTTGCCTCCTACGGGAATTATAACTCTTATCTTTTCTGGACTGTAATTATCACCGACGAGAGGAGCATAATTGTTGTTTGACAAGTTTTCACCAAACATTAGAAATAAGGGGCGTAAATGCTTTTAATGTTTCTCCGCGAGAGTTTGCTTCGATAAAATATTCTTTAATTTGGCATAATTTGAATGCTCTTTTGTCTATCAGTTCCTGAGGAGCTCTGAAATATTCAATCCACTTTTGCTATGTTTCTGTTTGGTTGTAGAGCTTTTCTCTTGACTTTAAACATAATTGATCCACGATTATTATTATTATCTTATATCGAATTATAGCACTAACTTTATAAATAATAATGCTAAATGCTACTGTTTAACGGATAAAACATCTCAATATTTCTACTTCTGAGGTATTTTATCCATATTTAAAAGGAGAAAAAAAATTGAATAATCTAAAAAAAGAAATTATGGCTATTGTATTTGCAACATTGCTGATCGCTTCTATGTCACTCGCAGTCATACCTTCCGCTACTGTCAATGCTCACACTCCACCATGGGATCTTACAACATTTGCATACATTAACGTAGCACCTAACCCCGTCGGCGTAGGTCAACAAGCCAGCATCTTAATGTGGCTGGACAAAACCTTTGACCCATCAATTTCATTAGAAAACGACTACAGATTCCACAACTACAAACTCACCATAACAGCACCAGACGGTTCAGTTACAACACAGACTTTTGAAACAGTAACTGACACAACATCATCTCAATTCTTTGCATACACTCCAGACCAAGTAGGCACATACACTCTTGACTTCGAATTTCCAGGACAAGAATTCAACCAATACTCACATCCGCCAAATTCAAACTTTGTTAACGACACCTATCTACCTAGTTCAGCATCAACAACACTCGTAGTTCAAGAAGACGCACTACCAAACCCAATAACCAGCTATCCGTTACCTCAAGAATACTGGACACGCCCAATCTACGGTGAAAACACCGACTGGTGGGCTATCTCATCCAACTGGCTAGGCACTGGTGCACCAGGCTTCCGAGTTTGGTCCAACGCAGTTCTAGACAGGTACCCAGGCGACGCAGTAGGACCACTCACTCCACACATTATGTGGACTAAGCCAATTCAAATGGGAGGAGTCGTCGGAGGAACAATAAGCACAAAAGAAGACCTAAACGGAAACACTTGGTTTGAAGGTTCTGCATACAATCAAAGATATGCAAACCCAATCATCGTCGCTGGAATGCTAATCTACAACCCACCAGTATCATACTCTGGTTCAAACAGCGGACCAACAACCTGTGTTGACTTACAAACAGGTGAAGTACTCTGGTCTCGATCAGATGTACCCTCGATATCATTTGCATCCATCTACGACGTTGAAGACCCACAGCAGCACGGAGTTTACCCAGCAATCTTATACACTAGCAACTTTGGACACGCATATGACGCATACACTGGAGACTTCTTATTTGACGTAAGAAATGTTCCAGGCAATGCAGGATTCTTCGGCGGTGGAGCAGCAATGGCTCTTGGAGACCAAGGTGAAACCCTACGATATGTCTGGACCAACACAGGCTCATTCTCGAACCCAAGTTACACATTAGGCGAATGGAACTCAACTTTGATGTTTAACGGCAGAGGATTCTCAAGTGGCACAGGTCTATCACCAGCAGCTGACTTATCTACGGTTACTACAACAACAAACGTTACGACAACAACCTACGTGAACGGCTCATTAGTTACGACAATTACTCCAACTACAGAACAATCTCGAAGCATAGATGCAGGCGATCCAAAGCGTTATAATTGGGTTGTCGACATGCCAGGCTTCAGAAGCGCACCAAATCCAGTCGGAGTTATCCCAGGCGATATAGCAATATACCAAAACGGTACCCTTCCAGGATTAGCAACTTCACAATTCGGTGCAACCAGTGATGTCCCATACACATACTTCGCCGTAAGTCTACTACCAGGTCATGAAGGTCAAGTACTCTGGATGAACTCATACGACGCACCTGCAAATAACATTACTGTATTGCTAGGCGGAATTGATCCAGTAAACCGTGTCTTCTTCGAAGGATACAAAGAAACAATGCAGTGGACTGGCTACGACATGGACACAGGCGCCAAAGTTTGGGGTCCAACTCCAATGCAAACAGCTCTTGACTACTATGGCAACCCAGCGTTACCCTACATTAACGGTCAAGTCGCATACGGCAAACTCTACAGCTCCCAATTAGGCGGAATTCTATATTGCTATGATATGGCAAACGGCGAATTACTCTGGACATTCGGCAACGGCGACACTTCTGACAACTCTACAAACGCAGGAAGATACGTAGCATATGGTCACTACCCAACATTCGTACAAGCTGTCGGAAATGACGTAATCTATACCGTTACAACAGAACACACAGTCAACACTCCAATCTACAAAGGCGCAATGGCACGAGCAATTAACGCAACCACCGGACTGCAAATCTGGGAACTATCTGGCTACACAGGCGAATTCTTCACTATGAGCACAGCAATAGCAGACGGCTTCGAAACATGGTTTAACGGCTATGACAACCAAATCTACGTAATCGGCAGAGGACCAAGTGCAACAACCGCATCAGTCTCGCAAGTCGGCGCAGTTGGCCAAAACGTCGTTATTCAAGGTAGAGTAACTGACATTTCATCCGGCACAACCCAAACCGAGCAAGCAGGACGATTCCCACACGGAGTTCCAGTAGCATCTGATGCAAGCATGACTGACTGGATGGGATACGTATACCAACAGAAACCATTGCCACCTGACTTCATGGGTGTTGATGTAACAATCGATGTCCTTGATGCAAACGGCAACTACAGAAACATCGGCACAGCAACAACTGACGCAAGCGGATTCTACACCATGAGCTGGCCAGCTGACATCTCAGGAGACTACCTAGTAATCGCAACATTCCACGGAACACAAGGATACTGGCCATCATTCTCTGAAACAAGCTTCAACGTCATGGAAGCGGCAGCAACTCCAGCACCAACCGAAGCACCACCAGCATCAAACACTGACATGTACGTATTAGCCGCAGCAGTCGCAATCATAGTTGTCATAATCATCGCTGCTATAGCGATAATTATGCTGCTCAAAAAACCATAAGAAAGCAACAACCAAAAAATTTCCCTCTCTTTTCTTTTTTTAAATTCTTAAGAAAACGCATTATTTTCTAAAAGTCGGCAACCTAATTAAATGCACACTTACTCCTAAAGCTATTATTAAGAGGGCAAATTGCGCAATAAAAAACTCATCAACCACCATAATCGCTGAGTAAAGTATCCCTGCCCAAAGAACAGCAAACGCGAGTACTTTTGTTTTAAGTGGGATTCCTTTTCCTTCACGGTAGTTTTTTATGTATTTTCCAAACCGCCTGTTACCCAGAAGCCAATTATACATCCGCTCAGAACTTCGAAAATAGCAGGCGGCAGACAAAAGCAGGAAAGGCGTAGTTGGAAGAATCGGCAAAAAAATTCCAATCGCGCCCAACACAAGAGAGACTGTTCCCGCAACCAACAATAATGGTTTGAGTATCCTTTGCTTCTTAGATATTGCTGGTCGATTTTGTAAAGTAGGCATTTAAGACCGCTAAAACCAATGTCCTCGTAAAATAAAAACTAGCATGCCTATAAGCCACAATAAGTGGAATTTTTATAACTACCAAACTACAACTACAGTAACCAAACGGTTAAACAGGCATGAACAGACTTGACGGCTTCGTACGGCTAATGCGCCCAATAAACTGCACCATGATGGGATTCGCCGTCTTCGTTGGAGCAATCCTCGCCAGCATAGTTCCCACTCAGCCTACACTGCCCCAACTCGGCAACCTCAACTGGCTAAACATCCTCTTCGGCTTCATAACCGGATTCACTTTTTGCGCAGCAGCCATGGTCATAAACGATTACTACGATCGCAAAATCGACGCCATCAACGAACCCCAACGCCCCATCCCCAGCGGCGTGGTGAAACCCAAGGAAGCCCTTACGTTTATGGCAGCGCTAATTGTTGTAGGCTTTGTATTTTCGCTGTTGGCGGCACCATTTGGTTTGCTTTGTTTTATAGTGGCAGCCGCTTCTCTAGCAATAACCGCTACCTACCTCACCGTGGGTAAACGGACCGGACTACCCGGGAACTTTCTGGTAAGCGCATGTGTAGCTATACCATTCATCTATGGAAGCGTCACCGTCATTGGCACCGTCGGCTTAAACGTTGTCCTGTTTGCGTCCATGGCTTTTCTCTCCAACACAGGCAGAGAAATCACTAAAGGCATAGTAGATGTCAAAGGCGATAGATCAGAAAATGTAAAGACTCTGGCTGTACGCTATGGAGAAAACAAAGCAGCCCTAACTGCCGCCATATTCTATGTTGCTGCAGTAATCTTGACGCCTGTTACATGGTTTTTAGGGTTAGTGGGCGTTTGGTTTATCCCGTTTGTTTTGGTGACGGATGTGGGTCTTGTTGTTTGCTCGGCACTTTTACTTCTGGATCATTCTAGGGAAAAAGCGAGAAGAATCAAGAATGTTGTTTTGCTATTGTTCTTGATCGGGTTGATAGCTTACATATTCGGAGTCATCAAACCGTAAGACCATCAGCAATTTTTGGTTGTTAATCGATTATTTCTGCATGTGCAGTTTGGCCACTTATTCGAATTATCTTTATTTTTACATGGGCTCCAAGCTTTGCATTAGGGACATATATAACTAAGCCCTGAACTTTGGCTACGCCTTCCTCTTTAGCACTTAACTCAGAAATGTCAACTTCCAATTCTTCGCCAATCTCCACGGGATAGCGCTTAAAGCCTTTGCCATGTCCTTGCCTTCCTTCATAGTTTCCCCCTTGTCTTTTTGAATAACTCAAATTAAAACGCCTGCCTTTGCTACTTGGGCTATATGCCTTTAAGGGCTTAAATCTTCCGTTAACAAGTCATGTTGAGGAATTGCTTACCGAACAATAAATGCGTTTAATTATATATACTTATAAGCTACTAAGCACATTATATTATATGCACATAAACAAATAAGCGCAAACAGAAGAATACAAAAAGAAACAACATAGCCATCTTATGAAGGAGTAAGTGCTAAAAAAACAAAAGATGATGAATTATGGGTCGAATAAGCATAGATATTCCAGATACACTAGAAAAACAATTAAGGTTAAAAACCGTTGAGCGATTCGGCGAGAAAAAAGGCGACCTATCCCGCGCGGTTGAAGATGCCATAAAAAAATGGGTAACGACAAAACAATAAAGCACCGTAAGATCCCATTAACCATATTCTAGCCCTTTCAAAGAAAGAAATTAGGGGAAAGCCAACTTATTCTCTTAACGCACCACGATATTAAGTCCACGTTAAGATCTAAAGTTGAGGTCCCCCCTGTTTTATAATGTAGAGTAATTAATCCGATTTAGATTACGGAGATGAGATAGTGATTGATAAAAAATTGGAGCTCGTGTTCCTCGATAAAGACAGGAAGTTTTACCCTTTAGACGAGGTTGACAGTGTAGAGTTAGCAAAGGGTCTGGAAAAGATCTCCAAGGAAATTGCTGCCAGACTTCAGCTGCAAAAAGATCAGCGATAAAATTTCAATGACAAATTAGTCGAGACCCGAAAAAGTAATGATTGCACATGCGCTTAAAAACACAAAGTAAAAGTTGCCAAGTACCCTTGAGAAAGAACTATTGTTTGATTTTTTGTCTATCCATTGTTTCTTTGCTTACTCTTCTTTTTCCTAGCCCACCGTTATGCGCACTCAGAACAAATTGAATCGTGCTTCCTCGGAAGAATTCTCTAAACTGATTTCCACATTTGGTACACTTATACATTTTAACATGAAAACGCCCAAAGTCCCATTCTTTATCAGGACCCAGAGTGTGTTTTTCACAATTGGGACATCTCGGCATAATATCTATCCAATAGTAGTAGAGATAAGAAGACTATTTAAGTTCACTAAAATTCCATTTCAAGAATGAGCTCCTAGTAATACTAAAAAAGAAATTAATCATTTTTTGATTAAAGGAAAATGCTCACTAAGAGCCCAAAAAAGTCTCAAGTAAGTTTTGGAATGAGATGAGTATCCCCAATAGAATAGACAATAGTGGGGGAAGCTAACAGGGAACTCGATCAGAGTTAAACTTGCCTGTCATTGTAAATTGGCCAAAGTTTTTATCTAGTTTAAATCCCCGTGTACTAATATTTATGTTGCCAAGCCATCGGTTTTGGAACAGTTGAAAGCGTCAAGTTTCTAGTCTTTTGCCGGTCAAATCTTCATTATTAGGTTTGAAATGGGCGCCCAAATGAATCCCAAGAACGTGGACTAGGCTAAAGAAAACTATCTAAATAATATTGAGGAAAGAATAACATGGCATATTTAACACAAACCCAAAGTGGTCAACCTGTACTTATCCTTAAAGAAGGAACAACTCGAAGTAGAGGTAAAGAGGCTCAAAGAAACAATATAATGGCAGCTCGAGTAATTGGTGAAGTACTAAAAACCACCCTAGGTCCAAGAGGCATGGACAAAATGCTCATCGACTCTCTTGGCGATATAACAATCACAAACGATGGTGCCACAATTCTCAAGGAAATTGATGTGGAACACCCAGCAGCAAAAATGATGATTGAAATCGCCAAAACCCAAGACGACATGGTAGGCGACGGAACCACAACCGTTGTAGTCCTAGCAAGCGAACTTCTTAAGAAAGCCGAAGAGCTCCTGGACCAAAAAGTCCACCCAATGATACTTGTTGCAGGATACCGCAAAGCTGCACAGAAAGCAATTGAAATCATGGCGAGAAACGCGGTGGTCATTAATGTTGATGATAAAAAAACGATGATGAAAGTTGCTTTGACTTCCATGGGAAGCAAAACCGTGGGCGGTGCTAAAGAGCACTTCGCAGAAATTGCGATAGAAGCGGTAAAGCAGATAGCCCAGAAGAATGAGAACCAGATTATAGCTGACATAGATAACATACAACTGGTAAAGAAAACTGGCAAAAGTCTCATCGAGACTCAACTAATCCGAGGCATTATAATAGATAAAGAAGTCGTCAACCCAGGGATGCCCAAGAAGAAGGAGAACGCGAAAATTGCGCTCTTAGATATAGCCTTAGAAATTGAAAAAACTGAAATAACAGCTGAAATACGCATCCATGAGCCCAAACAGATGAAAGCTTTCCTAGATCAAGAAGACAGTACACTCAAAGAAATGGTGACAAAGATCAAAGCTTCAGGTGCAAACGTTGTGTTCTGCCAGAAAGGCATTGACGACATGGTCCAGCATTTTCTATCCAAAGAAGGCATAATCGCAGCAAGACGCGTAAAAGAATCAGACATGGAGAAACTCGCGAGAGCTACAGGAGGACAAATATCCTCTAACCTAAGCGATCTAAAGGCGACGGAATTGGGTTTTGCCGGCTTAGTGGAAGAACGCAAGATAGGGGATGACAAAATGATCTTTGTCGAAAAATGCAAAGATCCCCATTCAGTAGCCATACTAATACGTGCAGGGCTTGAAAGAATGGTGGATGAAGCTGAAAGAGTCATAATCGATGCGTTATCAGTAATTTCAGACGTTACAGAAAACAATAAAATCGTGGCTGGCGGCGGGGCAATCGAAATCGAAATCGCCAAGGAATTACGAAAATATTCAACCAAAGTCGGCGGAAGACAACAACTAGCAGTAGAAGCTTTCGCTGATGCCGTTGAAGTCATACCGCGCACGCTTGCAGAGAACGGGGGGTTAGAACCAATCGACATACTCATAAATCTTCGTCAAGTACACGACAAAGAAGACGGTAAATACTTCGGCATCAACATATTTACTGGTAACCTGCAAAACAGCATTCAAAACGGCGTTATCGAACCAATAGTGGTCAAAGAACAGGCCTTCAAATCTGCAGCAGAATCAGCAGCAATGATCTTACGCGTTGATGACATCATAACAGGCAAATCTCCGAAAGGAGGACTACCCGGAGGAATGCCAAGCGGCATGGGAGAAGAATAATTTTCTCCCTTAAATTTAATGAAAACAATGATCAACACATCATAATTGTTAGCCTGCTCATTGTTTATATCTTGGTTTTGACTACTTCTATTTGGAAGCTTTTTGGGACTATATTTTTAATAGCAATAAAGAGTGTGAAAATTTAAATGGTTAGTTCAATCGTATCTTTGCCCACAAAGTGGGAAAAGTATCTGAAACAGTTAGCTGACGATCATCAAGTTGACCTGAATGGTATTATCCAAGAATTATGTGAGTGGGCTTTCTCTAATTCGGAAAGCAAAAAACAGTTTAAAGTATGGCTAGATGATGCTTTTCCGTCTCAAGGCGAAGCTGAGGACACAGCAAGAGCTACTGGTGACAGAGAAAGAGCGCGAGAGGAAGAATTGGAAGAAAAATCCGAAGAAGAAGTCCATGAGGACAGAGACTACAGCGAAGACCGAGAAGTGCGTTCCTAAGTTTATCGTAGCCATATTATTTTTTGTTACATCTCCCACACGGAGACAAAAAAATTTAATTTAAATTGTGCTCTGCCGCTTCTGCCTATTTGCAAGCTAGCAAGCAACCATAAAGAAATCCATTTATGCATCTTACCGAAGAAAAATAGTACTGTTTGTTTTTATAGATGAATCATATTTAAGTTTGAACAACTTAGAGAGCTCAGGTCTTATCTAATTATGCAACAAAAAATTATTGGTCAATACTTAGAACCTCTCTGGTTAGGCATGCGGATTTACCGTGGCTTTATGTTGAATTTGTTGGGGGGGAAAGTTCCGTTTTTTTGTGGGCACAAGTTGACTTATAATTGTAATCTTAAATGTACTATGTGTCCTTTTTGGAAAAGATCCGCTCAAGATTCAAGTTTTGAGCAAGAAAAAGTGATTTTGAAACAGATTTACAATTCTGGGGCTTGCGGAGTTGCTTTTGAAGGGGGCGAACCGCTACTTAGGCGTGATTTGATTGATATTCTTGCTTTCTCTCGGTCTTTGCCTTTGCATACCAGCCTCATAACTAACGGTACGTTACTCGAATCTAGGATAGATCAGATAGCACCCTTCATCAATGGGGTTGTTTATGTATCGTTAGACGGTCTTAGGAAAACTCATGATTCTATCCGTGGAGTCGATGGCTGTTTTGAGAAAGCGGTTCGTGGTATAGATGCTGCAAAAGAAAAAGTTGCTGTTACAATCAACACTACCATTATGGCGGAGAATGTTGATGAGGTTGAAAGTTTGGTGGGCTTGTCTAGAGAGTTAGGAGTAAGAATATCAGTGGCCGTTGCCCATGATTACTGCAGTACCGTTGCTTCTTCTCCTGCTATTGACAGCATACCAAAAATTGCCAATAGGCTTATTGAAATGAAACGAGAAGGCTACCCGATTGTCAATTCAATTGAATACTTCAAAGTATTAACAAAAGAGAAAAAATGGCGGTGCAAGCCATGGGCGATGATAAACGTCGATCCTAACGGAAAAATTGTTTTACCCTGCTATGTTCACAATGACTATGATAGCAGTGTTTCAATAATTGACAAGGGCATTAGTGGTGCTGTTTCTGATTTTGACTGGAAAAAAGTAGAAAACTGCCGTAAATGTAACCTTCATTGCTACGTTGAGCCTTCCTTGGTGATTTCTAGAGATATTAAAGCATACATGCATTGGGCATTTCGAGTTAGCATCTAAATTTCAAGAAATCATTTGTTCTGAAACATTTTTTCTTTACTATCGATTTTGCCTCTTAAGAATTCGACAAACAAAATAAAAAAAGCTATGTTAGGGCTTAAAAAAAGGTTAAGTTAGGTTTATTGTTGTGATCTTTGAGAGGTCCGTTAAGCTGTTTAGCTGCACTTCTGAGTTGGATACTGTGTATAGCGTATTGTCGATGTAGAGTGAACGTGTTATCCACTGATTAGACGTGTTATAGTACTCCATTGGGTTGGTTAATTGTCCTTGGCTGTTTAGTAAGGTAGCGTTAATCTGCGTTATTGTTCCTTTGAGGGTTATGCCTCCTGATGTGGAAACGCTAAAGACGTAGGCTCCCTGCCAAACCATGTCGCCGTAGGCTGGGAAACTTGACGGATACTGTTGTACTAACGTTTGATTTATGATTGCCAAGTTGACTGGGATTACGAGCAAGTTCTTGCTTTGGGCAAACAGGAAAGCTTTTGGATCGTTTAACGCTGCTGAATCTGTTCCTCTATCTCCAATGACATAGTTTGCCATCTGAACAGGGTTGGTTACGTCGCTAACATCAAATAGCGCCACTTTTAAGCCTTGGTACCATGCAAAATTGCTTTGATCTGATGCAATAGCTTCTTTGCCTATGCCTATCAAGTGAGTATCATCTAAAGGATGAAGGTAATCGCTGTAGCCTGGAATTTTAAGTTCACCTAGTACTTTGGGGTTTTCGGGTTGACTTAAGTCTATTACAAATAGGGGGTCAGTTTGGATGAATGTTACAAGATACCCTTTTTCGCCCATGAATCTGACTGCATGAAGGTTTTCACCTTGTGCGAGACCTTCTATTTTGCCGATTGTTTTTAGGGATTGGTCAAGTACATAGACGTTGTTTGTTTGAGAGGGAGTTGCTGTTATGGTACTGGCTATTGTGTATTGGTAAAAGTTGGTTGCTACTCGGAGGTTTCCGTTGTATTCGTCCATGGAGTATTGGTTTATTAAATCGCCTGGAATGTTGCCTTGGGCTTCTAAGCTGAGTTGTAAACCGTTAATTCTTACTCTGTAGATTGAGGTCAAGTTTGTGCCGTTTGCCCAATTTGGGTAGGCTATGTAGATGTTGTCGGGTGAAACATACATGGTGCATGCGCCACTCATCAGTACAGTCATGTTGGTGGGTTGCTGCTGATCGTCCATGAGGTTTATGCCGTAAAAGCTGGTAAATGAATAGTAGTTGGATTCGTTCATATCTGAGTAGTAGATACTGGTGGGTGAGGCAGCGTAAGCAGTTCCATCCTTATAGAGTGTAGGAACCAATACAGCTTCATCATAAACAACCGCGTTTTGACTAGTAACTTCATACAGGTAGTCACCTATCATTCGTGAGTTGAAGTAGCTCCCACTTACCGTAAAGTTGCGGGTTAAAACCGGATTGGCTTTGCTGGTTATATCATAAACGTAGATGGAAGTAGACGCATAACTGTAGTAGGGAAAAATCATTATTTCTCTTGACGCTAAACCCGTGGCGTATGTATATTTGTTTACTAAAACTGCAAGTCGACTGCTATCCAAACTTACGAACAAACCAATAGGCGTAGAGGCGTCATCAAGAGAGATTTTAGAGACAACTTTAGCATCTTGAGGATCCGCATTTAGAATGTAAACGTTAGGATTTGTTTGTTGCGAAGCCCCCAGATAATAGACGTTGCCACCTTGAGCGTTAGATATTGTGTAGATATATTGGCCATCAGTTTTTACAGTGTCTGCTTCATCAACACCTGCAACCTGAATATTAGTGGATGAATAGTCGGAGCTCATGTCAAAAGTGCCAGTGGATTGTGCAGCCGGCATCGGTGCCATGTTTTCAATACCTAAACCTTTTCCTCCAGAATAATATCCTTGCGAAGCCTCAGCAAGATAACTTTTCAATTCCTCTACTGAAGAGAAAGTCTTCATTCCATCAACGCTTGAAGATTGGATTAAATTTGTTCCCGAACTAGGCGAGCCATTATCGCCAGGCGTCTGGGAAGATGGAAAATTGGGTGTTGAACCGAATGCATAAACCATCGAAATTAGAATTATTGCACAAAGAATTGCCGCTGTTCCATAAAGTGTGGTTTTCTTCTTAACTTCTTTCTGAACCATAATACTTGTTCTCCTACCATACCATAGTCTTGTTTTTATATTATCCTAAGCATGCGAACAACCTGTTCTAATTGTTAGAATGGCCTCATTTGCCAAACACGATACGCTTCATACCAAAAGATAATGCACACAATTGCCCCAAACGAAATGATAAACAAGTTATCTCGAGTAAAACTGTGAACCAGCAACAAGAGGTAGCTCGCATAGAATACAGTTGAGAACAAAGCGTAGAAGAAGAACCTTGGAAACAAGAGTTTGCCCAATTTTACATAGTGCCGCAGAACCCCGATTTTGACTTCGCCAACTAACGAGTAGTGTCCGCCAACTTCTTCTTTTTGCACTAAACCTAATTCTTGTAGCTGTTCAAGATGGTGGAAAGCAATACTGGGGCTGCTAAAATGTAACGCTCTTTGAACTTCGCGGACACCCACTGGACTGCCTGTTTTTAGTAGAAACCAGTAGACTTTCCAGGCTTTGCCTCGTAGAGCATACTCAAGCTCTGTTTCGTTGCTCTCCCTCAAGAAGTGTAGTCCTCAGAGGCATATCATAGCTGGCTAAATATAAGTCCAACTATTAGACGTTCTGTTCTAATAAGTAGTTCAGGAAAACCGAATCGCGCGCTTATATGATTTTTTGTTAATGTTGTCCGATAGAATTACAGATTTGATTTTTTAAATTTCTCAAAATAACACGTTTCTTGAGGGGTAAGTTTTGTTGTTTTTTACCCCTCGTACAGTAACATAATCCACCGTAACCAACCAATAGTAACCTAACCTAAAACATTCCTTTTCTATAAGGTAGCCATCTGCAACCTATAAGGTTGGTTGGATTAAATTTTAATAAAACCCAAACCCACTTTGCTGAGCTTATAAAAAAACGCTACGCAAGTTACTGCTTCTGTTTCATAATTTAGCCATGATATTTTCGTTTTCAACTTTAATTGAGTACTGAGGTTCGTCGTCTATATCGGGATGCCCAAGTGCTTCTGTTGGGGGCGAAACGACTTTGCCGGTGGTAACATCAAATTTTGACTTATGATTCGGGCAAGTAACAATATTTCCTTTTAAAGTACCCTGCGATAGGTCTCCGCCATAATGAGTGCACTCGCTGCCTATAGCGTAGTAGTTCCCATTGACATTAGCGATCAGTATCTGTTTATCGTTTAAAGTAACCTTCTTCATAGTGCCTATTGCTATATCTGACTTTCTTGCAACTCTAACATAATCTAAGTCCACAATAAACCTCCGGTAATACTCAAATTAGACTGCCTCGAAATAAAAGGATTCAGCGAACAAAAAAATTAGAAAAAATAAGGGAGCGAATTATGCCTTTGTTTGTATTCGACGTTATTTATCGATACCTGAAGAACAATCTTGAACAGTGAAACCATCTGTGATGCTGAAAGTAGTTATGAATCGAATAAGAGATATCTATGTCTGCTGTTGGGAGTGCTCCTCCTTGTCGAGTGAAAATTACAGGGCAGTTCACCACGATAGTTGTTTGTGTGATAGTTATATCGCCAGCTGCTTCGGCTGCATTCACATCATCTTCTGAACGCAGTGTATATGGTGTTGCTCCAGAGTTCCAAGTCACTAAATCTACCTGCCAGAGTGGTGTATATTCTGGGTCTGCATTGTTTGGACCAGCCGGAATAGGCGCTGAAGGTATTATGTTTGCTTGTTCATAATTGGTGACGACGTAAATGTCATCGGTAACTCCTGCAGCAATAGCGTCAGTGAGTTTCGGCACCAAATTCACACCTTGATCCATAGCAACTGCTGGATCAGAGGCTTCAGTTTGGATGTAATAGCCTATTTTTCCATCATACCAAGCCGTTACTAATGGAAGTTCAACTGTAGCGACCTTTTCGCGATGCCTATAAGAGATATCTATGTCTGCTGTTGGGAGTGCTCCTCCTTGTCGAGTGAAAATTACAGGGCAGTTCACCACGATAGTTGTTTGTGTGATAGTTATATCGCCAGCTGCTTCGGCTGCATTCACATCATCTTCTGAACGCAGTGTATATGGTGTTGCTCCAGAGTTCCAAGTCACTAAATCTACCTGCCAGAGTGGTGTATATTCTGGGTCTGCATTGTTTGGACCAGCCGGAATAGGCGCTGAAGGTATTATGTTTGCTTGTTCATAATTGGTGACGACGTAAATGTCATCGGTAACTCCTGCAGCAATAGCGTCAGTGAGTTTCGGCACCAAATTCACACCTTGATCCATAGCAACTGCTGGATCAGAGGCTTCAGTTTGGATGTAATAGCCTATTTTTCCATCATACCAAGCCGTTACTAATGGAAGTTCAACTGTAGCGACCTTTTCGCGATGCCTATAAGAGATAGTGTGGGCAGATGCAAATGCTGGGGTAGCAATCACAAGAATTAGACCCAACACTAGTGTGCTAAAAAGTATGGTATGCAAAATTCTTTTATTCATTTTTTTCTCCATTACAATATTTTGAATATATGCATATAAGGGGCATAACACAAACATCGTACCATTTTAGTACAATCATCGAAGCTTCTTTTTCACATAATCAAAATCAAGGAACACTGCAAGAACGTTGTCTACCATTTTATCAACAAAACTATTCTTGTAACAAAGCAAGGATCTCACAACAGTTTTCTCAGATTTTACTCTATAGCAAGTCTCTGCAGCAATTCTCTCCTTAGCCAAGATATCTTTCTCAACAAGAAAACATAGATAGTAGGACAATGTAGAATCAGATATCATTAGTTCACTGGATAATTCCTTAAAGGAAACTAGTTCTTCACTAAGCACAAGTAATATTATTTCACGTAGTCTTTTTTGACGGAGGGCTGATAAAAGATTTTTCTCCTCAGGTGAATGTTTCTCGGCGAAATATCGGCAATATCTCCGATCATCTTCAATAGACAGTATTTCTTTTCTTTCGAGGTAATCCAGATGGTATTCCAAAGTGCTAAGTGGTATTTTGAGCCTTCGTTGAAGTTCTCGCATATGTAAACCAGGGTTCTTCTTCACGAAGTTGTATATTGTTCTGCGGTGTTCGTTCTCGAGAACCTTTTCCCTAGTGTTCATTTTTCTTCACGGATAATTCCTAAAGCTATTAGAAGTAGGGCTACTAGGTTGAGGAATATGTGTACATTATCTGAGAATTCCAATGTTATAGACTGAAACAAGAGTTCAGGCATATACAGAATAGTATGGAAGAGAAATACAGCGAATCCTGCTGCGATGAATAGAAGTCTTTTGCTCCTGACTCTAATGTAGGATAATAGTACAATTACGAAGAGGAATCCTGTTGCGGCTATCAGCGCAATTCTTAGCAATACATCTAAGAGTTCCATATGAAGTAATCTTTTTTCAACAAGATATATTATTCGTTTACAAAAATAACTATGCGAGAATTTCTTGAAAACTGAACTGTTATCATGATTAGAGACGAAGAGCTCCTCTTATCATTGCCTTTATGGCTTGTTATAAGAAGAACACTATTGTGAGGGTAATCTTTCTGCTCTTTTTTTCTTAGTTTTTTCTGTATTATATGTATACTCAATTTTGATACTACAGCATACTATGCTCTATACCTTCTTTCTCAAAAGCTAAAGCATGTTTGCAGACTTGAAAAAGGTGGATTTTGCAAGGAGAAAAAATGCAATTGCTTCCCAAATGTATGTCCAATAGTCATAAAAACTGACTTTTAATTATAGAAACCAATTAAATTAAATAAGAAATCAAAATATGAATTAAATCTATTAAAATCTAACGGAATCTTGGGTTTTATATCAGTATAACAAGCAAAGGACCCCTCCCTTCGGTCGGTCGTCCACGACTCGTTAACTACGCCCTGTTATAGTGCGCCTCGTAATATCCCATTTTAAAAAGTCTCTTAGCCTTGCCACGCTCTCGTGTCCTCGTCTGTTTTCCGTGAAAACAGACCGCTTCAAGTAAAATGGGGTACTCGGCGCACACGGAAAATAAAGGGGCTAATTTGTGCTTATTTAACTAATTTCAGTTATCGCAAAGTTGATTATTTCGCCTATTTTATTCGATGGCTATTTAGACAAAGGACTTGAACGCTCTCTTTGACCGCATGGTTGACGTTGAAAGAATCAAGGTTGGCAAAAGACAAACCATTGATACGCTGATTACTGAAGAAGCATTATTGTTTGCGAAATATCTCAGAAATGAAAAAGACTCTTGGATTCCAAGACTTCCAAATATCAAAACCTAAGCGTTCAAAATATCAGCAACTTTTTTCCGTAAGTCCAATTGTTAGAACAATTCATTCTGTTAGCTGTGCATATTATTTTCGTTGTCTTTGGTTATTTTGCAGTACCTCTCTGTTTTCTAGTTTAGATAAAATGTTGTTTTTTGTTCTTAGCGAGTTTCAGTTCAGATTTAAGATTGGTTTTCTTCTAATCCCCAAAGGCTGAGAATAGGTTCATTAGCAGCATATTTGTGGACTCGAATGTTATCAAAAAAGACGCTAGCGCCATAATGATTCTGCAGAGATATTTCCCCATTGTTTGCATATTCGTTGTTGCTAACGGTTGATTTTAACACATCATTACTGTACATTTTGAATGTGGATCCAATAACTTCGATTCTTACATTTTGCCATTGATTAGGTAAACCACATCTAGTTATCGAGGATCCAAAACCACCCCACCCATTGTATGCTGGCTTCATCCATGGAGATTCTGATCCAGATCGACAATCCCATCTTGCTTTGTATCCAACATTGTTGCTGTAAACGCCTCTGAAGCCTATTTCTGGAAGAGCGCTTGTCGATGGAAAAATATCTGCCTCTATAATTCCATCATGAAAATCAGTGTAGCTAGCACTTGAACCAAGAACAGTGTGACCATACGGACTTGATGTGGTTCCTCCATCAAGAACAAGATGACCAGAGTTAATGTAAATGTGAGCGCCGTTTACTTCTTTTGTCCACTTGCTTAAATCGCTACTGAAGTCGTCAAAGAAGATGAAAGTTGCACTTCCATTGCTCATCGAAGACACTTGGTTGTTACCATAATACATGAATATGGTTTGAGATTGCGCAGTTAAATTCCCAGGTATCTTGACCCAGAAATTGGCAGTTGCAGAATCAATCTTGCTTTCTAGCCAATATGACATCAACGTCTGCTCATCTGATTGAGCAAATCTTACATCTCCAAAGTCAGTTTTTGCTTTGTTTCCCAAGTAAACATTTTCGCCCTCATCATCCCCGATTCCATAATGTACTATAAGTTTAATTGTATAGTCTGTTCCGGTGGTTGCTACAGACCCGTCGATTAGAAGACTTTTTCTGAAGTTCCATCCAGACAACCACTGAGTACTGGGAGTTTGTGAACCATCTGAAATGTTGGTGGCTTCAGCGGTAAATAAGAGAGTGTTGCCTTTCTCAGTTGTGATTTTTATTGTATATTGTGTATTAGGAGCAAAAGAGTCAGGATTAATAATTAGGACATTTGCGTAAGTGCCTTTGTTGATGGTTAAGCTGTATGTTGGCCCGGTTGTTGTCATGTTGGCTGTTTTGCCGTCTATTGTTGCGCTTTGAAGAGTTACACTTGATGCGCCGGCATTGAGGATGGTGACGTTTACGGAATTCTCGGGGCTATTTGGGAAGGCTACGTTTGTTATTTTTGTTTGCTCTGCATTTCCCATAAGTCCAATGGTCATTCCACCCATCCAAGATGCTACAACAACAGCAACTGCAACAGTCACAGCTATAAGAATGATTGAAGCAATTACTGGACTTAAAGCTGTACTATTTCTATTTGTCAACGCATATTTCTCTCAATCTCAAATAATACCGGATGAACTAATTTCTTATAAGTATTATGACTTAATACTACATACAATACGTTGGGGGCGTTACCTACGACAAAAAACTTTTCTATATGGCTCTAACCGACTATATCCCTTAGTATAATGATTCGACCCACTTCTAATTTTCCAAAGCCAATGAATCCCTAAAACATGAAAATCGAACTTAGTCTGTAGATGTGTAGAACATAAATACACAAAGAAATTCTGACAGGTGAACTTCTTTGGCAAATGAACTGCTGTTTCATCATTTCAACCAAGTATATAGTGCGCCTCAAAAATATGGCCGCTCTGAATTGTTGATTGCAGATTCATAAACCATAATAGCGAAGGAGCCAAAATGAATATTCATAACAAGGGATACGATAGAATGAAAAAGGTCAAGATATTTCTCACGTTGCTCACAATCGCAATAGTTGTGGCGCCAATCGCCATAGAGGTTCTACTGTATCATGACAATTTGCTTGGCTTAATCATCCCATCTGAAATTACTGATATAGTTACTGGCAATGATGGGGGTAACTCTAATGGCAATAGCAATGGTAATAGCAATGGTCTTGATAGTTTGCTAAACTCAGAATTTGAAATGCCACAACCTGTTGGTGATCCTCGATATGATCCTGCAACTAAAACTGTTTCCTACACCTTTAGTTTTACAAATCCTTTGCCAACAGCTATCGAAGTTGATGATGTTCGAGCGGGTATTATTTCGCATAACGATGGTTTTTTCATAGGCAACATGACAATTAACGAACCATTAAAGTTGGATCCTGGGCAAACATCGGATATCACTGCCCTTCTCATATTATCTGAAGACGCCATAAACTACCTTCAAACTAAGTCTGAAACTCAAAGCTCAATTAATATTGATCTTGTGGACTTGAATGTTAATTTGGCGGGACTTCAGGTTCAACTTGATAGGCAAAATGTCGGGGATTTTGACATCCCCTCATAGGTATTTGGGTGATGAAAATGAACGTTAAGCAATTCAATTGGTTTGCTCTGGTCGGGGGAATCCTGCTTCTTATTCTTCTCCCTATATCAATCTACGTATCATGGTGGAAACTAACTGTCGGCGAAAACTTGGTGACGGTTAATGCCTCACCAGTAAATACTAACTTCAATCTAATGGGTACTCAATTCAATCCAGCCTTAGTTTGGGCAGCTAATCTCACTAGTATTCTTACTTTCTTGGCTTGCGGAATCATAATGCTGATCTACGCGTTTATCCCTTCCAGACCTTACTCAAAAGATCTTCTGAGTTTTGCTTACAGAAAACCACTCTACATAGTAATTATCTACATAGCCGCTTTACTAATTACAGCGTTCATAACTCAAAGTGCCCTGGGCATAGGCGTTCCTATATCGGGAACTTCAACGATTGCTCTGCCTCAAAATCTGACAATGGGCGCACACATTAGCGTGGTAATCTCCTCAGCATTCCAGTGGCCTTTCTGGCTTGCCATAGTTGCGGCGGGACTTTTCATAACTGCAAGAATTTACCACACAAAAATCTCTTCGACAATAAACCAGACTCCTTAAGCAAAAACAACCGCTCTGGGAACTCCGACTGCACAGTTAGAATGGCATTAAACATGTTTTTGCTCTCGTTTTAATTTTTCGAAATTCTGCCCCATAAATCTTTATTTTTATTAATTTTTAGTTGTTTTCTTTAGGTTTTTCGATAGATAGTTACTGCATCTTTAATAGAAAGCCACACATTTAGAAGGTCACTTAAACGGTGAATATTTTTGTCTCAAAAAGTTTATGGAAAAATAACCAATTACCGAACAGGTCCAAACTCACAAATATCAAATGAATGCCTAATAGAATTTCAAGGCATAAATTCTAAATCCTTGGCAGGCAAGTTAATCGGGCAAAAGGTCGCTTGGAAATCTGGAAAAAGCAGCATTCTTGGAAAAATCAAAGGTCTCCATGGCAAAAACGGCATGGTTAAAGTGAAATTCCGCAAAGGAGTTCCCGGTCAAGCAATAGGTTCAACTGTTGAACTAATGAGTTAAGTTGCTGCTAACTACTTCAGGTAGCTATCTTTTGGGCTCTTTGCCGTAAGTTAAAATAATTAAATATCAGGTGAAGAAAATCAAGACAATTAAAGGTTGGAGGCAGCTAAATCACCAAGGCGGCTACCTCAATGAATGTACAGGGCAAACCCTGATTATTACAAAAAAACAATTCAGTAGCAACTATCATGTTTTGATCTTTGTCGCGGAACAAACTGATGAAAAAGACGGTAAAAAAATTTCACCAAATTTTTCAACTGAACCCAAAGCGGAAGCTTACGCCTTTAAGCTAATGACTAAACATCCTAACGGGATAGCCTGATCTCATAGCACGGGCTCCTGCCATTTCTTTTTGTCCATAAGGAGCAAAGAGAAAAAACCTGAAATTTAATATCTTTCTCGAACTCTGTCCTTGCTGTTTGAACATGGGGCTGTTGGGCTGCATCCTAAACTGCTAAACTAAGCATTTGGGCGAGAATCAAAAATCTGAAAGAAGAAAGCATCAAATAATCCTTGACCTTTAGCTATTTATATTGCGTCCTAAATCTATTTTATTAGAGATTGGTTTGTATGGTTGGCAAAATTAAAGTAGGCGATAAGGCGCCCAATTTCTGCTTGCCCGACGTCGAGAATAGACCCAGAAACCTAAAGGAGTTCTTAGGACAAAAAGTCATCTTGGTTTTTTCTGTTGCTGCTTTTACTTCAACATGCACCAAAGAGAAGTGTGAGTTTCGAGATTCGATGTCTCAGCTGATTAATTTGAAAGCTCAAGTTGCTGGAATAGATGTAAATGTTCCTTTCATAAATAAAGCGCTTGCCAAGCAACGGAGATTAAATTTTCCAATACTTAGCGATTACAATCGTGAAGTCATCAAACTATTCGGTCTCGAAGAACCTGATTCCTCGGATGCTCAAGGAGAACTTAGACCTTCAATTTTCGTGCTCAATGAAAACGGTATCGTACTTTACATGTGGCTTTCTAACGATCAAGTTCTTGAACCAAATTTTGACGAAATAAAGAAAGTCTTAGCTAACGGCAGATCGGAAGATCAAGCGTCAAGAGTTACGCGTACTGTCATTACGATTTCAAGACAGACAGGTAGTGGAGGCGACGAAGTTGCCCAGAAATTGAGCAAGATTCTTGGTTACTCCTACTTTGATAAGAATTTGTTGGTGAGCGAGGCTAAAAGCATTGGCGTTCCTGAACATGAAATTGCGGACTTTGCTGAACATGATTACCAAGTCAAGAGTGTTGTGGATAAAATTTTGCTTCGCAAAAGACCTGTCGCGATTTCTCTTGCCTCTAAAGATAATGCAATAGTTAGTAGGGCTCTTGACGAGGAGGATTGTTTGTCTGTTATTCGGGCAGTCATCAATAGCTTAGCTAGCAAAGGAAAAACGGTTATTGTGGGACGAGGCGGGCAAGCAATATTGAAGAATAAAGCAAATGTGCTCCATGTGAGAATCGTTGCTCCCACGGCGGCAAGGGTTAAAAATATCATGAAAAACCGCGGGCTAAACAAAGAGGAAGCTTTGAAGTTAATTGAAGATACAGACAAAGCAGAAGCTGAATACTTGCAGAGATTCTACAATGTTGATTGGAAAGATCCCGCGATATATGATATGGTGTTGAACATGTCAAAGATGAATCTAAACAGCGCGGCAAAACTGATCGCTTCAGTAGCGTCTCCAGTGTCCAAGACCCGCAGTTCTAGCATTAAAACAAAAAAGTCTTAAAAAACAATATTCCCTTTTTACCTCTGTGTCTTCTTCAACTCTTGAAGAGATATTAAAAATTAGTTTTTATCTTTATTCTTAATAATTTAGTTGCATCAAAAAAATCTTTGGTTAAATTTATGCTAAACTTGTTTAAATATTATGTTCCTGTGGATTGTGTTCAACTGAGGTGTTGGATATTTCAGTGAGTTTTTGGCAACTCTGGCATGGTATCTTTTGATGCTGTCGAGGTTGCTCTGACAGTTGTAGCTGTATTATTACTTTTTTGGGAATATTGTTAACTTCAAAACTTCTCTTAAATACCTTCTATTGACTCTCAATATTTAGTTGAAGTTCAATGCAGGAAACTAAAACTGACGAAATTACCCTACAAGTTCAGCTTATTATTGCCGCTTTAAACGAAGAAGAAGGCATCGGTGCAACGATCGCAGAAATGAAAGACACTTTAGGGGACATTTTAACCTTAGTGGTCGATGGCAAAAGCAAGGATAGAACGGCCGAATTAGCGAAGAATATGGGTGCAAACGTTATTTATCAAGATGAAAAAGGCAAAGGCGACGCTTTTGCAAAAGCTCTGGAACATTTAGATCCAGTTGCTAAATACATCATTCTAACCGATGCTGACTACACCTACCCCGCAGAGTATGTTCCAGATATGATAAAGATTCTTGATGGGAATCCAGAAGTTGGCATGGTATGTGGCAACAGGTTCAATGGGCACGTGGAAAAGGAAGCGCTTCACCGCGTTTTCCATGTTGGAAATAAGATGATAGCGTTCGCACATAGATTGCTAAATGATGTTGAACTTGAGGATCCGTTGACTGGGCTAAGAGTGATTCGGATTGATGCATTGCGTGGCTGGCAGATAAAATCAAAAGGATTCGACATAGAAGTTGAACTCAACAACTATGTTCAAAGAAAAGGCTACGTTATTAAAGAGATTTTGATTGACTATAGAGCAAGGGTAGGAAAAAAGAAGCTTAAGGCAAGAGATGGTTTTGTTATTTTCAAGAGAATACTCAAAGATGCCTTTTTTTGAATATTTATCTAGTTTGAGCACCTATTTTTAATAGAACAAGTTATGCATCAATTTTTGGGTTTGGGGATAAAATTTAATTCCGTATACAAAGACAAATAGAAAATGCAGTGTGTATGAGCAAAATTGAAATTTGGCAACTTCCTTAACTATTATGGAAAGCAATATACGATCAAACAAAAGCACTCAGGCTATATGTACAGAGGAACTAACTTGGCGAAGAAACTGGACAAACCAAATTTGCAGAACATAAAGGAGATTAATTATGTCGGTTTTTGTGTTTGACCAAAACACTGTAAGTATGATTCGTTATATCTTGGCACTCCAACGTTTCAAAGAGTATTTAGCAGGACCTCAAGGTATAGATGAGTTTCTTTGTGCGCTATCTCTTAATAGAGTACTAATCCAGACTGGACTAAAATTTCCAAAGTTTCAGAAAGAAAATCCAAGTAATGTGCGAGTGTATGAGGTCATCCGTTTCTTAGAACAGAAAAGCCACATAAACCCTACAACAGCAAAGAAACTCAGAGAATACATGGATTTTTATGACTCCCTAATACAAATCAACTCTAAAACTATCCTAAAAACGGCAAATCCCAAAGCGCAAGAAATCCTGCAGTTTCTTTGCACCGAAGCAGGCATGAACCAAGATGAGGAATTCAAAAATAGAACATTCGAGGAAATTGTAACTCTCGATACAAAGTCATCTCCCGCAAATGAGATAGATGGGAAGCTTGTTGAATCGGATTTTGATAGCCTCGATAAACTTTATGAGAAATGTCCAACTTTACAACTGGAAATAGAAAAAAGACTGACGGTCCCCTTGCGGTGTGCATACATATCCGGTTTTACCCCTTATACTGGCGGTATATGGCTGGCTTTTGTAACAGTAAAAACACCTGATATTAGAGCGCACATTGATAGAGCAAGCGTTGGAGTAACCTTTACTCCCCTTGGCATTAGGATAGGCTTGAATTTCGGAAGTCAAGCTCACAAGTATAGGATAAGATATTATGAACTGCTTATGAATGGAGAATTAACGAACGAGGTTGAATCTCTCAATAATAGAGACACGGGATACTGCCTTTATGACACTTTTTGGAACTATCACACAAGAAACTTGCAATCTCTTCAATGGTGTCTTGCTTCATACAGCAGCACCAAGAGAACCATCCAAACAGCTATTGATGAGACAAGACATCTCCAAGAAACCCCTTTGACGGCAAACAGGTACTTAATTGGCAAGGTGATTAAGAGACGACCAGAAGACTTTGCTTACGTTATTAATGGACTTGTTGATGAGATTTCGACGACTTTAAATGAACTCTACCCAATATTAGTTCTTATTGACAAAGCTTAAGCTGTATACTCGTTTTAGACTATAC
The DNA here is from genome assembly GCA_964413605.1 of uncultured Candidatus Bathyarchaeia archaeon. Lineage (GTDB taxonomy): Archaea > Thermoproteota > Bathyarchaeia > Bathyarchaeales > Bathycorpusculaceae > Bathycorpusculum. Next base: position 13,548 of record CAYPSV010000005.1, on the reverse strand, counting down.
CTTATTCTGTATTGATTTTAATTGTTGTTATCATGTCTTATCATAGTCATGCACCTGCTACGGTACGAATCCATTATACGAATACTTTAACCATAGAGAACCTGAATTCATCGTTTTTTGTTTGGTTTGACTAAATTTTCGTCTTTCTCTCTCTCAAACACAATTACAATTAAACAAACACTAATAGTACAAGAAACCAGGTAGCTGCGCGCATTGAGCCGTCCCTGAGTTTATTTTATACACATAAAATATTAATGTTGATTGGCTGATAAAATAATTCAAAAATCGTGCGCCATGTAATTAATTAAAATAACTCATGCATTGGGAGATTTAGAAAATGAGGCATGGTTTGGGTTCTGAACATCCACTGTGCGACAGGATTCAGCCTGTCATGGTTATCTTGTTTTTTATGGTTTGGGGAATTGATACTTTGGGCTTCTTCATATTTGGGTATTCAACTGTCATTTTTGAATTATTAACATTTCCACTGCTTTTCGCCGGGATGATACTGTTCTTGGGTCTAAGCTTTTATCTTGTATCAAAGTCTCATAAAGCGGTTTTAGAACAAGTTTATGACCCGCCTAAGCTTGTTGATTCATGCGTATACGCGTGGGTTAGGCATCCTATGTACCTTGGAACCCTGCTCTTTTGCTTAGCCTTTCTATTCATTAGCGTCTCGCTTCTTTCAATTGTAATCTGTATTGCGTTTTTCATCTTCTACGATGGAATGGCAACGTACGAGGAGAAAAGCCTCATCGATATGTTGGGCGAAGACTACATTGCTTATCAAAAGCGAGTCTCCAAATGGTTTCCTAGATTACATTGATTTCGCGTGCGCGACCACGTACTCCCGCTCACGGCCGCGTAAGCTTGAATATTTATTTCTGTCCAGTCTGTCACCCTGACTCTGCCTCACTGTAAATCATATTAATTACAAAAAAAGGCGCTCGATGTATTGGATTAAACTACCGAGTATCAAAAAGGGTAAACAATTTTTTTTAATACCATTTGTCTGGAGTTTGGTACTTAAAAACTGGCGTGCGGTTTTTAGCACGTTTAACTTCTGTTTTCATTAGAAAACCTGCAATTTTTTTTTCTGCAATGATTCTTTCGATTGTTTCGAGCAGAGCTTTAGTCTCGAATGGTTTTAAGATGTATCCGTCAGCTTTATTATTGACCGCTTTTATAGCATTCTCAAGCGAAGGATGCCCAGTCAAAATTATTGTAGCAATTTTAGGTTGGCACTCTCTTAACCTTCTTAACAATTCTGTTCCTTCAATATCAGGCAGTTTAATGTCAACAAGTGCAAGATCAAATGACGTTTTCTTTAAAGCCTTTATTGCCTCTTTTCCGTTTTTAACGGTTTCAACACAGTAGCCTTCGTCTTTTAGAATAGCGGAAACAGTGGTTCTTATTGCTTCTTGGTCATCGATAACTAAGATTCTTTCGTGTTGATGAGACAAAGTCCATAATCCTCAAATTGATTGAGTATCTGTGCTCAATAAATAATTTATGAATTACACATATAGTTTTAAAGACAGTGTGTAAAAGAAAAATTAAAATCTAATCTATCTCATTCAAAAAAACAAACTGAAAAACACCCATAAATAACCGAGCGCGCGCGCTATTTTTTCGCAAGAGAGAAAAAGAATAAAAATTAATCTCCAAGCCCAAACGATTAATCAAGCATTCACACACGGAATTATTTCCAACCAATGAATAAAATATGGGTTCTTTTCATACTCATTTTTTAAAGCTCATTAGAACTTTTCTTTTATCCAAATAGGCTACTATGAGCAATATTATGATTGCAAGTAAAACTATGGTTCCGGTAGTGGAGAGTATTGCGTGGATCAAGTAGTAGGCTGTTTTTAGGTGTGCATACAGGTAAAAATTATTTATTGCATCGATAAGTAGTATTGCTTCTAAAGCTAGGATTCCTATTACGGTTAGGTGGTCTTTAGTTTTTTGTTTTAATGGTGTTATCTTCTTTGACGCCTCTTGAGATTTTGGGATTTTAGATTCTTGGTAATAGTTAATTTACTCATTATAGGTGATTTTTATGGTTCTACTTCTTTGAGCTCTACGCAGCTAATAGGTTCGAAGGTGAGTATTATATCCATGTATGAGTTTTAACTTTTTTCTCAAAGAGAGACGAGCGAGTAATAGTGAGTATAAATTAGTTTTAGAGAGAAAGATCACAATTTAATCCCCAACCCCAGACTATCTAACTCAGTTATTCTTGTTCATTATCCAAGCGTTTTATTCTGATGAATTTGTAGGCTATTGGAGCATAGACTGCTGCAATTCCCATCACAATAGCATACAATCCCAGTAGTATTCGAGCGATGTCATTTGAAATCCATTGCACCAAAAATCTTAGGAAACCAGGTAACACATCTGCAAAATACGTAAAATCAAAGGGAAAGACCACTACAAGCCAAGCAGTAGCTACAGCAATAAAGATGATTCCGCCAAAAGCATCGAAGAGTCGAGAGAAGAGTCTTTTCCCAAGTAATCCTTCTAATCCAGATGTAATAGTCCAAGAAATCCAAGAACCATAAAGCATAATCATCTCTGTCGTGCCAAATTTTGAAGTGAAGAAACCTGTTGACCATATTTGATGAGCAGCCAAATACAAAATCATCAAGACGCTACAAGTAAAAAAGAATCCAATCCCTACAATGCGTTCATTTTTTGGAATGCCTTTATCTGCTTCTGCTTTTCCTCTTGAAAGCCAGTTCTCCTTGGGTTCAGTATTGTTCAACTTGAAGGCTCCCTCACTTTTTGCATTTCCTGGATAATCGACTCAGAAAAAAAGTAAAAAACCGTCAAAAACACAATTGTGTTCATGTTCGATCCTCTATGTTTACCTTATCTTACTTAGTAACAAATGTTATTATTTCCATATTGCTTTTATTTTCTGGTGTTTTGCACCTTTTACTAAAAACCATAAGATAAACAAGCGTCGTTGAAAAATTAAATAAGGTCATACGAGTGGTAAACCTCTGTCAGCGATCCATATGTTATCGCAAGGAAACAAATATGCCGATTAGTATACCTGATATTAAATCGAATCTATCAAAGAAAAACTCTTTTTTTATTTACCTGAGTTCTTTTCCGACATCCCAAGCTTTAGAAAATTTTTCTCCAAGTTTATAGTAGCTTCTATCGTTCATAACAAACAATATGGGCCGCACTTTACCAAAGTCAACTTCGCCATCTGTAAGGACACAGTCATCGCAATAAGTGGCAGCTACCTTACCTACGAAAACATCATGGGCTGGGAAATCAACCGTTTTGATTAGCTCACATTCCATATTAACTGTACATTCTTCAATCATTGGCGCCGTCTTAAGTTTGCCATAAAAAGTCTTGAACAACGCCGTTTTGTCTTTTACCTTTCCAGAGAACAATCCACAGTAGTCCGTCTCCTTTACCATTTTAACGGAGGGAATGTTAACACTGAATGTTCCGTTGGTTTTGATACCAGCGTTTGTGTAGTGATTTTTATTCATTCCAAGAGAAACAGAGGACATATCCATTATGCCCACGTGAGCTATTGTTATGTAGTTTGGTTTGCCATTTACCATAGCTCCAACTATGGTTGTTGGCAATGGATAAAGACAGTTTATTGCTCCTAACTCTTTTTTCGTTTTCCTCAACACTCCACTAACCTGTTAACGCAAGAGTTAATTAATTTAATTCTCTTCGAGTTTTACGCTCCATTAGCTGCATTCTGGTTGAATGCACACCAAATCGTTGTTTTTGACAGAATTTTTGCTTCTGTTTTGGTTGACTTGCACTCTGGAACAGTGGTTTCCTGAAAGGGCCTGATCTAAAAGTCCTAGTTGGATGGCTAGATTTAATTTTAGTTCACAAAAGGAGGTCGGACGAGTCCTTTAGAGACATTGCTTTCATTTCGTCTGATATTCAAGGTAAAGTTTTCTGCCTTCAGCCGCAGCTATCAAAATACCAAGGGTCCCCACAGCAATGCCCGAAAAAGTGTTTGCAAAACTCAAACCTGGAATCAGAATTAGATCTATTTGCCCATTAGAAAAACCAAAAAGTAACCCTGTTATAGCACCAGAGATTCCAATGGCAAATAAAGCAAGACGAACAAATTTTGCTTTCCTTATTTTCATTCATCAACCTTAATTATATCTCTACGTTATTTAGATTTAAGAATTTCTGCGTGTAAATTTAGGTGATTTTAGGAAAACATTGAGTTGGGTTAGATTAAATTTAATCCAATCAAACTCTAAATGTTATTTGCATTTAAGCTTAGAAAGTATGTATTAAGAAATTTGCATTCACTGCTCAAAAAAAGAAAGAAGGGAGGTTTAGCTCGTTGGGGGTGGTGGTGGGGGCATCTGATTTTGCTGTGGTGTTTGGTTTGTGGGTATTTGGAAGAATGCTACGAGTATCAGAATCCAAGCGATGAAAATCAAGGCTAATCCGACAAAGACTATTGTGAGAATTGCGCCGATGAGTAGTAGTAGACCTCCGGTTCTAAATAGTCCAACTCCGGATTTGTCTGCAAGTGTCTCGAATGCTTTTCGTATGTAGATGGCTTCAAGTAGGTAAAATATGAAGGCTACGACTAGAAATATGATTACTCCTGCGATTAAGCCCACTATGCCTGTCGCGTCCGCATATGCTATTGCTGGTGTGACGAAAACCCCGCCGAAAAACAGCGATGTTAGAGTTAACCCGGAAGCTGCGATTCCTATGATTCCAAAAATTACGGCGTAGAGTGTGTTTTTCCAGATGCTTTCGTCGTTGTATGCTTGGGAGAGAGTTCTCATGCCTAGTAACACTAGTATTATGCCTACGATGCTTAGAAATGGAACTGGGATGATTAGAAATATTGAGCCGATGCCAGCCATATTTTTTCCTGATTCTAATGACATTTTTTTATCCTCTGGGGTGTGTTTTGTTTTGGTCAGCATAAAAGCTTTGCCGCGATGTAGTGTTGCGTTAACCTTCAGAGGCTTGAATATAGAAGTTTATCGTCGCAATTCTTTTATCTAAAATGTTCCAGTAGATACTTGATTGAGGTATGATGATGAAGAGCTTGGTTGTATACTATACTCGAACTGGAAACGCAAAATTCGTAGCAGAAACCATCGCGGCTGAGCTTGGCTCTGACATCGAGGAAATTGTTGACCTACAGAAGCGAGCTGGCAAGCTTGGCTGGATGATGGCGGGTAAGGATGCATCTCAAGAAAAGCAAACTCAAATCGGTCCCGCAAGTCGGGTTCCGCAAGATTACGATCTTATAGTTATTGGCACTCCAGTTTGGGCTTGGAAACCAACCCCTGCGATTAGAACCTACATAGCCAAAAATGACCTTTCCGGCAAGAAGGTGGCGTTGTTTTTCACTATGGATTCGAATTTAAAGCAAGCTGTGGAGAAAACAAAGGCGCTAATACCAAACGCTACGTTTGTGGGCGATATAGCGATACCAAAGGCGCTAGATAAGAAGGATGAAACAGAGAAGCAAATTGCTGATTGGTGTGACTCCCTTAAAATAGAATAAACAATTGAACACCCTGTGCAGTAGAGTCATTCAAGCGTTTTGCCGAAAGGTTTATCCACAGATTTACCGCAATGAATTTAGGGAAATGCATGAAAAAAGGTTTTTTGAAAAATATTAATGCAATGGATTCTCCTTCATCGTCGACGCCAACTCAAAAGAAGTCTCGTAAAACTCTTTGGATGATCCTTCTAGCGGTCATATTGATTGTTATTATAGCAGTGGGAGCTTTCATTGCCATGGGCGGTTTAGGCACCAACAATTCTGCGGCAACACCCACGCCAACTCCAGGTGGCAACCCAACACCCACCACAGGGACATCCTCAACGCCTATGCCTTCTAGCAGCGTTACAGGCGCAGATATCGCAGGAGCAAGCAGCTTACAATACACTGTTGAAGCAACCTCTGACGGAGTGTCACAGGGATCATACACATACTATGGCAAAAACATAGGCACAGACAACTTCATGATGCGAATAGATTATACAGACGGATCAGGGGATACAGGTGCATTCATAATAAATTCAGCAACACAGACAGTCTGGTCACTCTCAGATGGAGAATGGACTGATCTCTCAGACCTGTACACAATGCAATACGATACATGGAATACATTATGGCAAGGATACACAGGATATCTTAGCGCATGGACAGGACTAGGAGGCTACACCTACACAGCTGGCGGAGATACAGTGACAATTACCGGCATCAACGTTAATCCGTCGCTTCCAGACTCGCTGTTTACGCCACCTATGTAAGCAAGTCAAAATTTAAACCCATTTTTTTTCTTTCAATTTCCTTAACTTTCTAACTATTATAATACTTCTCTTCTGTTTTGGCTTTCATAAAGCATTGAGACAAAAATCATTATTGAATAATAGCAAAAATAAGAAAAGGAATTAGCGATCGTTAGATCACTCAATCAGCAAAAGAATCCGGGAAGATATCTACATTTGCATAGGCATCATTTCAAAGACTTCAATGCTTGCTTTGGGCATCATAAAGTGGGGGCTGTCCGCAATCATAGCTTTCACTGCATCCATATTCTCTGCCTGCACAATACTATACCCTGCAATTTCGGTCATACTCTTAGAAGTTTCGTTTTTAGTATAATGCATTCCGCCCCCCAAAGGCGTTCCAGCATCAACGAGTGCCGCGCCAGCTTTTTTAAACCAAGCCATCCAAGGCTCCATGCCTTTCTTCATCTCTTCAGGGCTCACATTCATCTGTTGCTCAGCTGATACAGGCGCCATATATAAAATCATGAATTTTTTCGTTATTATTCACCTCCAAAAAACCAATAATACAGTTTGGTTGAATACTATTAGCGGACATCGAAGCGATTTAAGGTATTGTGGTAGCTATATGCCAATCACATTTACGTTTTTTGTTGCGCGCGATTTTTTTTGGTTTTTGATAGTTGACTGTTCAAGAAAAAGTTAAATCTAAAGTGCAACGATATAACTTCATGTCAGAGCCAACTCATGAAAAAATAAAAGCTGAAGATTCGACACGAAGTGCACTTAACAAACTTGCAATAATTCTCAAGATGGTTTTTGAAGATAACCAAGACATATTCTTAAAAAAGCCCGAAAATGTTGATGTGGCTTCGCTGAAGAATTTGTCTGAGTCATTGATTTCTGTTTCTAATTTGTTTCAAGAGGTTATTGAAGAATGGTTTGGCTCTGGCTTAGAAGGGTTTGATCCCGTTAAACGGTCTGAAGAATTTTTAGATATCCTTGAGGTTGAAATAGGCGAGGCTGATAAGCTGGATTTTGAGCAAATAAGGACAATCACTATTGAAATTAATAAAATCGATGAGGCTTTGGAGAGTTTAGAGAAAATATCGTTCTATTTGAAATATTATGAAGATTTGTGCAGGCAAAAAGGTCTTAGCTCATACGTCAATTTGTCAGAAATTTTTAGAGTCTACGGTGTAGAAGAATTCATAAAAATCCTGAAAAACGAGGCAAAACGGTATAATATTCAGATAGAGCGCAATAATCTTTACAATAATCTGTTCAATATATCAAAGCTCAACACGAAGACGTTGAAGATAGCTTATGCCGCATTGGGAATCTCGGGTGTGTTTGCTGTTGTTGCAGTGTTGGATTTGCTTTTGAGGCTTATGGGTCGCTAGGTACGCTATTGGCTCGAATCTGGGGAATGGGTCTTGTTGCTTTTTGAGTTTGTCTAAATGTTACTTGTTCTGAGGTTTGGTCTCGCTCATTTTTTCGATTCTGTCAGCAGTGTTAAATGTAAGTTGCTCAAGTCGTATGCTCATTCGCTCAATGTCGCAAACGGGCGGTTCAATTTTGCACATGTCGGGTTTTTTGAGTAGTTCAAGCTGGTTGACATAGCCGCTGTATAGAATCTGGTATTGAAGGCTTTTAGCTGCGTTTTTTGTAATTTTTGATTGCGGAGATATTAAAAGTATCGAGACAAGCGAGGCAACGCCGAGCACAGCGAGAATTGATGAAAAGAACCCCACTCCATTGAGTGCACTAAGTATTATTGCGTCTAAGATGAGGCTCGCTCCTAAACCCATCATTAAGATGTAGATTGAAATATTGATCTTGCAGGCTGCTTCACTTATTGAAATTGCCCTAAGGAAATTTCTGTTAAAAGTTTTTTCAGTGTGGTTAGATTTCTTTTCTTTGAATTCATTGGAATCTTTTTGGTCTTCTTTTACTTGTGTAGTTTCAAGAGCAATGATGGGTTTTTCTTCTTCTATTTGCATTTTAGCCGACTTGGGGCTTCGGTGTTTTAGTTCAGTCAATGTATTCACCAATAAAATTAAACTGTGCCATTGTTGGCTAATACGATTTATGAATTTAGAATAATTATGATAGATCTTTATTTGATTTATTTATAGTCGGCGCTGCGCGTTAGAGAATGTTAGTTTGTCACTGCTATTTTTTCTTCTGCGGGAATCATCAGGAGTTCTACGTTTTCGTGTTTTGGTTGGATTGTATTTGTTGGTTTTTGGTTTTTCTTGTGGCGTGGTTGTCCTATGTAGTAGAGGCTCCAGCCCACGGCGAATACGATTGCTAATGCGGGTGCCAGTAGGATTTTTGTGAATTTGCTGCGGCTTTTTTTGGTAGAAGTTTTTGTCATATTCTTCCCATGATATATTACTTCGTAATTCTCAATATATAAGGTTTATTAATTTTGTAGTAACGGAAAATCACGAAGAGTCTAAAAAATAAAAAGATATCGATAAAAAATAGGACAAGCAAAGTTTTTCCATAAACGGTTGCGATAATCATTGCCTAATTATTCTTAGTTGGGTGTTCCTTAATAATAAAAAAGGGAGCGCGCGCGAAATTTGCGTTGTCTGATGAGAGAGAAATAGTGCTAGCTGTATTTGAGGGAGGAAACTTTGCTGAAACTCCGGCTCTTTTGGCGAACAGTCCAGCAGTAATATCGTTGGCGAGAAACTATTTTGATGATTGTTGGGTGCAAGGAAAAAGGCTAAAAAGCTTCTAAAAGTTCTCAAATTGAGTCAGTCAAGCGGAATTTTGTTAAAATATAAAAACAAGTATGGTTGATTAGCAAATGCATTGGTCAGAAATCGAAATTGCCGTTATAATTTAAAATAAAAAGCTCTTAACATCTCAGTAATATTTGTCTATCTTAATTCTTTAATCTAAATAAACTATATTAACCCTGAAGAATAATTTTTATTGAGCACTATTTTTTTCATCTTTTGCTCAAAGAATATCGTGAGAAAGGAAAAAAATGAAAGAATCAAAAATTGTATTATCAAGAGCTATTGCTTTACTTCTAATATTCGCAATTGCACTACCAATTTTCGCAATGCAAACCACAAGTGCACAAAACTCCAACGTCAAAACCTATCCTTTCATAAACGCCACACCCAATCCAGTACAAGTAGGAACCGAAACCCTACTACACCTCGGTATAACACGTCCACTACTCTTTGCAACCCAAGGCTGGACAGGACTAACTGTTACTGTAACAAAACCAAACAACACGACCCAAACTCTAGGTCCATTCACAACAGACTCAACAGGCGGAACAGGCACAGTTCTAATCCCTGACGAAGTAGGAATCTACTATCTGCAGACAAACTTCCCAGCTCAATGGTTTAACTACACAGGATCCGATGGCCGAGGAGGTCAAGTTTCTGTTTCAGTATATGCCGAAGCCGGAACAAGTGAAAAAATACCTCTAATAGTTCAGGAAGAACCACTACAATATTGGCCAGGCGTTCCGCTTCCAACTGAATATTGGTCAAGACCAATAGACTCACAAGCCAGAGAATGGAATACCATCAGCGGAAGCTGGCTAGATACAAACCGTAGAAACCCATCCTACATGCCGTACAACAACGGCCCCGAAACTGCACACGTGCTATGGACTAGACAAGAAACAACCGGCGGGCTCGTCGGAGGAGCACTCGATAACGCTTTGACTCTTAGTGATAACTCATACGAAATGGGCGATGCATACGAAGGAAAGTTTTCAAGTCGTCTCATTATCGACGGAAAACTAATTTACAACGTCTACGCGGGTCCATCCATTGGTGCTGTAGATAATCGAAGAGAATACGCTTGCATCGACATACACACAGGAGAACTGTTATGGTCCAGAGTTTTGTTAAACAACTTAACATTAAGCCGCGGACAAACGATGTACTGGGATACCTACGACTTCCATGGAGTCTACGACTACATTTGGGCAACCGCAGGGTCTACATGGTACGCCTTTGATCCATTCAACGGCGATTTAGTATACACTCTAACCAATGTACCCTCAGGAACAGTCACTTACGGACCAAAAGGCGAAATTCTAATATACACAATCAACTTGCGCCAAGGCTGGATGACATTATGGAACTCAACAAACATACCCGAACTATACGCCAACACAGAAGCAGGTTCAATGGGATTTGCCCAGTGGAGACCTTACCAGAAAACTATCGACGCACAAGAACCAATCAGTACACCATTCAACCCAATAGGATTAACAGGTTATATGTGGAACAAAACAATACCAACAGCTTCTGTTGGGAGCGTAAACTACATCTACCCAACAGACCGAGCCATCTGCACTGATTTGGTTACACCCTTCCCAGGACCAGTATCAAATTCCGTCACAGAAATTACATCATGGGCAATTGACCTATCCATTGGACATGAAGGAGCACAACTATTCAAAGAAACTTGGACCGCACCAGCTTCATGGGTTGAAGGTAACCAAACTGTAGTATTCGAGGCAATCAGCCCACAGAGCACAAATGGAGTCTTCGTCTTAGGAGCACGAGACGACCGACAACATTACGGATTTAGCACTGAAACAGGAAAATACCTCTGGGTAACTGAACCAGAAATCTACCTAAACTGGTACGGAGCAGGCGGCATCGGTGGAGAACGACCACCTCAGATCGCTTACGATACATTGATGACAACAGGAATCGGCGGAATAATCTACGCATATGATACTACGACAGGGCAGAGAATCTGGACATACAACGCAACAGACAATTACCAAGAAACATTGTTTGCAAACAACTGGTGGATGTATCCAGTGTTCATCACCGACGGAAAAATCTACTACGGCAGCCTTGAGCACTCCCCAGTCAATCCAATTCCTCGAGGCGCACCATTTTTAGCACTAGACGTGAAAACCGGTCAAGAAGTGTTCCGAGTAAACGGTATGTTCCGACAAACCCTCTGGGGCGGCCTCGCAATAATCGGTGATAGCATCATAACGACACAAGATACATACGACTGCCGTATATACGCAATAGGTAAAGGTCCAAGCGCCACAACACTCTCAGCACCCAATAGCGGCGTTAAATTAGGTGACAGCATAGTATTGTCCGGAACCGTAAATGACATATCACCCGGCACAAATGATGCAACTTTGACAATGCGTTTTCCCAACGGAGTTCCAGCAGTATCTGACGCAAGCATGAGCGACTGGATGCTCTATGTTTACAAGCAGTTTGCACGCCCAATGAACGCTTTAGGCGTTGATGTCACGCTAAGCGTTATCGACTCAAACGGGAACTTCAGAGAAATCGGTTCGGCAACAACAACTGATGGCTTTTTCGCATTGAACTGGAAGCCAGACATAGAAGGACAATACACTGTTTACGCGAACTTCAACGGCACAGAATCCTACTATCCCTCATATGCTCTTGCCTCATTCACAGTAGATCCAGCCCCAACATCTCAACAAAGTACTCAAACACCAGGTAACAACGACACAGTCATGGCAATTACCTACGCTGCAATCGCAATAATAGTTGTCATAATCCTTGTCGGAGTAGTATTAGTACTCTTACTCAGAAGACGCCCATAAAAATAAAAACCATCCCTCTCTTTTTTTGTTAAACCTCGATATCTCATCAAAAAACAGTTGGTTCCGCTTTTATAGTACTTGACTTCAATATTTTTGTATTTTATTCTAAAAACTGAAGGCAGAAGTCTAATCATTTTTATTATCACAATTTAACTATTCTTAAATAACCGACAAATCAATCTTAACTAGATTAATTTGCTGAAACAGTTTCATTCTGTGGCAACTGCAATTATTGTTACTGTTTTAATTTCAATATTACTTAGTATGACCACAGACTCAATAGCATGTTCAGCGGCGATCAATACAGATTGGGAACTCACCATAACAGGCCTAGTTGATAACCCTTTAAACTTAAAAATAGCTGATTTAATGAATATGCCGCAGACCACCCTTTTCGCACAAATATACTGTGTTGGTCCCCCAGGGTTTTTTGTCGAGGAAGGCAACTGGACAGGAATTAGACTTAGCTACCTTCTGGACCAAGCTGGGGTTGACCCTTCTGCAATCAAGATTGCTTTCTATGCTACTGATGGATTCTCCACAGACCTCACTCCAGAATTAGCGATGGATAGTAGCATTTTAGTAGCCTACGAAAAAAACAGCTTGCCTCTCGATGAAACACTCCGTTTAGTAGTTCCGGATAGATGGGGATACAAATGGATTTATCATCTTAACAGAATCGAAGCTGTAAACTTTAATTTCCTGGGCAAGTATGAGAGCCAAGGTTACTCAGACACTGCACTGACAACAATGAGTGGTGGACCGGGAGATGTTGGAGACCAACTGCCAAACCCAACTGCTTTAACAACTAGGATTCCTTCTCCGACTCCGATCAGTTCCCCTATTCATTCTTCAACTCCAAGCAGTTCTCCTAGTAATTCTCCAAATCCATCCCCTACAATTCCAGAGCTTTCATCCTTCACAATTTTGTTCTTACTACTTTTTTTGTTACTTTGTGCATTCATTCTTAAGTATCGAAAACAACATTTCCTTTGATTGTAAAGTTTTTATTTGTTGCAAAATTCTACGCGTCTGTTTCCTTCTTACGTATCGTGGAGTTAATTCTGCGGTCCATAGAAAAAAGCATTCAACACAAGAAAAAGGTCTATGTTTATTGTTCACGAAAACCCGAAAACTTGTTTTCATGAGTATTATTTATCGCGCGAGCTTTTTTGAGACCTTTTAGGTTCAGAGTGTATGTCGGTAATCAAATCCATTTTGTTTTGATACCTAAAGCTCTAAAATGGGGGTCATCAGTTACAACGTACTCTGCAACATCAGTTTTTACGTATGAAGCGATTATGGCGTCAGCAATGGGCAAGTCTCGGTGAGAGAGAAGTAAGCTGCCGGCAATCAAGGCATTTTTCTTATCTACTGTTACAATTTGCATGCCTCTTTCTTCCAGCAGCCGGAGACGGTTTTTGGCAGCTTCCTCTCCTATTTTTGTGCCTGCAATCCTGATAAATTCAGCTAAGATTATAGTTGGCGCGAGTAGGCGACCTCTGGCTTCTTTTACAAATAAGTCTCTTATTTTGGTTCCCATTTCTGTGTTTGCAGGAAATTCTAGAGAAATTAGTAGCCGGGTGTCAGCAATACTTGTCAGCGCCACTGTCTCCTAAGGTCTTCGAGTTCTTCAATGATTTTTTTATGTTCTTCTTCTCCAACAGACTTGCCGG
>CAYPSV010000004.1:0-104104 GCA_964413605.1 uncultured Candidatus Bathyarchaeia archaeon | reverse complement strand
TCCAAAAGGGCAGTATGGCGCTGGAACAGTAAAAATTTGGGACAAAGGCTACTATGAAGCAAAGCTTTGGGAAAATGACAAGATTGAAGTTACACTCGACGGCAATCGCCTCAAAGGACGCTACATTCTAGTGAGGCTCAAACGGGCAGGCGACAAAGACTGGCTTCTGTTGAAAGGAAAATAGAGATATGTCAAACTTGTATTTGGGCACTATCGGGTTTAGCTACGATTTCTGGAAAGACACCTTTTATCCTAATAAAACACCTTCCAAAAACTACCTGAACTATTATTCCTCTAAATTTAACACCGTGGAAATAGACAGTACATTCTACAGTATCCCCACAGAGAAAACAGTGACCAACTGGAAACAACAAACACCTCCAAACTTTAGGTTTGCTTTAAAGTTCCCTCAGATAATAACCCACATTAAGAGGCTCAAAGACTGCCAAAACGAAACCAGAGTTTTTCTTCAGAGAGTAAATTTACTGGAAGAAAAACTTGGTCCTTTACTACTTCAGTTTCCACCCAACTTTACTGCAGAACACCTGCCCGATCTAACAGATTATTTACAGAGTCTCCCAAAACCTCGCCGCTATGTAGTTGAGGTCAGAAACAAAAGTTGGCTCAATAAGGATTTTTATTCTGCCTTATCAGCTAAAGGCGTTGCTTTAGCATGGGCAGAAGCTGCTTTATCGCTTCAAGTCAGCGAAGTAACTGCCGATTTTCTGTATTTGCGATGGGAGGGAAACCGAAAAAAAGTGAACGGAACCTTAGGCAAAATAGAGGTCGACAGAAAAGACGACTTGAAGGCTTGGGCAAACAAACTTAGCTCCTTCTTAGAAAATCAAATTACTGTTTATGGATACTTTGGAAAATACTTCTCAGGTTTTCCACCTTCAGACGTCGGCTATCTTCAAAGCCATTTAGTCTCCTAAACATTTAGGCTCAGAAACAAATTTAGGCAACTAAAATAGCTAAAATAAATGCGTCACAGGTGAATTCATTGGATCTAGAAAAAGTTTTAGAGTTAGCCACCCCAATTTTAGAAAAAAACGATTTTGGTGTTTCACACACAAAACGAGTTCTTGAGATAGCCAAAAAAAATTTTCCCATTAAACCCGAACTTCAGGACTTAACCTATATAGCAATAATTTTGCATGACATCGGCGGCTGCACCATAAAAGACCAATACGAAAAAGGTCCCGAAATAGCAACCGAAATCCTAAAAAAATTGGGGTACCCAGACTCTTTTATCAAGCAAGTCTGCGAAATAATCCATACTCACCATGACCACCCAGCTAACCCCTCCGAACCTTTCAAAACCCTATACGACGCAGACAAAATAGTTATGTTCACACAAGAAGAATACCCCACCTACAACTCACGTGAAGACTTTGATTGGAACAAAATTATCAATCTGATCTATACCAAAAAAGGGCAAGATTTAGCTAAAAAAATGCTATCCCAAAGAAAAAACAAATAAGATGAATTGAGATATGATTTTTAACCAAATACAACAACACAGCGACAACTTCACTTACCTAATAGCCGACGAAAAAACAAAAGAAGCCGCAGTCGTTGATTCGAGTTATAACGCAGACGAAATAATCAAAATCCTAAAAACCCAAAATCTCCGACTAAAATACGTCATCAACACCCATGGGCACTCCGACCACACTGCAGGCAACACAGAACTAAAATCTATTTTCGGGGCAAAAATAGTCACCCATAAGCTGTCAAAAGTAAACTGCGATGTAAGGGTTGAAGATGGTGATGTTATAGAAGTAGGATCCATCTCTTTGAAAATCATTTACACTCCAGGACACACAATTGATAGCATTTGCATACTAGTGGATAATCAGAAGCTTTTGACTGGTGACACTTTGTTTGTGGGTGAATGCGGAAGAACAGACATGCCTGGCGGCAGCTCTAACAGCATGTATGACAGCCTTTTTAACAAGATCCTAAAACTGGAAGATAATATCGAAGTCTATCCAGGGCACGATTACGGTTCAACCCCCGCCTCGACGATTGGGCGAGAAAGAACATCAAACTATACTCTGCAGCATAGAACCCTCCAAGACTTCATTGAATTCATGAGCCAACCATAATAGTATCCGTATCCGCAGATTTTTTTCTACGCGGAATCAACGCTATCAAAACAAAAACTATGATAAACACTAAAACGACCGAGAAAACTTCTGGATGAATCAAAATCTCAAACATCAATACCAAAATTTGAATCACAGGATTTTCAGCTGCTGTTTGAGGGCTAACATTTTGCTGGGAAACAGGCAGACCTTCATAGGGTATGCTTGGAGGCAAAACCGCCGAGTTTGTCACTAACCAGTTCCTAACGGGGTAAAAACTTGAAGGCTCTATTTTCCAAGCAAACAATGTTGCCATACCATAAGCGTCAAGTGTCGAGATTGATTCTGCAGGGCTACTCATGGAGTAGCTTGCATACATTAAATCGCCCGCGTAATTACTATGACCAAGCCCTAAACTGTGTCCAAATTCGTGAAGAGCGATGTTTTGCATATCACCCACACTTAAAGCATCTCCATGCATGGTATGGGTGGCGAGGTTGATCGTGCTATAATTAATGGTGCTGTCGCGCCTTGGATAAAGCGTGGACAAGCCCACCTCGTTAGAAGTGTTGCTCAGCGGAAACTGCGTCCAATTAACATAAATATCAAACCCAGGCATATTTTCAATAGCAACAGTTTCCTCAATTTTTAGGCTCGACAGGTAAGAGAAATCTGAATAATTCTCCGCGAACGCTGAGAAGGCATCGTTCCATTGACCAATGGCGCGAAGTGTTGCATTAAGATAATTGGGATCCCACCAAGATTCGTTAGCAGAATTTATGACTAAAACTTGGAGTGCTGTATGGTTCCAAACCCAACCCTGAAGTTGAACAGAATATGAATCTTGACTCTGTCCCATCACTCTGCAGTTGCTTACCACCAGAGTGGACACTAAAATCGTAATCAACAGATACAGAAAAAATCTACGCATATCTTGTTCCAGTAACTAAAAAAGGAAAGGGCAACCTTTAAGGTTTATCAAAAATTATCATTATAAACCCCGCAAATCATACTTCAATTTGAATGCTTTGGCGTTCAGCTTTTTTGCGCTAAAAGTGTAGTGATTATTCAGATACTTATTTATCTGTCTTGTTCTAAACAATGGGTTTAATAACTCAAACCAAGAAATAAAAAAACAAAAATTAAAAAGTCGAAAGAATCATATGTGAACCTACAATGAACAAACAATTTATCTTCCCCTCTACAATTCAATTAGAGTGTTTCATATTCACTGGCTGTGCACCCTTATTGGAAGATAAATCAATTTGCGCATTGCCATTACGTTTCCGATTCTTTCAAGGAATTAAACAAGTAGGTATCTTATGATTTTTTTTGACGTTATCTCTCTTACTTTGTTGGCTGTGCTACTTTTTTGGACGGTATACAATGGATCCATCATTTACATAGGAGTTAAAAACAAACGCAAACAACAAGCAACAGAAAGCACAATCCAAAATCTTCCAAACATCTCTCTTATTGTTCCAACTAAAAATGAAGAAAACGTCATTCGCCGATGCCTAGACGGCATATTAAAAATAGACTATCCCAAAGACAAAATGCAGGTCATCGTAGTAGATGGTAACTCTAGCGACAATACCTGCAAAGTTTGCTTAGAATTTTCTGAAAGATATCCTGACATTTTTAAAATCATCTCTGAAGCCACGGCTAAAGGCAAACCCGCTGCTCTAAACCTCGCTTTACCCCACGTCAAAGGTGAACTGGTAGGCACATTTGACGCAGATAGTCTTCCAGAAAGAGATGTCCTAAAAAAAGTAGCATCATACTTGAGCGACAAGAAAATAGCAGCTGTTCAAGGCAGAACAACTTCCATCAACGAAAAAAGCAACGCCCTAACAAGAGTTATCTCAAAAGAAGAAAAAGCTTGGTTCCAAATGCTGCTAAGCGGCAGAGAAAAACTTCAACTTTTTGTTCCGCTAACGGGTAGCTGCCAATTCGTAAGAACAAACGTTCTTGAGGAAATGGGCGGTTGGGACGAGAACTCGCTAACAGAAGATGTTGAGTTAGCCTTGAGACTTGTCGAGAAAGAGCACCTAATTAAATATGCACCTGACGTTTGCTCGGGACAGGAGACACCTGACAATTTAAGTGGTTTGATCAAACAGCGGGTTAGATGGTACCGAGGATACATGGAAACTGCAATAAAATATGGTCGCTTATTAGACAAAATTAACAAAAGAACCATGGATGCCGAAATATCCATGGCTGGTCCGTTCATGATGGTTGTATCGCTGCTAAGTTACCTTAACTGGTTTTTTATCGCAATATTTCTCTCACAAAGCAGCCCAATTCTAGACTTTACCGGGCTTGTCATTGCGTTAACTGCAGTTTCAATTATCTCAATAGGAGTAGCCCTCACAGCTTCTGAAAAACCCATAAAACTCAAAAATCTAGTCTGGATACCCACGATCTACGTCTATTGGCTAATCCAAATGGTTATTGCAGGGTGGGCCTTTTTGAATTTGTTGTTTAGACGAAAAAGAGAGTGGACAAAAACTACAAAGAAAGGCATTAGCGATAACGTGTCAGATAACTTGATTATCTGATTTTTTCGGACCCTATTTTGGAATCCCAGAATTAGTCGGATTCAGCAATTCTTGCACATTAACCTATTAGACTTTTTAACAAATTAGGCTTCTTGGATAATGCAAATCATCGTCTGATTTGATCTGGGTTCTGCATCTTAGGTTTTAGTGGTTTTTGTCAGCGGAAAACATTTAGGATGGCAATTAAAGTTTAATACAATAATCACTCTAACGTTGGAAAAATTAAGTGGTTAAAGTTTGTAATCAAGTAAAAGATTGGATTGCCCAAAATCGGCTCATTTTTCCTCTCTTGGCATTCTTATTGCCTTTAATTATAAGAGTTATGCCTGAGATTCTGATGGGTCCCTATATCATTGGGTTCGATACTATTGGCTTCTATGTTCCTAATGCTATGTTGTTGTTGCATGGTGGCATAAGTTTAGGAAAATTGCTTGAAACTGCACCTTTATTCTATATTATTTTCACGTCAGTAGTTTCTGTAGTCGGGTCATCTGTCTTTGTCCTTAAGCTAATTTCGCCCTTGCTTCTAGGTTTGTTAGGGTTATCTATATTTGCATATGCACGAAGGGGCTTAGACTGGTCGTCTTCCAAAAGTGCGTTTGTTGCTCTTTTAGGGACTCTTTACTTCGTTGCTTTGAGAGCTTCTTGGGATCAGCTTCGAGAAGAACTCGGTTTAGTTTTCTTTTTTTTGGTTTTAATGCTGCTAAGTGAAAGCAAGGTTATGAGATGGAAAAATTATGTTGTTCTTTCCTTAGCGATGGCAGTGGTGGCGTTATCTCATCAACTTGTGTCAGTTCTTATGTTGGGAGTTATTGCTTTTACAGTTGTAAATAGTTTGTATCATAAAGCTTTTGGCAACTCTATTAAATTGATTGCGGTTTCTTTGCCTGCGGTTTCATATTTTTTCATAGTTTATTTGAATGGTGTGTTGCAAGCTGGTCTTCTTGATTACTCAACAAATGTGGGGTCGGTATTGGCTAGTTGGACTGGCTTTGCTTCTTATCAATCGATGTTGATAAGTACTGGTGGGTTGTTTTTGTATTGTTTCTTGTTTATGCTGCCTTTAGCGTTGATAGGTATTTGGCGCCTTCGGAATCTTCAACTTGATTCTTGGCTTTTTTTTAGCTTTATTCTTATGTTGCTGCCAATAGCTTCTGTTAGTCCTTATCGTTGGGTACTTATGCTTACTTATCCGCTTTCCTTTTTCGCTACGGATGCGTTAGGTAGGCTCAGGGCGATTAAATGGAAACGTTACAAGGTTAATGTGCGCAGAATTGCAGTAATATATCTTGTTTTGTCGACAGCGGTTCTAAGCTTTGGCTACATATCTATTACTCCAAACCATCCATTCGAATACTTTAACCCTGAATCTTTCAATGGTTACTCCTACCAAATCCCAACTTCGATGCTCCAAAATACCATTTCAATAACCGACTGCAAAGACACCGTAAATGCTCTGCAATGGTTCAAAAATAATGAAAATAGTAGCGCACTTTTGCTGACTCATACGGTGTTTTATGGTTGGGCATTGCTAACGATTAACGAGAGTAGGGTAAGGAACTATGGATTTGATGCTCCTGAACAAGCGGCGAATGCGGCAGCTCAAGAAGGGCAATCGCAATTATTCATTATTTGGTGGATAAATGGACATGGATGGTATGACCAACCAACTTTACCATCATTGTTTAGAGAAGTCTATAGCAGTGGAAACATTGCAATCTATGGGTATGACGCAACTCAGTAGAATTTATCAGCAGGATGCAATTTTTTCTAATTTCCAAAAAAAATAATATAAATATATATTATTTATTCTGACTTGATTGTTAAAACTTAAAAGAAACTCAGAAAATTGAAAATACTTCTGTTATTAATTGGGCACTGATTCTCTTTCGTTTTCTTCTCGGTTGTTATACAAGTTATTAATGTCAAATCATAATGCAATTAATTCAAGAATGCAGTAATGTCTCTTTGTTCTAATGGTTCTTCCTCCTCTGGAATTTTTTGTGTGTAATCAGAAATTATGACAAATGTTAAATTCTGCGCTACGCTCTAAACATAATCGTGCTTCCTTAATATGGTAAAAGTTGGCTACTACAAAATTCTGCTCGAGCTAAGAGGATACGTTAAGAAGAACTGGGGCTCCCCCTTTATAGTTGCATTTATATTACTTTTGCTTGGTGCTGCGCTTTCATTATCTTGGGGATTAACTTATTTTGCTGACTCTATCTCTATCTATGCCTTTTACGCTTTGGTGGCTGGTGTAGCTTTACAGTTTGGTTGCCTTCTAAAGTATAGAGAGGCGTCCACTTCTGCGGAGGTTCCTAATGAGCCAAGTTGAATTATCATTCGTTGTTCCAGCCTTCAATGAAGAAGAGTTTATTGAAGATACGCTTGGGTCGATCGACGCTGTTATTATTGACAAAAATTTGAATTATGAAATCTTGGTTGTTAATGATGGAAGTGCAGATAAAACTCTAGCCAAAGCGTCGAAGTATGCAAGTAAAAATGGACATGTTAGAGTAGTAAGTCATGATAGAAACCTTGGGAAAGGGTATGCTGTTAAGACTGGTTTCATGGAAGCTGCCGGAAGTGTTGTCATTTTTGCGGATGGCGACATGGAAATCGATTTGAGAACGATTTCAAAATACCTTGAAGCCCTTAAACATGGGGACATTGTCATAGCTTCTAAAAAACATATCAATTCACAAGTAGAAGTGCCATTGTCAAGAAAAATTTTAAGTGAAAGTTTCAATGGCTTAGTTCGCCTTCTTACAGGAGTACAACTTAAAGATACCCAGTCCGGACTTAAAGCAATGAAGAAGTATGCATTCATCGACATATTTCCCAGATTGGCTGTGAAGCGTTATGCTTTCGACGTTGAGTTACTCGCTGTCGCGAATCTTTATGGCTTAAAAGTGGTAGAGATGCCTGTGAATATCAAGTTGGATGCCAAATTCAAGCCAATGGAAATGTGGTATATGCTTATGGATTTGTTTAGAATAGCCTACAGACTACGAATTACACATTCGTACGAAGGTCTGGTTCTTAAAAAGAATAGTATTCAGAATTTAGTTTCTTCTGTTTTACGTGGTTGATAACGAAATTTTGTTTTAGAATTATTAAAATTAATAGCAACACTTATTATTCGTGAGAATTGTTGATGAGAAATATGCAAAAGAGACGGGCAATGAACGGAACAAAATCCCCCATAGTGTGCGTTGTTTCCACTTATCCACCCGATGGCGGTGGAGTCTCGACTTATACAAAAAATCTGTTTGAGTCATTCAATCTTGCCAATTTTCATTTGGCAATTTTATCTCAAAAAAATAATTGCGAAAAATTTGGAAGGCGTTGTTTTTCTGATAAAATTAGAATTATAGATTGTTGGAATGAAGGCGTTCTATATCCATTTCAAATTTTTAAGACACTTTGTCAATATAAACCGCAAATTGTCCATATTCAGCATGAATATTTTATTTTCGGTCGAGCATTCTCAGCTGCGCTATTCCCTCTAGTGATGTTTCTTACAAAATTTCTCAGATTGAAAACAATAGTGACTTTACATGGTATTGTCAATCCCGTTGAAATTAAGGATCCTGAATTAGGGAGTTTAGGAAATGAAAACCTTCAGGGAATGCCTATTTGGTTGTCACAAATGGGTTTATTGTTAATTACGCGATTAATTACTGATAATTCAAGCAAAATCATTGTAATGAATAACAAGCATAAGAATGTCCTAGTAGAGCAATATCACTGTTCACCTAAAAAGATATTTTTGGTCCCTCATGGAATCCCTAAAAGTGAACCAATTAACCAAGAAATAGCTAAGAGCAAGCTTGGTTTTGATATGCAGAAAATTGTGTTGTATTTTGGTTATATTACAAAATATAAAGGGATTGATATTCTTGTTAAAGCGTTTAAGAATATCAAGGATCCAAATTGCGTTCTTGTAATTGGGGGGGCAGCGCATCCCAGATTGAAAAACGAACCTAACTATAAAAAATTCTGGGATAAAATAATGGATGAAATCTCGGGCGATAAAAGAATAAAATTTGTCGGTTTTATTCCAGATGACCAATTATCAACTTACATTTCAGCTTCTGACGTTGTTGTCTTTCCTTATGTTGCCTCTTTCTCAACTGGTGGACCTATGAACATTACAGTTGGTCACCATAGGCCTGTGATTGCTTCAAAGGTCTCGTCGTTTAGTGATATTTTGCCTGCCTCAGCTGTTTTTAAAACTGGATCTATTTCGGATTTATCCCAAAAACTTGAGAGGGCGCTTGATGATGACTCTTTCAATTTGGAGCTATCAAAGTCGGCGAGAAGTATTGCTGCGGAACGTTCTTGGGGGCAAGTGGCAAAATGCACTGAGGACTTATATTATAATATATTAGAAAAACGCAAGTCTTAAATTATCGCCCAAGCCAATAGCAATCTAAATCCTAGATTAAGAGAATGTCTAACATGAAGTGGAATGATAGAAAGGTTCTGATAACAGGCGCCGCGGGCTTTATTGGTATTAACCTATTGAAAAGGCTTGTTTATTTAAAAGCCAAAGTGATTGCTATGGACAACTTTTCTACAGGAAAATCCATCGAAACGCTATCAAAAATGCCCGTTGATATAATCAAGGCTGATGTGAGAAAGAGAAAATCGATTGAAAATCTTCCTCAGGATATTGATTACGTATTCCATTTTGGCGCGCCATCTTCTATAATATTGTTCAATAAAGACCCAGTTTTTGCCTTAAGTAGCACTATTTGTGGTTTGAATAATATTTTTGAATTTGCTAAAAATACTGGAGTAAAAAAGGTGGTTTATCCGTCAAGTGGCAGTGTCTACGGAACCGCTCCTGCTCCTCAATCAGAACATGGCTTAGCTAACCCAACCAATCTCTATGGAACAACCAAGCTCACTTGCGAAAAAATTGCAATGTGGAATTTTGATCTTGTTCCAAGCGTGGGCTTAAGAATTTTTGCAGGATTTGGTCCTGGCGAGGAACATAAAGGCGATTATGCAAGTGTGGTGACGATTTTTCTGAATTGTATGCTCAAAAATGAGCGCCCAGTAATCTTTGGAGATGGAACTCAGAATAGAGACTTTGTTTACATCGATGATGTTGTAGATTCGATTGTAAGTTCCGCAGAGAAATCAATCTCAAATACAATAGTTAATGTGGGCACTGGAAGGAACCTCAAATTCAACGATGTTGTGCTTATTATTAATGAGTTGTTGGGGAAGAAAATTGAGCCCGTCTATGTTCCAAAACCTGAAAAATACTTCGATTATACATTAGCTGAAACTAGTTTAATGAAGAAACAATTGGGTATAGTAGCAAGAAGCCCTGAAGAGGGCATTAAAGAGTATTTGTCTCATCTTGGCCGATCTAAGTGAAATTCTTGAACGAAGTCTCCTTTAATCCCTTGGTTTCTATTATTATTCTTAATTATAATGGCGCCGGTATTGTGGATAAGTGTGTTCAATCTGTCTTAGATACAAACTACCCAAATTTTGAGGTCATTTTTGTTGACAATGCTTCTGTAGATGGAAGTTATAAGTCGACTGTTAATCAGTTTGGCAAAGATCGGCGATTACGTTTTGTTAAGAATGATGCGAACAAAGGGTTTGCTGAAGGCAACAACGTTGGCTTAACATACGCTAAAGGTGCCTACGTTACTCTGTTAAATAATGATACCGAAGTTGACAAGGATTGGTTGAGTGAATCGATAAAAGTTGCTGAATCAGATGAAAAAATTGGGATTATTCAGAGTAAACTGTTTTTTTGGTATAATCGTGATGTTCTTGAAAGCGCTGGAGCTTTCATCGATAAGTGCGGTTATGGTTTTGAGCGGGGATTTGTCAAGGGCAAGAATGTATATAATAAGGTGGACGAGGTGTTTTACGCCAACGGTGCGGCTGTGACGATTAAGATGCGAGCGCTTAGAAGGATGTGTCCTGGAAAGGTCACGCTTTTTGACTCCGATTTTTTCTTTGCTTATGAGGATGTTGACCTTTCCTGGAAGATGAAGTTAGGCGGATATGAAACTGTAATTGCTCCACGCTCGATTGTTTATCATCACAGGAGTAGAACAACCTCCCGCAAACGAAGTCGACTTGTTTTTCATCACTGTAAAAATCGCATGCTGACTCTGATTAAAAATTATTCGCTCTCTAATTTGATGAAATACTTTCCCTTGTTGATTATTCTAGAGAGTATTCGGGCGTTATCAAATTTTGCCGGTGGTAACCCTGAGTGTACATTTGCTATATTGAAAGCGTATATTTGGAACCTGAGTAATTTTAGACAAAGTTGGAAGAAACGGGTGATAGTGCAGTATGTTGTGCGTAGAATGCCGGATAATACTGTTACCGCTCTTATGAAGAATGTTAATCCAGCGAGTCTAAGACATAATCAGCGGTTGTATGACCAATTTTCTAGTGCAACGGGAGTCAACATTGCAAGATGAAGAAGACGACTATAATTTTAATTTTAGTAGCACTTGTTCAATCGATTGCTCTTTCAGTGTTTATTTTAAGGGGCGTTTTATTTACGCCTGGCCAAATGGAATCCATCGATATAATCTGGACTTATTATAGCAATGTGCTTAGAAGTTCAGCTCACACTTTTAATCCTGCCTTGAGCGGCGATAATAGCATGTTCTTGAGTGTTTTCGTATACTCACCAATAGCTTTTATTTTCAACACAGAGATTTCTCAGAAAATATATTATTTTCTTATATTTTTTTTGATAAATTTCATTTCTTTTGTCGTGATTTATTCATTTCTCAGGAAAAGAGATAATAATCAACTGTCTTTGTACGTGGGTGCTACCATTGGGTCATTAATTTACACGATTAATCCCAGCATTGTTCCCCAGTTCTTTCACTATTCATTTTTATGGGGATATATGCTTCTACCTCTTGTTTTTCATTTTACTCTAAAAATGATTAATAGCGTGGCTCTTAAGGGGGCTCTAAGAAATGCATTAGTCTTAGCTGTTTTGTTCCCTTTTATGGCTGAGGCTCGAGCAATGTTCATGTGTTCAATCGTTGTTGTATTTCTTTTAGTTTGGAATGTTATTTACCATTTCAATCAACATTCAGTATTCGCATACATAAAGAAAGTATCTATAGCTTTTGTTTTAATGATATTCCTCTCTGTGTTAATTTCTTCTTTTTGGTTGATGCCTTATATCGAAGTCCGGCCCGTAGCATACTGGGCTATAACATCTACGAATACTATAATCTCTAACAGTCCTTCTGTACTCAGCGTTATTTCGGCTACTTCTTATCCTCAACCATTCTTTTATCCTGATGGTGGTTTTAGTATTATTTGGATAACAGCTATTATTGTGCCAATTTTAGCTTCTCTTGCTTTGTTGAAAAAGTCCAAAGATAAAACCATACAATCTCTATCAATGCTTTTATTACTTTCAATTTTTATTGCTAAAGGTGCCTCTGAGCCATTTGGGGGATTGTACATATGGTTTTCATCCGTACTTCCAAAGGCGATTGGTCTTCAATCGTTATTTGAAACGATTTTAAAGTATCCTGGTTATTTTGTCGGGATAACTTGTTTGACCTACGCCTTTTTATGCGGATTTTTCATTTCCTATGTGTTCTCAAAATATTTTGTTAATAATCATTTAGCCGCTAAAACTGCACGACCATCTACCAGTTTATGGCTTTTTGGTAAGGCACGAAAAAAATTGTTTGCTTTAGCCTTAGTATGTTTGGTTGTGCTCTCAGTTGGGATAACAAGTTATCCTCTAATGACTGGAAATATGAATGGGGCAGTAACTCCAGTACAGTTACCTAGCCAATACGTAAATATGAATAAATTTTTGGATACGGCGAGTGGTAATTTTAGAACTGTTTTTTATCCTGAAAGTGCAAGTATGATTTGGGCAAACCAATTTACTAACAAGCCTGAATATATTACCTCATCAAGACCTATTTTATCATATGGCTGGGGGACAGTGCCTTCTCCGAATATGGGGGTTTTCGGTAATTTAGTTTACGATGCGTTACTTTCAAATGGTTCTCAGAATATGGGTAATCTGTTTTCTTTAGCAAACGTGAGGTATATAATTTTTCACAATGATACTTACGATTGGACTTCATATCAGTCAATTTATACTAATTTAATTGCTCAGAATGATCTGTTATGTAATTTTAATGAAAGTAATCTATATCTTTTTAGAAATACAGGCGACTCACGTTTTCTGTACGCTTTGAATAGAACCGTATTTGTTGTAGGTGGCTTGGATTCTTTTATTACATTAAGCGACTATTCAAATGTGCCCTTAAATAATAATGCCTGGATATTTCTAGAACAATATCCAATGGATTTTGTCCAATTGGATACTATCTTTCATTTGCAAGAAAATAATACGATATTATTTTATGGTAACAAAAACTTCGATGACCTGTTAATGGATACTTTATGTCAGAACTATTCAATTTCACCAGTTAATTATCTTACTCAAACATATCCCATAACTGCTTGGAGCAAAGAAACTTACTCTGACTATTATTGGAGCCAAGCTATTCTTAAAAATTTTGATGGCGGCAACAAGTACGATTTTGATTTAAATAAGGGTATCATAATACCTGAGACTCAGCAAGCAACACTTAATTTTACAACCTTTTTACCTATATCTGATAACTATGAAGGCTGGCTTAGAGTCTTACAAAATCCACAAGGTGGGAATGTATCTATGAGTGTTGATGGAAATCAAGTTGGGGTAATTAATACGCAAACAAATACGCTTGAAGGTTTCAAATGGTTGAGCTTAGGAAATATTTCGTTAGGTTCTGGAAAACATGATGTTAGCATTACTAGTGAGAACGGTTTTAATCCTTTAAATCTTATTTCATTATTACCACTTTCGGCTAAACATAGTTACACGCAACAGCTTAACGATTTAATGCGTCAATTAAATGTTGTGACACTTTCTACAAATGGAACCTTATCAGGCGATGTTTTTGGTTCGGCTCAAAAGTTGCCTTTTATTGTCAGTTATACTGAAGTAAACCCGACAAAGTTTGTGGTGAATATTAATTCCTCAAGTCCTTTTATGCTCGTGTTTTCAGAACCGTATAACGGTCTATGGACTGCAGGTGTGGCAGGGGAAATCTTTTCAAGCATACCGATTTCGGGAATGATGAATGGTTTTTGGGTAAATCGGACTGGTCAGTTTTCTATAATTGTCGAGTATACACCTGAAACCTTATTCGCTAAAGGAGTTTTAGTGACAATATCGACTGCATCTGTGGTAGTACTTATTTACATACTTACAAGCAGTAGTGTTCAGAGATTAATTTTGAAAAGGAGAAAGGGATTATTTTAGCGCTTAACTTTTTTAGACATTATGTTCCTTTCAGTCTACGCAAGTTCGTTTATGATTTGTTTTCAATGACTATAGGTATTTTTTTGTCGTTTTCGCCAAAGTGTACTCGAATAAAATTGCAACAGAGATGGTTTCTAGAAAATAACTATGTGGATAATGTTAAGAAATTGGTGATTTTTATGTCGCCTGGTATAGATACTGTGAATGGTGGAATTTTGTCTATTTGTTCATTGTACGAAGAAACGAGGAAACTCTCGGTTATGGCTAATGTTGAGACTGTATTATGCGAATACCCTGGTGACCCTCCCCTGCTTAGATATACAAAGTTTAGAAACAATAATGTATTACTGAATTTTTCGGATGTTTTAAAGTTTTTTAGTCCAGACGATTTATTAATACATATACCAGAGCATTTTGCGTTTCGCTTCCTATGCAGTATTTCTCCCGCTGATCGTAAAAAAATTCGAGGAATACCTCATTTTTCAATTAATATTCTTCTCCAAAATATTGAATATTTACCCTCTAAAAGAGTTCTTAATGGTTTAGGCAGGATCGGGAAATTAACGGCGACTACTGCTCATGAAAAATATTGTACGTTGCAGCTTAGAAAGGAGCTAGGGTTTCCTTTGCATAAACTATCAACTTATGTTAGTTCTGATAAATACTGTTATCGTCAATTTGCAGACAAAGACGATCTAATGATTCTTTCGCCTGATCCTCACTTTCGACGAACTGAGGTTATTGATGCATTGCGCACTATGTTTCCTAAATTGCAGATACAAGTAATACAAAACCTAACATATGAACGATATAAACAGGTAATTGCTAAGGCGAAATGGGCTTTAACTTTTGGAGAAGGTTTAGATGGGTATTTTGTCGAATCTATATTCAGTGGAGCTATAAGTTTTAGCGTATATCGGCCTGAATTCTTTCCGAAGAAGTTTGAGTCTCTTCGAACGGTATATCCAAGTTATGATGCTCTGATTAAAAATATTTGTAATGACATCATAGATTTTGATATTGAAAATAATTATAGTGCCTACCAGCTTAAGCAATTCCAGTTATGTGATGAAATGTATAGTCACAATTCTTATATTAGAAACTTGGAGCTTTTTTATAAAAAGTTCTATACATACCCGTAATTATTTTATTTTCCCGGGGGATTTTCCTTTTAAGTTAAAATTTGTAGTTTATTTTTACCTTCAGTGAATGCTGGATTTTTTTGTTAATATGGGTAGGCTTAAAAAATGTTAATGTTAATATTAAGGTGCGTACCTTCTTCAGACTTTGTGGATGTTAAGTGGGTAAAAAAATGTGTATACTTGGTGCGGGGGGGTTTGCAAGGGAAACCTTGAATATTTTTATCGATTCGGGGAGGGAAACTGATGTTGTATGTTTTTTTGAAGAAAATTGTAGAAAGACTGGTCAATTGCTGAACGGTAAGGTTGTGCGAGATATATCCACCATAATAAATTTGGATTATAACGATGTTTTTTTAGTGGCTGCTATTGGCTCAACTAAACGCAAGCGGCTAATTAGAAAACTTGAAAATGATGGATTTACTTTTGATACTATAATTCATCCAAACGTTGTTCGATCAAGATGGGTTGATATTGGTGCTGGTTCAATTTTTGCCGCGGGGGTTATTATGACCTGTCAAATTCATATAGGTCAACATGTTATTGCAAATCTCGGAGCCCATATTGGTCATGATGTTGTCATAGGCAGTTTTACAACAATTTCCCCTGGCGCAGAACTCATGGGGTTCGCGCAATTGGGTGAGCAAGTTTATGTTGGTACTAACGCAACTGTAATTGAACGCGTAAAGGTTGGAAATGGAGCGGTAATAGCTGCAGGGGCAGTAGTTACCAAAGATGTTCCTGAGATGGCGTTAGTAGCAGGAGTTCCCGCTTCTGTGAAGAAAATTTATAAAAGCATAGATGAGAAACCGTGGTAAGCTTTAAGGTCTTTAATTGCTTAAATCAGCTAGGAGGCATATTTTGGAAATAAAAAAATTGGCTATTATTGGGGCTGGTTTGATGGGGAGCGGTATTGCCCAGCTTGTGGCCCAAAATATTAGCTGTGATGTTTATTTGCAGGATGTCAACGAGGAATTTCTCGATAAAGGAATGACTAGGATAAAAAATGATTTGAATAGGCGTTTGGAAAAAAAAGAGATTACGCAAGCGCAGTTTGAGCATTGTTACTGTAAAATTCATCCCGTGATTTC
This sequence comes from uncultured Candidatus Bathyarchaeia archaeon, assembly GCA_964413605.1. GTDB lineage: Archaea > Thermoproteota > Bathyarchaeia > Bathyarchaeales > Bathycorpusculaceae > Bathycorpusculum. The sequence goes on along the minus strand of CAYPSV010000004.1, from coordinate 87,865 downwards.
ACTCAAAGAAGCGGTTGAAAATGCTGATCTAATTATTGAGGCTATTCCAGAAAATATTGTAGCTAAGAAAACTTTGATAAAGAATATTGAAAAAATCGCCAAGTCTTCTGCTTTAATTGCATCTAACACATCTTCGATAATGATTTCAGAATTGGCTTTAGTCACAATCAGGCCTGAAAATTTTGCAGGAATGCATTTTTTTAATCCCCCTCAATTAATCAAGCTTGTCGAAGTAATCCCTGGGCAACAAACCTCTGATAGTACAATCAATGAGATACGTGAAGCATCAAAGCAGATGGGTAAAGACCCCGTGGTTTTAAATAAAGATACACCCGGTTTTATAGTTAATCGTTTACTAATTTTAGCTCTTAATGAGGCTGTTTCTTTAGTAGATGATGGTGTGGCAAGTGTGGAGGGCATTGATAAAGCTGTTAAGTTGGGGTTGAATTGGCCTATGGGGCCTTTGGTTTTGGTTGATTATATAGGTGCTGATACTGTGTTATCGATTTGTGAAGTGTTAAATAAAGAACTTGGTGAGAAGTTTTCGCCCTCTCCACTTTTAGTAAAAATGGTTAATCGTGGTCACTTGGGACGTAAGTGTGGGAAAGGTTTCTATGATTGGGGAAATCATTAAAATAAACACTTAGTGATTAAAGTAAAGCTATAGATAGGTAGTAAATAATGATTACAGTAACGAAAGCTGACCTTCCTCAAATCGAAAAATACATTGAATACTTAAAGACGATATGGGCTAATCGGTGGTTAACTAATGATGGGAAATTTGTGCAGTTACTAGAAAAGAGACTGGAAGAATATCTTAAAGTCAAAAATCTTGTGCTAATGTCCAATGGCACTTTATCTCTTCAAATCATGCTAAAGGTGCTTGATATCCAAGGAGAGGTTATTACTACTCCTTTTACGTTTGCAGCAACTACAAATGTGTTGTTATGGGCTGGTTTATCGCCTGTCTTTGCTGATATTGATCCTGAAACCTATAATGTCGACCCATTTGACGTGCGTAGAAAAATTACTGATAAGACAAGTGCTATTCTTGCTGTGCATGTTTATGGAAACCCTTGCTATGTAGAGAAACTTCAAGAAGTTGCAGAGGAACATGGTTTGAAACTTATTTTTGATGCGGCTCATGCTTTTGGTGTGGAGTATAAGAATCGACCAATAACTGACTTTGGTGATGGGTCAACATTGAGTTTTCATGCTACTAAAGTATTTAATACAATAGAGGGCGGTGCGGCTATTGCTAAAGATGATGAAATTTCTGAGAAATTAAAGCTTGCTAGAAATCATGGAATTAAGTCTGAAGAGGAAGTTGCGTTTGCTGGTGTTAATGGAAAGATGAATGAGTTTCAAGCTTCTATGGGCCTTTGTAACCTTGAAAATATTGATAACGCGATTAATCTTAGAGGTAAACTTTATAATCGTTATGTTGAGTTGCTATCTGGTTTCGAGGGTATAAAATTCCAGAAGATTGTAGCTTCTAAATGTAATTACAGTTACATGCCTGTGCTTTTTAGTTCAAAGAAGGAAAGAGATTCAATATATCTTATGCTTCTTAGGAATGGTGTCAAGTCAAGAAAATATTTCTATCCTCTCACAGTTAATTTTGATTACTTCAAAGGTGCCGGATTGAACTTAGTGGAAAAATATCATTTAGTGAATGCAGATTCGATAGCTGACAGGGTTTTGTGTCTTCCTTTGTACCCCGATCTAAAAGTTTCGGAAGTTGAAAAAATAGTTTTGTTAATTAAGTATGAACTAAGCTCTACTTCAGTACTTCAGGGACAGCCAAGCAATTAGAAAATGTGAGGATGGTTGCTTTAGTAATCTTGGATCTGTTTTTTAGATTGTTTGGAGAAAATATACTATCTGTCTTATCCATAGATGAGCCAAATTCTGGATGAAGAACAACATTTGCATCTGCCAAACATCGCAGCAAACTATCTTTCCAAAGATCTATCTCTTTTAGGGTATGCCGCTATAACAGGTTAGTTATTCTCTTTGGTTATCTACTTGCTGAGTAAGGGTATTCTGTTGTAGTCATCATTATGTCTTTGTTTTTCAGGCATGATAGTCGCAATAATTGCCAAGCGGGTGATTATTTTGTTAAAGAGGTTGTTTGTGTTTTCTGAGTTGCGATGTAGCTAACAAATTGTTTAATAAATTACTAAGTTGAGTAATATGTTATGCCTGATAAAATGAAGATTCTGGTTACTGGTGGTGCTGGCTTTATCGGTAGCCATGTTGTTGACCGCTTGGTCAAAGAGGGCTACACCGTTAGAGTAATCGATGATTTATCCTCTGGCAAGATAGAGAACATACATGCTCATTTAGATTCTGGAAAGGTAACTTTCGCGAAAGGTGACATTCGTAATGTTTCATTTGTCCGCGAGAACCTTCGTGGCATTAATGCAGTTCTCCATTTTGCAGCAATGATCAGCGTGCCTCTCTCAATTAAAGATCCAAACTTTACTTTCGATGTTAACCTTCTTGGAACCCTAAACCTATTGCAGTCGTGCGTTCAGGCGCAGGTTAACCGGTTTGTATTTATTTCAAGTTGCGCAGTATGCGGAGATCCAGCCACCCTCCCAGTAAGTGAAAATACACCTCCCAATCCGATTTCTCCATACGCTGAATCTAAACTCATCGGCGAACGCTACTGCCAAGGTTTCCAGGAGCGGGGTCTTTTATCTTCTGTTATTTTGCGTTTCTTTAACGTCTACGGTCCAAGACAAGGCATGAACGATTACAGCGGAGTAATAACACGTTACATTGATCGTATAAACCGCAAAGAGCCCTTGGTCATCTATGGCGACGGATTACAGACACGCGACTTCGTAAACGTAAGTGATATTGCAGCTGCAGTTTTAGCAGCTATGAAACTTGACGATGCTAGCGGTCAAGTCCTCAACGTTGGATCAGGCAAACCCACTTCTATAAATGAGCTAGCTAAAATTCTCTTAGATTTAAGCGGTAAGGACTTAGAAATCATTCATGAAAAGTCACGTTCTGGAGACATTAAGCATAGTTACGCGGATATTTCCAAAGCACAGAAACTTCTACATTATGAACCAAAGTTTTTATTAGCCGAAGGTTTGAGTGTCTTGCTTAGAGAAAACGAGCTAATACACTAACGGTAGTTCAAACCGTTAAATGAAAGTTTAGCTGCATTCTATTGATCCAGTTTATTAACACCCTAAGTCTAATGAAGGCTATAAGATTTTAACGTGTAAAAAGTAGCGACAAATTGTATTCTTAGGAATTCAGACTATTTATTTTCCATTTTAGCGTATAAAGGATGTTTCCTTTTTTCCATTCAGACCTTTGAACGTAACTAATACTATGCCTATCATAGTAATGGTCCCGAAGGGATGACTATACAAAATTAATTGTAATTATTAACTTCATATTCATATTAACATCTTTGAACTCTAAGTAAAAAAATCTAGAATCAATGCATAACCTGCTTGTCTTGTTCCTTTTCAAAACTAGCAACTCGGTTAGTTATTTTCTTGATTTGTGCTAAAACCTCAGGGTCTTCTATTTCCACAGTCATTTGGTCGTTGCTCTCTATTATGAGTTTTAGCAATTCAGGTTCAAACTCACTCAGCATAAGCTTTGAATTTGGAAGCAAGCAGTGGCCGCCTATTGCATTTGGAAACATGACTGGCCTGTCGTGTCTTTGACGGTGAGTATCTTCGATAAAGTCGACGGTTTCATCAAAATCAATGTTCAAATCCGGATTTACTATGTTATATTTTCTTGCAAGGCGCTGCATTTTTTGGAAGAAAACAATCATCCATGTTCTGTATGTGGTTTCAAATAGTTTAGCAAATTCAGTGTCTGTGCAATTGGCTAGTTTTTTAGTTTTTAATCCTGCTAACTTGAAATGTTCTTCTGCAGCTTTTCCTGCTTCAGGCGTGGCGCCTCCGACATATTTTGTCCAGCGTCTGAACTCTTTTATCATGTACTCCTTATTCTTGTGCACTCCTCGGCATGGAGAATGAGCCACTAATCCACCACATTGCTTGAACAATTTCATGGTTGTACCAATGGGAACGGTGCTGTTTATGACAGTCAGTTTTGGCTGGTACTTTTCTGTATAGCTTTTAACGATTTGAACGAATTTGATCTTGTCTTTGGCAGGAAGACAAACTTGCAAAACATCAATGTTAGAGTCGTTTGGTGGCTCGGTTGTTCCACAATCTTGCATTTTCTTTCTATTAAAATCTATGCCATAGAGCCCGAACTTTTGGCTCTGTTTTAGAACAGTAAATATCGTACTTCCGATTTCTCCCAAACCAACAACCAGTACAATCTGCATGTTTTTTCGCCTTGCAATGAAGTAGAATTGTGGTTCGCAGTGATTTAAAGCATTTGAAATTCTTCTTACAGAAGTGCTAAAAATGTCTGAGCTATCAAATCCATTTGCTCTTCTGTCACGCCCGGATGAATTGGTAGCGAGATAACTTGTTCTGCGGCTTTTTCGGTTTCTGGTAAGATGAAGGTTCCGAAGTTTTCTTTGTAGTATGGCATTTGGTTAATTGGGGTTGGGTAGTAGGCGTCGGCTCCTATTCTTTTCTCATGCATTTTTCTTATGATTTTGTCGCGTTTTTCTTTTGTTGCATCTTTTATTCTGATGGTGTAGAGGTACCAGCTTGGTGTTCTGTTCTCTGGTTTTGGGGGCAGTTCTATTCCGTTGGTGTTCTCCAACTTCATGGTTAAGCTCTGGGCATTTTGGGAACGTTTTGCAAGGAATTCTGGTAACCTTCTAAGCTGTACCACGCCTATTGCGGCTTGAATCTCAGTCATGCGATAATTCGTGCCCAACATGAGTGATTGGTATTTTGCTTTTTCTCCATGGGTTCTTATCATTTTGACTTTCTCTGCGAGTTGATCGTTATTGGTTGTTACGACTCCACCTTCACCAGTTCCAATGTTCTTAGCTGCATAAAGGCTCCAACAAGCTAAATCCGCGAGGGCACCTGCTGGTTTTCCTTCGCAAGTCGCTCCATGTGACTGTGCACAGTCTTCAACCACTGAAAGGTTGTTTTTTGAGGCGATTTCCATTATGGGTTTTATGTCGGCAGGAAGTCCATAGAGGTCCACTGGAATTATCGCTTTCGTTTTTTTGGTTAATGCCTTTTCAATGGCTTGTGGGGATAGGGTGTAGGTTTCGGAGTCGATGTCGGCAAAGACTGGTCTTCCACCTGCAAGCACCACTGCTTCCGCGGTTGCTACGAACGTGAAACTCGGCAAGATTACTTCGTCACCTGCCTTGATCTCTGCAGCCATTAAAGCGGAATGTAGAGCAGCGGTTCCCGTGTTAACAGCTATGGCATGTTTAACTCCAGCAAACTCTGCATATTTTCTTTCGAACTCAGTTACTCTTGGTCCTGAACCCAATGCACTTGTTAAAATTCCGCTTTTCATTACTTCTACGACAGCTTGAATTTCATCTTCGCCTATCTTTGGGAGATTAATTGAAATCATCGAGTAGCCTCAGTTGCATGCAATTTGTTAGATACATTATTTCAAGTTATCGGGGAAAGGAAAACGAAGTGCCCTATAGGCAACTTGATTCTCTGACTTTTGTTGCTTATTTTTCGTTTTAAAGATAGAAACATATTTCCACAATTAGTAATAACTACGTTTAGGCGCATCTTGAATGGAAAGAAAAGACTATCTAAAAGAACCCGTTAGGCACATAAAAATATCTGGCGCCTTAACTGTAGATCAACTCATCGTTCAATTCAAAAATTCAGGTTCCTTTGGAGCTGGACGATTGGCAGCTGCATCTGACATTTATGAAAAGATGCTTAAAGACAAAGATTGTACCGTATTCTTAGCGCTCTCAGGAGCAGTCGTTCCCGCTGGAATGCGGACGTTAGTTGCCGATTTAATTCGAAATCACCTAGTGGATGTGATTGTAAGTACGGGTGCCTGTATGGTTCATGATGCAATCGAAGCCGTTGGAGGACACCACTACAAAGGCCGATACATAGTTGACGATGCTGAGCTTTACCGTTACCATCTTTTCAGAATCTATGATATTCTTGTTCCAGAAGAAGCCTATGTAAAATTAGACTTCAAGCTCTCAGAAATGTACACAGACATCGCTAAACAACGTAAAGGGGAACCTTTAGCTTCAAACGAATTCACATACGAAATTGGCAAACGTTTAACCGATAAAAACTCAATCCTGCGCGCGGCATACGAAGAAAACGTTCCTATTTTTTTGCCTTCAGCACGAGATTCAGAATTCGGTTTTATCCATTGGCTCCATGCATCACAACAAGACCAAAAGAACATTTTGCAATTGGATGCCTTCAAAGACGTTCCTACCATCTGCGGTATCTGCACCCGTTCACCTAAAAACGGTATGATTGTTATCGGAGGTGGCGTACCTCGCAACACCGTCCAATCCGCAGCACTCGCTTCAAAAAAAGGCTTAGACTATGGTATAGTAATAACGCTGGATCGTCCAGAAACAGGTGGCCTTTCGGGGTCAACACTAGAGGAAACAGTTAGTTGGGGCAAAATGAAGGGCGAAGCAGATCATGTCATGGTTATCGGTGAGGCGTTAATGGTTTTTCCTTTCCTTGTTGCCTCCATGAGGGAACGGCTAGGGAGAGACTTCAAACGCGAACCCTTCTTACACTGCAAAGACAGGGGCGCCAACCAGTGAAGAACAACCCTCAAAGGAATTACTGTGGCAACTGCGACGGCCACAACAGTTACGATTACCCAACAAAAATTTTCTGCTCCAAACGTCACGGAAAAAACCAAAATCCAATCGTTGATACATTATGGCATTGCAGTGACTACAATAGAATCAATCAAGACTGCTACTGTGTTCAAGAAGCCCAAAAAGTGAAAAACGGTGCCAAAGAAGAATAGCAATATTAAAGTAAATATTAATCAAAGATGTCTGTTTGAGTTTGAAGCCCGGTGGTGTAGTGGTCAAGCATAGGGGCCTCTGGAGCCCTTGACGAGAGTTCGAATCTCTCCCGGGCTACTCGTTTACATATTCTAAAAACTTTAATATATTCAGATTTTTAATTTTGTTACCGATGAAGATTCGTTTAACAGGTTTCTTTTTATTTCTCACCTTAATTTGTTCAGCTCTATTAGGCTCATTATCTTACAACTTTGTTAAATCTCAAAATGTTCCAGATGTTTTTGTGGGTATCGATTTGGCTTTTGGCGATGTAGAGCAAGTAAAACAATTAGCCGACGAAGTAGCTTCATACACTAATCTCTTTATTTTGGGTTGCACAGGCGTTACACAAAACAGGTTCATGCTTGAAGAAGCCTGTCAATATCTTTTTGATAAAGGATTGTTTTTTATTGTCTACCAAGAATACCCTCTAGATTTTTCTCTGTTTTCAATTGATAAATCAACCTGGTTTGAAACGGCTAAAACCCGATGGGGAAACTATTTTTTGGGTATTTATTACTCTGATGAAGTTGGGGGACGACAATTGGATCACACTTCTGGCTGGATGGTAGTTCCAAAGGCCGATAGTTACGAAGAAGCCAGCAGAGAGTTTAACACTAAGGTAAATGGCTCTGTAAGTTTGTTCAGAAACGGCTATTCCAGCGGAGAGGATATTTCCTTGTTTACTTCGGATTATGCGCTTTACTGGTTTGACTATAATGCAGGTTACGACGTACTCTTAGCTCAGTTTGGCTGGAACTACAGTAGACAATTGAATGCAGGATTATGTAGAGGTGCAGCAACGGCCCAAGACAAGGATTGGGGCGCAATCATAACTTGGACCTATACACAACCACCATATATAGAGACAGATGAAGAACTCTACAACGATCTTCTGCTTGCCTATGACAATGGAGCAAAATATATTGCAGTTTTCAACTCGAACAAGAACTATTCGGATGGAATTCTTAATCAAGAACATTTAGATGCTCTAAAACAATTCTGGCAATATACACAAACAAACCCCCGAAAACTGAGCCTAACAAATGAACGAACTGCTTACATGCTTCCTAAAGATTATGCGTACGGCTTTCGAGGCCCAAACGACAAGATTTGGGGGTTATGGGAAGCCGACGACTTATCGGTTCCAATAAGCATAAACTTAGGAAGTTTGCTTGAACAATACGGGTCTAAACTAGACATAATTTACGAAGATTATCTTCAGATGGGCCGTTCTCAAGAATACAACAAACTTATCAATTGGAACGATACAACAATTATCTCTTCTCTATCTTCAAATTCGACGAGTTCACCTAGTAATGGCATATCCTTCACAGAATTCATAGGCATCAAATATCTGACTGCGACTATTCAATTAGGTTTGGTTATTATAGTGACAATTTTAGCCGTAGTGGTGATCTTGGCTTATCTAAGAAGTACTCGGCTAAAACCTGAAAAGCGATTAAATTAACTCTCCAAAACGTAGAAACACACGATTGAGTTGGGATTTTCTTTGATTAGCTTAACTTGCTAATCCAAGAGGTTCAAATTAACTATCAATATTTTTTGTAAACTAACTTGGGCGCCATTAAAGGGAACCCCTTCTCCATCTGGCTTGCTCGAAATGTATAGATTTTTATCGTTGTTCTATCGGAACGAACACTCTTTCGAATTCCCCAACATAATTTGATGAAGGGCGAAGAAGAACTGAATCTTCATACTGTTCCAATACATGAGCTACCCAACCAGATATCCTGCTTGAAGCAAAGAACAGTGGAAAGAACTCCTTTGAAGCCCCTAATGCATCCATGGCGACTGCGGCGTAGAAATCAACATTTGGGTAGATCTTTTTTTTCTCATGAACAATCTTTTCAATCTGGATGCACCTATTATACAGTTTTAGTGGTCTTTCTCGATGGCAAAAATCTTCAACTATCCCTCGGAGATGCTTAGTTCTGGGGTCTTGAGCCTTATACATTCTATGACCAAAACCCATAATCTTCTTTTTTTCATCCAAAAGCCCTTTTATGTATTCCTCAACTTCTTCTTCAAGGTTAATTTCATCAAGCATCTCCATCACTTTTTCGCTTGCTCCTCCATGTAAGGGACCTTTGAGGGTTCCAATGGCCGAAGTTATGGCTGAATACATATCTGAATTGGTGCTGGCCGTTACCCGTGCAGCGAACGTGGACGCATTGAACCCGTGATCAGCGTGAAGTACCATGAAGCGATGGATGACTTTTGTCTCCATTTCGTCTGGGACTTCTCCGCTAAACATATAGAGGAAGTTCTGGGCAAAAGTGAATTCTTTTTTTGGATCCGGAACTGGTTTATTAAATCGACTTCTATGAATAGTAGCTACTATTGTAGGAACTTGGGCAATTAATCGTTTAGCTCTTCTAATGTTTGCAGCGTCAGAAAAGTCTTTATCATCTGGATCATATTCTCCTAGATGGGACACTTCGGTGCGTAAAATGTCCATCGGGTGGCAGGTTTTGGGGGTTGAATTAATGCTTTCAACAATCGGTTTTGGAAGTTTCATTTCATTAAAAAGTTCATTTTGAAAGTGGCTTAGCTCTTTTTGTTTGGGTAATTTTTTATAAAGTAGTAAGTACGGAATTTCTGAGTAGATGATGTTTTCCACTAGATCGTCAATATTGTACCCTAAATAGTAAAGTGTTCCATTTGGATTTACATAGCTAATTTTGGTTTCAGCTGCTGCGACATCTCTTAGTCCACGGATGGCTACTTTGTCACGTTTTTCTCTCATCTTTTTTTTACCCCTCTATCCCTTCTTTAATTAAAATGCTCCAAACAAGGCAAACATGTGTTATCAATGAACTCTCAGCCAAAATGATAACCGAGTTTTCTGATTGCCTGAAATACATTTGTTGGAATTGCTATTTATTAAGCTATCATAGCATATACTAAAAAACTTGCACATCCAGCTAAAAATGTTATAATTCCAATCTTAACCACCAAAACTAAGACGATTTTCGGCGCAAGTTCTATTATCAAAATTGTAGCATCAACTCAGTATCAATCAAATCGTAAACCAAGTAAAGTGGTGAAATCTCCCATGCTCAGTTAGATTTCGATCTATACCTCAATGTTTAATGGTTTCCACACAGAAAAATTAATTAAGAAAAAATAGTTTTTGGAATAATTAGAATATGACAACGGTAACTTCCACACTAACTTGAGGAGTAAAATATGGCCGATTTGAAAGGATGCCCATTTGGTCAGGATATAAAAAATGATTGCAAGACCTGCGACTATGGGAACACAAACCATTTTGATGCCGTTTCAGGGCAATGTGTTAAACGTTAGATATCAAAAGAGTCACTAGGAACCATCCTTGCCCATAGTATAGGTTTTGTTTACTATGTGTTTCTTGATGGTAATTACTTGAATCTATTTTTCCAAAAGAAGCTCCATAACTCAATGTTCCTTCGGAGTTAGATCATGGCACTATCGTTAACCCTTTCAGTTTTTGGATAAATATTCACGAGAAAAAGTTGATTCGATTTAAAATTAAAGGGTTTTAAAAGTTTGAGAGAAAGTTGACTATTGGACTGCTTCAACTTTCTTTATTTCTGGTACTCTTTGCTTAATGAGTGCTTCAACGCCGTTTTTAAGCGTCATCGCAGCCATCGGACAACCCGCACAATGCCCAACCAAGCGAACTTTCACGGAGTCATTACCAACTGCCACCAGTTCAACATCTCCTCCGTCAGCTTGAATTTGCGGTCTAATTTCATCGAGTGCGTTTCGAACTCTTTTTTCTATTGCTTCAGACATATAATTCACTTATTTTTTAAGAAGACAATTTGGAATTATAAAATCATTCCTATTGCAATTTGCTTTCTTAAGAATTATTTTCTGGTGCAGTTTTGCAATTCTACATTAAAGGTAACTCAGCGACGTAGATTTCAAGAAATCTGTTTATTTGTTGACTATTTTCTTTTCCGCAATATCCAATTGAAAACGTCATTTCGTCATTGAAAGTGCTCACTCCCAGCATGAATCCAGGAAGATACATAATCGGGCTAGAAATGAATTCATTTATTACTTTTAGTTCACCAAAGCCGTAAAGACTGAGAACACCAAAATTTGAAAGTAACGGAAAAGTCACGTTAAATTTTCTACCAATCGCGGATGTTTCTTCCAAGTATTTCTCTAAGCCAATATAACCTTGACTTGCCAAATATTCTAAACCTGCGGCGCTCTCTAAGCCAGGATAATTTTCTTTAAGTCTACTCATTGCTGCACTAACTCTTGCTAATGTTCCATCAAATTCTTCGCCAACTTTCCTCTCCAAAGCGACATATAATGCTCCCGAAAGGTTGCATATTGCCTCCGCTTTCTGCTTTGAAAGGTATCTTCTTAGGTCTATAGAAACCTGCATTATCATCGGAGAATCTGCTGGTGTGTTGTTTAAAACAAAAAAAGCTCGAAATAGAGCAGCAAGAAGCACATCGTTTGCCGAGGTACTTTTATTTTGAGCATATTTCTTTATTTCTTCAAACCTTGGTTTCGGAATAATCCTGAAGCAATGTAGGGGTTCAGTTCCAGCTTTTTGTAATAAAGTCCAAGTTGGTTGAGGAAACCCTTTCACGGCGAGGTTTTTAGTATCTTTAGCTAGTTGGAGTATTTGACTCTGATCTCTTCTGCCTAAATTAGGTAAAACAATACATTCTTTGCCGCTGACTAAAGTGTTATAGATGTTGGAAAGCATGAAAACATATTCTTTGAGGCCTCCCCCATCGCAGACTGAATGGTTTATTTTGATGCAAAGTGTATCTGTATTCCTTCCCCGAAAAATCCTTGCTCTAACAAGGGGATCTAAATCTGCGCGAATAGGCGAACTAACAAAAGTTTCAAGCGCATCCTCAGGCGGGTCAGCTTTAACTACGTCTGACAGTTTTGTATTTTCTAAATCATTTCTGCGTTCCCAAAAGGGTTCATTACCGTTTTCAACAAATTGACACCCTAAAATAGGCTCCAGATCCATCGTTAAATGAATCGCTTGTTCAAACAAATCTTCTTCAAGGTTCCCGTTCAGTTTTAGCACGATTGCAAGCTGTTGATCTGCAAAAAACTTGCTGGCGGCATAGTTGTATGCGTCTTGAGTTGTTACTTTAAACCTCTTGGGGGTTGTCATATTGACAATATTCGTTGTCGTAACTGTCAATTATGTTTTTTGATATTTTGCTATTAACTGTTAAGAACAGGTTCTTGCCAAAATCAACTTCTCACTTATCATATAAAGCTGAGGATAATTTTTAATCCAGTTAGCGCTTTTTCATCTTCATGAAGCCTGTTAAGCTGTCAGGCTTTGGTAACAAAGCAATCGCTTCTAAAGAAACTAACAACAGAAAATTCAAGATATGGGCATCCAAGACAATCAGAGTTCTTCGATTAAAGATTAGAAAACACAACTACAGAGTTGAAATCCTTCGTCCTTTTAATCTGCCCAAAACAAAGCTGCCCACACATAACGATTGCGTGTTATTCTGGGAAAGAATTTTGCAGCAATACGCCTAAAGCTGCCTTCTTGTGCATTGAAGATTGGTAGAATAACAACAAGAATTTTCAAAGTGTTGTTGTTCTGGCAGATGAACAAGAAACGCAAAAAATAAAACTAAATTTTGCACACCCTATGCCGTAATTAATGTAAGAGTGGTTTTCAAAGTTTGTTTAGCTCGGCATGTGTTTTTTCAGGAAGTCAGTTCTTTTAGCAAGTAATGGGAGAATCTTTTCCACTGCAACGAACGCCAAAAAGGCATATGCTATACCACCCAAAACATCTACAAAATAGTGTTCACCGAGATACACAGCGCTAAACCAAACACCGATTGGGAAGATTAAGACCGGTAGAGCTCTTATTTTCCAAATTTTAATAGCGAATAGAGATATCAAGAAGGGCAAAGCTGAATGCATGCTGGGGAAAGCGGCGAACTGATTGGCACCAAAAATATCAAAGAGGGTTCTGTAAACTGGGATGCCTAAGTTGGCGTCGACCGAATCAGTTAACACTCTAATAACAGTTGGTCCAGAATAAGTAAGACTCGAATGCGTACTAAGCTCCCACCATGGAGGCGCAACCGGATAGAAAAGAAAGCTGATGAGTGCCGCATATGTGCAAATCCCAAAAGCAACAGTATATTTCCAATAATTTTTAGGGCTAACTTTCCAAAGGATAAAAGCAAAAATTGTCGGCGCAAAAAAATGCAGCGAATAAAAGAAGGCTCCCATATAATCTAGGATAGGCATTCTTATTGTTTGTTGGAGAACTAAGCTTGGAATTTGTCCAAACATTCCCATTTCAAGGTTGAAAGGTCCGGCATGCAGATTGTACTTGGAGATTACACCGACAAATCCATACATGATTTCGTAGGAAATAAACACGGTGATAAAGGGTAGCCAATCCTTGAGGAAACGCCAAGTTTTTTGATTATATGCCGCATAAATCAAAAAAGCTAAGATGAGAAATTCAGGACCAGGAATAATACTGTATTGAATGCTAAAGATAGCTATAGCCACAAGATATATCGCTGGGAAAAGAAGGGAAAAGAATCGTGAAGAGCGATAGTCAAATCCAGTCTTTTTCTTTTCCTTCTCCTTTTCCTTCGCCATACTCGTATCGTAACCAGCCTCTAAGGTTGGTATAGGGTTTTAAAGCATTTTCCCAATTCACCCGAAAAGACCATCAAAGAATCATTAACAACTAACTTCAAAATGCAGAAAGAGGATATTTTATTACTGACCGCAAAGCTAAACCTATGTGTGAAAACATGGAGAAAGTCTGGGAGGAACTAAAAAAAATCGAAGCACAAGCAGAAGAAATCCGAGCCCAGGCCCAGAAAAACGCTAAAGAAATAATAAGTCTATCACAAAAAGAAGGAGGCAAACTCATAGAAAGTAGCAAAACCTACGCTCAGCAAGAAGCACGACAAAACTACGAGAGTACGATCGAACAAGCAAAACGCAACCGAGAACAAAAATTAAAAGAAAGCCAAAAAAATGCAGAAACACTCATTCTTAAAGCAAACCAGCGAATGGAAAATGCTGTTTCACAAATTGTGTCAGTTGTTCTCGAGGAAGAGAGACCTTGAGCCAGACAACTAAATATGCAAATGTTCTTGTCAAGATCGGAGCAGGAAGGAGCGAATTTTTAAGCGAATCCAAATTCAGAGGGCTAACCGAGACAAATAACTTAGCTGACCTAATTGGTTCTCTGCGAGAAAGTAGCTACCAACAGGAAATAGCCAAAGTTACTCCACCATTATCCACCCGTAAACTTGAACGCGCATTCAATGAAAATTTGATCGGAACCTACGTTAAAATAATAATTAACTCACCTAAGAAAACGGCCGAATTTCTTAAACATTATCTTATAAGATTTGAGGTAGAAAACATTAAAACTATAATCAAGGCAGTCAATGCTGAGCTACATCTTGAACAAAAACAAGCCAAAATCTACTTTGCGCCAGAAAATTACCTTAACAACCTCGCAATAATGGAGGAAGCCATTAGAGCTTCGAGCATAAATCAAGTTGTTAGTACCCTAAAGAAAACTAAATACGCTTCTGCCTTGAAAATGGGTTTCAAAAGTTACGAGGAAAATGCTTCAACGACCTGCTTTGATGTACTTCTGGACAAATTCTACTATGAAAAACTATGGGCGGCCTATCAGAGTCTGCCAAAAAAAGAAAAACCACATGCATATCCCTATGTTAGCCTTCAAGTAGACAGCTATGTTTTATTGCTGCTGTTGCGGTGTAAACTCTTAAACTATGATTCAAATTGGCTGCGTATAGCTGTGCCAACTAAAAGGTTTAGGATTTCTGACAAGACCGTTGAGGACATTGTCTGTTCTTCAGATTTTGAATCAGCCCTAAAAATTGTGCTTAAAACCTTCTACGCCAAATATTTTGATAAAACACAATCTCCCCAGGAGACAATTGCTCTTGCTGAAAACGCCTTTGAAAAAGCACTACTTGAACACGCCAAAAAAACTAGGATCAAAGAGATCTTTAATGTAGGTGCTGTTTTGGCTTTTTTAACTAAGAAAAGCTTTGAGGTTCGAAATCTCATTGTTGTTTGTCTAGGCGTAGGGGCTGGGAAGAAGCCTGAGGATATTGAGCGCCAACTTTTTTTCTAAGAGATATTCTTCTTCAAAGTGATTTCGGTATGAACAAAGTTTTGCTTAAAAGGAGCAAATTCCACTCCTGTACCTTCATAGAATTTGCTAAACCATTCATAAAAATGTAGTCTCATCGTGTGAATGAACACGATTAATCCTTCGAGAGCAATCACGAAAACGTTCCCAGCAACTATGATGAAACCGCTTAAGATAGCAGTTAAAACCGAAGCTGACCCAATTAAGCCAGCTACAACATAAACCACAAGAACAAGAGCCCAATGAGCCATAAGCAAAGCAAGAATTCGAGTGTAAGACATAGTGTTACTTAGCAGACGAGTTATCAAATCTCCACTTTCGAAGAGTCTTTGCCCAAATGAGTTTTCCTCATCGGTAGCTGTTGAGGACCTTGAGATAGAGAAAAAGATTGGTTTGCCCAGAATCAAGACGATTATTGGAACGAGCACTAATAATATTGGACCGCTAAGCCATGCTGAAAAATTTAGTTGGTAGAATGCGAGAAGGTAGACTGCACCGCTGTAAAACGCAATTTTGGGAATCGAAGTCAACACAGCATCTATCGGATTATGTTTAAGGAAAAAGTTTGTCATTTCCAAAACTAGCCCGCTCATTATTTGAGCTACTCCAACAAACAGGCTGAAGATTAGAAACGTGAACACATTGTCAAATGGACTAAACCACAATGGAGCAAACAACTGCTTTCCGAAGAATTCGCCAAATAAGATCCCTGTAAAGACTGCTACGGCTCCACAAGAAGCTAAAATCCAGCATATATTCTTGATTGCTCGTTCTCGTTTAATTAAAAATCCAAGAATACCCCCTCCTAATAAAAGAACCAGTCCATGTCCAATGTCGCCAAACATTAAACCGAAGATTAAAGGGAAAGTGATCGCGATGATTGGTGTTGGATCAACTTCGTCATAATGCGGCAACCCATAGAGTTTTGTAATTTCCTCGTATGGTCTGACAAAACGGTTATGTGCGATTTTAGTTGGGGGGTTTTGCGCCGACTGATTTTCAAGTACGAGTGCTTTTCCATTTAATGAAGTTTGAATCTTTTCGGAAAGCGATTGGAACTTCTGTCTGGGTACAAATCCTTTAAGAACTGATAGTCTTTCCGATTGAAGCATCTTTTTTTGAGCTTGGAGAAGTACAAGGATGTTTTCGATGGTTTCTTTCCATGTGATAATTTTGTTTTGGTTGTCTGAACCCAACTTCTTTAATTCATAAGAAATCTTTTTTTCTTCCTCGTTGTTTTCCTCTTGTTGATTATTAATTCTCTTTAGAGCCAAAGAAATATCTCGGGGCAGGTTTTCTGGAATTCGGAAGATTTCTGCATGGTGAGTTTTAAGAGTTCTTTCGATGCTTGATTTATACTTTTCAGCCATTGCAAAACATAAAAATTCTGTCTCTTTTGTTAACCGACAACGACGAATTATAACTGGAACTCCTATCAATGCTACTAGTAGATGAGGAAAATTCTTTTGCGGTACACTTGCGATAGTTATATTTATTAATTTTAGTCCTTCGATTGCTTCAAGGTCAACGCCAATCTCGTCAATTATTGTTAACATTCGTTTCAGATGATCTAGGTATGCTCCTTTTTCTTGCAGACTTGTAAGTGTGGTGTTGAGGTCGTCAAAAACTCCTTTTAGGTTAGAGCTCTGCGATATTGTAGCTTCTTGGAGTGTTTGCCAGTTTTCAGAGGAAACTTGTAATTTGGTTGGTTTGATTACTTTGAAAATGTCGGTTAAAGCGGTTTTTTGGATAACTAGGTGTTTTGTCAATTCATTTACAGTGACGAGGGCTTCTTCAGCTCTCTGAATGTTTTGATCATATTCACTTACGCTTTTGATTTCGCTTGCTTTCTCAATATGGAATTCTCCGAAGCTGTTTACGGCTTCCAGTACTACCTCAACGTCTTTTTTGACGCAAATTACTGAAGTAGGCTTCATTCTTTCCGGTCTAAGCATGCTTCTCTAACAAAATATAAATTAACCTAAGAATTAAACTTTCATTGAGGATAGCTGTATGCTGGGTTTGGTCATAGGCGATAACAACATGGTCACTGGTTTTAGGCTCGTTGGTATTGAAAGCGCCGAAGCAATTTCGGTAACCGACGCTAAAAAATTCTTAGAAGAAGCCTTAACCCGCAACGACTTAGCTATTATCATAATAAGCGAAGAATTCTCGGTTGATCAGCAAATTCATGGAATTATTAACGACGTTAGGCGTTCACGTACTAGCCCCCTGATCGTAGAAGTTCCAGCAAGCAATGGAAAAATGAGCGAAGTGAATTTGGCTGATTTAGTCAGCAAATCCTTAGGCGTCAGGATGTAGGTAGAAGACATTCATGAATGTTAAAGATGGTCTAGTAGCTATTGCAGTTGAAGTGTTAGGAGACATTCAGAAAGAAGCAGAAGCTTTGATTATTGCTGCTGAAAACGAAGCAAAAAAAACTCTGAAAATTTCAAGAGAGCAAGCTGACCATAATTATTTGTCAATAGTTAATAAGTCACAAGTTGAAGCGGAAGCTGAAAGAAAAAAAATTAATTCGTTGACCGACGTTGAAGTTAGAAATATTCTTCTTCAAACTAAAGAAAAGATAGTTGACCAAGCTTTCCAGATAGCCATAGAAAAACTCAAAGCTTTTACAGAAACAGATGAGTATTATACCTTTTTGACAGAACAAATCAAAAAAGCAGCCTCAAAAATAGGATCCAAAGACCTCACTATTCAAGTAAATTATAAAGACAAAAAATGGCTCGCTAACGGGAACCTCAAGAACTTGTCTCAGAAATTGGCTATCAACCTGACTCTCCTTGATCAGACCCCGAATTATATTGGCGGATATAAAATTCAAACCACCGATGGCAGCATAACATACGATGGTACACTAGACAATCGATTAGCTGAGTTGAAAATTGCCCTTCGCAGTGAAATAGCTAACCTATTGTTCGTGGAGGAAGAACAATAAATGACAGCTGAGGGAAGTGTAATTCGCGTTGCAGGTCCAGTTGTTGAAGCCAAAGGCATGGACCAATCAGTGATGCACGAACTCGTCGAAGTAGGTAGTGCGGGTCTAATAGGAGAAATTATCCGTCTGGAACGAGGCACTGCTACAATACAAGTTTATCAAGACACATCCGGGCTGAAACTGGGGGAAATTGTTTTAGGGACAGGTAGTCCTCTTTCGGTTGAGCTGGCTCCTGGTCTAGTGGGAAATGTCTTTGACGGTATACAACGACCTTTGGAAGTTTTGAAATCGGCGACTGGTCCATTTATCAAGCGCACACGCCAACTAAAACCGCTTTCTCGGGATATGAAATGGCAATTTACGCCCAAAGCCAAAGTCGGAACACAACTTACTAGCGGTGACGTTCTGGGAACAGTTAAAGAAACTGACCTAGTGGAGCACAAAATCACCATTCCGCCAAATGCTAGTGGGAAACTCGTTCAATTAACCTCAGAAGGTGAGTACACAATTACGGAGACAATCGCCACAATACAAACAAACGAAGCCAAGACAGAACTAACTATGCTGCAAAGGTGGCCTGTTAGAAAACCCCGCCCTTATACCCGTCGTCTCCCTACATCAGCTCCGCTAATCACAGGGCAACGCGTTATCGACACATTCTTTCCAATTGCTAAAGGTGGAAGTGCCTCTATTCCAGGAGGCTTTGGCACAGGAAAAACAATCACTCAACAACAGCTTGCTAAATGGTCAGATGCAAACCTAATAATCTATGTAGGTTGCGGAGAACGCGGAAATGAAATGGTCGATGTACTTACGAGTTTTCCCAAATTAATCGACCCAACCTCCGGTCACCCGCTTATGGAACGAACAATATTAATAGCTAATACGAGCAACATGCCGGTTTCCGCCCGAGAAGCCAGCATTTACACGGGAATAACCATTGCTGAATACTACCGTGATATGGGTTATGCTGTAGCTTTGATGGCAGATTCAACTAGCCGATGGGCAGAAGCTCTTAGGGAAGTTTCAGGACGTTTAGAAGAAATGCCCGCCGAAGAGGGGTTCCCAAGCTATTTGCCTTCGAGGATAGCAGAATTTTACGAACGTACAGGTGTAATGGAAACAATGGGAACCGAAAAGCGGAATGGTTCAATTAGCGCAATTGGTGCTGTTTCTCCTCCAGGGGGCGATTTTTCAGAACCTGTAACTCAGCACACAAAAAGGTTCACACGTGTCTTTTGGGCTTTAGATCCTGAATTGGCGGATGCACGTCACTATCCAGCGATAAATTGGATGCAAAGCTATAGCGGGTATATCACAGAACTTGCTGGTTGGTGGAACAAGAAAGTTGATAAGGAATGGAATAGTTACCGCGAAGAAGCGATGCGAACACTCCAGTCCGAGGATGAGCTAAAAAATATCGTTAAACTGGTTGGTCCTGAAGCTTTGCCTGACCGTCAGCGTTTGATTTTAGAAACAGCGCGGGTCCTTCGTATCGCTTTTCTGCAACAGAACGCTCTGGACGCAGTTGATACTTATTGTTCTCCTCAAAAACAGTTTAAAATGCTGAAGATAATTATGGAATTCCACAAGTTGGCGGAACGAATAGTGGGTAAAGGTGCACCTGTATTCAAGGTTACTCAGTTGCCGATATTGCAGGAGATTTTACGCATGAAAATAACCATACCCAACGAAAAAGTAGATGATTTGGATAATTTGGAGGTTAGAATGCGTCAACGTTTCGAAGAGTTGGAGGCAAGCTTGAGGTAAGATTATGTCGGGCGACTTAGAATATAAAGGGCTTGCTTCAATTTCTGGTCCTATAATTGTTGTCGAAAACGTTCACAGTGTTGGGTTCAATGAACTTGTTTCTGTTAAAGTGCAAACAGGCGAAACGAGGCTTGGTAGGGTCATAGAGGTAAATCAGAAGGCTGTAACAATTCAGGTTTTTGAAGGAACCACAGGTTTGTCACCTTCACAGACCCGTACCCGCTTTCTTGGTAGACCCTTGGAAGTGCCAGTTTCCACAGAAATGCTGGGGCGAGTAATGAACAGTTTTGGAGAACCCATCGATGGGCATCCTCGCTATTTCACTGAAGAGAGAAGGGATGTAAACGGTTATCCTCTAAACCCCATTGCAAGAGAATACCCACGGGACTTCATTCAAACAGGAATCTCAGCAATTGATGGGCTAACTAGCCTTGTGCGTGGCCAGAAGCTTCCAGTTTTCAGCGGACCTGGTTTGTCTCACAACGAGTTGGCTGCTCAAATTGTTAGACAGGCTCAGATTCGGGGAGGAGGCGAAGAATTTTACATAGTTTTCATCGCAATGGGGTTGGAACACGACGACGCAGCTTTTTTCCGAAACAGCTTCGAAGAAACAGGAGCTATAAAGAATGTAGCTATGTTTCTCAATTTGGCAGAAGACCCGCCTGTGGAACGCATTATCACTCCTCGAGCTGGTTTGACGTTGGCAGAATACTTGGCTTACGAGCAAGATTCACATGTTCTCGTATTGTTGACTGATATGACTAACTACTGTGAGGCGCTTCGTGAAGTCAGCGCTTCTATGGAGGAGGTTCCAAGCCGCAAAGGCTATCCAGGATATATGTACAGTGACCTAGCAAGTCTCTATGAAAGGGCTGGGCGAATTGAAGGTAAAAAAGGCTCAATTACGCAAATGCCGATTCTTACAATGCCAAATGATGACATAACCCACCCTATCCCAGACTTAACAGGTTACATTACTGAAGGACAAATAGTTCTTTCACGATCTCTAGAAAAACAAGGTATCTATCCTCCAATTTACATAACCACAAGTCTCTCGCGGCTAATGAAGGATGGAATCGGGAAAGGAAGAACTAGAGAAGATCATGCAGATGTTGCAAGCCAACTTTACTCGGCTTACTCTCAATACAATGCAGTCAAGTCTCTAGTAACAATCATCGGAGAAGAAGGTTTGGGAAGCAGAGATAAAGAGTATTTGCGTTTTGGCGAGCGATTTGAACACAACTTGATTAACCAAGGAAAAACTGAAAACCGAAGTATTGAACAAACACTTTCTATCGCTTGGGACACCTTAACTGCTCTATCAGAGATGGAACTAACAGGAATCCACGCTGAATTCATAAAGCAGTTCTCTCCGAGAACCAAAAATGAGGTAACTTAAATGTCGCTAAAAAACGTTAGCGCAACCAGAATCAACCTTATCCAAACAAAACGAACCTTAAGCCTAGCTGACTCCGGACGAGATATCCTGGAGCGAAAACGTGATATATTACTACGTGAGCTAAGAACCAGCATTTTTGAAGCGCAAAAAGCCAGAGAAGAACTAGTTGGAGCACTTTCGATTGCCTACAGCAATTTGATGAAGGCTCAATTGGCTAAGGGCTCAGAGACTGTAGAAAACGTGGCCTTAGGCTCAAGTTTCAAAGCTGACTTCTTAATGGACTATCGCAGTATAATGGGGGTAACAGTTCCGATTATAGAGTTTCACAGAGAAATCGATGCTAAGCCTGATTATGGCTTTGCCAACACCAGCGCAGAATTGGATATGGCTTTTAATCAATTTTATAAAGTGCTTGATTTCGTAGCTGAATTAGCGAGAGCCGAAGGAACAGTTTTCCAAATTGCCAACGATGTCCATAAGACTCAGCGGCGTGTAAACGCTTTAAATTACGTTCTAATTCCAATGTACCGTAACACGGTTAAACGTATTGAGCAAGTGTTGGAAGAGAAAGAAAGAGAAGAATTTGTCAGAACTAAAAGAATTAAACACATGATTAAGGAGCATGGTCAAAGTTGAGTTTAAAATTTGAGAAATTAAAAAATATTTTGATTCCAACCGACGGCTCAAATCATAGCATACGAGCAGCAGAGTTAGGAATCAGTATGGCTAAGATGTTGGGTGCTCACGTTACGTTTGTCTATGTAATCGACATGTTGGTTCTAGATCACCTTGAAAAAACAACCAAACAGGAAGACGTTGAACGTGAATTAAAACAAAACGGTGAACGCTACATCAATTATGTTCTCGGTATAGCGGAGCAAGCTGGGATAAAAGCTACTTCTTTGATTGCAAAAGGAACACCATTTGAAAAAATTCTGCAACTAGTAAAAGAATTAAACATGGATATGATAGTGATGGGTACCTTGGGGCGTCGAGGTGCCGAAAGGATTCTCATTGGCAGTGTTACACAACGTGTAATTGAATACGCAACTTGTCCAGTTTTAGTCGTGAAATAGGAAGGAAAGAAAATGTCAATTAAGAAAAAACTGGAAAAGGACTACGTAGAATACAACAAATCCATCGAAAATAAGGCAAAAGAAGAAATACAAAAAATAAAAGAAAAAGTCGAAAAAGTAAGAAAAGAAGCTGAAAAAACAGGAGAAAATATAAATCAGTCCCCATCGGAAAAATGTCGCTTCGAAGAGTAAGAAAAAAGTTAATACTTAGAATGCGTTGACTAATTAGTAGGCGAAATAATTTGAAACCAAGAATACTCATCCTTTTCCTTCTTTTACCATTAGTACTTCTGCCAATAATTGGGATTGCTGCAGCTTATACTGTAACAACAGTTCAAGCCCAAACTGCTACTGGGGGAGTATATGACAAAATTGGTATAGCAATTGCTGCTGGGTTAGCCGTTGGCTTGTCAGCTTTGGGTGCAAGTTATGCTATTTCCGCTGTTGGGAGCGCTACTGTTAGCGCCCTTGCAGAGAGGCCTGAGACATTCTTTAGAGCTTTTCTCATAGTAGCTTTGGCAGAGGCTTTAGCGATTTACGGTTTAATAATGGGTATTTTGCTCTGGCTTAAACTCTAACTATTTTCAAAATGGACTAATTCCTTTCTGTTCTTTTTTTGTGCCAAGGGATATTTTAAATGAATTGTTTCAAATAGTCGGTATAGGAACTCAAGCAAACAAAATCCTGAAGTTTTGTAACAAAACACCTCAAGACTATTTCTTATTTATGCGATTGGATTTGTAATTGGCTAGCATAGTGTCAATCGTCGATTGATTCAAGCATTTCTTCATCGCAGCACTAAGGTGCTTTCTCAACGTTACGTTTAGCATCTCCCGTACAAGAAAGGTATTCTAAGCCCTCACAAGTTCATGTGAGTTACTTTTTAAGTATTTATTATATTTAGTTCTCAAAAAGAGGTTCGTTCTCGATAAAAGTTGATGGCCAAATACAAAACAAAGAAACTTTTACGCGCTGGTTTCACTCAAAGATTTGATTGGCAAATTAGTAACGTGTGCAAAACTTTACCTGATCAACCTTTAGTTCAATCCCCAAAAAATTTTTTCTGCAAAAAGAACCGATAAAAAGAGTTAAAATGCAACACAACCATCTCAAATCCCAAGTTAGTTGATGAAAAATTGGATTTGGCGAGATTTAGCGTTTGTTACGATGTTTAAGTCAATGCAAACGGAATGTTTATATTTGCAGAGTGAACTTCTGTTAGAATTCAGCTATAATTGCTAGCCCCGCAATTTTCACATGGCGGCGGCTCAACCCGTACCGAAACGGCGATTACGCCTTACAGGGATGATGGAGTTGGCCTCCAGTTGCGGGGACAAAAATATGATATGTGGACCTGATTAATTGCTCAGTTAGGTCTGAATTGGGCTTTGACGTATAGAGTGGAATGTTTCTCCCTCCAAATCCAGTTAAGCACAAAATGCGAGAAACAAAAAAGTGTCAAAATATTCGTACCACACAAAAAACACATGATCCGACGGAACAACATGGAGTGCATAACTCCGGTTGATCCTGCCGGACCCCACTGCTATCGGGATAGGACTAAGACATGCTAGTCGAGCGCCTTCTGGCCAAAAGGAGGCGCGGCGCACAGCTCAGTAACACGTGGCTAACCTGCCCTTGGGATAGGAATACTCCCGGGAAACTGGGGCTAATTCCCAATAGGTGAAGAACTCTGGAATGAGTCTTCGCCAGAAAGGACTCCTGCACTATGCTTGCAGGTTTCGCCCAAGGATGGGGCCGCGACCGATCAGGTTGTTGGTGAGGTAATGGCTCACCAAGCCTTTTACCGGTGCGGGCCGTGGGAGCGGGAGCCCGGAGATGGGCACTGAGACAAGGGCCCAGGCCCTACGGGGCGCAGCAGTCGCGAAAACTCCGCAATGCACGAAAGTGTGACGGGGCTACCCCGAGTGCCATCCGCTGAGGATGGCTTTTCCTTGGTGTAACTAGCCGGGGGAATAAGGAGAGGGCAAGACTGGTGTCAGCCGCCGCGGTAATACCAGCTCTCCGAGTGGTGTGGATGTTTATTGGGCCTAAAGCATCCGTAGCTGGCTGGGCAAGTCCCCTGTTAAATCCACCGATTTAATCGTTGGTGTGCGGGGGATACTGCTCGGCTAGGGGACGGGAGAGGCCGACGGTATTTCCGGGGTAGGGGTGAAATCCTATAATCCCGGGAGGACCACCAGTGGCGAAGGCTGTCGGCTAGAACGCGCCCGACGGTGAGGGATGAAAGCTGGGGGAGCGAACCGGATTAGATACCCGGGTAGTCCCAGCTGTAAACGATGCAGGCTAGGTGTTTGGGCGGCCACGTGCCGCTCTAGTGCCGCAAGGAAGCTGTTAAGCCTGCCGCCTGGGGAGTACGATCGCAAGATTGAAACTTAAAGGAATTGGCGGGGGAGCACCACAAGGGGTGAAGCTTGCGGTTTAATTGGAGTCAACGCCGGAAATCTCACCGGGAGCGACAGCAGTTTGAAGGCCAGATTAAAGGTCTTGCCAGACGAGCTGAGAGGAGGTGCATGGCCGTCGCCAGTTCGTGCCGTGAGGTGTCCTGTTAAGTCAGGCAACGATCGAGACCCGCGTCCTCTGTTGCTACTGGTTTTGCGCCAGGCACACTGAGGAGACCGCCGCTGATAAAGCGGAGGAAGGAGCGGGCCACGGCAGGTCAGTATGCCCCGAATCTCCCGGGCCACACGCGAGCTGCAATGGCAGGTACAATGGGTTCCGACCTCGAAAGGGGAAGGCAATCCCGAAAGCCTGCCGTAGTTGGGATCGAGGGTTGAAACCCACCCTCGTGAACATGGAATCCCTAGTAATCGCGTGTCACTAGCGCGCGGTGAATACGTCCCTGCTCCTTGCACACACCGCCCGTCGTTCCACCCGAGCGACTCTTGGGTGAGGTGCCGTCTCCTTGGCGGTATCGAATCTAAGTTTCGTGAGGGGGGAAAAGTCGTAACAAGGTGGCCGTAGGGGAACCTGCGGCCGGATCACCTCCTAAGTAAAGTTCGCGTATTGCGTGCTTGATTGGAGGAGCAAGGAGAACATTAGAACACCAGGTATACGTCAAAGCCCAAAATGAGCAATTATAGTTTAGATCGGGTTTCAATATTTCTAATTTTTTAATGGCTATGTTTGTTGAAATTATTAAATTATTTTTTCATACCTTTTTAGAGTGATTTAGAAAATCCATTATATGTTAGGGTCAAGTTTTATTTAGATCGCTCTGTAAGTCAAAGTACTTGGTGTCGTGTTTTTGGTTAAAGCATTTATTTTTTATGATTCAAAGTATGGCAACACAAAGTTAGCGGCGGAGAAGGTTGCGGAGGGTTTGCGCAATGAGGGTGTAGATGTTGATTTTGGATATGTTAATGCTGTTAATGTTCAGTGTGCAGTGGATTATGATGTGATTTTTTTGGGTGCGCCAAATCATATGGGAAGGCCTAGTCAAACGATGAAGAAATTTATCAATAAGCTTGGTTTGCTTGGTTTGAAAGGTAAGAAGGTGGCGGTTTTTGGTACTTATGCGGGAAAAGAGCGCCTTCTGGATCGGTCAGTTAAGAAAATGGTGACTATGGTCGAGAAAAAATTGCCCGATGTGATGTCGTTGGAGCCATCATTGTCGGTGCATGTCAAAGGGGTTTCTGGTCCTGTAATGGATGGTGAATTATCCAGGTGTGTTGAATTCGGCAAATTGATTGCCCACCAAATGAGATAGAACATTGTTTTTATGGTTGCTGTGGTTTGTGTGGAATTAGTTATTAATGTCTACTGTCTTTGAATAGTAGTTGGGGATTGGTTGGTTAAACGTTCTAGGCTTGCAATCTTGATTTTCTTTGTTTCGCTTAGCGTTTTACTTTTATTTCTCAACTTCCAGTACCATGAAGTTTACCTGCAGAACACTGCCTACAGCTTTTCGGCTCTATCCATCGTTTACTTTTTGTTTTGGATCCTTTTCGAAGAGATTTTAGCCAAAAGAATCAAGGACTCAAAAACAAAGTATTCTCTGCGGAAAGTGTTTACTGTCTTAGGTGCGGGCGTATTTTTAGCTGTTTTTATTGGCATTTGGATTGTGGAAACTCAAAATATCTTACTTGCTTTTGGGTTAATTGGAGCGGCAGTTGCTTTTGCAATTCAAGATATATTTAAGAATTTCATTGGTGGGTTGATGATTTTTTTGAATGGGCTCTACCGTGTTGGGGACCGAATTGAGCTTAACCAGAAGTTCGGTGATGTAATTGATGTGGGGGTTTTTTATACGACGTTGATGGAGACGCGGGAGTGGGTTTCAGGGGATCAGAACACTGGCAGATTAACTATTATTCCTAACGGTGGCGTGTTGACTGGTGCTTTGCAAAACTATACTCGTGACTTTGATTTCATCTGGGACGAAATTACTTTGCCTATAACTTATGATAGTGACTGGAATCATGCGGCTAATTTGATTCTTGAAATCGTTAAAAAAGAAACCGCGCAAGTCGGAGAAAACTCCCAAAGGATAATGGAGAAACTTGAGGGCAAATACTATTTTACGAAGAGGTCTCTTGAACCAACAATTTTCATAACGCTCACAGACAACTGGATAACCTTTGGTATTCGTTATGTAACTGAAGTGAGAACCCGTCGAGCTCTTCATGACCGACTTAGTAGAATTATACTCTTGGAAATTGAGAAATCTGAAAACATACAAATCGCCTCTTCAACCGTCACGATTACGGGGTTTCCGTCGATTCAGCTTAGGAAGGAATCAGACACGGACTGAATAAGAAGAGCACTTTTTGTTTGAGAAAACTTGTGTTTCTGCTTATGATAAGTTGTATGCTTTGGGTTTACCTTTGAAAGATGCAACAGTTGAAATTCAAATCGTGTTGCAGCATCAGCAGCAGCATCTTCTGTGGATGTTCCCTGCGAGGAATTTGCGCCTACTAGTCTTTATTTAAATAGGTAGGGCTTTTTGTTTGTCTATTCGCTTAAGGTTTTGATGTAGTCCCAGACTTTGTCGCCGACATAATGTAGGTTCTTGGCGATGGGTCCTTTTTTGGTTTGCCTTGCGGTTTCTGAGTCCATAAGGGCTTCGCCAATAGCTAAAGTTTTTCCGTGCTTCATGTCCACAATTACTGTGATGTCTTCTTTTTTGAAGTTACCCTCAATCCGTACGATTCCTGGTGCCATAACGGTGGCGCCTTTGCAGACATATGGAATGGCACCCATATCGACTACTATTTTAGGCGCTTTAAGGGAAAATTCAGAAAAGAGCAGGGTGGGCATAACTTTTTCAGCAGCTTTAAACAAAATGGGTTTTCCTGAGATTAGGTAGATTTCGCCTACATCTGATTCGACAATTTCCATTGTTGTTTTGGAGTCAAATGCCACTTCGAAATCGATTTTTAAGGTTTTTGTTGCGTTTTCGATGATTTGTTTTGCTTCTTTTGTCCTAAGCAGGTATCGGCGTTGTTTTGTCGGCATGTTTATCTTATCTATGTGGGTTCTTGGCTGGGTATTATAGTTTTTCTTGTTTTGTCGCTTTTGGTTTCTTTTTGAAAAATCTTTCTGCCAGTTTGCCGAAATCTACTTTCAGCAATAAAATAGTGATGAGGACTGTTAGGATTATTGAGATTATTACCATTGCTGTTGGGCTTAGCCAATTTGAGAAGTACCCTGCGGCTATGTTGCCGAAAAATGCGCCTGCGACAGTGATAGAAAGTTTGCCTAAAAAGAATGCTGTAAAGAATTTTGCTAGGTTGTATTTCATTAGGCCAAGCGGAATTACTATGGGTTCATCAGGAATAGGTGTGGCTGCAGCCAAGAACAGCAGAAGAAACGCCCAACGTTTGACCTTTGACGCTTCAGCGTCTAAGTGTGCTTGTCTTTTTTCACTTAGATGTTTGCTTACAAAAAACGTGATACCGTAGTAGATCCCTTTGGCTAAGGCAGCGGCGATGGCTATTGTTAAGCCTATGGAAAACAAGGTTATTGGATCTGAGCTGGTTATTCCAACGGCAGCGGTGGATGCTATTAGTAAATTGGAGGGACCGGCGAAAGGGATGAGGTTTAGCCCAAAAGCTGTGAGGAAGAGAATTATTAGCTCTATTATCAACATTTGTGACCGCTGCCTCTTGTTGAAAAGGTAGAGTCTCGGCACTTATAAGCACAGGAGCGCAGTCAGTATATTTTTTTAATCGTTATTTGAAATTCATAAACGATATACCGTTAAACCATAGAATTGTTGATTTGATGACGTAATGCTTATTCGAAAAAATCTATTGGCCTTTTTAATCATAATTACTGTTCTATTTTTGAGCGTAGTTTCAGTGGGTGTTTTAGTTCAAGAAACAGACACTGCCGGAGATGGTGCCTTTCATGTTGCCTCTTTGGAGGTCGCAGTAAAGTTAATTCCTCATTCATCAACGTCTGATCTTTCTAATCTTTTAAGTGCGCCCTCCACCCGTATGTCCGATTCTTCGTTTTCTCCAAGCGCAGAAAAACTAGCCATTACACGGGTTGAAGAAAATGTAAGTTCATCCACATTTGTTGTCACGGTTTCAAACGACGGCTCACAAAACGTTTCAATAGATAGTATCTTCGTTAATTATCATTCTGCGAAACTTGAAAATGAGATTATAATGCCTGCATTTTCCAGCGTTAACTTATTGTTCACATTTTCAGAAGGAATAGCGTTCGGACATACGTATGAAATTAGGATTTTATCTGCAGAAGGTCTTTCTGCAAACTATTTCAAAATTATGTGTTGAAACCTTTAACAACTAATTTAAAATAAAACTCTTTTTTAGATAAGCTTAGTTGGGTGGAGCTTTGTACCAAGCTTCAACTTTGTTAGCAATTTTTTCAGAATATCCAAATTTGATGAGTATTTGTTTGACTTTTGGTTCTTGGTCGCTCACGTGCTTCGCCTTCATGTATCTGTAATATTAATATATAATAAGCATAGTTGCGCTCTGCGGAATATATCCGAAAATGAAGTATTCTGTTTAAAATCCTGTTTAGTATTTACTTTTTTTAGAATTGTGTTCTTTTTTTAATTAAGACTACAATTGCGAGGATTGATATGAACAACAGTAAAATTATAGTTATGAGGGCGTATGCGCACGTTATAATATAAATTATCGTTGCTTGATTGGTTTGAGAAAAGTTGATTCTTTATAATTATGTTTACTGTGCTATATTGGATGTGGTAGCCCTCTTTAGCATCAAACAGTCCAGTTCTTGAATTAAATGAATAAGTTGGAGGTATGTCAAAAGGTGGTCCAACTGGCACTATGCTGAATTCAGGTCCGAGGGTTTGGGTACTGGTTGAGGATGTGTAGATTCAACCAATATGATGCTTAAGATGATTAACACAACAATAAGAAATAGGGAGACTCTTTTGATGTATTTTCCCATAATTACTTGAAAGCGCTGCTTTAAAATAAAAGACTATTCGTATTATTTTCTTGGTATAGTTAGTCAAACTTTCTTGACTGTGTTTTTAGAAAGCGCCAAACTTTTCAACATACTCAACCAATGTCCTGAGTCTATGAGATAGGTTTAAATGGAGAGAGATAAAGTATAGAGAGATAAAGATACACGAGGATTCCAGAATGAGCGAAATGACAACCGAAATCCTTGAACAAAATATCGGGAAAATCGTACTTGTACGTCTAAAAGGCGGCAAAAGCTTAAGAGGTAGACTGAAGG
This sequence comes from uncultured Candidatus Bathyarchaeia archaeon, assembly GCA_964413605.1. GTDB lineage: Archaea > Thermoproteota > Bathyarchaeia > Bathyarchaeales > Bathycorpusculaceae > Bathycorpusculum. Next base: position 57,814 of record CAYPSV010000004.1, on the reverse strand, counting down.
GTTTCGACCAACACCTGAACTTGGTTCTAGAAGAGACAGAAGACACAACCATTGTAGAAAACCAACGAAAACTAGGACTTATAATTGTTCGAGGAGATAACGTAGTCCTTATATCGCCTCCCCCAAGGTGAGTTGAATGGGAAAAGGCACTCCCTCAATGGGCAAACGTCAGGGCAAAACAGTCCATATTATGTGTAGACGATGCGGCAGACGGGCCTACCATGTACGCCACAAGCGTTGCGCGGCATGCGGTTTTGGCGATCAGGCAACTTTGCGTCGCTATAGTTGGCGGACTAAGACTCTGCAGAGAGCACGAGTCGCAACCATCCGCTAATTTTGACTTTTTTTATTTAGTTTTTTTCGTTTTCTGTAGAAATCTGTTTTTTAGGTTTTTGAGGGTGCAATAAAAAGAGTGAGATTGGGTATTTTTTGTTTTAGACGTTGTAGTAGCCTTTGTCTACCTTGACAAAGATTAAGGGACCCTTGCTTTGCGCCATTTCTCGTGCTCTTCTTAATGAATTGTTTAAGGTAACAATGGCGCGTTCTTGGTCGCTTACGTCTTTTAGGTTTCTCTCTCCGAGCTCTATTTTAACTAGGTTCTCTGAGAGGATTTCAGTTCCACAGATTTCTCCGTTCTTTATCAGAGTAGCTTCTACCACTTCTAAGAGTTCTTGTTTGTGTTCGATTTTGCGCCATAATGGTTCCGCATCTTGGAGTGTTTTTGACATTTTACTCCATTTGTTAGCGTTTTGATTGCCGATTAGCAGTTTGACGCGTTCTTTCCATTTCTTGAACCAAATGCCTGCCCAGACTGTCAGGTATGCGTCCAGTTCGCTGGTATCTTCTTTGTATAGTTTTTCGAGTTTTTCTATTAGTTCGCATTGGTTTGCTTCTTTCCCGATAAGGTTCCAATGGACTTTAAGGTAGTTTGTGAAGTCTTGGCAAGCAACCTGTAAAACTTTGCGGTCTGAGCCCATAATGTCTAAGGCTGGATCCGCGTCTTTTAATTTCTCCCCTAATATAATCTCCACGTAGTTCATACTGATTTCCCGCTGAAGCCTTCTCTCCATATTCACTAAAGATTGAGGTTTTTATTAAACCTTATTTTCCCAGCGCCATATAACTGCTTTAGGCGGATTGTAGCAATATTTCGAGTTCGGATATACTAAAAGACCATCATTCAATGAAGTCTGGAAGGGCATTAATGTCTGGTAAAATCAAATCTGGTCTTTCCTTGACCAGTTCTTCTTTTTGGTAGAGTCCGGAAAGTAGAGCCACGGTTCTCGCTCCCGCTGCTTTTCCTGCTCTTACGTCATTTATAGAGTCACCGGCGATAATGCAGTCTTTTAATTCGAGTTCGAAGGTTTTGGCGCATTGGAACAGTGCTTGAGGTGAAGGTTTAGGTTGAGGGGTGTCCATGGCTGTTACTATTTGGGTAAAGTATTTTGCTATGCCTAAGTAGTCGAGTTCTTTGTAGATAATTTGGTTGGGGCAGTGTCGCATAGTTATTAATGCTAATTTTGACTTTTCTGAAAGTGTTTGTAGTGTTGCTGCTACGTTGGGGACTAGTTTAGTTTGGGCTTCTGTGACGGAATAGTAGGCTTTAAGGTATGTTGACATGAATTGCTTTGTGTTGCCTTGGGTTATGTCGTCTATTGGGCGGCGTTGTTCGATTCTGCGGGGGATCTCTAGGAGAGTTTTGGGTTCTGGAGGTTGTTTCCCTAATGCGTGAAATGTGATTCTGGCGGCTTCTATGTAGGCTGCTGTGGAATCTACGATTGTTCCGTCTAGATCGAGAAAAATGCCTTTTGCTTTGAGTTTGGTCATTACTTTTGTCTGGTTCTTGAGTGTTTCTTGGTTTCTTAAAGGTTTCTTAGTGTTTTGGAGGTTTGTGGCTTGGTGGTTTTCTATATTTTCTATATAGATTATGGAGGTTATCTCTATAGGTATCTTCTGCCATTTTGTTCTTGAACATGTGGAGAGGTGAACAAAAGAATGCTATCGAGAGATTGTGATGGTTGCTGCAAACTAAAAGAATGTGGAAAACGTTATCAAAGAGCCAAAAAAGGCGATAAAGTCTACTGTCCTGACGGTACAGCTCATTTAATTGATGATTCCAGCTTAGATCAAAATCCAGAATTGCTCTGTTTTTTACAGGTCTTTCAATAATTGCAGACTGAGTTGTCGAGAAAGACGCCTCAGAAAAGAGCATTGGGTTTAGTCTTTTTGTTTCGATTTTGCTTTTTGTTGTATTGGTTGTTGTGGGTGGTTTTGGGATTCTATTTTTTTAGTTTTGTTTTTGGGGGTTTGTTTTGTGTTTTAGTTGTTTGTTGGTTGCGTTTTGGTTGTAGTTGTTGAAAGAGTTCTTATTTCCCAAAAAAGTGTGCTGGACAATTTTTTTGGTTTCTTTAAATTAAATGAATTAAAATCTTCGAATTGAAGTGAGAAAGTTTGGATGAAAAAACTAGCTTAAGACTGATTCTACATTTAGGTTTAGCACAACTTCAGAGATGTCGGCAGCATACTCAGCAGTTCGTCTAACACTCTCGATGAGCAATCTCAAGTTCACCATTTCTTCACTCTCGGCATTATGAGAGTACATAACTGTCTCTTTCTCAATCTTATGCACTTGACTAAGTCTTTCAATGACGTTTTCAGCCAAGTTAAAATCGTGTTTAAACAGCGCTTCCATCGAATTCTCAAACATTGAAATAGCAAGATCGCTTAGTTGACTGATTTTTTCTAAAAGCTCCTTGTTTACGGGCTCTTTAAGCAACAGCGTGTTTTCGGCGATTTTTGTTGCATGATCAGCGGTTCTTTCAACCGCCTTGGCTAAAAGCCTGTAGCCTAAACATTCTTTTTGGCTAGTTAAGCCGATTTCTCTAACGATTCTCTGGTTTGAGACTGCTAGTTTTAGGAGTCGCACTATGTACAAGCCGAAGCGGTTTACTTCTCGGTCAGTTTCGATAACGGCTTTGCTGTTCTGGTAATCAGGTTTTCTTAATGAGGTTATGGCTTCTTTGTGCATGGACGATGCAATTATTGACATGCGGCTTATGGCATTTTGAACTGTTAGTTCAGGGTAGTTTAGAAGCACCTGGAGTGTTAATTCTGTTGGGGTGTCGATTACTATTTCTGTTCCAACTAGGTAGTTTCTGGCGAAATTTTTAAGGTGGTTTCGAAGTTTTGAGGATAGAAGTTTTTGTCCTTGGGCTTTTATGTGCAGAATGTTGTAACCGCTTAAGTAGGCGGAAATTGCTGTTCTCATTATGGCGTCGGGGTTGTCGTCTTGTGATACTTTGATGAAGGCTTCATCTTGTTTTTCTTTTTTCGGGAAGGTTGATGGAACTATGGATAATGAACCGTCTTCTTCTTCACGGACCATCATAGAACTTCCCCGTTTGAGTGCGTTTTTAGTGGCCCATTCTTTTGGTAATGAGAGTATGAATGTTGAGCCACCTGTAACTTGGAGTTTGCGTTGTTCTTCGTTTATTTTTTCTGTCTCTTTAGCCACTGTAGTCTCCACGTTCCTTCTACAATTTGAATTGATTATATTAGGTGTCTCTATATAGTCTATATTTTTTATGGACGTCTAATATATAACAGTAGTTGGATGTTAATCGCTTGTAAAAGAGGATTAAGAATATGAATACTAAATACACTATTGTTATAGCAATAGTTACAATTGCCATAATTATCGGCGCAGTAGCAGCATACATTTACCTTTCAGTCCCGGCAGAAGGAGAAGCCACAATTGGCCTCACAGGCTCAGGAGCAACGTTCCCCCAGCCATTTCTCAACGCCACAATAACTGCCTATTCCGAAATCAAACCAAACGTCCAAATTAACTATCAAGGCGGCGGAAGTGGAAAAGGAATCACTGACTTTACAAACGAAGTTGTTGACTTTGCAGGTTCAGACGCACCCTTAACTGACGCACAAAGGACAGCCGCACCAAACTCACTTCACATCCTAGAGACAATCGGCGCAATCACCGTAGCCTACAACTTACCTGGCATTAACTCAGGCCTAAAACTCTCAGGGAGTGTCCTTGCTGACATATATCTTGGGACTATTACAAAATGGAACGACCCCGCTATAACAGTACTTAACCCAGACTTGACATTACCAGATCACGACATCGTAGTGGTTCACAGATCCGACGGTTCTGGAACAACCAACTGGTTCACAAAGTACCTATCGTTGGTGAGCTCTGCCTGGAGTACAAATGTTGGTGCCAGTACTACAGTCGAATGGCCCGCGGGCGTAGGTGCAAGTGGAAACTCCAACGTTGCAGCCACTGTTACTCAAACAGAATACTCAATTGGATACATAGAACTTGCTTACGCATTACAAAACTCCATACCAGTAGCCGCCCTTCAAAACCCAGCCGGTAACTTTATTCTACCTACACTTGAAACAACAACCGCAGCAGCTGCATCTCTCCCCACAAGTGGGCTTCCATCTGGGAGCGATAGCTGGGCAAATGTAGCTATACTAAACACTCCCGGTGACCAAGCCTATCCAATAGCAAATCCGACATACCTACTAGTGTACAAAGAACTTAACGTAATTCCAGGGATGACAATAGACAAAGCAACAGCCCTAGTTCAATACATTTGGTACGTTGTGCATGATGGTCAGCAATTAGCCGGTGCACTCGAATATGCAACACTTCCATCAAACCTGGTAACACTTGGCGAAACAACGCTGAACGGTATAACCTTTGATGGTCAATCTGTTCCAACCCACTAGAATTGCATAGGACTGGATATAATCTTAATCCAAACCTTTTTTGTTTGAACCAATAAAAATTTGAGCAGATCTGCATGATGCGGAAGTTAACAGGCGATAATGCTTTCAAAGTCATAGTGGGAATAATCGCCTCCTCAGCTGCTATTATTTTAGTAGTTAATGGTTATATCCTCATCTCAGGTTCTACAACTGCTATAGGTAAATTTGGTTTTGACTTTTTCGCTGGAACTAGCTGGAACCATGTTACACAAACCTTTGGGGTTCTCCCCTATATTTTAGGCACGCTTATCACAGCGGGAATCGCATTGCTGATTGGCGTGCCCTTGAGTTTGGGTATTGCCATCTTTCTCGTAGAGATGTCCCCCAGAGCCGTGAAAGTACCGTTTTCGTACCTAGTTGAGTTGCTCGCAGCCGTTCCTAGCGTTATTTATGGGCTATGGGGTTTGTTTGTTCTCCGGTTCTGGGTTTTGGATTTCATTGAAAAACCTCTACATGCATATCTTGGTTGGATACCGATTTTCAGTGGTGCACCTTTTGGTTTAGATTTCTTTACGGCTGGAATAATTCTATCAATTATGATTATCCCCACCGTTGCTTCAGTCACAAGAGAAGTCATCACCGCCGTTCCCAGCTCAATTCGGGAAGCTGCCTACAGTATCGGCGCCACAAAATGGGAAGTAATTCGCCACTGGGTGCTCAGCTATGGACGCTCAGGAATATTCGGTGCAGTAATCCTTGGTTTAGGAAGGGCTGTTGGTGAAACGATGGCAGTTACAATGGTTATTGGAAACTCTATCGGTCCGAACGCAATGCCAAAATCACTTTTTCAGGCAGGTCAGACATTGCCTTCATTGATTGCTAACGGTTTCTTCGACGCCCAAACACAGCTTGAAGGTTCAGCTTACATCGGCGCAGGGTTAGTTTTACTTATAATTAGTCTAATCATTAACATTTTAGCACATATTATGGTGACTAGGGTTCTGAAAGTCAAGGGAGGCGCCGTAGAATAATGCATAATAAACTACTCCAAAGGCTCAAGTTTAACAATTACCACTTCCGAAAATTCCGGAACAGGTTCTTCTACGTAGTATGTCTATTTTGCATATTGATTGCCCTAGTTCCTTTGCTCAGCATTCTCTACGAAGTAATAGCAAGGGGGGCCCCAGCGCTCAGTTTCCACTTTCTAACGGCTAACGGTTTGAAGGGTGGCATTGGTCCTGCAATTCAAGGGTCATTCATTCTCATAGGATTAACCAGTCTAATCGGGATCCCAATTGGTATACTGTCAGGTGTGTATTTGGCTGAGTTCGGGAACAACAAATATGCTTCTTGGATGAGAACGATGAATGATATAATCACCGAATTCCCATCTATAATCGTAGGCATCACTGCTTACATCATAATTGTAATAGGCTTGATAGGTACTTTTTCGCCGTTGGCTGGAGCTATCGCGCTTTCTTTCATGTTGATTCCAATAGTTGCACGAACAACAGAAGAATCAATGAAACTCGTTCCTACGAGCGTACGTGAAGCATCAATGGCTCTAGGAATACACCGATGGCGAACAATAATTAGCATTGTAATACCCTCTGCAAAAGGGGGATTAATCACTGGAACCCTTCTCGCTATTGCAAGGATTGCCGGCGAGACTGCACCCATATTGCTTACAATATTAGGGAGCAGCTTTTTCTTTCAAGGTCTTAACTCTCCTATGGATGCCTTACCGCTCAGGATTTTCCTTGATTCTCGACAGCCATCGGCAGAAATTCAAGCTCAAGCTTGGGGGGCATCGTTAGTGCTAATCCTAATAGTCTTGGCTCTCAACATAGGTGTTAGATTAGCAAGCAGGGGTAGGGGTCTGTTTTCAAGGTGATAACAAGTGGATAATGTAAAAATGCAAAGTGTGAACTTGAATGCTTGGTTTGGTTTAAAGCAAGCCCTAAAGGACATAAGTATTTCACTTAAGGCGAACGCTGTGACAGCTATAATTGGGCCATCAGGGTGCGGTAAATCAACATTCATTCGAACTTTAAACAGGATGCATGAATTGGTGCCTAATGCCAAAATATCTGGGCAGGTACTCCTTGATAGTGAAGACATTTATGCTCCAACCGTTGATGCCGTTATGATTAGACGACGGGTAGGAATGGTTTTTCAGAAACCCAATCCTTTCCCCACAATGTCCATCTACGATAATGTCGCGGCTGGATTAAAGTTGACAGGTGCAAGAAAAGGAAAGAATCTCGATGAAATAGTGAGGAAAAGCCTGGTTCGTTCAACCCTTTGGGATGAAGTTAAAGATGATTTGAAAAAGCCAGGTACGAGTATATCTGGCGGTCAACAACAGAGGCTGTGTATTGCGCGGGCTATTGCTTTGCAGCCAGAAGTTATTTTGATGGATGAGCCGACTTCAGCGTTGGATCCAATTGCTTCTGCCAAGATCGAGCGGTTGGTAGTTGAGCTTAAGCGCGATTATACAGTTGGCATTGTTACTCATAACATGCAACAAGCCTCAAGAGTTTCTGATTACACGGCATTCCTCTATTTGGGCGAATTAATTGAGTTTGGACCGACTAAGGATATTTTTGAGTCGCCCAAGAACCCATTAACAGAAAAATACATAACAGGAGAATTCGGATAGGGAATAAGTATGAGTAGAATAATAGATAGCGGTTTGGAAGAACAGTCAGTCCTAATTGTGAGGATGGGCGAGCTAACCTATGAAGCTCTTGCCTTATCTATCCATGGCTACCTTGAAGGTAAAAGTGTTTATGAGCAAGTAAAGGAAATGTCTGACATTCTTGTTTCTATGGCCAATAAAATAGAAGATGAGACTTTCCAATTAATTGCACGTTTCCAACCTGTCGCCACAGACCTTAGAACCATAAAGTCGCATATGAAAATCGGTAATGACTTTGCCAGGTATGGTAGATACGCTCTAGACATTTCGTTAATAAGCGACCAGCTAAACGGTCTAAAAGAATGTGAGGCTTGGACTTGTGACTACCTTAATGAAATGAGCGAAAAAGTTCTTTCAATGGTTAAAATAAGTGTGGCATCACTCAAAAAACAGGATGTAATCCTCGCAAGAACTATCTCTCAAACTGAACGAGAAATTGACAAAATGTACTTTGATTACCTTCACAAGCTAATCAATACGGAGACACCAAATCGTAAGTGCGTTATATCAAGCGCTTTAATCACGAGGTATTTTGAACGGATTGCTGACCATGCCGTTTATGTTTGTGAGTCAGTCGTGTACATTGTTACAGGTGAAAAAGTGAACCTCGGATAAGCCCTGAAGTCAAAAAACACCATTATTTTTTACCCTCTCAGATTTATTCTGATTTTTGACTCTGCTATCAAAACCGTTGTTTATATTAGGAACCGAAATGTAATCCCGTATTGAAGGTTTGAAGTTGTCCATCGACATAGAGGATTTCAAAGTACCAATTGGCAAAAAAATTGATTTGAAGATTTATGATTCAGATTGGGTTCCAAAATGGGCTCAAAAAGGGCAGGATAAAGCCGGAAAAAAACAAGTAAAACAGCAGGCTTTGGCGCTTTTGGAAAATAACAGAAAAAAGTTGGCTGAGTTGCAAGAGTTGTTTTGGGCAAGCGACACATACTCTATGTTACTTATCCTTCAAGGAATGGATGCGGCTGGAAAGGACAGCACAATTAGGCATGTATTGTCCGGAATTAACCCACAAGGTTGCCAAGTAACCAGTTTTAAAACCCCTTCTGCAGAGGAATTAGATCACGATTTTCTGTGGCGACATACTAAAGCTCTTCCTGAAAGGGGAAGTATTGGAATTTTTAACCGTTCATACTATGAGGATGTATTGATTGTTAAAGTTCGCCCAGAATTTCTGAAGAAACAGCAGTTGCCCTCCAAAAATGGTATCGTCTTCTGGGATCAACGTTACGAAGACATAAACATGTTTGAACGTCATCTAGTTCGGAGCGGTACCATAGTCTTGAAGTTCTTTCTTAATGTATCAAAAAAGAAACAAAAACAGCGTTTGCTTGATCGCCTTTGCAATCCTGATAAAGAGTGGAAGTTTTCGCTTACCGACCTTTCTGAACGTTCTAAATGGGATGAATATATGGAAGCTTATCATGATGTGCTTGATAAAACCAACACAGAATGGGCGCCATGGTATGTAATTCCAGCAGACAGGAAATGGGTTACCCATGCGGCGATCTCCGAAGTCGTGCTCGCGCATATAAAAAAGCTAGATCTGAAGTATCCTGTTCTAAGCAAAGAGCAGTACCGAGCCCTGAAGAAAGCAAGAGCCGAATTAGAAGAACAATAACTTTAAAATGTTACTGATTAGGCTTCTGGAGCAACTATGCATTGAGCGTCCAGTTTTTTTCCGAAGGTTTCGTAAAATGCTTGCCGATTTTGAATAATACTCCATTGCTCTAAACTACAATCTGTATCTGAGTAAAACAAAAGAAGAACTTGGTCTTTATTCATATCAGAAAATTCGACCTTTTTCACGAGGCAACTGTGACTTCGATCTAGCTTCTCTGCTAAACGCAAAAACGTCGAAAGAATCGAAATTATTCTTTTTGCTTTTTCGTCCAATCCAATTGTTTTTAATGCTTTTTTAGACGGTCTTTTTTTCCGATGAAAGCGTGCTATGTTGGCAATAATTTGAATTTCTCTTTTGTCAAAGCCGAAAAGCTCTGCTTTGCTTATAATATAGTGTGAATGTAGATGGTGATTGTTAAACGAGATAAAATCGCCAACATCATGCAAAGTTGCGGCATATTTTAAGAGTTCTTTCTCGTTTTCGCCCAGGGTGTGCAGCCCAATTTTTTTTGCACTCTCAAAAAGTTGAATCGCCAATGAAGTCACAGTTTCCGAGTGGTTCTCATCAAAACTGCAGGACCTACCTAAATGTAGAACGCTCCTATTTCTCACTGGCTCCTTTTGAAGCTCTCTAAACCCTTCAAAATTCGAAAGATAGTCAACTAGCAATCCATCTCTAAGTTCTCGGTGACTAACACAGATTTCCTCTATACCGAACTCTTGCATTATCACTTCGATAGTGGCCGCTCCAGCGATTATTATGTCTGCTCTATCGGGATTTATGGCTGGTAGCTTCTTCCTCTCTTCAAGGGGTAGCGAGCAGAGAATAGACGCTGTTTTTTTCAGGTTCTTTCTGGAAATAGTTAGACGCCTCTCATTGCCATTTTTCTTGAATAGCTTGTTAGCGATTTCTGATAAGTTAATAATTGTGCCTGATGATCCCCATGCACGTCTAGCGCCAAACTCTCGAACTTTTCCTTTTAGGGGCAGAATTCGTTTATCGGCATATTGTTTAATTTGTTTATAAACAGATGTTTCAACTGGACCAGTCCAGCCCTCGCCGATGAATTTCGTTGTTAACCTTATTGCACCCAACTTGAGGCTGTCCACGGAGAAGCATTCATGCTGATCACCTATAGCAATTTCAACGCTTCCTCCACCTAAATCTATAAAAATTGCTTTTTCTTCACCAATATCTATTCCGCTAGCAACACCTTTGCAAATTAAACGAGCTTCTTCTTGACCTGAAATAACCTTAACATTGAGTCCAGTTTCATTATGTAAGTTATCAAGAAACTCGCATTGGTTTTCTGCTTCTCGAATTGCTGAGGTTCCAACGGCTATTATTTCAGATGCTCCATAGGTTTTGGCTAAGTTTGCAAATTTTCCACATACAAAAATTGCGCGTTCCATTGCCTGGGGTTTGAGTACATTATCCTTGAACTCGTTTTCTCCTAGTCTAACTACTTCTTTTTCTTGGCTGATGATGTTATAAGAAAAATTGGGATTTATTCTTACCACTAATAGACGAATTGCGTTCGTCCCAATGTCAACAAAGCCAACTATATGTCCAGCGGTTTTAACTGTTGATTCCATACCAGTCCCACTTTCTTTTTGAAGACCTTTTCAAACAAATTCTTTTTCTTGTTAAAAGCCTGTTCTTCTAAGGTCGGTTTTATTTTGGAAAGACATTTAATAGTTACTCTTTTGTTTCCAATATTGATTATTATTTCTGCAACTATTGATTGATGAGTATAATCTAGACTATCTGCTATTCGTAGTAGGCTTGCTAGAATCTTTATTTTTTGAAGAGTCTTCGTGTTTAAAGTTGCAAGGTAATAGTGTTTCTCTTTTGGTAATGCTTTGCGGTGGTATCGTGCAATGTTTGCTATTATCCGTCTGTCCTCAGATGTGAAAGGTAGCTCAATATCGTTTAGGATTATCTGTGCTGATTTTTTATGATGATTTTTTTGAGCTTTCGATAGACCAACATCATGTAGGACAGCTGCGCATTCGAGCCAACATCGTTCATGAATACCTAGCTTATGTAATTTTATCAAGCCATCAAAAAGATCTAAAGCAAGCTTCCCGACTTTTTCGGCGTGGTCAATGTCAGTCCAATACTTCTTCGAAATTTCTCTTGAGACTTTCGTCATTCGCTTGCAGTTTTGTACAGTATCATTTTCTTCGTTTTGGTCTTGTTTGAAAATGGTGTCAATAGAAACGCCGCATAATAGCATTTGAGCAAAACTCTCAGGTAAACCCTTTTTTCTTAGTGCATCTGCGGCAGCTTCAACATCGTAGTCTACTCGGGCTAGTTCAACTTTCAAAGGGTTAAAACTAAGAATTGCGTAACCTGCCTTAGGATTTCCATCGTTTGGTCTCCCTATGCTTCCAGGGTTAATAAAACAGGTATCATTTACCTGTCGCCAAAACTGTTCATGGGAATGACCCGTAATAATCACATCAGCTTTTCCCGAATCTGATAATACTTTGAGTCTTTCAATTGGAGTATCAATACGAATGTGCTCTTCAATAGACTCAGGGCTACCATGTGTAACAAGAATTTTCTTGCCTAACATTTCGATTCTAAGTTCACGCGGCAAAGAATAAAGATACAATTCTGTGGACTTTGTCAATTCTCTTCTTGCAAATCTTAAAGAAAGATTTTTCTCAGTTTTAGCTTTGACTTTGCCCTCCACAACCTCAAGATCGTAATTCCCCAAAATGCTTAAGATGTCTTTTTCACATAAGAGTTTGATAACTTCATTGGGGCATGGACCAAATCCTATCGAGTCTCCAGCGTTTATAAAGACTTCAGCCCCGCGAGTTTCGGCATCTTGAATTGCGCTCTCTAACGCATGTAAGTTAGCATGGATGTCTGATAAGACTGCAATCTTAACATGTGGTTTTTCGATAATTCGTCTCATTTTTTCTTTATCATTTGCGGCAACTTCTGAATTGATAGTTTTTCTGAGATTTGTAAAGAATTTTTTCTTTTTATTTTCATCCCAAAAGCAGACAAATTGTCTGTATTTTTCTTTTCTTTTTTCTTTGACAAAATCAAGGAAGTTTAATAATGGTTGGTTTGTTTTGTTGATTTTTTTTCTATTTTGTTTAAGTTTGTTTTTAACGTTTGTTTCTTGAACGAATTTAGGAATGTATTCGATCCAAACTTCGCAGTCGTGTATTTCACCCAAGATGTCTTGAAAGGCTTTGATAGTTTCTATTTCTTGGCTGAGTTTGTTCTGGTATAATGGTGCAAAAGTCTGCATAGTATAGCGGAGTTTCTTTGAATATATTCTCATTTCATGATGCTTTTGGGCTTCTTTTTCGATGTGGACGTAATTTTCCATTTGCAAGAAATCGTCTAGTCTGAAGAAAATGTGCCAGCGGGCTTTTTTTAGAACAATTTGTGGATTATACGCTGTGATTAATTGCTCCTTGACGTTTCTTTCACAAAACAGTTGGAGATTATCTAAAACTTTGGTTGTTTTGGTTTCTTCCAATTCATTTACGACAAATGCTTGGATTCTTTTTCTTCTTGCTCTTTGAGCCTTAAATAGTGGAACTATCCCTGCTTTTTCCTCAGCAGATTCTATTTTTTCCATATACTTTTCCATAAAATCTATTTGAACATCAAGGTCTCTTGCTTCACCAAGAAGGCGCGTTACTTTTTTGATTTCGCGTAGCCACATCTTGAAGTCTTTCGGTTGAAAACAAGCATTAAAGAGAGGCATAGTGGCTCTTATTCTGCGAGAGGTTACGCGAGTTTTATGTACATACTCTGGGCCTTCGTTTTTTACAACTCCATCAATTTGTTTTCTAAAAACATTTAAGAGGTTCAACAGTACTTCAGCACCAAATTTGCAGTAACCTGAGTCATTTTGATTTGCTTCAGTACTATTTTGGGCGTTCATTCCAGATTCCTCTGTTCTGGATTAGCCAGACTTGAGAATTGATCACTTCTTCACCTTCCTTGACTGGAACCCTTTCATATGTCCCATCCGAAAGTAGTCTTCTTGCTTTAACATTATCATGAAGGTGGATATTGAGCATGTTTTGGAGAATTGTTTGGCGCAAGTAAGGATCTGGTACTGATAACAGTACTTCTATTCTTTCGTTGAGGTTTCTAAACATCATATCTGAACTTCCGACAAGAACTTCACCATTAGTTTCATCGCGGAAATAATAGATTCGAGCGTGTTCAAGGAAACGTCCTACTATGGATATTACGGAAATATTTTCACTTATGCTTTTAATTCCAGGTTTTAGACAGCATAAACCTCGAACATTTAGATCTATTTTGATTCCTGCAATCGACGCCTTATAGAGTGCTTGGATGATTTCTTTTTCTTCTAAATTGTTTATTTTAAAAGCTAAGTAGCCTTTACCTGTTTTCTGGTGAAAGTTTATTTCTCTATCTATTCGCCTAAGAATTTCATTCTTTAAAGTCTTTGGAGCGATAAGTAGATGCTTGGTTTCTTTTTCTTGAAGCCCATTAATTATTATGTTGAATAGTTCTTCAAGTTCCACTCCTACTTCTAAGTTGGATGTGAGGTAACCTATGTCTCCATATATCTTCGCAGTAACTGCATTATAATTGCCTGAGCCAATGTGTGAATATCTCACAATGTTGGTTTTTTCTTTTCTAACGATTAGGCATAGTTTTGCATGAACCTTAAAGTTTGGGAAATTGTAAACAGCATTTACTTTGCCATTGCGTAGTTTTGTAACGAGAAGTATGTTGTTTTCCTCATCAAATTTGGCTTTCAACTCTACAATTGCGGTGACTTTTTTACCTCTGTTAGCTGCCTCAATTAGCGCGTCAACAACCGGTGATTTATGGTCCATCCGGTACATTGTGATGCAGATTTCCGATACATAGCTATCCAGGCCTGCACTTTTTAGAAGATCCACAATGACTTCAAAACTATCATAAGGGTGATAGAGAACAAAGTCTTGTTTAGCAATAGACTCAAAAATGTTTTTTTCGGATGTAAGCATTGGTGAGACGCAGGGCTTAAAACTCCTGTCTTTGAGATCCGAGCGATCTAATTTATGCAATTGCCAAAGATCTACAAGGCCGAGCAATCCGTCAAACTCGTAAGTCAAATAATCTGGCAAACCTAATTTTTTAACGATAATTTGTCTAACCGTTTTGGGGGTTTTCTTGTCAAATTCGATTCTTGTGGGGAACCCGATCTTGCGGCTCGATAGACTTTTTTGAACTGTTTTTAGGAAATCTGCGGACTCGTTCATCAGGATATCTATTTCTCCGTTACGTGTCAGCCTGAATGGATATGCAATTAGATTTTGTTCAGTCGGAAAAATTATGTCAAGGCTGTTTGCTACGAGGTCTTCTAATAATACGAACCGGTATTCTCCAACTGATTTTTTCTCGGAATAGCTTTCACTTTTTGGAATGGGTATAAGTCTTCCAAATTCTTCGGTGGGCATGTCTAGAAGGATACAAAAATTGGGTTGATTATTAAAACCTGTGATAAAAAGCGTTATGTGTAGATTCTCAATTGATACGCTATCAAAACCGACTTTGGGGACTCTGATTGATGGAACAATTTTTGTTTTAAGGAAATCACGCATACTTTCTTTTTCTTCTTTTGATAAATCTCTGAAAGTTTCCAAATAGATTTTTTCTTTTGCTAAAGCTGGGACGAGTTCATTTCTCAGACAAGTTGAAAGATTTTCTATTAATGGAATTATTTCCTTGCGTGTAGCTTGAATCTGCTCCATGAAGCTCATCCCATCCATGGATTTTTCGTTGGAGCCAACCTTGTTTTTCTTTATAAGTCGAGCTACTCGGGTCATAAAAAACTCATCAAGGTTGCTGCCGCAGATGGCCATGAATTTTACTCTTTCCAGCAGAGGATGCCACAGATCGTGTGCTTCTTCAAGGACTCGACTATTAAACCTTATCCAACTGAGTTCTCTGTTGAGAAAATAGCTGGGGTTGTCTAGGTTTTTATTATTGTTTATCTCTGAATCAAAATTATTTGAAGTTAACAAAGTCTTTACCAGGGGTTTAGTTGATTTCATTTTGATCGTTTATCTTTGAGTAGAAATGGTTACGACTGGATATTTATACAGGACCCATTCTAAAAAATTTTTGTTGCCGTTATTGCCGTTTTGTGTCAGCATTCGCGCTTCCTAGGACAATAACTGACATAGGAACATTTAGTTCGAGCAGCAAAAATTTCATGTTCAAAGAGTGGAACCTTTCTAGCATTCCAACACCGTTTTTCTTCATTCGAGAAAAAATGTCATAAGGCATCGGCAATAGAACATATAGCTGAAAATAGTTTATATAGCAAAGGTTAAATTTTGCGCCCAGCTAATTAGAAATATGAATTCTATCACTCTTAAAGAAAATGGTTTTGCAGCTGTCGTTCCTATAAAAGAACTTTCATACTCAACTATGCCTGTCGATAAAAGTTGCATACTGATTCTAGTTGACTCAACACTCGCTGGAAAATCCGTCTCTGACATATTGTACATCGGAAGATCAAGAAAACCATCAAAACGAGTCTTAGGCGGCTATCTTTCTGGTTATGGTGGCAAGAAAAACCGAAAAATCAACTCTATGCTACTAGAGAATGGCTATCTTGAAAAAGTAGCTATTAGCTGGATGACAAGCGATAATCCGAAAGCAACACAAAAAAAGCTTCTTGAAAGTTTCAAGAAAGAGCATGGTGAATACCCTTCTTGGAACGCCCCAAAAAAACCTACACAAAGAAGAAAAGTTGCCCCCAAGAAAGTCAAAGCAGCGTTAAAATCTAATAGTTCAAAATCTGCCAAAAAACCAAAGTTATCTTGATTTTTCTGTTTTTTCATTGCGTTCAGAATAATGTTCAATTAGTTCCTTTGTAGACCAGGGTAGGCAGTTTTTAGCTTTGAAACCTAATAGCTCAGCATACTGATGGATCTTGTCTATGTTTTCTGCTTCGATTTCAAGAAATTCGGGGATAAACGCGTAATCACTTGTGTATTTGTCAAGATCGAATTGAGTATTGTCTAGTTTGTAACTCAACCTATACTTATCCATCGTGCTAGTTACCGTTAACCCCAAGTTTTCCAAAATCTTTAGCAGAGTATCTGGGTCTAAAACTTCAACTGTATATTCTTCAGCTATCTTGAAAGTTTGAGTGCGTTTAACTTTCTTGTAGGTTAATTCAGTTTTTTGCGGATTTTTTCTTAGGCGGAGCAAGTTTTTTTGTTTAGCTATCTCTGAATCTTTGAAGTCTAAAAATAAGGTTTGGATCTTACCCTCGAAGATTTTTTTAGCATGCAGTTTGACGAGTCTTTTTTCAATTTCTTCCCGATTGACTTCGAGTATCTTGACTTCTATTTCTTTCATTGATATCATTGAATCATTTGAGTGTTAAAATGTTGCTCCATTTTAGACGATTGCAGAGATTTTACTATAATTTCGATTGGCTGTTTGATGATTTGATGATGCAATCCGCAATTCAGGCAGAAAACTATTTCAAAGTTTGCAAAGATCTCTGGGGAAAAGTCGAATTTTATAGTGCAGCCACCACATTATTAAGGACACCTCAACTCGAATTGTTCAGAGTATTGAAGAGTTAAAGCACGATTTTTTGTGGTAGTAGCAACGTGAATATTGCATATTGGGACTGGCACTATCTGTTCGCCAACATGGTTGAATTCGAGAAGTATTCTGGCATTGGGATCCATTCAAACTAACTCAGAAAAATTCTCTGAATTCATCATCCCGATTGGACAGGAATAATTCATGAATTGTCTTAAAGTGCTCCAAAACCTTCAAAAGCGACATGAAAACACTCATTATTTTAATGGTTCCTGTTCTCAATGTTAATTGGCAAAGCCTACCAGCTGATTATTCTCTTAGCGAACGCGATGCTGACATTTTGGCGCTAATAGAAACAGAAGACTTAGCTACCTTCACCTTTGATGGACTAAAACGCCGAACTGGGCTCCATCCAGAAACGCTCTCACGCATCCTAAGCCGATTGGAACAGGAAGGAATAATTAAAAAAGGGCTTGAAGGCTACAGGGTGACCCCCAAAATAACCGAGCTTAAGCTTAAATCGCCAAGTAAGGAAACCCCAACAAACACACTGATACAAACTTACCTGCCTTCTGATCTCATGACTCATCGACTTATTCTTAACCTGAAAGGGAAATGGTTCGGTTCACTTCGCTGGTTCGGCATATCCGAAAACAGTCAAGGTGTCATCCTAAAATGGATAACTGAAGATGGGGCCATACAAATAGCAGCCCACATTCAAGGAACGGTCTTGAACATTGAAGCCAAATTCTTAACTAACAATAACATTGACTTTGCTTTGAAAGCGTCATACCAGTTGATGTCACTTATCGGTAAAATCTGTATAAGTTCAAAAACAGCAAGCCACAATATGGCAAGAACCGTCGGTTACTATGGCGGTTTATCTATCGCCTAATTTTGTGACTGACTTTTAGCTTTCCTTAGTCAACAAATACTCTTTTAATCATATACTTTTTTGGAGAAAAATGGAATGAGTCAACTAACTGGTTCCTTTGCAGTTCTAAAATCACTCTCAGACGCCACAAGTCTGTTGATTAAGAAAATCTCAGAATCAGTGGTGAGCGTAAAAGCTCAAATGTCCCGTGGTACAGGTGTCGTCCTAACAAAAGACGGGTATATCGTTACCTGTAACCACGTACTTCAGGGATGCGGGACAGTCAAAATCGGTCAAGGCGAAAAAATAGTCAACGCAAAAATCGTCGGAACCGACGCCTATAACGACATAGCCTTGCTCAAAGCAGAGAAGGGCGAATTTACACCGATAGAAACTGGCGATTCAGAAAAAATTAGCGTAGGGCAATACGTTTTGGCGTTAGCAAATCCGTTTAACCGTAACCAACCGACCGCAACCAGCGGCATGGTCACCAGCGTAAACAGCACTATCAGAGGTTGGAGAGGCGCAACCGCAATGGAAAACATAATTGCAACCGACGCGCAACTAAATCCCGGCTTTAGCGGTGGGCCACTCATCGACGTTGAAGGCAAACTAATCGGCATAAACACAGCTTACGTTTGGCAAAGAGGTATCGCCATACCTATAAACAAAATAAAAGGTATAACTGATCGCCTAATGACTGGTAGAGTCCCGCAACGGGGCTACTTGGGCATAGTTGCAAATACAGTAGCAATTCCAGAGGAAATCACTGAACAAGCAGGTTTGGATCAGGAAACAGGCGTTATGATATTCTCTGTTGAGCCCGGTTCTCCTGCTCGTCAAGCAGGCTTAGCCATGGGGGATGTCCTTGTCAAGTTCAACGGCAAAACCGTAACAGAATTCTATGACCTTCCACGATTGCTTGCAGAAGAAGTTATAGGCAAAGAAACCAAAGTCACAATAATCCGCCGAGAAAACCTAATTGAAACAACAATAACCCCAACCACTCACGGAGGCGAAGAAGACTGATAAACAAAATCCCCTTAGAGCTTGAGCCCCCATCTCCAATGCCTACTCCGCCACTGCGCAAAAGACCAGGAATAATACCGCAACTGAGCATCGTTTCACGCGAAGACCCATCATTACGTTTGTTCATTGACGAACATTGGAACTAACCATTTTTCTTTTTAAGATTTAAGAGATTAAGTAAATAGCTTATAAGCAGATTCCTTCTACAGTATATTTAGGGATTTGTATGCATGCTTGGCTTGCCCTCATAGCCGGAATATTGGTAGTAATAGGAGGAGTGCTAATCTTTTCAGCAAGCATCGGTATGTCTTATTTGGGAATAGCCCTCTCGGTACAAGCAATTTTGGCAATCACTCTTCTTATTGTTGCTGGAATTGCTGCTTGGCTTTTTTATGTAGGTGTAAAAGCCCAATACAGACGCATAAAAACTGGCAAGGAAGCCATCATCGGCGCTTCAGGCATTACCACAACGGACCTTAACCCAAACGGGGAAGTACGCGTGTTGGGTGAGTTTTGGCAGGCAACCGCCAAAGAGGCACCTATTTTCAAAGGACAGCAAATCCAAGTTATGGATATGGAAGGCATGTTTCTTATCGTGAAACCGGCTGAGCAAAAAGCTTAACTCTTTAAACCACAGATACCACTAGTCGAGGGTACCCAAAATGGTTGATGTTTTAACTCCAGTTTTAGCTTTTGTTGCAATATTGGTTGCACTTTTCTTCTTAAGTGGTATTAGAGTTCTGAAAGAATGGGAACGTATACCTGTCTTGCGATTAGGAAGATACGTCGGTTTGCGGGGTCCGGGAATAGCCTATCTTTTTCCCTTAATCGACAGAGCACCAATAAAGATTTCAACAAGGATAGATACAATTCAGTTCCGAACTGAGTCAACTTTAACTAAAGACAACGTTCCAGTAAATGTTGATTCAGTGCTTTACATGAAACCCGTGGATTTAGAGAAAGCGGTTTTGCAAGTAGAAAATTACTACCAAGCAACTCAATTCGCTTCGCAAACAACTCTTAGAGAGGTTATTGGCAAAGTTAGCCTAAACGAGTTGCTTGCCGAGCGTGAAAAAGTCGGTGCCCATCTGCGTGAAATAATAGACGAAAAAACCGAGTCATGGGGCATAAAGGCTACCGCCGTCGAGGTTCGTGATGTGATTATACCTGGTAACCTACAAGACGCCATGAGTCGCCAAGCACAAGCAGAACGGGAACGTATCGCAAGAGTAACCTTAGCCACTGCCGAGTTTGAAGCATCGCAAAAGATGATTGAGGCTGCAAAAATGTACGAGTCAAGCGCTGAAGGATTGAGGCTTAGATGGATGAATATAATCTACGAGCTAGGTCAACAATCAGGCACAAACACTATAATGTTAATACCCTCATCTATGCCTGAAGCAGGTTGGCCACCAGTTGGCACATATGGGTTCAAACAACTACCCACTGGAGAAAACACTGAGAAACCAATCAAGAAAAGCGCCTCTAAACCCGAATCGTCGACTCTTGAAGAAACGTCAGAGTAAGCAGCTAATTGGCTTTAACCGCTTCAACTGTACGCTTCAAAAGTAGTGTGGCTGCCTCTTGACTGGGCCAACCACCTAACCCGCAGTCAGGACCAGTGAAAGTCATCCGTTCGCCATATTTTTCTTTGGCAAATTTGTACCTTTTCTTTATCTTTTCCACATTTTCAACTAGTTCTTCTGCTGACGGTTGAGTTATGCCCTTCTCATAGAGTTCTGCCCAAATGGAATCGATGTCAGTTCGAGCTATGCCTACACGGATTTGTTTGTCAGCCTTCTCAAGTACACTTTTTGGAATGGCATCAATATTTTTGGGTGAAGCCGCATATTCAAACGATAAAACATCGATACCTTTTACGTTAAGTAAATCGTGAATTCCAGAGGCAAAATGCAGATGTATCTGTTTAATGGGACCCTGAAAATCATACGCTTTTTCGAGAGTTTCACGAACCAACTCGGGTGTTCCTGAGAAGCTACTGTGACCGAGGCTAGGTTCATCTATTGAAACCACCTTTGTTTCGATGTACTTGTTGTTTAAGATACTGTTCTTTGCAAAGCGATTAATGGTTTGCGAGAATCCTTCCAATACGTCAGGGTAAGCTGTTGCTCCCACTTCTGCAAGGTATTGCTCGATTGGACCAAAAATGGATACTCGTAACTCAATTTTTTTGTCATGCTCTTCGTTTAGGCGTTTAGCTTCCTGGTTTAACACGTAGAGTTCAGGTAAGAATGCTTTTTCCTGATCGACAACAAATGAACCTTTATTCATAGCTTCATGGACGGCCTCACCGACCTGTTTGATGCCGCTGTAATGTTGAGGAAAATTCACTACATCTATACCCGTGCTAATTTTTTTCCTAAAGGACTCGACAACTATTGTGCAGAAATTCTTTTCGACAAACTCATCCTTGAATGGGTCTTGCTTTTTAATTATTAATTCTCGTGCCTGTTCGTAAGCTTTGGCATATTGTTCTCTTTTAATTCCCGCTGGCAAAGGAAAACTGCCGATATCATCAACTAGAGTTTCCATAAAGTATTATTGAAATGGTGAAATTGTATTAAAGCTATATCCTACTAGCAAATTGCAAAAGGTATGGTCTCTATGTCTGAAAACTGTGTATTCTGCCAAATAATCCAAAAGAAATCGCCTGCGTGCATGGTCTACGAAGATGAGCGAGTTGTTGCTTTTTTGAGTAATCGACCAGTAAACGAGGGGCACACTCTGGTGGTTCCAAAAAAACATTATGAGAACATCTATGAAATTCCTGAAGCAGAAGTGGCGTATCTCTTCAAGATTACAAAGAGGGTTGCTCACGCGGTAAAGGATGCCATTGACGTCAAAGGAATTAGGATCGTTCAGAACAATGGGCAGGCAGCTGGGCAGGTAATTTTTCATTTACATGTACACGTTATTCCCTTGATGCCTGAGGAGGGTTTTAGTCACGGCAAAGCGTATCGAAATCCAACTAACGAACGTCCTAAAGATTCTTTGGAACAAGCTGCCAAAAAAATAAGACGCTTCCTTTAGCATTAACTTTTACTATCTTTTTTCGGATTATTAGATGGGCTGACTCGCTTTAATGCGCGAGGCATACTTTTGATAGACAATAAATGAGTATGATGTAATTATATTCTCAGCGTCTTTAGGATCTCTTTGCAGGGTGTGAGCACTGTTCAACTGAGGCATCTCTTAAAAAATTGGCTATTTAGGATCTAAAGCTTTTTTATCGCGTTTGGTCGAACAGAATTCGAACAGGCAGCAATTAAATTTTCAATAGTTGTGGTCTTTAATAATGTATCCAAGCGTCTGGATTTTGGAATCGCACGAGGGGAGTTGTATCTCTGTTTCTTAACTTGCTTTCTTTATAAAAGTGCAAAGTCTCTACTAGCATGTTTCTGTGTTTTAGTTTGTCGATTTTTAGGATTTTAAGGATGAAGAGCAGATTTTCTGAAGTTATGTCAGTAACGGTTGACAATTGATCTGTGAATTGTTTTAACATTTGTGAGTCGATAAAGTAAGAGTAAAAGTCAGACAGGCAATCTTCGATTTCAGTTAGGTCGTTTAAAAGATCTGGGAGTTCATCATCGTTGAAGACCTCTATTGGAGCAAGATTGTTTGTGTACTTTCTTATTTCTGCTGATAGTTTATTGTAGTTTTTGTCGTTTTTTCCGCTTTCATAGCTTGCAAATGAAAGAGGTTTGAACAATTCTTCGATGACTTTTGTGTGTTTGAAGCAGTCTTGTGCTATCCCGCGTAATATGCAGTTTATTTCTGGTCGCTTAAGTTTTTTCGATACAGCTGAGTATAATGAGTACGTTGCATATTCGAGGTTGCGGCAATTTACGAGGTATTTTACGGCGTCTGTTTGTTTGGTTGGCATTTTTGTACCTCGTATTAACACGAAGACTTACGGTGTATTAAGTCTTACTATTTTAGTATACAGAATTAGGGTTTTACTGATACATTAAAGCCAATGGTTATTTTAGCTAGTTTTTTTGGGGACACCTATAAAAGGGTGAAAATACAATGTTTGCGTACATCACAAGCGGAATATCCATGACTGAACAACCCAACGAACAAACCAATCCTGAACCACAAGCAGAGAAACTATTAATCGACAACCCCGAAAATTTTCCATTCCACGCTGCATACCTTGTTTATGAAGAAGCATTCGACAAGGCAAGCGACCCACGGGCAAAAGAGGAACTAAACCAAAACATCTTGGATCTTAATGAAAACAAAATCGACAGCTCTACTTTTTACATGAATATTTCAAGGTATCGAAAAGTCGATGTTCCACGCCAAGAACGTTTCTCTATGCAAACGCAGCGTAAAAGGGATTGGCGCAAAAAAGAGCAGCGCACAGATAGAATTAAACGGCATAAAAAGTAAATGCGAATAAGCTTATCTTTACCTCTACTTGCAGTTTTTTAAAACATTTAGAGGTTAAAACCCAGAGGAGTTGAGCATAAGCGGAATCGCTTGGACTTTTCCAAGTGCAACATCCAACATTTGTCGTAGCCCAAGTTTAAACATGTTTAAACAATAGTTACGGAATGCTTATTTGCCTCACGTTGTTAGAATTTTAAAAATACCTAGAAGTTGGCGTATTTGAAAACACAAGACGTTGCAGTAACCGGAATTTGTGCAGCACTCTATGCCATTGTCGGAATTTCTACGGCTAACGTGAATTTTTTTGGCATTGGTTTCTTGCCTGCAGTTGTAATACCTGCCGTTATTGCAGTTCTTTATGGTCCATGGGTTGGCGGAATCAGTGGAGCAATCGGTATCTTCATACGGGATATGTTTGTGCACGGAAATGCACCATTGAGTTTAGCTGCTGGCGTGCCCCCCAATTTCATACTCTTTTTCCTAATTGGCTACATATCAATTAGAAACATAAGTCTAAGACAGGCAATTACTGGAGTCGTAGTGACTGCATTTGGATTATTAATACCCACACTAGTTCTGCTTCCAGACGTTGCAGCTTATACTGGATTATCAACAGAAGTCTTTTCTATATCTTTCACATTAACGGTTATTCTAAGCCTCACAGTTATTACGCTAGTTGCTTTTCGTTGGAAAGAATGGAGAAGCTATGCCATAGCAGCCGTGGTTGGGCAAGCTGCGGGAGCAGGGTTACTTTCAGTAACTGTGTGGGCAGTAAGCCCACTTTTCCTGACTTTCTTTGGTGCACCTCTCTCAGCATCACTAGTTTTTCCGATCTTCGTTTGGACATTTGCAACTGAGCTGCCATTCATTCTTCTGGCTGGACCACCAATAATCAAAGTATGTTATCGCGCTTTTCCATCTCTGAAGCAAAGAAACCGAGAGCAACTAAAAGGCGAAAATATTGAGTAGAACAGCCAGAGCTTTTGCTCCAGCGGCAATTTCGAGTTTCTTTGAAATCCACGACACCCAAAACAACAAGCCCATTTCCAACTTGGAAAGAGTAGGCGCCAGAGGTGGTGGGTTTGGTCTTGAAAAAGGTGTCCGTACAAAAGTTACTGTTAACGAAGCAAAAAATAATTGCATAAGTATCTTTATTAATTCTAAACCTTCTCCGGAAGCTAAAACCACAAAAAAAGTGGTGGAGACGCTTTTTGCCCGGTCCATCGCAAAATACGATGTTACCGTTGAACACCAAATCGATGTTCCGGTCGGATCAGGCTTTGGTACCAGCGCAGGCGGAGCTTTAACTGCCGGTTTAGCACTAAAAGAAGCGTTAGGTTTACCATTAACTTACAATCAAATCGGTAGGCTGGCGCATGTAGCTGAGATTAAGTGCCAAACAGGTTTAGGTACAGTTAGCTCGTTAACTTTCAGCGGTGGTTGCGTGCTCGTGATTGAGCCAGGAGCGCCTGGAATCTGCCAAATTGACCGCATTCCATTATCTCCTAACTATGTTGTTGTCGCTGGGTTTGTAAAATCGAGTATTCCAAAAAAGCCCATATTATCTTCTTCTGAAAGGAAGAAAGAAATTAATGATTACGGTAAACAAACGATGAAAAAAATCCTTCAAAAGCCTACTTTAAAGAATTTTTTGGATTGCTGCTGGGAGTTCTCTCAAAAAGCAGGGTTTGCAACTGAAAGAACCCGCAAACTCGTAGAAGTGGCAAAAGAGGCTGGTGCGGTAGGTGCAGCTCAAAATATGATTGGTGAGGCAACGCACGCTTTGGTGCTTGAGGAAAACGCTTCTAAAGTAGCGGAAGCTTTTAAGCAAGTTTTATCCTCACAACAGGTAATAGTTAGCAAAATCGATTTCCAAGGCGCTAGGTTAACAAGATGAGAAGATTCAAGAAAGTAGCTGTCGGAGGGACATTTGACGAACTGCACAGAGGTCACAAAGCACTACTTTGCAAGTCCTTTGAAATTGGCGAAAAAGTTGTCATAGGTTTATCTTCAGATGCTTTTGTTTTAAAAATGGGTAAACCCCACAAGACAGCATCGTACGCTGAGAGACAAAAAGAACTTGAAACGTTTTTAAGCGATTCAGGTTTCGCCCACAGATTCGAAATTGTGCCTTTAGACGATCCCTATGGACAAACAATGTCTCTTGAAGGGCTTGAGGCTTTAGTTGTAAGTCAAGAAACACAAAAAACTGCGGAAAAAATAAATGAAAAAAGGCAAAAAGCAGGACTTTCTCTTCTTGAAATTGTCACAGTAAACATGATTCCAGCCGAGAACCAAGCTCCAATTTCTACTACTCGGATCCGTTGGGGAGAAATCGACCGCAACGGGCATATGCTGAAATAGTTAGATTATTTCGCCAACAACGCTTATGGGTTTGGGAATCAGGTCGGTTAAGTCTTCGAGTTTGTCCTTGTCGATAGTGACTAAAATTACGGTTGCTGGTCCTGCGGACTTGTTTAAATCCAAACTAATAACCTCAGCGAGTTTTAGTTGCCTGCCGACGCCGTAAGCCATCATTCTAGCTTCACTAGCGATGCCAAAGCCTCCAACGGGAGAAATGTCGTGAACATATTTTTTCTGGGAAAGTTGAGCTACATTTTTGAGATCGGCGATTTCTCCTCTTACTTCTGCCGATATGACTTCGTTTCCAACTTTGGGTTTACCTATTGCTACGATCAAGTCGCCTGGGCATGTTTTTCCTATTCTTAATTCGTCTTCGTTAGCAAAACCGACTACCGTTAATCCGGCGCCAGTTTGCATGGTTTCAAAGTTGTCTTCGGTGTTTTCCATTAATACTTGGTTTGGATCTAGACCGATGCTTCTGGCTTCGCGTCTAATACCTTCCAAAATGGAGTTGCCTGTGGGGTTTTTTTCTACGCCAAGGGTAACTGACAACATTAGTGGGAATGCGCCTGTTGCGGTTACATCCATTAATGCAACTCTTCCTAGAAATTTTCCTAAAATTGTGCCGTTTACTTTGACTTTGTCCATTTCTTTGGGTCCTACGGCTCCGGTTGAGGTGGATCCGATGACGATTGCGTGGCCGGTGGGTACTTTTAGGATAGATACATCGCCTCTTCGAGTGTAGGATATTTGGGCTGGCTTTATTTGGAAGACTATTGGTCTTAACATTGTTCCAACGTTTTCTGTTATATGCAGGTAGATCGTTAGGGCTTGACGTATGATTTCGGATCTGGTGAGGTTGTGTTTTTTTGATAGTTTGTCGAGTTCTGAAGTTACTTTGTCGGGTAATCTTACGTTGATGATTTCCATTTTTTTCCGTATTACACATGTATGACAAAATCTGTTTTTATCTCTTGCCTAAACAAAGCCAAATGATAATTGTGCTTGCAATCAGTTAGACTTTTTTCATTGGTTCTTCTGGTTGGCTATAGGATTTTTATATTAAAGGATGCTTACTATTTGGTTAGAAGAGTTTTCGAGGAGTTTATTATGGCTTATTTTTCTGACCGAGTTGACGCTGGAAAACGTTTAGCTTTAGTCCTTAAGAAATTAACTTTTAAAAATGGAATAGTTCTGGCAATTCCCCGCGGAGGGGTTGTTGTGGGCTTTGAGATAGCCCATACACTCAACTTGCCTTTAGATGTTATTATTCCTCGTAAGATTGGCGCGCCAGGTAATCCTGAGTTGGCTATCGGTGCTATGACTGAGGATGGAACCACGATCTTGGATACTAACTTGTTGGCATATATGGAAGTAAGCAAGCAATATTTAGAAGAGGAAAGTGAGCGTCAAAAACGAGAGATAGAACGTAGACTCAAAGTATATCGACAAGATACGCCCTACCCAAATATGAAAGGGCTTGACGTTATATTAGTTGATGATGGAATAGCTACGGGTTCAACCATGAAAGCAGCTTTGGCTTCGGTAATAAATCGTGGTGCAGCTAGTGTGACCGTTGCTGTTCCTGTTGGTCCGCCTTCAACTATAAAAGAGCTTGAAAAGCAAGCTGATAATGTTGTTTGTCTTTTCACTCCAGAGTTTTTCCAAGCTATCGGGCAATTTTATGTTGATTTTTCTCAAACTATCGATGAAGAAGTTATTCAGTTGTTAAGGCAGAATCGGAAAGACGTTGTTGAAGGATATAAAGGAGGGTTGTAGTTTGAATATTCAAGAATCAGAGTTGAGAATTCGCGTTGGAAATGTAGTTGTTATTGGTAACTTGAATTTGCCTTCTCAAGCTAAGAGCATTGTATTGTTTGCTCATGGAAGCGGAAGTGGTAGGTTTAGCCCCAGAAACCAATATGTTGCAAAAGAATTCAACAAATCAGAAATTGCAACGTTGCTTTTTGATTTGCTTACAATAGAAGAAGAGCAAGAAGACATAATCACAGCAAATTACCGCTTTAACATCAAATTGTTAGCTGATCGTCTTGTCGGTGCGACAAAATGGCTTAAGAACGACCCAATTACGAGAAGCCTCTCTTTTGGCTATTTTGGAGCAAGTACTGGTGCAGCGGCGGCGTTGATTGCTGCGGCTAAATTGCCAAAATACATTTCTGCTTTGGTTTCTAGAGGTGGACGCCCAGATCTTGCTGGTGATTATCTTCATGATGTGGTTGCGCCGACGCTTCTATTAGTAGGCGGCTGGGATACTGAGGTTATTGAGTTAAACCGTCAAGCCCAAAGTCAAATGACTAACAAAAATAAGTTGGAGATTATTCCTGAGGCAACTCATCTTTTTGAGGAACCAGGAAAATTGGAGATTGTAGCTAAGCTGTCGGCGGATTGGTTTTTGCGTTATCTTGTTTAATTGGATTTATTCTGCTTTTGGCTGCTTGATCATTTTGTAGAGAGCATAGTTTTCAGCTATGTCGGCGGTGTAGAGAAAACTGAAAGCTAGAACGTTTTCTAGTGGTACATTGAGGTAGACTTTGTCTCTTGAGACTTTGATGGCGTTTGGGTCAGATGTTAGAATTACGGTTAAGACGTCGCCTATTGTTAGCTCGTCGCCGATTGGGTGTCCATCCTCTGAAGTTTCGTCAAGTGCGATAGCTGTTTTCCAAGATCCGCCGGCTCCAAAATCAATAATGGCGTAGGGGTGTCCTGCGCGGACCATTGATGAAATGGCGATGGATGGTATGCATTTTTCGCATTGTCCCATCAACTCGATCATTTCTTTTTGGTTTAGAGGGATTGCTAGAATTTTATGCTTAACGCTTGATTGGTCTGTGACAGTAAAAAACTGCATAGCAAATCACGAATAGAACTAATCGGCTTGTGGCTATAACTTTTTCTGTTAGCATCCTGCGAAAATTTTTCGGATAGACTTTGGAGTTATTTATAGAATTATCTGAATAAGTTCAAATTAGAAATTTTTATATTTTCAGATTACAATTGTTGTATTATTAACTTTTTAGAAGGTGATTTTTTGGCAAGAAAAAAAGGTGACCAGTACAAGTGTGATGACTGTGGTCTTGTTGTATTAATTGAAAGTCCCTGTGAATGTGAAGATACATGTGAGCTTATTTGCTGTGATCAGCCAATGAAGCCGGTTAAAGCTCCTGCAAAGAAAGTTGATTCTAAAGCCTCAGCAAAACCTAAAGCAAAAATGCGTGCAAAACCAAAGAAAAAATAGGTTAAGACCCCGTTCCACATTTTTTTATATTATTAGACCTGATGTTACTCTTTTATTTTTGTGACTAGTTCGCTGACTTGTTCTATGATGTATTTGTTTATTTTTTGACCTTTGTTGGCTGTTGCTGCTGTGGGGTCTCCGTGGACTCCACTTGGAAAGTACAACTCGGGGTGGGCTACGACTTCAAAGCGTGGCATCTTCGGGTGGCTTTTGGAACCTTTTGTTTTGATTAGGTGTGGTTTTATATCCATAATTCGAGATGTCTCTATGGTGCCGGCGTGTCCGTCATCATTCGAAGCGTATTTCGGGGCTATTTCTTCCGCGAAATCGTAGTCTGAAAGTACCATGATCCGGACTCTCTTTTCTTGTTTATCTGTATCGTTTTTTGTCACAATTTTTT
This sequence comes from uncultured Candidatus Bathyarchaeia archaeon, assembly GCA_964413605.1. Taxonomy (GTDB): domain Archaea; phylum Thermoproteota; class Bathyarchaeia; order Bathyarchaeales; family Bathycorpusculaceae; genus Bathycorpusculum. The sequence goes on along the minus strand of CAYPSV010000004.1, from coordinate 28,829 downwards.
GGGCGGCTAGTCTTAGCGCTACCATATGGGCGCTTCCAGCGTGACCACTGAGAACTATTATTCGGTTGAAGTGGTTTCGTACTAGCTCTGATAGGATAGCGTGAACCATCCGGTGGAATGTGTCAAAATCTATGGTTAGTGTGCCTGAAAAGTTTCGGGTTGCGTTGCAGATGCCATAGCGAAGGGGAGGTGCAACAAGACACCCCGTTTTCTCGGCAACTTTTAATGCGATAAATTCGGGTTGAATGCTATCTGTGCACAAGGGCAAGTGGTCGCCATGTTCTTCGACGCTGCCGACAGGAAAAATTACAACAATGCCTTCTTTAGCTGCTTTTTCAGCTTCTTTTGTGCTTAATTCATCTAGCCAAAGGGTATTGAGAGCTTTTGTTTCTGTTTTCATACCTTTTTAATCGGTGGATGCGGTTCTTTTATTTTGCGGATAACTATTCGAGATGTCAGTTTGGAATTTTTTCGCGTGAAGTTTAGGATGGGTTTGATATTTTTATCCGAAAAAAGAAAATAGGTTTTTGCAAAAATGACAAAGCTATTTTTGGGTGTTTTTTTATTTGGGATCTGTTGCATCTGTAGATAACAGTCAAAGGCTATAAGATCAAAAAAGTCAGGTTGCAGGAAACTGGAATGCTTTGATTTATGGCATTATCTGGTTATATGTTTCTGTATTGGGGTTTTGTTATAGTGGAGTTTTTGTTGAATTCAGCAAGCCTTTTCTTGATCAGTAACAAAAGATTAGTCATGTCTTTAAATAGAAAAAAGATGAATCTTGAGTGGAAGGGCAATTTCCGTTTTGAAGTAAAAAACGAAAAAGGTCTTGCTGTAAAGTTTGATGCACCCGTAAAGTATGGGGGCGAAGAAACATCACTATCTCCTATGGAAACTCTATTGGCTTGCCTTGCTGGCTGCACAAGCTATGACGTGATGAGTATTCTTAGGAAAAAACGGCAAAACATTTCTGGTTACTGGGTGGAAGCTGAAGCTGAAAGGGCTGAGGAACCACCTGAAGTTTTCACTAAAATATTAATCAAATACATCGTGAAAGGAAACAATGTCAGCAAAGATGCTGTTGAGCGTTCCATTCAACTTTCCATGGAAAAATATTGCTCTGTTGGAGCGATGCTGAAAAAAACAGCTGAAATCCAGACTTCCTACGAGATAATCCAAGAATAACAGCTTGCTAGGCGACTTTTTTTGTTTCCAAACGTGGTGCAACATTACAAGCCGTACACTTTCCATCGGAAAACTTGTTTTGGCTGTTTTATTGTTTAATTCGGATCGAAGCAGGCACTCTTTCTTGTTTACGCAGTATTCGCAACATATATCGTTTGTTTGAGTTTGGTATTCAATTATTATAGATGTGAACATTTTGGTTAACCTCGGGAAGCAAAACAACTTGCAAATCTATCTTATAGGTAATTTCGACTAAAAGAAAGCATAAACTGGGGCGTTGTTTGGATTGTTTTCCAATGATTATAAACAAAAATCTGTCGGTTGTCCAATGCTAAGACAAGGTTTTGATGTTGCTGCTTTAAGGTTATATTCAAACTCTTTTTGTATATTTTATACTATTCATAAAGTTTACTTCAGTTAAAGAGGAAAGAACCGCAAGCACTCTTAGCTTTAAGGTATTGTTGCGTCGTTGGGGTAACCTCGACTCTCCCAATATCCAAGGTAGTTTGTATCGTTTGAAACTTCAATCGCAGTTAACCATTTAATCCACTTGTACCCATACTCATCCTGACCAACCAACATGAACGGCCAACCAATTTCAGGGGTTAACGTTACGTTATTCATTTTATATGCTATGATTATGTTATTTTGAACGATGTAGTTTAGTGGAAGTGTAGTGGAATAGCCGTCAGATGCATGGAAAATAATAACAGTTGTCTCCGGGTTGATTTCTGCTTCTGTTAGGAGATCATTTACACTGATGCCTTCCCAGAGAAGAGTTGCACTCCATCCCTCGACGCAGAGAATTGTCACCACTTTTGGGATTGTTTGGTGATTATTTACTACTTGATCATAAGTATAGTTCAACGTATTCTTGACTAGACCGGTGACGGTTAAGCGGTACGTTGTCTGGTCTATGTACTGTAATCCTGCAATGGCGTTTTGGTAGACAGCGTTAATCGGCGAGAGGGCTATGCCTTGATATTGAGTAATTTCTCCTAAGTAACGAGTAGTGTTGAGCGTGGGACCCGGCGTTATGAAGGGGAAAGGACTGAAGTTATTAGGCGGTGACGTAGGGAAAGACGAAACTGTAGGCGTAGGAGATATGCTGGGGGTCTGTGTCGGCTTTTGAGTTGGTGTTGGTGAAGGTGACGGTGATGTTGTTGGTGAAGGTCTAGAATAGTTATGGACGACGAAAGCTGAAACAATTATTATAGCTGCTAAAAACACCGCAATTATAGCTATTTTATGGCTTTTAAAAGCTTGCATGATGTAACAATAAAATAAAACTGAGTATATTTATGTGTCTTAATTAAGTTGAAAATGAATTGTTGTAGCTCTTTTTGCAGAGAAATAAGGCGTAAGTCTTCATAAAGGAAAATAAAAGGTAGTTATTCAATAGATTCTGATGATCTATTGTGATGTGGGTCTTAGGTATATGTTGAGTTGTCCCTTTGTGACTTGGAGCTCTATCCCTCTGTCTGAGACACCTCTTTCTCCATCTTTAACTGCGGAAATAGCTAGGTTGTTTAAGAATGATTTTTTTGTTCCAAATAGTTCCTTAGCTGCATCCTTGTCTATTTCAACTTCAAGGTGGCTCACTTTCCATCCATGTGGATCTAAAACAATATTTTTGATTTTTCCTAAGAAGAAATCATCCTGAGCAAATATGTATTTACCTATAACCGCGTCTATTTTCACTAATATGCCTCCATGTAGTTGATAAATTTAGCAAGAGATTACTTTATAAGATTTGTCTACTGCAAATTCATATCTTCACCATGCTATTTTCTTTTGCAGGCTGTTATGTCTGGGGAGTTTTCTATTTCAGTTAATGATTTGTCTATTGTTACGTATTCGCCTACAGCTTTTATCAGGCCCACTGCCATACAAACGGTGGAGCTTCGGAATCTTTTCTTAAATCCGAGTTGGTTTGCGGCTTCGTCTGTTAGTTTTATATAAAGATGCGTAATGTCCCACGTTTGCACGTTAATTTCAAATCCTTTCACTTCTCCAAGAGTGTAGGCTTGTGAAGTTATTACCTTCATCCCTTGAATTTTTTTAATATCCAACAAAATACCTCTAATATGTAGGTAGATGTGTGTAGTTATATGCTTTTTATCAAAGTTAAACTATTACTTGGTTATCATTTGAAAGAAATTAACTCTAAAATTCTTTTTGCCTAAACGCTAACAAAAGTTTGTTATGGTTAAAGTATTTTGAAAAAGATTTGCTGCAAAGTAATTTATTGCTAAAAGTTCCAAGAAACAATCAGAAATATGAGAAGTTTTCTTTCTTTGTTGCTTTTCTTTATAAACCGTGTTGTTTTTGCATTTAGCATAATTGTTTCAATCTGGTTGGCTTTTTCCGTGCGGATTTATTGCTTTGTTAACACTGGGGCGCCTTTAGAAACGCGAACAGGCTGAAAAAACGGCTGTTTTTTTTCTAAAGCTTTTCTATTTTGTCGCTACATAGTGCATTGAGGTTCAACTATTGGAAAAAGCAAAACTTACAGCTAAATCGCTGCATTCACTCACTGAATGCTACGCAGAAACCTGCAGTGCAATCAAATCAACAGCCAAAGAGACCTCGAAAGCAAAAAAGCTTTGGCGTGAAGGCAACAAGTCAAACCTGATAAAAATTGGAGTGGCATGTATCGTGTTTCCTGATCCTTCTCCAGTCGGAGAAATCATCGGGGCGGGTTTTCTAGTGGCAGGGGCTGTTCAGAAAGGGATACAGAACAGAGCGCTTTACGTCGGAGATATAAAGAAGAACCTTCAAAGCACCCTAAAGGAATTGAGTGCAACCCAAAGTAATCTACGTCTCTAACTTGTTAATTTTTTTCTTAGTTTAATTATTGACTGAAAGAAGAAAAAGTTTAAAATTCGCAGCCCCATAGAGTTAAAAGAACTGCATCTACAACAAAAAGGTAGCCACACAATGATTTGTTGCTGTTAATTTTGGAATTTTTTTGTGTGCTCTTAGCTTTTTTTGCGCCATGTAGAATAGCAAATAGCGCTGATCTGTTGGTTTGAGCGCTTTTCACCTTCAGGTTTATCATTGTTTTCTTCGTGCATGAATTTTTCACATCGGGAAATGTATTCCCTCTCGGACTCTTCAGGCTTAGGTTTGGGTACAGGCATTAAAAAACTTCCTTTACAAATCTATTTGAGTGATATTGGTATTGCTAACGTTATGCTTGATGTTTAGTGTGATCTTTAGCAATTCTAAGAGCACACATCTATAGAAATATGCAAACAAGGCTTTTAGTTTATGTTATTGTGCAGCTACAACAACAATTCTAAGCCAACTAGGTTGATTCATTAATGTTTTGCTGGGTCGTCTATGATTGTACATTAAGAAATTGAAACTAGAAAATGGTCGTGACAATAAAGAACTTGATGTTAATCTGTTAATATAGGATAATTTGTTATACTCGCGCGGCAATATTTTTTTGAGGTTTAAGAGTGCCCCTAAAAGGGTTAGATAAGTTTAGACAAAAAATCCCTATACTTTCAGGCAAAAAGATTGTAATTCTACCAATCTTTGTATTGTTAATGGCTGCAGTTGCCTTTTTTACCTACATTACTTTTGATTCTCTGCCTGCAACTTCGAATTCTTCAGTTGTCACCGCGGCACTTTATCCATTGTTCGGGGTAATTTTGGTTATAAGCATTGGATTTATTCTGGTATGGCAAATGTGGTTTTGGCGAAATCGCCTAAAGGTGAAGTATGGACAAACATCTTACCAACGTATATTTTTAGTCGGATTCGGAGGGGTCGTTTGGATTTTGACCGTTGCGATCAACCAATATATACCCTATTACTTATTCGCCCCAACTTTCTGGTCAAACTCGCCTCTAAAATTTCTAGCCACGCCAATTGAAACCTACATAGGAATTGCAGCCCCAGCGATTCTAATTATTAGGTGCACCGTAGCGGTGATTCTGCTATTGACAGGATTAATGATGGTTATTCGAGCGATTCAGGTTTTTGGGATTGATTACATGGTCGTTTTGTACCTTTATTTCCCAGAGGAGAGCAAGATACAAAAAAACGAGATTTACTCAGTTCTTCGCCACCCAACATACGCTGGAGCTCTCATTGTAGGTCTAGGCGGAACTTTCTTCATTTTCACCGGTTTTTCCTTTTTAGCATACCTGGTCTTTTTAGGCGCATTCTACATTCACATTCGCTTCATCGAAGAAAGAGAACTAATCAAACGATTTGGCAACTCATATAGCGACTACCGTAAAAAAGTTCCTGCCTTCTTTGTAAGCCCAACAAAACTCCGACCATTCCTTCGGTTCCTAACAAAAAATGAAAATAGCCATGAGTAATACGATCAGAACCGTCCCTTTTTTCAATTGCTTACCGTTCTATTAGCATCGTTGCAGAAAAATTCAGCAGTATAGAATTGAACAAAAGAAGTTAATAGTTAAAAGAGAGAAAGACGAAGAAGTAAAATATCTCCTTATCTTAAAATGTACTAAAATTACTGAAGGTGAAAAGAATAAGTTTGCTGCGAAAAGCCATCAGACGAATTCAAAGTGGCGCTCCAAGGATGGATTTTTACAAATACAAGCATGGAGATTGCGCCAATTTTGATAAGGGAACCTGTAGATATTTTCATTTCACTAATGTAAACCCCAAAGAGTCAGCCTGCCCTCATTTTAAAGCCAAGAAGAAGGACGCAGTTGAGGCAAAATAGATTTTTCTTCATTAAATTTTAGCCTTTTATCTATTTTTTAATTATTCTTCAAGAATTCATTGCTAAACTGAGTTTGTGTTTTTTGCGGTAAACCACCAAACCAGCAACTACAACTATACCAACTGTAAAAACAGAAACGAAGTCAACTGATAGAGTCGGGAAAGGCTATTGTTTAGCGATGGCAAAATTGAAGGTTGTTAGAACAAGGGTTTGTTTTAGTTAGTCAAGAAATCTTGACAAGAAGATTTTTAAACTTACCGAAAAACAGTAAGAGACAGGGAAAAAAATGAACGAGAAAAAGATCTTAGGTTTAGTTGCTATTGTTATAGTCGTAGCTGTGGGTTTACCTACTGTTTTCTTTTTAGATTCTTCGAATACGTCGACTCAGCTGCCTACAAAAGAAATGGATTCTGTTGTCTCCGCAAAGAGTGATTGTCTGCGATTTCTTAACAGTTCAGTTCCGACATTTTACGTGCCTTTTACAGTGGCTGCAAATGAGAACTGGCAGCTAACGGTTAATTGCACCAAGATGCCTGGTGGCGCTAACGGCTGGACTGACGTTTACCTATACAACGGCTACTGGGATGGGGGAAGCAACAATACATGCAAAGCCGGAGATCTGTACCCAATTATAAGTGACATACAAAACGCAGATTTCGAGATAAAAGCCAACCAACCTTACATAGAAACCTTTGGCGCCTCGACAGAGCAAAGCTATACAGTGTTCTTTGTGGTTCCTCCAGGCGGACCCTCTGAATTTCACGTGGGTCTAAAACAATTGTAAGGGGAACTCTTCTGAATTTTTCTTTTTTTGCGTTAACCCTTTCTATGCTGCTTTTAGCTTCCCTTGTTGGTCTTGGTCAAGCAGCGCATGTATGTTCTGAGTCGTTTCCGCTAGTTGAGTCTGCTTCAGTTACAAGGGCAGTTTTTGCCAACGAAGGCGACAGGATTGTAGGTAACTTCACAGTCTCCAATGTACCTACTTGGACTGACTCCTCCACCAAAAACACAGAAACAGTTCAGCACGCATTTAAAATCTCTAAGATTGAAGGGTTAGAAAAATGTCCAACTGACATCGTGCTCTACGAGGTCTACCAGACAAGTCATGCTACATTTGACGTTTACTGCGAATACACTGGTGACTATCGGTTTCGATTCAACGTTGGAGCCGGAGCTCCGAATTTAGGAATTGGAGACATGGAGGCAACCCTCAACTATGCAATTGTTGAAGATTCATCTATCAAGGACCCAACCGAAACCCCAATTCCATCTAACAATCAATCGAACTTTGATTCTCCTCATTCTGAAACTGAGTTTACTTCACCTTTATTGGCTGGATTAAGCGCTTTGATTTTCATTTTCTTAGTGGTGGCTGTTTATGCGGTGACGAGGGTAAAAAGTTTTTCTCATCACAGTAAAACAGTATCACGTTTATGTTTTTTTGGGTAGACCAATAAACCATTCACCACAATAGGTTTTTGCATCAGTATTAATCATTGGATAAGGTTAAGGAACATAGGTGCTGTATTGTTGGGCTATTGTAATCAAATCATCCAAAAAGGGGTGTGTAATCAGCAATGTATCCCAAAACCCCTGCAACAAAGGAGAGCACCCAAAGAATAACCGTTAACTGTACAATCCTTCTGCTTTTAGCTGGAAACGTTGACGAGTTGGGGCGCCAAATAGCCACTGACCAAACGCCAAATGCTATTGCCGGAATTGACAGGACGCTGTGTGCAACGATTTCTGCCACCTTCAACGGAGAAGCGAAATATGGACCCATAGACCCGCCGCTAGGAGGAGACATAAACAGAACCAAAGAAAAACCCACTACAGTGGCAATGACAACAACCGCCATTACTAAACCATGCACGAAGTAATTGCCTACTTTCCTAAAACCCATGCTTGCTGCGATTAACCCAATCCAGTAAGACTGAATAATCAGGTTAATTTGGGCATCACTGAGACCGACTTCATTCCAAAAAAAGAAAATAAGAGCTAAAAAACCCATCCCCAACATAAGAAACGTAAAAACCCCGACTACCAACTTTTTCCCAACTATAGGGTAACGTTGAGTAAGCCTCCTTAATGGTTCTCTTTTAACGATTATTACAGCTGAAGCAAATATCACCGCTGCCAGCACTATGCCTGCCGCAACCAAGGCAAAAACAGCTTGGTTTCCCATAATTTGGGGGCTCCAAATGTTGGTGGCGACTGCTTTGGTGGAAACAGTTAAGTCATCAATGTACCAACCATCCTTGTTTGTGATGTTTTGGATGACTTCTGAGGAACCGATAAAGAAGCCGGTGGCTTTGTCCCATTCTTTAATGTGTCTTATCGAGTCGTTTCCATACGTGACAGTTCGAGTTGCGCCCAGCACGATTTTTTGCTCCTCCTGCTGTATGGTTACGTTGACGGGTTTATTGTTGTGAATTGAGAAGTCATAGAAGGTTTCTCCGGGGCTGAGGTTGGCTGGGATGATTGTCCATCCTCCGACGTTGCCTTCTGTGAAGTTGTATTTCCAGATGGCACTGCTCACAGTGCCGTTGGCGTACCTAGCGGTAAGGTTCACCGAGAACGCCGCCTCATCAACAGCCAAAACTTCTATCCTCATCCACCGCACGTCATGGGTCGGCGGCGCAGTACCCGTGCCCTCTATCATGATGTCGTATTCGATCCAGTCGCCTTCTTTGACTCCCACACAGGGCGCATTAGATGCAAACACAGGCGAAGCAGTCAATGAAATTGATACAATTAAGGTTGCCAAGATTAAGGCTGTGTAAGCTTTCATTTTTCATCGAAACTGCTTTTGAAGATCCAGTCTTAAAGTCCTTTTCATCAAGAAACCTTGACTAAACTCCCAAAAAACCGAGAATATTTAGTCAAACTTTCTTGACTAACCAAAAAAACCGCCATAGACTGGCTTTGCTAGGACGGTACGTTGGAAGGATCGTGAAGAATTTAATTCTCTGATGAACATGTTTTGAAGCTATGCACCTGGGCAATTGCTCCTATCCAACCTTTTTGAACCAATGCTGATTTGTATACTGCTTAGACAACACGCAAAGATCCGAGGATCAAGTATAAGTTGCAGGATTTGATCTGGCAAAAAGCGGAGAAATAAAACTGAAGTCAGGAAGGAGTAAACCAAAATATCAAACACAAAAATTAGCGGCTGAGTTTCATAAGTCTGTTTTAGCTGGGCGTTGACATCACAGAAATTACAAGAGTTTAGATCTTGGAGGCTTTTTAGACTTCTTGCTTTTGGGTTTTCGTAACCGTTCACCACATCGGGGACAGTATCCTCTTTCATTTGAAACGATGACTGCTCTACCGGCAGACCAAAAATGGCTATGTGGACATATGAGGTCGAAATTGAAAGTTTGTGTTTCGTAATCTTGGGGGTTGTTGATGATGTCTTCTTCGAGGGATACATTGCTTTTTATGATTTCATGCGGGGGGTTAACCGTAGCGGGTGAAGCAGTTTTCGGTTGGATAATTGATTTGGTGGGAGCAGTGGCTTTAGATCGGCCACCCTCCTCGACGGGTTTATCTTGGGCAATGACTTTGACAGAAATGATGATGGGTTTGGCGGGGATAATGGCCTTAGTTACCTTCTTTGGAGTAGTAGCTACAACTGAATGGCTAACTGTTGCTCTTTTGATTTTGATCAGCGGAGCAGTGGTTGATGTTCTGCATTCAGGGCAACTTTCGCTATATTCGGCGAGTCTACGTCCACATTTTCGACAAAACGGCATATGTTCACTTAATTTTTTTATGACATGATGTTTTTTGCAACCTTTAAACATTAACATAACATCAATAGACAAACATTGTTTACCAAGCTACTTTGGTGTTTAAGGCTTCTAAAAAATTCAAAAAGTGTTGAAGCTCTTTTTCTGGCTAACTAAATGGGGGATGAAAATTTCAAAACGTACCAAGGAGAAAATTAAAATTAAGCATCTACTAGAATGTACTTGATGATTTTTATGGCAAAATACAAAGTTGAAGTTGATTTGAACGTTTGTATTTCAACAGGGGCATGCTACGCAACGGATGGACTGCATTTTGTATCGGGGCAACATCAGCAAGCTAGAGTTGTCGGTGGAAATACAGACGAGGCAAAATCTAGCAATGTATTTGACGATAACCAATTAGTTAGCGCTCAAGAAGCAGCTAAGTCCTGTCCTGTTTCAGCTATAACGGTAACCCTGCTGTAAAGAAGCCCTAAAGAAAGATAGCGCTTGTTTGTACAATAAGACAACAACATAGGTTTAAGAAATCAGAGTACCGATAATTCATAGTGATTAAGTTGACTTATAAAACCTCAAAAAAAGATAGTTTGCCACCGATGCCTAATTCTCCTGATCACCCAGAGACTCCGCCTCCAAACATACCCATACCAGGGCAAACCTGCGCAATCTGAAGAAAGACAAAGTTACAATTGTAAAATATGCGGCAAAGTCTTCAACAGCAAAACAGAGAACGACGTACACATGTCAATAGAGCATGGTCCCTAGAAAGAGCTTAGATAATGACCGCTTTTTTACGAAGTTTGTGTTGATCAAACACATTTCGAAGCTATCTTTTTCTTTAATCGAGGTGATGGGTTTTGAAAAAATGGTCAAAGGGAGTTACTGAACGTAGTAATGCTTTGGATTTAGAGCAAGGCGTATTCACTTTAAAGGATCCAAATGAGATAGCTCATTCATTAAAAAAGTCGGCTGAACAAAGCATCAGGCGAAAAGGTACAGCGTACCAATCAGCGATGAGTATGTTAAACTTCTACATCAATCGCGCCGGCAAGAATTTGCCTGATGAGCGTAAGCAAATTCTTGAGCAGGCTAAAAATGAGCTGAGAAAATTATTTCAAAAAACCCCAATTTCCTCGAATCATTAATTATTCGCTTATGTAATGAGAATATGGTTCTGCCTTAAGGTCACTAACTTGTAGTTTCTTTACAAGCACCAATATACTTTTCTGATGCGCAAGATGCCAAAAAGATCAGTTTGGGCAACTCTTAAAGGCCACATTTCGCGGCACTAACTAACGTTCTTTTTTTCTTAAGATGTTTTTTGTAGCTACCACGTTAACACCAGTATCGAAAACGTTCTGTATGATTGGTTCTCCAATTTTAACGGGTGCTTCTAGTTCAATTTCTGCCAACAAATTCATGGCGTCGAAGATTCTGTCTTTGGGTATTGGTTTGTTTGTTCTCACACTGACTAAAGGAAGATGACCATGTTTCACTTTCACGGTAGTTGTAAGGGTTCGTTCAGGATTTGAAATCTCTTTTTCCGCGTATTTCAACCCCACTTTGCATCGATTTCCCCTAACGTGGCGTATTTTTGTTCCCACATGGTCTACAGAGATATAGCAGCCCATAGGACAACCGATGCAGATCATTTCATTTTTCATTTCTTTAAAACCTCAACTCTTAGAGAATTGACCGCACTGGTTTCGCTTCCCTTCAATTTTATTTTGATCATCTGAGCAGGGTGAACCTTACGAAACTTTTTTGTCTTTACCAATGTCTCTCCATCAAAAAAACCAAGTTCCACATCTTCTCCGGGGCTGGTTACACGAATAGACAACTCAAGGTCAACACCACGGCAGATGCTTTGAGGCAAAACATATCGAATTTTATCACCTACTTCTATTGGGATTTTTTTCACCCTTCTAATCTTTCTGAGAACATGTTCCGCCGCGCATTTTCCAGCCTTTTCCGCTTCAAGTGTAACAAAATCCACTACATCGTGAACGTGAAGGGCGTTCCCGCATGCAAAGACTCCAGATACAGAAGTTTCAAGATTTTCATCCACGATGGGTCCTCCAGTAATTTGACTGAGTTTAACATCGAAATTTTTTGATAGATCATTTTCTGGAATTAAACCTATAGAAAGAAGGAGAGTATCGCAGGTAATTTTTTGTTCTTTACCTTTGATTGGTTGTAAATCCTTGTCAACAGGTGCGATTGAGACTGCTTCAACCCTATTCTGCCCATGAATTTCTGTAACGGTGTGCGAGAGAAGAAGAGGAATGTCATAGTCAATTAAACACTGCTGAATGTTTCGCGGCAAACCATTAGTGTGAGGGAGAATCTCAACCACAGCGTGGACTTTAGCGCCTTCCAAAGTAAGTCGACGCGCCATAATCAAACCTACGTCGCCCGAACCGAGAATAACAACATCTTTGCCAACCATCACATTCTTCAAATTAATGAGATTCTGGGCGACACCAGCAGTATACACTCCAGCAGGTCTTGTTCCTGGAATGCAAATCTGTCCTCGAGTTCGTTCACGACACCCCATAGCAAGAACTATCGCTTTTGCGTTAAAACAAAACATGCCCTTTTGATCAGCAACGAACACCTTTTTTTCAGGCGTAATCTCAAGTACCATACTATCAAGCATAAATGGGATTTTTAATCTCTTCAGCTCATCGATGTATCTTTGAGCATATTCTGGGCCAGTCAACTGTTCTTTGAAGATTTCAAGGCCGAAACCATCATGTATGCACTGAGGAAGAATGCCGCCGAGCCAGCCATTTCTTTCAACGACAACCAAATTTTGAAGACCGTTTTTCTTTGCACTGACGGCTGCAGCTAACCCGGCTGGACCAGCCCCTATCACAAGTAAATCAACATCTTGAACCTGTAACTCACTCACTTCTTTTATTCTCCCTTAGCTCTTTAGTTTCACCTATAAATAGAGACGAATCTTTATTCTTCAACTTAATCTCTTCAGGGGACAACCCGTATTCCTCTTTTAAAATTTCCACAATTCTGGGCAAGCAGAAACCCCCGTGGCATCTGCCCATACCTGCTCGGGTACGATATTTTACGGCGGATATTGTTTTCTCTGAAATCGGATTGTTTAGTGCTTCCAAGATTTCTACTTTGGAAACATGTTCACATCTACAGACGATTTCACCGTACGCGGGATTTGTCTTAATCAAAGAAGTTTGCTCTGTTCGTGATGTTTCACTAAAAGGAGTGATTCTTCTGCGGATAGGATTAAAATCTATCTTATCTTCCAAATCCATCTTTTCTTTAATCATTCGAACAACCAATCTTGCGATGGCAGGAGAGGAGGTAAGACCAGGGGACTCCATCCCTATCATGTTGATAAAGTTTTCAACGTCTTCCTTAATTATGAAATCACGAGACCCCTTCTCTTCTGGCGTAGTAATTTTAGATCTCACTGCAGAAAAGCCGTAGATAATTTGATTCAGTGGAATTGACGGAAGTAGACTCTTAGCCCCCTCAATTAGTTGCCGAATCTTTTCTTTGGTTGTTCTAGTGTCTTCTCTATCGCTTATGAATTCTTCACTAGGTCCAATCAATATGTTTCCATCCAATGTAGGCGTGAGATGAACACCCAAAACTCCAGCAATTTTTGGCGGCACTGGATAGACCATGCTGTTGATTAGATCACGGCAACTCTTGTCAAGGATGAGATATTCGCCACGGCAAGGATAGAGTTCATAATCATCAATGCCGATCATAGCAGAGATTCTGTCTGCGAAAAGACCTGCACTATTCACGACAAAGTCTGCATGGAAGACTCCCTGGTTTGTCGTTACTTTGTAACCGCTATTTACTTGTCTTATTGCGGACACTTCTGCGTTGACATGAATTTTCACGCCGTTGCTTAAGGCATTCTCAGCCAAAGCAATAGTGAAAAGATAAGGAGGAATGATTCCAGCAACAGGAGAATATAACGCATAGAGGGCATCCAGATGGGGTTCTCGCTCTTTCAGTTCTTTTCCAGAGATTATGGTTACTTCTTTTGCTCCATTGCCTACCCCAACCGCTTTTAAGCTTTCCAAGTCTTCGAGTTCTTCTTCTGTTCGGGCAATTACATGTTTTCCACAGAATTTGTAGGGTACATCGAGTTGATTTGCCAACTCTGGAAACATCAATCGCCCTTCAACGCACAGTCTAGCCTTCAAGCTCCCTTTGGGATAGTAAAGACCTGTGTGAAGGACTCCACTGTTACCTTTGCTTACACCAGAACCAACGTCTGGTTCCTTCTCTAACAGCACTGTTTTGATTTTAAATTTTGCCAGTTCTCTTGCGATAGCACAGCCAATCACGCCAGCACCTATCACTAATACATTACATCTGCTGCTCACAGTGAATCATCTCTTGCTCATCAGTAACTAGAAGGAGAAAATATCATTTGCTGCGATAAAAAATGTTCTGGTTTTACAATTCCGCAAATTCTCAAAAAGCCACATTTATTCGCATGATTGTTAACGCCTACCATGCTTTTTTAAATAACATTTGCCGCAGCACTGTTTTCCCTCTTCGAAAACATTGGCGTTTTCCCCGCAGGAACACTTACTACACATTGCAGCCAAAACTTCACCACCCTTGTCCTCTTTGCATATAGTCGTTCCATCGTACTATGTACTCTTCGCTTCAAATCGATTTAAAGCAGATTTCTCTTGCCACAATATGTCGAAAAATGAACCATAAAGACAACTATTGAATGAAAAGAGCTCAAGAAAAAAGAAAAAGATGCGGTTTGCGGGTGCCAAACCCACTGGTTTGATTTATCAAAAACCCTGTCTGCTTGTTCAGGATCTGTTAAATATGCCTGGTCTTTTTTTGCACAGTAATTGTCGATTGATTTTCATGCTAGCTTTCTACTTGATGTAAGCTGTATTTGCCGAAAAATCGCTTTTTCATAATTTTGTTCAAATAGTTTTAAGCATCATGTTTCAGGCAATTATGTCCATAGTGTAGTTCGTGCAGTAAAACCTTCACGGTTCTTCAGCTTTCTCTCCTTTTATTATCCCCTTAAAAACCTCTGCGCTTTTTCTGCTTTTCCGGGACTTACTCTCTAAGTCGACAGAATACAATCCGAACTTCTGTCCAAAACCCTTTGCCCATTCATAATTGTCCGTTAGAGCCCAGTAAAAATAACCGCGAACATCGATTTTTTCCTCGTTGATGGCTTTTTCTAACACTTTTAGGTGTTCGACCAAAAATTTGGATCTGAGCACATCTTTGACATCTGAAACGCCATTTTCAGTTACATAAATAGGCTTTCCAAACTCTTTCATCGCTTTTAAAGCATCAAGCAACCCTTCGGGGTACAACTCCCATCCAAACGCCGATGTCGACAATCCGCTAGCTGACTTAGAATAAGGTTTACAAGTAAAACCGAAACCTGGAACAGCCGAAGGAATTACAGAGGTTCCAGCAAAAAATTTTGCCAACTCAAGTGACCTTCCTTTAACTACAAGTCTACTATAATAATTTACGCCCAACCAATCAAGCCTATTTCCAATGTATTGTTCTATTTCACCCTTCTCTTTTACCTCATTTAGGTTTTCGTCCAGCCAACCCTTGGAAATAGCTTGTACGAAGAAGAGGTTATGTATCATGTTCATGTATTCAGCAGCTTTTATGTCAGACTTTTTTTCTGGTGACATAGGCATAACTGGAATTACATTATGAATCAAACCAACATTAGCATCACTGCAATTCTTCTTAATAGCATCATAAGATCGGGCATGAGCGACCACAAGATTCCTAGCGACCCTTCTAAAAACTCTAAAAGCATTGTGTAGTCCGGGAGGAAAACCCGCCTCAGCTATCATATAGCCGCCTTCTGCCACCGCCATGGGTTCATTGAAAGTAGCCCAATTCTTGACCAGATCTCCCAACTTGTAAGCTATGTATGCCGCATACTTTGCGAACTCAACTATCGTGTTCTCATCAACCCAACCTTTAGGACCCCTGTACATTCTAGTCTTGCGAACGGCTATGGGATCATGAATCCACAAAGGCAGCGTAAAGTGATTCAAGCATACAAAGACTTCAAAGCCCTTGTCGAGTAAATCTTCTATAACATCTCGATAGTGGAATACTGCGTCTTGGTTGGCGAGTTTTTCAAGCTTCTTTAGAGCACGCTCATCAACATCTACATTGGCAAGGTCACCATCGGAGGTTTTTTCAGCTAGAACTTCAACTATGGAGGTGCTCATTGGAAATATTCTGCTCCATTCAATACCTATTCTGTAAGCATTTAAGCCAAGTTGTTTGGCAATTGTGTGGTCTTGTTTATAGAGATTCCAGTAGTCTATGCCTTTTTCAGGCAGATCGCCACTGACAATGCCCCTTCGAATATTGAAGGAGTTATGTACCCAGGCGTACCAATCCGTATTTGGATCGATATTCCTTCCACTTAAATCGCCCATTTCGAACTGGAATCCGCTATTTGAAACTCCCCACAGAAATTTCTTCGGAAAGCCCATAATTCGTCAAATCGATAGTAAGTATATGTTACTATTAAATTTGATCAACTAATATAAAATGGATCAATTTTCTGACAAAGTTAGAAAAAGAGTTTTAAATATAATCTTTGTATTTAGGGATTGGAGAAACGTAATGACAATTGCAATTCGACGAGTCTTAATTGAGGCTCTTAAAGCACGAGAAACCTCTCTTGTGGAACTATCCCAAGCAATTTGTGCTGCAAACGGGGTTGAAGAATGCGATATCGTGGTAACTGATGTAGACGCAAAAACTGAGACAATAAAACTCACTGTAAGAGGAGCCAACATTGAATATAGCGGAATTGTGAGTATTTTGCAGGAAAACGGTGTTTCAGTTAAAGGCGTAGACGAAGTTAACGTGTCAAAGGTAAAGCAGATTTCCCAAAGACCAACGGTTTAATCGCTATTCAAATGAGTTGATGTAAAAGAAAACCTATGGCGAAAGCAAGCAATCCAAAGGCTACCATCCTTAGCCCTTTTTTAAAAGGATTTGTTTTTCCGACTCGTCCCATGTAAACACCTGCTCCAAATAATGTACTCAAGGCTAGTGCTACAGAAATCCAACCCGCTACGTATAGAGGCAATATCTCTATTGAGGCAAGAATAAAGGGTGTGATTGTTACAGCGCATGAGAACAGGGGTGTTGCAAAGTTAATCAAAGTGGCAATTATTATAATGGTTTTGGCGTTTTTTTGGATGCTTGTATCTTTTAGGTCAGTGAAGAGTGCTTTTTCGAGTTCTGCGATTTTTCGTTCTTGTTCTAAGCTTTCAGCTTCATAGACGCTCACACCCGTTGAGATGCCCAAAGCAAGACTTGTTGTTAGCATTGTGAGTATAATTATGTTCAAGCCAGCTGCTATACCAGCGAAGGCTGAGCCCACGACTATTCCAAGCAGCATAAAAGTTGAGTCAAATAATGTGTTAATGAAGAACCTGCGAATTATAGGACCAACGCTTTCCTGTTTTAGTGTTTCTCGTAGATTTTTCAGCCGCTGCATTTTTTTCGTTAGTAACCAAGTTTAACATAGTAATAAGGTTTTTTCGATTTGGAGGCGGTGTTTGGTTATTATTTGTCTACTTAGGCAGTTTGTGTTTTAATTCGTTATATTTGAATTGATACCGAATATTTGGGATGGATTATTTTATCTTTAAACATTTCTTGGAAAAGCTCGTAGTGGGTTGTGTGAATTGGGATGATTTTTACTGGATTTATTTTTTCTATAAGCTCTTTTAATTCCGGTTTGGATGCATGTCCAGAAACGTGTCTTCTCATGAAAATCTTCTTTTTTCCTTTGGTTTCAAAATCGTAATCGACGCCAAAATAGTCGAGCCATTGAATCATTTTTGTTTCATCAATCTCCATTTCTTCGCTGAAGGGCTCAGTTGATGCAGAAATATACCTCACCTTGAGGTTGGTTTGTGGTGGAATTAAGTCGAAGAGCTCGTTTGAATCCCAATACGAAAACATCAAGACATACTGTTCTGGTCTTTGCCTTATTTGGTAGGCTCTAACTCCGTTGTCTATGTGATGTGTTGCGAGGGAATAGACCTCTTTAAAATCGTATGGCTCATTTTCGCATGTTAGGGGTAATGGATTTTTTGGGTTGTCTGGATTGCCGCCAACGCGGAGCCTTTCTGCAACGCGTACGATATTGCAGTCGTCTTGGGCTATGTTTCTTCCATGATAGTGCAGGTAGCCCATTCTGTACTTGTCGTAGTCAGCTTTAGAGTAAAGTAGATTGCCTTCTCGCTTCAAGTACACCTTAAGATAATTCATTGATCTTGGGTCTGTGTACTCGTCTGGAAAACTACAGAACATCTCATATAGCAGGTACGCAAGCTTGGGAGAAATTACTAAGGTGCGGCCGTTTTCTTTAACTGCCTGGTACACTGTGTTGAATCGTGTTAAATCCTTCCAGCCAAAGTTAATAAGAACTAAACCTTTCGCTCGCCCAATGTCAGCAAAAATTTCTCTGCCAACCTGTTTTTCCGTCAAAACTTCATCTGCATCAACTCTGGTTCCTTCCGTAATTAAGACATCGACAGGACCACCAATCGAGCTGACATAATCCTCGATTGAAATCTCGCCCTCTCCATGGAACCTTACATCTCCAGTGTAGAGAACGCGTTTGCCGTCTGGAAGAGTAAGCAGAACTGAGCAGGCGCCAGGTACCGAGTGCCCAACAGGAATCAACTTGTACTTTATGCCTTTTATCTGCCCCTCAGAAGCAGTGTTAAACTCTCTATAGTCTGGCGCTATATCGTATGTGAACTTAAATTTGGTTTTGGGGTCTTCGACCAGTGGGTGCTCTTTTTCTTTTTCTTCACTGCACGCACATTCGCCTGGACAGAGTGTTTTAAACAGTTGAGCTTTTTGTCTTATGATGACCTTCTTGGTTATTTTGTAGTACTGGTCATCGACTCCGGAAACTGAAACTTCAGTCATCGCCTTAGCCAAAACCTTAGTCTTTTGAGTGCAGTAAACCGGAATGCTCGGATCCAGAAAACTAACGTCTTGGATATGATCGAAATGTGCATGTGAAACAAAAACCCCATCGACTGCTGTGTGCTCAGGAGTGCAGGGGCAGACATCTGTGATTTTCCAGTAATCCAACGCTTCATCCAAGGGAACTTTCTTGCTAACCTGCTCGTTTTCGAACAATAACGTCATATCAACCAAATAAGGAGTGTAAATACCGTCGATTTTAGGTAAGATTCCAAGTCGAAGTAAATCTCGCAAAGCGTTCTTGGAGCGCGCTACAAGGAATTCGGAAAAGAATTTGCTGTATTCACCCATTCGGCGGCCAAAATCCAGAAGAACACAGCCGTTTTCGGTTTGGAGTAAGATCTTGTTGCCCCCAATTTCATCGACTCCACCATAAAATGTAAGTTTGGAAGCCATGGCTTTCCCGTAAGCCATTTATGTTCTATCCTATTAATAATTGATTTGTGTCCAGGGTACTTTTTTGGTTTGCTTATTTGCTTTTCAAAAAAGATTAGGAGCTAAAAAGCAGAAGGAAACACTCTAGTTCAGCTCTATATAGTTGACGTGGATTGATAGTTGTCTGCAACCTCTTTCTTTTGTTGAAGTTGGTCTATCAGGACTTCTCGGATTGTATCGCATGCTCTGTTGATCTTTGGGTTTGTTACTCTGTAGAAGACATTTGTTCCTTGTCTTCTGGTTCTTAGGATGTCTACTTGTCTCATTAATGCTAAATGCTGGGATAGGTTTGACTGGCTAATTCCCAAAATATCGACAAGTTCATTGACGCTCTTCTCTCCGTCTCTTAATGTGTGAAGAATTGCGAGTCGTATAGGATTTGACATTGTTTTTGATATTTGGGCTTGCATGTTGTATATGGTCATGTCGATCTTGGGTTTTTCTGTCAACGTTTTTTCCTTCGAATATTCTAACATGTTTACAGACTCTTAAGTTTTTACAAAAGAAAAAGGGATGAACTGATTTGGGTTACTCGTGAATTTAGCTTATGGTTTGTTCTTGGATGAATGTTCCGTGCCAAGTGTGGTACCAGATTTGTCCAGTGAAAGAGTTGACACTTAACATGCCGTAGGGCGAACCATTGCTTAGGACCTCGACGGTGTAGTGACCGTAGAATGCTGCGACATCGCCAACAGTTGTTCCTGATAGGTAGCTATTTAGGTATTGTTGTGCGTCGGCCTTTGCCTGGTCAGCTGTTAATGTGGGAGTTGCTGTTATTGTGCCTCTGAACCAGTTGCAGAATCCTGCACTAAAGGTGTATTTGGTGTTCCACATCATGTTTGGACCAGGCTCAGGTGTAACTATTCCGGTGATTTTATTGATCAGCAGCTCAAACGCTCCGGTTCCGGTGCTTTTCTCGCTAGCAACTACGTAGAAGTTGTTGGTGTATTCTTCGATTTGTGTTACTGCAAGGTCAGGGTTGTTTAGGGAATCGACATAGGTTGTTGCGATTTGTGTTGCTTGACTTATGGTTAGTGGAGTTGTTGATGTTTGTGTTGTTGGTGACCCTGAGAAAATTCCAAATAGGCCTCCCATGCAGCTACCCCCGCCCCAACCTCCTGTGTATCTTGGGGTTGCGATTTGGGTTTGTGGTGTGTAAAGAGTTGGTGTTTGCAGGTCTGTCTGAGTAACTGGGCTGTTCATTTGCGATGGTGCCGTGATGGAGTTCGTTACTGTAGAGGGTGCATATTGTGTTTGTAGGCTAAATCCTAGAGCAAAGACTGATGCTAAGGTTGCGCCGGCTGCTATGCACGCAACGAGGATGATGGTTGTTGTGATTTTCCAAGTTTTCGTTTTAGTTTGCCTCCATTAAGTATATTATGGTATTCGAATTATTAGATAGTTTAGTGAAACATAGGTGAAACAGTCTTGAAACAGTTTTTGAGGTGATTGTTTTTCTTTTGGTTATCAAAACCTGCATACCTTCGTATATATTATAATATGTTAATATACTATTAAATGTTGTGTGCTAAGCAAATAAATTTTAACATTAAACTAAAAACTTCAGAGTCCTATAACAAAACCCTGCAGTGCATTCGAAAAAAATTACTTCATAATAATTCAACAATAAAAAAAGCAAAACTTTCCATAAACCTTATTTCGACGCAGTAGGGTTCATAATTTATGCGAAGATTGCACATTTTGCTGTTCATTCTGATAGTTACCTTAGCTGTTCTGTTAATTCTTGCATTGATCGCTTACTATTTCTCCGTCACTGCACCATCGTATTATGATTCAAGTTGGATGAGTCAAATGTGGGGTCCCCACTTAGGCACAGACAGCAACTATGGAATGGGTGGCATGATGGGCGGCGGCGATTCTGGAACTGTCACAACATCATATTTGTGGATAATTCCTGTGGCGTTAATCGGTGTAGTTGCATCCGCAATCATAGGTATAGGATTCTACTTGTATTTGCCTGAACTCAGATACGTTAAACCTAAAGGCGCGTGCACTCCAACCAGCACCACAAAGGGGAATGTTATCGCTAAAGCAGAGGATTCACCAGTTGCTTCTGCTACTGAATCAAATGTGTCGAACAGTTGTGATGTCCTTCTGAAAACTATGACTCCGGAAGAACAAAAAGTGATAAACGTTTTAATCAACCACAAGGGAAAGTACCTGCAAAAATACGTTACAAAAGAAGCTGGGTTAAGTAGACTAAAAACCCACCGCATCGTGGCTCGATTTGCCAAACGAGGTATCGTAACTGTCCAAGAGTTCGGCAACACCAACGAAATAGCGCTCTCAGACTGGGTGACAGGGTCTATTAATAAGAATCCTGATGGGCAACTTTCACCTAAGGAATAATTCGAAAAGTCGCGGAATAGAAGGCATCCAGGACTTGACCTTCAAGTAAAAGAATTCAATCCATGAATTAGGAAAAGATGAAAAGTGGATTTCATTTAAAACGATTGAGAGATCAATTTGCTTCGATACAAGTGCTAGGTCTGGCTTGTTGAAGTCTCTAAAATAAACAGCTATAAGAAAAGACAATCTATCCATTAATTACGCTATGAAGAGAAAAATGTTGGCATTTATTGCCGTTGTTCTGCTTTTGGTTGTAACTTCGGCAACTGGGATTCTGTGGTTTGAGTTAGCAGGAAACAAACTCTATACTTACCCTATTTCAGTGGGGCAGAAAACCTACACTATAACCGTTTTAACTAACTGGAATTCTGCGCCAAAAGTCACTTTGTCTCAATCCAATTTGAAATTTGTTTCGCTCGATTTTGTTGGCTCATTCAGAGAAACTGTTTTCTTTAAGATAACAATTCCGTCAGATTTGCTTTGGGGAAATATCTCATTAATCTGGAAGTACTACGAACAAAATCCAGACCGCTATACTCGAACTAATGACGGCGTCTACACTTCGGTTCAGATGACCTTTACACATACCGCTACTACTGAACATTTTGAAATACACGGAACGGAAGGAGCCTGGTGAGTCTTCCTTATCTTAATTTATAAAATCTTCTTTAACCTGTGAAGCAGGCAAATCGAGAAGCGCAGATCTTGGTTATTCAAAAGTTAGCTTTAGCTCCAAGGATTATAATTGTCAAAACTGTTGTCTATTGCAGCTAGATGTTTGGTCAGAAAACTCGAAAATAGCTGCGAATCATTAACAGCATTTTTATCCAAAAGCCGAATTTTTTTCCTAAATACGGTTTAGAACAATTTTCCCTCTTTGTTGTTGATAGCGATAAATTTGTGCAACAACATCAAGTGCTTTTGATGCTCAATTCAAGGTACCTGTTACTTACTTTTTTCTTGAGATTATTGAACTTGCTAATATACCAAGGCCTAATCTAAACAGCATAGATCCAACAAAATATAGCGCCGATTGAGTCAGAAAAAAGAATCCAACACCTAGACCGATTATTACGCCTCCTCCAATGGCCCATGTACTTCTATCTTCTTTTTCATTTGACATATTTAATAAAAATGATAGTAAGCTATTTAAATTTATATTATACTATTATAATAGTTAATATATAATGCTTTAATTATGCCTACAGTGATCCGAATATGACTTCGAACAGAAAAACTGCAATAATTGTGGGGATATTATTTATAATTGCAACAGTTGCTCCTATAGTAAGCGTACTTTTTATAGGCTCAATTTATGAGACTGATTATCTTAGCACCGTTTCTGAAAATGGGAATCAAGTCTTGATTGGCGCGCTGCTTTGGCTAGTCATGACCGCAGCAATCGTTAGCATTCCAATTTTGATGTACCCAGTACTGAAGAAGTATAATGAAAGTTTAGCTCTTGGATATGTTGGTGCTAGAATTTTTGAGGGTTTTTTCAGTGCTTTTAACATAATAAGTCTACTATCGCTTTTGTCTTTAAGTCGAGAATATGTAAACGCTACAGCTCCGGTTGCTGCTTACTTTCAAACTTCAGGTGCTTTGATACTGTCTTCAATAGATTGGAGCAGTTTACTGCTGGACTTTCCTTTCACATTAAGTGCTTTGGTTTTAAATTATATATTATATAAATCAAAACTCATCCCTCAATGGTTATCAATCTTGGGTCTTATTGGAGGCGCAGTGTGGTTGGCAACAATTCCTTTTCGCATGTTCGGCATTTTTCCTCCAGAGCTAGAGTTTTTGGCTTTTGTTATATTCGTTCAGGAAATGATTTTTGCAATTTGGCTTATAGTTAAAGGATTTAATCAGGAGATTGAAAAATGAACCCCGTATTTGAAGCGATAAAAAACAGAAGGTCTATCAGAGCATATGAACAAAAACCCGTTCCCAAAGACATCATTGATAAACTTATAGAGGCAGGCAATCAGGCACCCTTCACGTCAATAACAAGGTCTCAGCCTTGGCGATTTGTCGTTGTTCAAAACCCAGATTTCAAACAAGAACTTCTTCAAACCGCTCTTCCTTTCTGGAAACAGACTATTGAACCCCTAAAGCAAACTCAACCTGACCTCTACAAGATGGCAACCAGTCTCTACGATGCGATGGATGAACCAAAAGATGTAATCTACTACAATGCACCCGTAATTCTTTTCGTAATTGGTTCAGTCAATGACACGTTGAATTGCGCGCTCGCATGCGAGAACATAATGATTGCTGCCCAATCTCTAGGTCTTGGAAGTTGCTATGTTGGATTCGGCGGAATGATAAAAGGCAACCCTGAGATCGTGCAAGCCCTTGAACTCAAAGATGACGAAGCAATTTATGGACCTATCTTGTTGGGCTATCCAAAGGTCAACCCAAACCCAGCCATAACCTCAGCTCTAAAAACTATCGGCCCCAACAAAAAAGAGCCCCGAATAAAATGGATCTGAAAAATGGATCTAATAGCAAACCACCACTTGTCCACATCAAAGCAGATTAAACCGTTAAAAGATGTGAAACTGATCCATCAAAAACTGGACGGGTGAAGTATTGGAGCTAACCGCAAATGGCAATATGCTTATGGTCACGTTGATTTTCCGTTTGTTTTTTTGGAGGATATCTGGCAGGAATTGATCAATACCGTTTAACGATTTTAAAAGCGCTAACGGTCTTGCTGATTTATGGCCTATTAGGCATCTTTGCAATCCTATTCTTATTAGGCAAAAGATTTGTACTTTTAGGTATAATTGGTTTAGATGCCGTTTTTATCTTATTGCAAGCAGCATTTATAGTTGTATTTCTAAGCTAATTAGCAGATGCAGGTCTACACGATCCATCGAATAATTTAGAGGCTACTATATTGACGGTTATGTTCTCCCTGATAACCCTTATACTTGCTATCAGAACTTACCGGGAAAGTAAACAACTCCCAAAGCGCGGATTTTAATAAATATTAAGAAAAAATACCAATATATCTAAATCGTGAATCAACGCTATCCTTCTAAACAGTATACATAACCTTTTATGTACTCATAGGTAAATGAATTGCATCCACTATTCTTTAAGATTTATCTTGATGACGTTTTTTGATTCTGGAAAAGAGAAAAAAGGGATCACTAAAAAGCAAAAACAAGCAGCTAAGCTGTTTAACAAGAAATCCGTTGACCAAAACATTCAAAGGATACCAATAGTTGGAATTGGCGCCTCTGCAGGTGGATTAGAGGCTTTTAAAAGTCTATTCGAATGTCTAGCCTCAAACACTGGATTATCTTTTGTTGTTATTCAACATCTAGCACCTGGTCAAGAAAGCATGTTGACTGACATTCTTTCAAGATTTACCAAAATGCCCGTTAAAGAAATCAAAGATAAAATGACAGTTGAGTCAGACAATGTTTACGTTATACCACCCGGAACCACGGTGACAATTGATAACAAAACCCTCAAGCTTAGCCAAAAAGGTAAGTCCATTAGACCAATCGATACTTTCTTTGCTTCCTTAGCTAGAGACTCAAAAAACCAAAGCATAGGAATAGTACTATCGGGAACAGGCTCTGATGGAACTGAAGGTCTAAAAGCCATTAAAGCTCAAGGAGGAATCACGTTCGCACAAACCCCTAATTCCGCCCAGTATGGTGATATGCCTCAAAGTGCCATTTCAGCGGAAGCTGCAGATTTTATTCTCCCTCCAGACAAGATTGCCCAAGAACTGCAAAAAATCGTAGTTAACCCTCAACTGGCGCGAAATGAAATAGTGGCGAGAGAAGAAAAAATAGAAGAAGGAAAGCCGAATAGGGAAAAAGTAATGAATTCAGTATTTGCTATGCTGATGTCAAATTGCAGCGTTGATTTCTCTCACTACAAAGAAACAGTCGTAAACCGCCGTGTCACACGCAGAATGGTAATCAACCACATAAAAAAAATTGCCGACTATGCAGTTTTTCTGCGTGAGCATCCAAATGAGCTGGAAGCATTGTACAATGATATGTTAATTGGAGTAACGGGCTTTTTTAGAGAAAGTGAGACTTTTGCTGCTTTGAAAGAAGAAGTATTTCCAGAGCTTTTCAAGAATCGTTCACCCAAAGAACCAATTAGAATATGGATCCCAGGATGCTCTACGGGGGAAGAAGCTTATTCCTTCGCAATTTCAATACAAGAATATATCGAAGAAAACTCTATAAAAAACATTCAAGTTCAAGTTTTCGGCACCGACGTGAATGAAAAAAACATTGAAAAAGCAAGACAAGGAAGCTATCCAAAAACCATAGAAACTGATGTTCCTGAGAGACAACTTAAGCATTTCTTCAAGAATTTTAACGGCAGCTATCTAATCAGAAAGAATATTAGAGATATGTGTGTTTTCGCCAAACAAGATATAACAGCAGACCCACCGTTTTCCAACATGGACCTAATCAGCTGTCGCAACATGCTCATTTATTTTGATGAATATCTGCATGAAAAAGTTGTGCCTACTTTGCATTATGCATTAAAGATGGGCGGTTTTTTAGTTTTGGGGCAGTCTGAAAGTATTGGTAAATTTAATAACTTTTTTGAACATCTGAAAAAGACCTCTATTTATGCAAAAAAAATAGCCCAACCAAGCATTACTTTTGGTCTGCAAGTTTCACAAAGCTATAATCAAAAGACTAAGGAAACTAAAACTGGTGAAAAGAAAGATGCACTTGCAATCTTGAAAGACAAAGTTGATCGTTTGCTAGTTACAGATTATGTTCCAGCTGCATTGCTGGTTAATTCTAATTCAGATGTTCTTCTCTTTCGAGGAAATATTGCGCCTTTTGTTTTACCTGAATCTGGGCTAGCAAGTTTTAACATTGCCAAAATAATTCGAGAAGAGTTAAAATCTGAAGTTCAAACAATGATTTATAGAGCAAAAAAAGAAAACAAACCCGCAAAGGAAAACGCAGTACGTGTAGAATTTGCAGGCGAACATAAAACAATCAATATTCAGGTTATCCCATTGCATATTGAGCAGTTTGAAGAGTTGTTCTTTCTTATTTTATTGGAAGATATCAGTTCAGCAGCAGAGCTATTGAGGCAGACTCTGGAATTAGCATCCACCCCAACCGGTCAGAAAAATGCCAAAGACCGACAAATTAGGGAGCTCAGAGAGGAATTAGACTCCACTAAACTATCTTTGCAGAAAATTATCGAGATTCAGGAAGTAACAAATGAAGAACTAAGGACTACTATGGAAGAGGCTCAGTCTAGCAATGAAGAATTACAGAGTACAAATGAAGAGTTAGAGACAGCAAAAGAAGAGTTGCAATCTAGCAATGAAGAATTAAAAACTCTCAACGATGAAGTAAAAAACCGAAATGAAACATTGGCGCACGTGAACGATGATTTGCTTAACCTGAATCGAAATATTGGTCCAGCCATTGTTATTGTCGATAAAAAACTCAAGATTAGGCTGTTTTCGCCTTCAGCAGAGAAAATATTGAACCTTTCACCTTCAACTGTTGGATTACCCATAACAAGCGTTAAACTTAAAATAAATGTTGAAGACCTAGAAAACACAATTTCAAACGTGATTTCTAAGCTTCATAGTGTTACTAGGGAATTAAAAGATGGGGAAGGCCGTTATTATGATTTGCAAGTTAGACCTTACATTACCCTTGACGATAAGATAGATGGTGCTGTTTTGTCTTTTGTTGATGTGGATGACAGAAAAAAGGTTGAGAGGTCTTTGCATCTAGCTGCGATTGGCGAGACCGCAGGAATGGTTGGTCACGATATTCGTAATCCTTTGCAGGCAATTATATCCGACTTGTATCTTGCTAGAGAAGAACTAAAGGAAATGCCTGCAGACGAAGGGAAGGTAGCGATGGAGGAGAGTCTTGCAGAGATTGAGGAGAACATTGATTATATTAACAAGATAGTTGCTGATCTGCAAGACTTCGCAAGGAATGTTCAGCCTTTGCCTCGAAGAACGAAGTTGAAAGAGTTATGTCGTAGGTTATTTGAGAAGGTAGCGGTGCCAGAAAGTATCAAGACTTCTTGCTATATCGAGGATTCAGTTGAAATAATCTTTGTTGATTCTGATATGTTGCAGCGTGCTCTTGGTAATCTTATTTCTAATGCTGTCCAAGCTATGCCAAATGGTGGGAAACTAACCTTAACAGCATTTCGGAAAGAAGGCGATTTAGTTATCACTGTTGCAGACACTGGAAACGGTATTCCCGATAAAGTCAAATCGAAACTATTTACGCCGTTTTTCACGACAAAATCTAAGGGTCAAGGTTTAGGGTTAGCTGTTGTTAAGCGAATGATTGAAGCGCTAAACGGAACAGTGACATTTGAAAGCACCGAAGGAAATGGTACAACCTTTATCGTACGATTACCTCCTTAAAATAAAATGTAAATAACGTTTCAACTAAATTAATCTTCGAGTTTCTTTTACAGTAGCAATGATTTTGGTGGTTGCTGGTTTATTGGTCTACCACAAAAACGCAATTTTAAGTATTAACTGCTTTTTATGTTGTTATGGGTGTTCTTAAGGGTTAGTAGTATAGCAAGAGTAAGTAGTAGTTTTCAAGAGAGAGAAAGATTAAATTTTAATCCAACCAACCTTGGCTAGGCAGGTAAGGCAGGCTTAGCAGTAGACACGGTTTAGCATATACTCAGTAGAATAAGCATATAGTAATAGTATATACGGAATCGAGTATACGGCTATCTGATTAGAAGAAAGCTACGTTAAACCTTCCAGCGACTTCTTTACCAGTTCCTTGACTATTGTTTTGCTTACCACGTCCTTCGCCACCGAACTTGAAAAGTCTAACCTGTCAAAATACAGCCTCAAACTCTCTATTTTCAAGTTTTCAAACACCAAAACCACAGCCTGCTTCGAACGAGCTTTCTCACCATCAACAAACGTCGCCTCAACAACAAATTCTTCAAAAAACGTGTTGCCCTCAACCATTATCGTAACTGGCAGAAACTTAAGTTCAGCAACGTGCTTGAATAACCAATTGAACCATTTTTCAGCTCCTTCTTTTCCATACAATTTAACGTTAAGAAGCTCAATTTCACAATCATCCGCAAACCTTTCAACTACACCCTTCAGCTCTTTGTTTACTAAAGCCTCGTCAAGAGCCTTAGCTGCCCTCCGTATGTTTTCAGATGAATTAGCAATATTCAAAGTTCATCATCCTTCCTATAATTAAAAAGATAATATATCCTGCTAAATGGATGTTTGGTTTGGACTAAATTTTAGTGCCCTCTCTCTACTTACTCACTCGCAAAAACGAAGAAAACCAAAATGTCTCTAT
>CAYPSV010000003.1:33400-115307 GCA_964413605.1 uncultured Candidatus Bathyarchaeia archaeon | reverse complement strand
GCGGGCTAACCAGCCAGTACAAGTTGGCGGAAGTCTTTCATAAAGTCAACAACACCTAAAAATTCTTGTTGTTGTTCTTCCACCCCTCAATGCGCAGAGAAAGTGTTTGAGCCTAAGATTGCAGTTTTTTTCCGGGAATAACACGGGTTCCCCCCATTATGTCACCTCAATATAACTCGATCTGTCCAAACACTAAAACCCGTTTTTCTTCGTTTTGTTTAAATATTAGTGTTATGACTATGCATGTGCAAAAAGAAGGAATATCTTAGATATGGGTTCCAAGTCTCCAAGAGGCGAATTTGCCGCAAGGCAGTTAGCAAAGAAACGGAAAAACTTCCGTTGGCACGATAGGTACTTTAACCGACGCATGTTACGGCTCGACGAAAAAGTTGATCCAATGCAGGGTGCACCCCAAAGCCGAGGCATTGTTCTCGAGAAAGTAGGTGTTGAATCTAAACAGCCCAACAGCGCCATTCGAAAATGTGTCCGCACACAACTTATCAAAAACGGCAGAACCATCACAGCGTTCTTGCCTGGTGACGGCGCCCTCAACGTTATAGATGAACACGACGAGGTCGTAGTAGAGGGTATTGGCGGAACCAGAGGCGGCGCTATGGGAGACATTCCAGGAGTCCGCTGGAAGGTCGTTATGGTAAACGGTACCTCTTTAAATGAACTAGTATATGGACGTAAACAAAAACCAGCAAGGTAAGAATGTTATGTCAGCTTCCCAACGTCAAGAAATCAAACTTTTCCAAAAATGGAGTTTTAACGATATAACAGTTAAAGACATCGGTCTGCAACGGTACTTAAATTTAACTCCGATGGTTGCCCCTCACAGTATGGGACGCCATGAGCACCAACGATTCCGCAAAGCTAAAGTTAACATTGTCGAACGATTAATTAACGGATTAATGCGTAGTGGTCCAAACGCAGGCAAAAAAGCTAAAGCAACAAACTTTGTAAAAGAAACCTTTGAAATCATCAACATCAAAACCGGCAGAAACCCTATCGAAGTTCTTGTTCAAGCAGTTGAAAACGCATCACCATGTGAAGACACCACACGAGTCAGCATGGGAGGAGTTGTTTATCACCTGTCAGTTGACGTTGCACCTCAACGGCGAATTGACCTTGCTTTACGTCATATAACTGACGGTGCACGAAATGCTTCAAAAAATAATCCTCGCAGTATCCAAGAAACACTCGCAGATGAACTTATCCTTGCAGCCAATAAAGACATAAAGAGTGCAGGCGTCGCCAAACGCAACGAAATTGAACGCGTTGCTCAATCCAGCAGATAAACTGCTTATTTCTTTCTTTTAATTTTATTCTATAATTACGAATTTGCTATAGTATACTTCATTTTATAGTATTTTGGCGTGAATCTCAATTATATCGCCGTCATCTAGTATGAAGTTTAACCCAACTTTCTTTGGACTAAAGGGTAACCGCTTTGCCCATACCATGGCGAACATGAAATTAGAAAGTAATTCTTTGTGGATGTTTTTTGCCAGCTCATTGACGGTAGCGCCTTTTCTGAGGGTAAAAGGGTGGTCACTGTGAGTTTTTGCGCCGGGTTCTTTGGTGTAGATGCGAATGATTCCCAGTGATTCAAAGATGGCTTTTCCCAATTCTTTCATGCCGAGTTTGCGTTCGCATGACATTGGAACGATTGGTAATTTGTCTTTTACATGTTCTTTTAGACGTTGTAGATTAACCATTGTTCCGGGTAAGTCAAGTTTGTTTGCGACGATTACGGCGGGTTTATAGATTGTGTTTTCGTAAATGGCGTCTTCCACATCGCTTAGGGTTACAGCTCCCTTTATGCGTACGATGGCATCGTTGATTTTGTAGGTTCTCAATAGTTCCTCAATATCTTTCATGCTGCAGTCGACGAGTCTGCCCACAATTACAACTCTAAGCCGTGCACCCGCAGGGCGTCGCTCGATTTGGACTCTTCCCCCACTAGGCTTACTCACTAAGACCCGAGTCTTCTCCAGCTCATCCAAGATCAACTCCAACTGCGCTACGAGATCACGCGACGCGTCAAGCATTAGAATTAAGCCATCAGCGTTTCGTGCTAATCCCAGCGTTACGTTGCCGCCTGCTTTTCCTTCTGCTGCTCCTTCCATGACGGCGGGTGCTTCAACAATCTGAAATTGTACATCCAAATAATTCATTATGCCCGGTACGGGTTCATGTGTGCTAAAAGGTGTAGGGGTAGGGCGCACTTTTGAGTTTGTTGTTGCGCACATTAGGCAGCTTTTGCCCACGTTGGTCATGCCAATTAACGCAACCTGTGCTGATGCGGCTTTTTCTATGAAGAGTTTGGGTCCACCGCTGCTTTTGCCTGTTCCCATGCGCTTCTTTTTATCCAAGTCGTCTCGGATGAGTGCGATTTTTCTATTTATTTCTCCGCGAAGCTTCATGGTGCCCTTGTGGTGTGGAACGTATCTTAGGAACTCTTGCATGGCTTCCATTTTTTCTTTAGGAGTCTTGGCCTGCTCAATCAGCTCCCATTTATCCATCGCTTCGGGCGGCAAGTTAGTTGGCATTTAAACTTCAGAAAATACATAGTCTAAAGACAACCATAAGACTATTTCTAGAATAAACCCTCAAAATATCCTAACTTAACGTAATTTGCCGTTTTAGACCTTGTAACTGATTTATGTTTGTAGTGTTATCGTTGCCTTCTTACTTCGTTTTTTGGGTATTGGTGTCCGCTTATTGAACGTTTTGTCTTATTGGGCGTGTTTGAGGTTGAAAAATCTTTTATGCAGTAACGTCTGAATAATATTCTTAGGGAAAGATAGTGAATTCTATCGATGTAGTT
Organism: uncultured Candidatus Bathyarchaeia archaeon; assembly: GCA_964413605.1. GTDB lineage: Archaea > Thermoproteota > Bathyarchaeia > Bathyarchaeales > Bathycorpusculaceae > Bathycorpusculum. Next base: position 112,474 of record CAYPSV010000003.1, on the reverse strand, counting down.
CGTCCCAAAACAAAAAAACGTACGTCAATGATCCACTTCTCTAACTTGCCTTCTAAAAACAAAACGCGCCATATTAGTGAGGCTGGGACTTTCTTTTCAGAGTTAGGTATTCGGAGTGAGCAATTCAAAAGTCTGTTTGATAATCTTCCACAAGGCGTTGCTTTGTATAAAATGGTATATGATGACAAAGATGTGCTTGTAGATTTTTTTCTTTTAGACAGTAACAGAGCATATGACAAACTTTATTCTTCTGGCAGAGAACGCTTAGGAAAAAAAGCAACTGAATATAACCCTCAAATCCAAAACGATTCTAACGATTGGATGGATATTTATAGCAAAGTAGCCAATTTGGGCGTTCCAGAAACTTTCGAAGTTCATTGCCGTGACACGAATGAATGGTATCAAATTTATGTTTTCAGCCCAAAGAAGACCTTTTTAATTTCAGTATTTACAAACATAACGAATCAGAAAAAGAAAGCTTCACAAAGGCTAAGGAACCAAAGAAGAGCGAAAAGAGCACTTTTGCTGGCAGAAAAAAGGTACCGCAGGTTCTTCGAGACATCTCATGACGGAATCATGGCCAGAGATATGGATGGAAAAATGATCGATTGCAACAAAGCCTACGCTAAAATGCTTGGTTACACAAAAAAAGAATTAAGGCAACTGTCTGTTCAGCAATTGCTTCCTGAATTGTGGCATGAACAAAGAGATAAAGTTGTTAAGAAAGTTTTGAGGGGTGGGCGTTCGATTGTTTTTGAACGAGAATATAAGCGGAAAAACGGCTCGGTTTTTCCAGCGTCTGTAAGGACTTGGCGGTTGATAGATCCTAAAGGTCCAGTTATAGGAATATGGTCTATTGTTAGGGACATAACTGAACAGAAAGATCAACAGAAAAGCCTTGCGCAGCAAGCAGGAGTTCTGGAAAAGTTGGTTGCTGAGCGGACAAAGCAACTTAAAGACGCTGAACGATTGGCTGCTATAGGTCAAACTGCTGGTATGGTTGGACATGATCTTCGCAACCCTTTGCAGACTGTCCTTGGCGAATTATATCTTGCAAAGAGCGATGTTGAATCACTCGTTGATGACTCTGTCAAATGTAGTTTACTTGAGAGTATTAGCGCGATTGAGGAACAAATTGTGTACATGGATAAGATTGTATCTGATTTGCAGGCGTTTGTGCAACCAGTAAAGATTGATAAAAAATCCTTTAGTTTAAGCCAACTCGTCAGCTCTATTTTAGAAACGGTTATGGTTCCTCAAGAAATTTTGGTTCAAATTCGTATTCCTGAAAATATTCCTCGAATAAAAGCTGATCCTCAGCTGATAAAACGTGTATTAATCAACTTGGTTACAAATGCGGTTCAAGCGATGCCGGAAGGTGGAACGTTGAACATATCTTCAAACTCTGATTCAGAAGATAAGTTGTTTTTGTTTGTTGAAGATTCTGGTGTTGGGATACCTGACGAAATAAAGAACCAGATTTTTACGCCTCTTTTCACGACTAAACCTCGCGGACAGGGCTTTGGACTGGCCGTCTGCAAACGTGTAATAGAAGCCCATGGCGGTTCCATAGGATTTGAAAGCCAAATAGGGCAGGGAACAAAGTTTACTATTGAGCTTCCATTAGGCTAAAGATTTTTCTACTTTGGTTTTTTGTAGTTTTTGTTTTAGGGTGTAAATGAATACGATAAACCAGAAGACGACTGTCACCCAGGTGAATGCAAAGCCAATAACGTTTCCAAGTAGATAATAAGCTATTTCGAAACCGACGATGGAGACAAAAGTTAGAAATGACCCGATGATGCTGTATCCTCGGAGCACGTTTCTGTTTTTAATAACTGCCCTTAACATTAACAATAATGCAGCAAAGTTGACTACACTGGCAACATCTAAAAATAAGTTGGCTAACGCATAAGTATCCATCGGTTCGTATTTCCTAATGCCAGATCTGTTTACCCCAACTTAAGATTATCGCAAGCGGCGCTTAATTTTTTATTCAGTTTTCTATTTTCGGTCTTTGCGAACCTGATTTTGCGTTGCGGCGGATTGGTATCTGTGTTTTGTTCTAATTTTAGATAGATTTTGGTAAAACGATAAATAGGCTGTCTAATAAAAAATACAGCTAAGGTGCGTACATGAAGGCTCTGAAAATTTCCCTAATTGCCGTGTTCTTAGTGGCTTTTCTTTGTGGTGGCTTGGTTTCTGCCGCAACGGTTACACTCAATTCTGATCAAGCATCAGTTAGAGCGATGGTTTCAGACCCCGAACCTAACGCTGGTGACTCGATAAATGTCTCGATATTTTTCCAGAACAACTACACTGAATCGCTACAGATAGATTTCATTGGGTTGCATTTCGATTGGATGCCTTCGGAAGGGTTCTATGGATTCAATTTATCCAGTACGCCCGTCACTGTCGCTAGTGGCTCTGATTATTTTTTCCCGCAGCCCATAAATGTTAATATTCCTAGTGGTGTCAACGGCGTTCAAGGCTATTACGTCGGCGTTGAGGGCACAGTAGGCGCATCGTCAGATACTTTTTCAATTAATTCTGCTTCTGCTGAAATATTGGTTACCGGTACCGGTCCAACTGCAACCCCTTCTAGCAGCACTAATCCCAATGATCAATCATCAAACCTTTTACTGTTGTACGTGGCGGTAATTGTGGTTGTTGTTATGGTTCTTCTCTTGATTTTGGTTATGGTACTGCGTAAGAAACGAAAACATCCTGAGAAACCTGCTGAAACATCGGCTCAGCCTAGCTCTGAGCAGAAACCTTCCGAGCAAGATTTCTCAATCTAACTTTTTTCTTTCTCTAAAGTTTGAAAAAGCTTATAGCTCAACCCAGCAACATAAGCTTGCAACAGTGCTAACTTTGAAGACATGCAGCAACACAGCCCTGACTGGACTTGGAATAGTCATTCTAATAGCCGTATTATTCTTCTATTTTTATCCCAACGCGCAAGCTCAAACCAGACAGAGCTTCACGCCATCAGACAGCTTTGACATCCAATCACAAAACGGTTCCATAAGGTTTGCATTAAATGGAACATTCTCGTCGGCAACGTTAGAGAATGACGCTTGGGTCTTTAATGATTTAAGATTTAACATATCCCGACCCCAAGGCAATCTAACAGTCTCTGCTGAAAATTCTAACATGACAATTTTTTCCTATCAGACAATTAACTTCATCGGTAGAAGTGAGTTTTTAAGAGTCGAAGTAGAGGGTTTGGGCAGGCAAACTGTAAATCTTGGTTTAAATGATTCGAAGCCGACGAGCGGTAGCGAATGGAGCGTTGTTACCCCCGGAAGTGTTTTTCTCGCTGAAGGTGAAGGTTGGAAGCTCTTACCTGATAATACAGTAGTTCTTACAAATCTAACAGGCAACTTTTCCATAGTACATTACAATTTAGGTTTAAATAGCGATGAAAACCTGCCTTTTTACCAAAAACACTCCATAATCATCATAACAGCTATTGTGTTAGCTTTTACCGTCACAGTCTGTGTGGTAATTAATTTTAGAGGGAGGAAATGAAAAGATGTTTGGCGATTACTACCCCTCCATAGTATTACTGATTTACGCTATAGTAATCGTAGGGGGAATTATCCTCATTCTCAAACTATCCAGAGACAAAACAAGAAAAATCAGCTCTCTTCGTCTCTTTGTCCAGATAGTTGCTTTGATCGCAATATTTATGGGTCTTATAATAGGTCCATTCAATCAACCTAATTCATTGTTCTATCCTTTGGGTACTTCTCCGCGTGATCGTTTAATTGGTGCTGATATTTTAGGTAATCAATTTCCAGACGGAATCTCACTTCCAATTCTCGCCTGCTATTACCCCAATGGACGGACAGTTACCTGCGCTCTCTGGCAGTTGCAAGCGTACATTTTTCCTTTCTGGGACTATCCCCGAGGTTACGAAGTGATCTATTCAACTTCAGGGTTGGAGAAAATAGCAATTGTAATCGGTATGCTGGTTGTTGCATCGTTATTGTTAGGTAGATTTTTCTGCGGTTGGCTCTGTCCCTTTGGTCTATACCAAGACATTCTGACGAGAATCCGAAAATTAGTTCGACGGCGGCACTTGAATTTCTCTGATAAAACAAGCATAAAGCTTGGTCAATCACGCTATATCATAATCGCAGTTTTCTTGATTTTAAGCTTTATTTTTGCATCCTACACTATTTTCGGGACAGAAATCATTCCTGGGACAAAACTTGGTGGACCGCAGGGAACTGAAGCAGGTATAGTTAGTAACATCAACGAACCTTTCTGCTTGATCTGTCCGATGAGGCCATTATGTATTTTGGGGGAAACTGGCATTGGACAAATGAACTACTCCTACATCTCTCAGATTGTGTATGGTCCTTTCTGGATTTCAGGTTTCTACTTAACATCGATTAATCTGGCTGTTTTAGTAGCAGTTACAATTTTAGCGTTTGCTTATAGACGGTTCTGGTGCAGAATCTGTCCCCTAGGCGCTTTAACTGCCCTTTTCAGTTCCTTCACGCCCTTCAAACAAATAGCTCTGACCAAACTTCAGAAAGATGAGCATAAATGTACCAAATGCGGCGTCTGCAAACGTGTCTGTCCAACCCAAGCCACAGCAATGTATGAACAGAAGGGCGGAGACGTAACTGAATCAAGATGTATGCTTTGCGCAAGATGTGTTGAAATCTGTCCCTACGAAGGTGCATTAAAACTAGATTTCGCTGGAAAAACTATGTTGAAGTCAAGGAATTGGCTGCAAGAAGACAAATCTATCGATAAGAATGCTTCTAACTTTTCTCATTAATTTTTTTGCTGATGGGGTCTCCGCATTTTTTGCAGAATGAAGCTTGGAGTTTGTTCTCGGTGCCGCAGCAACGGCAAGTTAACATTTTTGTATTTTCATTTGGGGGTGTTTGCTTTTGGATTTTTGTGCCGCAGTTTTGGCAAAAATTTGCGTCAAAATCATTTACATAGCTGCAACATTGGCAGACGGGACCTTTTGCGGTTGATTTTTCTTGGTGAATGTTTCTTGTTTGTAATGTGTTGCCATAAATCAAGAGTTTATCTTTTAGCATTTTGATTTTGGGCAGTAGACCACTTAGTTGAGTAAATTGCTCAGGGTTTGGGGAAAACTTGGATATGCATTCTTTGCTTAGAATGATAAACTTGGGTTTGCGCGCTAGAATTAGCTTAACTTTTTCTATCTCATCGTAAGTGTAGAAACAGCTTTTCTTACTAATTTTTAAAACTTCATCGAGTGATAAAGCATTGATTTCTTCCTCTATCTCTTGCCTTTTAATTTTGTAATCTTCATCATCTGATACTGGCGGCGGACCCCCCAGCATTTGAGACATCAAATAGGGTCGCCCAATTTCTTCCAAATTGGAACGGTTTGCTCTTCCCATACAGACTAAGGCGATGCGCTTGTCAGTAAAATAAACATCATATCTAGTGGAAACATCAATCGGCAAAACGACATCTTTGATGATTGCAAGTTTCTGCTCTGAACTTGACATGATTCTAAACTCCAACCGAGAATTGGTATTTACCTGTATTAGCTCTTAAGGTTTTGGAAAAGGGTTTTTGAGAGTAATTGAATAATTATTTAGTGAGCACGCGCGGTCAGCAGCTTCAACTAAGTTTTAAATAATAAACACTTCATACATTAGACCAGAGCTGCTGATGGATGCCAAATCAATAACATTAGCAATTGTCTTTTCCTCTATTGCTATATCTCTAAATATCGTCAAGATTCCTGTGATTTACTATCCGGGAAATTTCTATCAAATCAGTCAAATACCAGTTGTCGCAGCATTCCTACTTTTTGGCGCGGGAATTGGGATTCTCGTTGGGGCTATTAGTATTGCAGGTGGGCTGACTCTTTTCTCTCTTGGTCCTGCTGGGCTTATTGTGTATCCGATGGATTTTGTTTCTTTGCTTTTGATGTTTGCAGGTTTGTATGTGTTTAGCAGGTTTTTTAATCGCCGGAATTATTCAAGGGGATTTCCTATTTGGAAAAAACCAGTGTTTAGTTTGACAGCTGGTGCAATTGTGTTTCGGGGATTATTCATGTCTTTTGTTGATTACGGCGTAATATTTCATGTTCTGCTGCCTCTGATTGTAGGGCTTAACCGTCCTGAAGCTGTTATAGTCGGCTTGATTCCTGTTTTTGTTCTATATAATATAACGGTCCCCCTGTATACAATTCCAATTGCTTATTTGTTAGCAGTAAAGATTGGTAAATACCTGAAAATAGAGTCAGCTTTTCTCAGTAAAAATTGCGAATAATGTGGCGATTGTAATTGTGAAATGAAAATGTACTGGTATTGCGAATAGGGAAGATAGCGAATTGGAATTAGACTTCAATAATTTATGGTGGATAAACTGTTGTTATTAAGTCTCTATGTACTCTTCCATCTGTTCCCGGTCCAGAGTATTTTGAGGCTGGGTGAAAGAAAGTGACAAAGGCATCATAGCCATTTGATTCAACCATGAATTTGACGCCAGAAGGATACTTAAACTCGGCTACACCTGTTGTGAGCTGACCGTAGCCCTCGAACATTATGCATGATGGCGGTAAAATGCGCGAAAGAGGGAAAAGTGGAATTGGTATGGTCCATCCAGCAAACATTGAATTGCCCTGCATTTGTACCTGTAGTTCATCCTTCTCAATAAAATGTGCGTTATGTTCAGCAGGTGTGTTTATAGCAGTTTTTTTGAAAAATTCGGCGTGTCTAAGGTTGTCCCCAACGAATGCCACTGGCACATATGCATTTCCCTTAAGTGTTTCAAGCCACAAAAAGACTAATATTGCATCGGCAGTCCCAAACGAGGACTGCTTGTTAAGATGCATAGCCCAGATCGTCATGTCAGGCAGGTTGAAGCTTGGTGGCGGATGAATAACTGCCAATCCATTGCTGCCATAGTACTTGACTATGTCGTTTGGCCAATTCTTGCCTGGATATTTCTTGGCATTGAGTATCTTGTTTAGCACGTCTTTTTCCAATATTACTTCTCTTTTCGACTTTACATCGAAAAGGAGCTTTCTTTGCGGCTTGTTCGTTCTTGAAAGTGTTTGTTCTTTCTCTGGAGGGGACGTATTTGTAGGCAGATTATTGATTATGGAGTCGGAAGTTGAGGTCAAAGGAGCGGCTTCATTGCTCCATATCTGTTCTAGCATATTTCTTGTTTTTTTCACATATTGCTCATCATTGGTAAAGTATGTCCCGAAATAGGGGATTCGCTCTCCTTTTACGTCGTATGGCGGTTGAATCTTTGATTGGATTAACTGCTTTTCATCAACAACTGTGATTTCTAAATCGCCTACGGGTGCATGTCTTATTGAGCAGCATTTCGATAATTCTGGTGCAGCATTCAAAATTTCTTTGGTTATAGGTACCAGGACTTTCACTGAGACACCTCTTACAGAGGCATCTTTCAACAGAGCAATGCGTTTCTGCGATTCAATCAGGCCATCCGAAGAGGTCATCACAATTATTTCTTTTTTGGCAGAGTTAATAATTTCCTCATAGGTTTTCAGGGATGGATAAGCATCATTAATGACAGGGGCCGTAGGCGTTATTTCAGCGGTTTTGAGTTCTGCAATTCTTTCGTTGATTTTTGTTGAGTGGCTCCATAAATTCTCAAAGACAACGTTGAATGTCTGTATGATTGTTTTACAGTTTGTCCAAAGGCAAACGTCTTCTTGTTCTTTTGCTGGAGGTTCATTGTATGGTCTAATGAAAAGCAGGATTTCTTCTTTGTCTCGCAATACCATTCGGGGAGATAGTTTTAGACCGAGATTTGGGTTTCTTCCTTTAATATCGATTCCCATTTTGAGGATTCTCTCGAAAAATGACTTTATTGTATCCAGGTTTTCATCGGGCAATTCAGTAAGTAGCCGAAACTTGATTTTATCCTTCGATGGATCATTAAACATGGATTCGAGAATACCGAAGTGATCGGCACGAGCTAACCCAGAAATTGGAATTACGAGTGATAGTTGGGTTTTGACTTCTTTTGTCATTTGAAGAATTTTTGAATAGATTTTCTTATTTCCTTGAATTACCATGAATTTCTCTAGAGAATACTTTAGATCAATTTTGCTGATGTTTCTCCAATCCTTGAGAACACTTTGTTTTGTGCTCTCCATCAAGGCTGTTTCTTCTCGCTTGGCTTTGATAAATGAGTCTAAGATTGTTTCAAGAGGGACAGTTGTAAATCGTGTTGGTGATTCAAGAGTTGCCTGAACTGCCCCTTTGGTCTGCAGGCTTTTGAGCATCCTATAGACTTCCACCCTGTGTGTTCGGATTCCTTTTGAGATCTCGCCACTTCTGAGTGGTTCATATTTGGCGAGGAAAATATACAGTTCTGCTTCTTTATCTGTTAGCCCAAGATTGCTTAGGACTTTTTGCACCTTTTCTGTGCCCATTTTTTTCGGTCCCTTGTTGTTTTTGAGGTGTAAGTTACTTTGGTTACCAGTTCTTGCTTAATATGATAAACTGGCTTAACTGTCTTGTGGGTTTCAAGGGTGACAAGACAAAATTGGAGGTGAAAAAGTATGAATCAGAAAATTCTTGTAGTGGTTCTTGCGGTTGTCTTGATTACAACATGCTTAGCGGGTACCGTTGTTGCCAATAGGGGGCAAACTAAGAAAGTCTATGTAGACTACAAGTTTGATGCTATTCTAGCTGATCCAGTCGTTTCTATTGTGGTTACTCCTCCGACAATTGTTATAGAGGGTTATAGGTCAGCATCGGGAATTCAAAGCTGTATCGTAACAATCAATGGAGAAACATATTCATATCCCGAGGATTTCAGTTACGCTGAAAATTTCCGAATAGAAGGAAATGTAATTACTAAAGAGGGTGTTCTTGAGGTGCAAACTGTACTTACATTTAATTTACCTGGGAAACCAACGATAACAGAATGGCTCATTGGCAAAGTAACAAACATTGGCACAGGTAACATGGTTTTGGACGGGGCGTTCTATTTGACTGGCACTAAAATGTTCAATAAAGTAGAGGGCGGTGGAATTACAGCTAGCACTCAAATTAATGGAGTTGACTATGCACTTCACTTAGGTCAAATGAAGGGCTGGCCTCTTGGAAACTAATTCCAGCTTGGATCTATGAAAATACTATGGTGCAATAAACAAGTCTGAAACAGCCAAGGCTACCGAAAATAGGTAAACGATTCGGGAATACCACTGGTAGAAATCACTCTTCAAATCGAACTCCTCCTTTTTTGAAGTTAGTTTAACCTTGGGTGGAGGCGAATTAGCATTAGTCATGAAAAAATAATTAAAGGTGTCATAAACCTTGGGCTAAAACAATCAGATGCGGAGGTTTATATTCACTTAGCGAAATATGGTCCTCAAAAAGTAAAAGATTTAGCCCTCTCACTTAAAATGAATAAGCAACTGATATATGGTTACCTTAGGAATCTTGGGAACAAAGGAATCGTTAGAGCTTCTTCTAAGTATCCTGCCGAATTCTGTGCTGTACCACTCGACAAAGCGTTAGAGCTGCTAGTAAGGGCTCATGAAAGAAAATCGCAAAACATTGAGCTGGAAAAAAACGAAATTCTTAGTCAATGGCGTTCTATAATTATTCAAAAACGCAAGTTAACACAAGGCACAAGAAGCAAAAGTTACTCTAAAAACAAAGAGCTACCTAAGAGGTCATAATTGCTTTTTAGAGCATGAAACATTTTATTTAAAAAGATGTCTGTCATCTGCACATTTTTTCTTATCTGTGGTTCGATTTTACGGTTATAAATTACTAAAACTATACAGAAACTTGATCTTGACTGTTTTCGGGGGTTGTTGCACTTTTCGAATGCTTCTTCGATATTCATATCTCAAATGTCAAGAAGGCTAAAAGACTGTGGATTTCGGGAAACTATGGATTTGGATGGAAAAAGTCCATCTGTTAAAATGTAAACGTCACGTAGGTAACGTGGCAGCAGTTCAACATCATTGAACAAATTGCATATGCATCTAACGCACATTGCTGAGTAAAAATAAAAACAAGGTAAAATTACCCTTGATTTTCGATTTTGCAGAGAAATTTTTCTCGAATTTTTTCGAAGTAGTATTCAACCAAGTAGGGGGGTCTATAGCATGTTGGCTATGATTCTTTGTCTATAATATGTTAAACTTCCCTACAAAAACCAACTCAAACAAACCAAACGCTCCACTTATTGGGATAAAAAACAGAGTTAGACCTTTTCACGGGGTTGGGTGTACCCACCTGCTTAATGATTTATTTCCATCCAACAGAACTTCAAATTTCCAATAATTACCGTGTCTTTTGATGAACTATAATTGAAGCCAAAACAGGCAAGTGCTTCATCAGGTTTGGCAGTGTTACTATTCCTTATTTTTTGTGAAATAACTAATGATGCCAATTTCACCATTTGTGGATTAAGCAAAAATGGTTTAGAACCTGTTAGCCAAATACCTGAAGTATGCCTGAATCCCACAATGTTTTCGCTGTTAAAGGTTAAAATGAAAGGTCTTGGTTCGCTTATTATAGGTCGTTGAAAAGGATTTGAGAAGCTAACCGCATAACTCCAAGGTTTCCAATTTCCGCCATTAAATACGAAACTTAGTAAATCAGCATGTTCTTTCCTAGTTTTTTCTGGACCATAAGTATCGCACAGGATATTGGCGGTACATTTATGCAGACTTCTTACAAATTTTTCGGACTTACAATTAAAATTGGCATTTATCAGGTACACATCAGAATCGATTCTCTTAATTTTAATATCCTTAGCTTCTCCCTTGCCTTTAATACTGATACGCTCTTTTGCTTTCCTTTCCCTGTCATCATTATTTCTAATTCTTCCTTTTATGCCAGAATCAGCTTGAAAAGCATCCATCATAGCTTCATGTCCATATTTTAAGCAATCGTCCAAGAAACCAAGCTTGTTATTGCACTCTTTACAAACATAGCCCAGAGGCAGTATTTTTTTACCCCCTATAGCCATTGGAAGTATATGCTCTGCACTCTCGTTAGCTCTGTTTTTTGAAGTAGTTTTGCCACACCATAAACATATCAATCCTTCAGAGATTCTTGGCGTATTGATCCCCAATTCCTGTTTATTATTAAGTGAATTAAATAAAATGATTGAAGATTTTCATATAAAAACAACTCTGAAGATAGGGTGTATACCCTATCCCATAGGAAAAGGTAGCTTGTTATTCTTCGTCTGGTTCTTCAGGGAATAATGGGTCATCAAAAAACAAGCCATGACCTTCTGAATCTTGTTTGATCTGTTCGTCTTTTTGTTCAGCGTTGCTTTTGGTAGGTTTAGGGATTTTGAGGTTAAGTATTCTATGCAAAAGAGTTAGACCAACGATCAAAATGAGTATCAAGAAACAGATGAGAAAAGAACCAATGACTAAAGCTAAGAAGTCTATCATATGGTGCTCACTTCCTTTTCTTGAACAGCTTAACGCTATCCATTTCAGTTACGTATTCAAATCCAGCTTCGATTAATGCTGTTGCTTCTTGAAGGTTGTAAGCGCATCTACAGGTATATTCGTCTGTTTGAAAGTTTATCAAGTGAGTATAGACCAGAGTGTGCTCAATTCTTCTATGTCCAAGCTGTTGTTTAACCAATAAAATATCCTTTGTACGATAATAGAGCATTGTCGCATAGTAATGTCGAAGGTCATAGAGTCGATATTTTTTAAGTTCGGGTTCAGCAAGTTTTTTTGCTAATCTGTTTCTTATCCTCATCCAGACATGGCTCATTACATCGGTTGAAGGAAAGAATTTCTCATTGATACCAACATTTTGTCTACCAATATATTCTTTCAACATTGCGATGGTAGAAGCAGGGAGTTTTAGCACTCTTCCAGATCCGCCCTTAGCAGTCTGCGGAGAAACTAACCCCCTTTCCAAATCAAAGTTTTTCAAACAACTTCTTGCTAACTCTACAGGTCGTAATCCCGTATCACGCAAGATACTAAAGACAAGAGAATACTTTTTTCCTGAAGCCCCAATAATCTTATTCAATTGCTCAGTCGTTGGCACGTTTGGCAATCTTTCAGGTCTATTATAGAATGGCTTTTTCCATGTTAACCCATAGTATTCAACATAATGACCATATGCGTTGACCATTGATTCCTTATATGGATTAGACCAATCTGCTTGATTAGCAATGTATGCTTTCACCGTTTCTGGAGTGTTGATGTCAGTATTCTGTTCTAAATGCTTAAGCCTCTTAGCATATCCAGCAATTGTCTTTTCAGCATAACCTTTTTTCTTTAATTCAAAAGCTACCAAAATAGACGGGGTGTGGTTGAAAGTGGACGAGGCGGGATTTGAACCCGCGACCTCCACGATGCCAACGTGGCGATCATACCAGACTGATCTACTCGCCCAAACTGTCTGGCTTCTATTCTAAAATCCGCCTCATTTAATAAGCGTTTCTTAAGTTGTCAAGGGAAGCCACAAAAATCTGTCAATAGAAAAAACTTTTGAGCAAACAGCCGTGTAGCCATAAGCTATGAGTCGGAAAAATGTTCCGAGGTTTTTTAGACTTAAATTTTATTTCCACGGGTTTGTGCAGCGTAGCTTTTTATAGGCAAACGCAAATAGAAAAGCCAAGCAAGGTGCAAAAAACGTGCCCAAAGTTAAAGTCGCATTAATCGGCGTTGGAAACTGCGCCTCATCATTCATCCAAGGCATCCAATACTACAATAAATTCCAAAAACCAGAAGACTGCATTGGACTACGCAACCCCACACTGGCGGGACTAAACCCCAAAGACATCCAGATTGTTGCAGCCTTCGACGTAGACGAACGCAAAGTTGGATTAGATCTATCCGAAGCCATTTTTGCCCAACCAAACAACGCTCCAAAAGTGTGTGATGTACCAACAATGGGGGTTACAGTCAGCAAGGGACCGCTACTTGACGGGGTTGGAGATTCAACGAAAGCCATAGTCCAAATAAGCAAAGTCTCTGATGCAAACACAGCTAATGTGCTAAAGGAATCAGGTGCGGAAATCCTGATTAATTTGCTTCCCAGCGGAGCCACAAAAGCTACTCAATGGTACGCAGAACAAGCCCTTCCTGCTGGGTGCGCTTTCGTAAACGCTACCCCGAACTTTATTGCCAGTGATCCTGCATGGGCCAAAAAATTCGAGGTTGCAAATCTTCCACTTGTTGGAGACGACTTAGTTGACCAAGTCGGCTCAACAGCGCTTCACAAGACACTTCTTAAACTCCTCTCAGATAACGGAGTCAAAATTAACGAAACCTACCAGCTTGACGTGGGCGGAGGAACCGAATCAGTAGACACGATGGACCGGACACGCGACGCTAAACGCACAATCAAAACAGAATCAGTTGCCTCAGCAATACCCTACAAAACTGAAATCGTCGCAGGCTCAACCGACTATGTGGATTTTCTGCAGAACAAACGTGATAGCTATTTCTGGATAAGCGGCGTTTACTTCTGCAACACACCTATGAAAATCGACCTCAAATTCCAAACAACCGATGCACCAAATGCCGGCAGCGTACTCTTTGATGTCGTTAGAGCAGTAAAAGTTGCCTTAAACAAGAAACTTTCCGGACCAGTTGAACCAGTTTGTGCTTATGGGTTTAAGCGCCCACCCAAAATGATGTCGCTTGAAGCAGCCGAAGAGCAATTCAAAAAATTTGTAGGTTAAGCTAGATTTTCTAGCTCTTCTATTATTTTATCTCTTACCCCGTTTTCTTGCAGGGCACCTTTTAACAGGTTGATGGTTTTTACTGGTGTTGGGTCTTCTCCTCGAAGAACTGCCAAGTAAACACTGGTAAAGTCACCTACAAGGATGGTGGATAACATTTTTGCCAAGGTGCTTTTGCCCTGAGCTTTTAAGTCAAACATGATTAATCCCTTTTGTTCCATAATCTGTTCGGTTATTTCTATTCGACTGCTGATTTCGATTGGTTCGTTTTCGAAGTCACGGATGAAAATTACCGAAAAATATTTGGACTGTTCACCTCTACCTTCCCAACCAACAACCTCGTTATGATCTAATTCAGGGAAAAATTCCCATTTTGACGCAGATTTACTATTCTCATTGAATTGCTGCTTAAAACGTTGGGCAACACTGCGATAAAACCCAAACCCATAGATTGTAGGGGCTGTGTCACCGATGTGTGTAGCTACTGTTTTGGCAAAATTGTCTCGAGTTGGAGTTTCAGGACCATTTTCTTGGCTGATTTTCTCCAACAAAGGTATTGATTCATCAAGCTCTTCAAATACTCCTTTAACTAAGCCAACTTTCTCCAGTAAAAACAACAGCGGAACAAGCATATAGGGCAACGCTGCACGAGGAGGCATACCTCCAGGAACCTGAAGATATGGAACTTTGTGTTTTTTGGCGTATTTTATTAGCGCCCCGCCGCTGCTTATGCAGAAAATCATGCATTTCCGTTTTAAAGCATCAAGAAAGCTGCTCAGTGTTTCTTCGGTGTCGCCTGAATAACTGTTTATAATGGCGAGAGTTTTTTTGTCAGCATATTTTGGCAGGCTGTATTCACGGCTAACTTCAATGGGGATGGTTAGCTGGTTTTTTGCCCAGTCTTTTAGCAAATCTCCACCGATGGCTGAACCGCCCATCCCAGCAACAACAATGTTAGAAGGCTTCTGATATTTTACTGTGATTTTCTGTGCAACTTTGAATGCCTCTCGATAATGGTTAGCAGCATTAATAGCAAAGTTTAGCATGCCGCTTTTGTCTATAAGTTTTATTTTTTCAAAATCGTCTAAAATGGGCGTTACCACGTTTTGAATCCTCCGAATAACACGCAGTTTTATATCTTAATCCTGCCTTTTAAGCACCACGCAAACAATACCTTGTCATGGTTGAATTGTATGGGTAAAAAGCGACTTTCAATTGCGATTCCTGCATCAATAATTTCTGATACCCCGCACCTGCGTGAGAAAACCTCAAAAATCGGTTTAATAGGAAGAGCCGCCGCAATTTTCCGAGTGGAACAAATAATAATCTACGCAGACGTCGTTAAATTAGAACAACGGCAAGACTTGGCTCTTATCGCGCTGATACTCAACTATTTGGAAACTCCTCAATACTTAAGAAAAGCACTCTTCAAAATCGAGCCCGACCTCCAATACGCCGGAATCTTACCGCCCCTACGTTCCCCTCATCATCCTACAAGCGGCAAAACTAAACACCTAAAAGTAGGCGAATACCGTGAAGCCCTAATTCTATCCGAAACCAAAGAAGGGCTACTTGTTGATATTGGAGTTCAGCAACCAGCATTTTTAAGACAAAAACAATTCAGTGTCGGCGACCGTTTAACCACGCAAATCGTTAATCTTGACAAAAAAGTGGAAGTTCAAGCCGTAGACCGAGAGGAAGTCCCACTTTACTGGGGATACAGGGTTTGTGTCGAGAAACAACCGTTTGGCAAAATAATCAAAAATTCAGGTTATGACTTAAAAATTGCCACCGCCAGAATAGGCGACAATTTTACTGATGTTTCCAAGGCACTTGGCGCCAAATGGGCTGGTGCTCAAAATATATTAGTTGCTTTTGGTGCTCCAGCACGTGGGTTGCATGAGATTGTCGAAGATGAAGGCTTAATGTTGAAAGATGTTGTGGATTTCACGGTAAACACTGTTCCAAGGCAGGGAACCGCAACAGTCCGAGCCGAAGAAGCGCTCATAGCCTCATTGGCTATTCTTAACATCTATTTCAACTACTAATTTTATCGCTTTTTGGTAAAGTTTTGGCTAAAAAGATAAATGCTTCTTTAAATATTGTGAAGTCTATGCCGTCTCCTACACTAGACCTTGCTATGCCTATAGCGTTGTTCCTTGTAGTCACCATTGCACTGTTACTTGACAAGCGAGTTAAAGGAAAATTAATGGCGACGGTTGAACAGAAAGAGTTCAAGACAAAAGACATTATTCTCCTAATAGTTTTCATGACGGTCGTCATTACTGTTATCGCATATACCTCGGTTATTGCGCCAGAACAAATTTTCCAAAGGCTATTTCTTCTGATATTCTTAGGATCATACACAACCCTGCTCTTCACGTTCTCCTACATATTCTCCAAAGTTACTAAGGAAAGAGCAGAATTAATCTCATTAGGTTTTGGTTCGATAGGTGTAATTGCTGGAGTTACAAGCCTTTTGGGTTCCCTATCTGACAGTTTTACTATTTACAGAGCAATCGGGTTCTTTGGTTTAGCTATCTTTTGCTTCGGAACAATAATATTCGAACATAGAAACCTAATTTCCAAAGCTCGCTGGTACCTGGCAGTACAGCCAGCCGCAATGTTTCTGCTTCTAATGATTTTCTTTAACGTGGTCTACGATGGCGCAGTCCAAGTTTGGTATCCGCTCCTAATGGATGTCTTCGGATTCACGTTTGCGATTTTAATAATTCTCTACCTTAGCTCACTTTTCAGTTGGAAAACCGTCGGCCTCTTCGCCGTGCTCCTAACCGTAATGGACATCATATTAGTCATCGGCACAGGCACGATGGTTCAAGCTGCAACACAATTCACGGGATTAGGGCTGCCTGTTCTTGTATACCTGCCGAATGTTCCGCTCATACCTGCAGTCCCAGGATACATAAACTTCTTCGGCTTTGCACCTCGAGGGCTAGGTCTTGGCGACTTCTTTTTTGCAGGAGTCCTCGCCGTTCAAACATTCAACAAATTCGGCAAAAAAACTGCGTTCATAGCCCTAACGGCAATGGCTGTTGCCTTTGGAATCTGGGAAGCTTTTCTACCGAACATTCTAGCTTGGCTTTCACCCATTGTGGGACGTGATATCGGAGGTTTTCCGGGAACCCTTATGATAATCAGCGGTTGGGCACCTGTCGTTATATGGAAAGTACTGAGCGAACGAAACAAAACCAAAACTACCTTAGTCAACAACCCGGTTGAGGCTCCAAAAGAACAAAACTTGCCAATACAATAACGCGTTTTTGCGATTTACAGCTATTTCTGAAAATTTGAATTAAAATAAGTATGGAAAAAATTGGTTAAAAATAAGAAAAGAGGCTTATTTTACCCGAAGAGGGCGCCTAATCCTTCTAGTGCTGCTTCTTCCTTGGCTTTTTCTTCTTCAACTTTCTTCTTCTTGTCTTCTGGAGCGGCTGCTGCGGGTTTTGTTTCTGCTGGAGCTGCGGCTGGAGCTGCTGCCATCATTGTTGGTGCTGCCTTGATTGCTTCATCAATGTTTACTTCACTAAGTGATGCAACTAGAGCTTTAACTTGAACAGCGTCAACTGTTAGACCTGCTGCTTCAAGAACTTTTGTTACTGATTCTTCGTTGATTTCTTTACCTGCCTTGTGAAGGAGCATTGCTGCGTATATATTTTCCATACCTTTTCACCTCTTCGTTCGAGTATTTTAACCTTTTCAGTTCACACAAACCAGCTTTTTAAGCTAATGTTCATGTTTTACTGTGAGCTTAATTGCTATGACCGTTAGGAGAAATGCCCAATTGCTTAAGAACTTTTCGCACTGGATTTAGCAAGTGGATAATAATACATTTTCATTTCGGTATTCCAAATAAAAATGAAAAGGCTCAACAAGACTTATCTTTTGGGTCACTTACAATGAGAAGGTTTCAAAGGTCATGATGCTATGGGCAATATAACAGTCGCAATCCTTGGGGCTCTCAATTACGGAGATAGCCTTGCAAAAAAAGGAACATCCACAGACATAACTCTATATAACCTAAAAAAAGGCGAAGACACCGTTACCCTAATTGAACCCACTCGTTATCCTGAACGCTTAGCTCCCCTATTCTATGCATGCGCCCTATCAAAAAAGGCAATAGTTGTGGTAGATGAGTTAAACTCAACATTCGGCGAGCAACTGGTTATGCTTCAATGCTCCAACATTAACAGCGGCTACACAATACTGCGCAACTACATACCTGAAGAAAAAATCCAACCAATCATAAAAGGTACGTGTCTAGAAAACTTTGAATTCTTAGCCGACAACCCAAATTTGGTTCGAGAAAAACTATTGTCAGAGGCCTCAAAGCAAAAACCTGTTGAAATGCAAAAATCTGTTGGCTCAGTGCCCGTTGACCATGCTTTTAACGTTAAAGGCGTAGGAGTTGTGGTCTTAGGAATAGTTGCAGATGGAGTAATCCAAAAACATGCTTCCCTTAAAGTCTTGCCAACCGACAAAACAACACAAGTGCGTTCAATACAAAAACACGATGACGAATTCGATGTTGCAAGCGAAGGCGACAGAGTTGGCTTAGCACTCAAAAACATAGAAGTCGAAAATCTAGACCGCGGGACAGTCTTAACAAATGATCCATCAATTAAAACTTCCAACAAAATAGAAAATCAAGCTACACTGGTTAAGTATTGGCAAACACCAATAAAGCAAGGAATGGTCATGCACATTGGGCATTGGACACAATTCATAACAGCGAAAGTTGAAGCTGCCGTCGACACCCCAGACCCAAAAAAACCATCCCTTACCTTATCACTCGATAAACCTATTGTTTACTTACCCAATGACAAAGCAGTACTCATGTACCTCGAAGGCGCAAAACTGCGAATTGCAGGAACAATCTCATTATAGACCAATTTGGGAAAAATAATAAGTGCCTGCTCAACAAATAATTATCGATTGCTGAATGAATAAAACAGCGGTATCCATTGTACCAATTTTGGTTCTTCTACTCTTAGCGATATTCATGTTTGACGTCGCAAATTCAGCGTTAACATATCCAGTGCCAACAGGCCCTTTAACACCTCCCACAATAACCATTGAGTCGCCAACTAGAACCACCTACGTGTCATGGTATGTTCCACTCCAATTTTCAGTAAACGGAAACTGGGATGGCTATGTGAACCATCTTTCCGTCGAAGTAACTCTAGACCAAGAATCACGGTACGTACTTTTTGCTCCCCCCTTCCCAATTAAATGGATATCAAAGGACTTTTCAATGACTTTAGGTCCTCTCTCAGAAGGACCGCACACAATAGGCATCATCGCAACCGTCGGCGGCACATATCAAACAGGGACAAACACCACCATTCTTGGAGTAGGTGACTTTACTTCCAAATCTTCAGTCGACTTTACAGTTAACACATTGGGTCAAGCCGAAATTACAATTTTTTCACCTCAAAACAAAACCTACAACTTCAACAAAGACATCCCTGTGACTTTTACTATAAACCATAACCAATCAATCGTCAAGATGGGCTTCACTCTAGATCAACAATCAAACGTTACAATACCTAGAAACACAACACTGTATGGACCTATACCCGACGGGCTTCACACCTTGAAGGTTTACTCGATATTTTCAGACATTCTTCCAGTTTATTCAACAATTGCTTTCATTGTTGACACCACACCCCCCAATGTTTCGCTTCTTTCAATGCAAGAAGAAAAATACAACGAACCCGACATTCCCTTAATTTTCACTGTTAATGAAACAACATCCATAATCACCTACCTGCTTGATGGAAAAGTGCACACAATCGACGGAAACACAACAATGACTGTTCTTCAAGACGGAGACCACGAACTAAAATTGTATGCAACAGATGAGGCAGGAAACGCTGGATCTTCAGAAACAATTGATTTTAACGTGAAAGTGACTATTCCACTTAATGTAGCGTTAGGCTTCTTGCCCCCCCTGGTAATTGTCCTCGCTGGCGGTCTTGGTATTCTAATCTACTTAAAGATACTTAAACGTTCAAAGCCAAAAAATCCTTGATTGATCCAAACAATTGCTTTTAAATTGTAACTGCGTTAGCCTATTAAGGGTGACCCGAATTCTTAGCCTTGAAACAAAAAATGTCCTCACCGTCAGCCGAACAAATCTGGAACATGCAAGACAAACAAGTCCAAACTCTACTTGAATCAGGTACCTTACAGCCAAAAAGCAAAGCAATCCGCTTTTACGCTCCAAGCTTCACCTACTACAAAACCAGACACTACTGCTCTTCAACAACAGATTTTCCAACAATATCCATAACCGGCAATTCTTGCTCCTTAAACTGCAAACATTGTGGTGGTAAAGTCCTAGAAACTATGCACCCAGCAATAACCCCACAAACGCTCTTTGAGTTAGGCGTAAAACTAAAACAGAATGGCGCCAAAGGCGTTCTAGTTAGCGGTGGATGCCTATCTGATGGTTCAGTACCAATTGACAAATTTATACCTGTTATAGGGCGGTTCAAGCGGGAGTTAGGTTTAACAGTTTTTGTTCACACAGGGATAATAAAATCCGAAACGGCGTCTGCACTCAAAGAAGCAGGGATCGATGCCGCACTGATTGATGTTATCGGTTCAACGGATACAGTCAAGAAAGTCTATAATCTATCAGTAACAAGTCAGGATTATGGCGATTCGCTTAAAGAATTGCACAAAGCCAAGCTGCCTCTTGTTCCACATGTAATCGTTGGATTAAATGATGGCAAACTGGATGGCGAATTTGCAGCTCTACAAATTATAGCGCAAGTTAAACCTTCAGCCATAGTTATAATCGCTTTTATGCCAATTCACGGAACCCCAATGGCAAAGACACCACCGCCTAAACCTCTCAAAATAGCCAAAGTCATCGCAGTTGCACGAACAATGTTCCCCAAAACCCCCATTGTTTTAGGATGCATGCGTCCAAAAGGAGAGTTACGAAATTCAACAGATCTATTGGCTCTGAAAGCTGGAGTTGATGGCGTTGCCTTTCCAAGTGAGTCAGCCGTGGAATACGCAAAGAACAAGGGGTTTAATTCTGTTTTTTCTTCCTATTGCTGTGCTCAGATGTACCTTGACTTAAAATAATGGCGAGACTTAAGCTTTGAGGAATTTTTTGCCAAGCACGATTGTCCATACAGAGAGAGCAAGACCTGAGGCTGCTTCGGGGATAGCAACGTTAGGAACATAGTTGAAGGCAAATAGCATAAGCCAAGGCAACGCCGCCAAAATTGCTACTGCAATGGTGAAAGCAGCCATTTTTCTTTGTCTATTAAGCCCAAATGCACCTGTTAATATGAACAATGCAATAGGCGCTAAAGTGAAGAATACAACCGAAACCAGATAGTGAGTTGGAGAAAAACTTTCGTTGAAAACGCCTATCGCCATGAGTGGAACGGTTGCAGCTGCAAAAAACCCGGAACCAACCTTACCAACTAAGCTCTTTCTGAAATAGATGACAAGTCCAAAAACTGCAAATAACAAGCCCAAAAAACCGCTTGCAACCAACCCAAAATTAAAAACCGGTCCAGTTACACCGGATATTACACCAAGGTCGCTTAACGCATTGTTGGTCCAGCTAAAGGCAGGATACGACACTATAGCGATTATAATACAACTAAAGGCAACTATAGGCGCGGCTATACCCAATGCTGATCCAATCTTCAGATATTTAATACGAGTCGGATTTGACATAATATCAATTTAGTTATTGGCTATTGATGTTTTAAGAATTTGCGTTCACTGGAACAAACCGCCTCAACCGTTGAAGAGAATGCATCTTTTCTTTATCGCCGATTTTGGCTTCCTGAATCGATTCTCTAAGTATTTCGATGGATTGATCCATGGCTTTTCGGTCCACAGGATAAGGAACACCGTCTTTACCGCCATATGTAAAACTAAATTTAACGGGGTCTTCCCAACTAGGTATTTCACCATAAACCAGTTCAGCGACAAGCGCAAGACCACGTACAGTTGCCGGTCCCACACCTTGAATGCTGAGAAGTTCTTCGTAGTTCCGAGGTTGAAACTCGTATACACGCGATAGAGTATCCCAATTGATGTTTCGGGGCATATTAAGCGCAGTTTGGGTTCGCATCCAAGGATCTGTAGTTTTAGGCAACCAAGTCTGCAGAGAAGCTTGATTTTGGGGTTTAGCGGTAGATTGTATCAGGCTGAAAAGTTTCTTGGTCGGTTCCTTGGATAAGTCAACAGATGCCCTACGGGCTGTTTCGCTTTGTTTTGACACCATGTTCAGAGCTCTTTCGCGTTTAATGTTGCAGGCGATAGCGTTGTGTGGTTCAACCACAAAGTCCTTTGTATTTTCGCTAAGCCAATGGTAACGTCGAGCTGAACGATCTTGGTTACTCATACCTTGCTGTATAACCGCCCACTTCTCATCTTTAGTTACCAGAAAGGCGTGATGGTAGAGTTGGTAGCCAGCTTGGATCGCAGTGTTGTCCACTTTGGCCGTTATACGGCTAGTGTAGATTAGATCATCTATGGTTTGTTGCGAAAAACCGAATTTTTCTCCAACTACCACAATGTCGCCAGGAGTCTTCCTTGACGTTTTTCCTTTGCCACCACACAAACCAACTCCATGTTCCTCGGGAGACAAAGCTCCTTTAAGAATTCCAGTAACAACTGTAGTCACTCCTGAACTATGCCAGTCGTAAGCCAAAACGCAGCCAAAAGCTTGAAACCAATATGGATCGGAGAGGCGTTGGATAAATTTATCGGCACCATGCTCTTCAATCATGATGTTAGCGATTTCCCTTGCAAGTCTACGCATTCGCACAGTAAGCCATGAGGGCGCTTTGCCGCCGTGAAGGGGCAAGGTTGCGGTCCCAGTCCTACCCCCCAAAGTGGATGTTTGCAAACAATCAATACCCGTCAAACCAGAACATAACCCAGATACAAAAACTAATACTAATCTTAGAGCGCAAAGGAAGAAGCAAAGCTAACCTTGGAATAACAGAAATATATCTAAACAAACTTGCAAAAATAGCAAACTTGAAAAACCTGAAGAAGTAGAAACAGCCATAGCGAGACTAAAAATATCAAGCACCACTAAGGGCGCGTATGTTTCAATTTACGCTAACTACTGCAAACACAACAATATCGAGTGGGAAAAACCGATACATAAGAGAATCAACAGGAATACAACCGCCAAGCCAAGAAAAAATACACATTATAATCTCAGCAACCAGAAGCGAACAACTACTTAAAATTAGACATCATGGCGCAGAAAGGATTAAGACCAATCGAAATACCAGGAGAAAAAGGGCTAACATCAACGAACGTAACGTTGATGCGGTTTGCGCCTGCTCTTACTCTGTAGGATTCTCATAGCGAGGTGGGTAAGCTGAGCACGCGCGTAATCTAGTAGTATTTCTTTAAAGGGTTCTGGGCGTCTGATGCCAACTTTATTTTTCTCGGAATTCGTACACCTTTCCAATATAGTCTGGAGGTTTTTCGTTTTTGTGAAACCAAACTTGAATTACCTAATTCAAGTTCACAAACAGATGCCCGATCCTGTGGATTCTCAAGCTTGCACATCTGGGTAATGCTCAGGTTTTCAAATATCCTTCTAAAAGGGCGCATGGAATTGTTATGGCACGAAATCGCTACATTTCCTGGGTTTTGCTTTAGCCACTCTGTGAGTTGTTCCAGAAACGAAATAACCCGTTTTTCAACAATCTCCAAACTCTCGCCCCCAGGTGGAACAAAACCATAGCCCCGGTGAATCTGAGCGTACTCTTCAGGATTTTCGTGTTCCATTTTTCTTTTATTTCTGCCTTGGAGCAAACCGTAGCAGCGTTCAATGAGTCGATCATCGATAAAAACTGGAACGTACGGGTGATTCTGGAGTACAATTTCAAGGGTTCTTCTGGATCGTTTCAAATGTGAGGCAAAGGCATAGTCAATTTGGTATGGTTTGAGTTGTTCAGCGATTTCTTGTGCCTGCGAAAGACCCTTGAAAGTAAGTTCAGAGTCACGCCAGCCCGAGAATACTCCGTGACTGTTATCAAACGTTTCAGCATGCCGAAAAACAAACAACTTACAAAGCATATGCTCCAGCCAGGCAAATTAAGTTCGATTAATAGATAGATTAGTTATATTTCGCTATTTCTGCTTTTAATGTATCTTTCTCTCTTTTTGACTTCTAAAAATCTACTATTCTTACTAACCACTATACTCCACAGCACTATACTCCTTTATATACATACAATACAACCCCCGACAATACAAGATAGAAATTGCTAGCCTATCAACTATTATCTCCAAATAGTACCAACAAAGATTAAGTCTAATGGAGTTTAGAAATATGATTTTTATTTTTTACTCTCTTGCTCCTCTATTCTCAGCACGAAAGAAAGCGTGCTAATTTATAATAGCCGCAATGTTGTTAAAAAATTAACATTCATACAGAATCATTTTATCGCTAAATATGTAGAATAAAACAAGTTGCCTGCTTTAGCGCAATGAGGAGCCAACACTCCACTATCCTCAAAAAACGAAATAGCATTTCAATGAAACACGTATATCTGCAATACACAAGTCTTTTATGACCTACATTTCATCTCGCGTTAGGTGCAAACGCAATGAGAAAAATGCAGGCTCAATCCTCTACTAAACCGAAAAGCAAAGTCAAATTAAGCCAAATAATACCCGTCGTCATAAGTGTCGCTTCATTTGCTGGAGCACTATACTTTTCCGGTTTTTTTGATAGTTTTATCTCTGACCAGAACCCTGTTGACTTTACAGATAGCGTCATCTCTGGCGGCGGTAAACTTAGCTCCACAAGAGACATAGAAGGAACATGGACGACAACATTTTCTACCCAATTCACAATTGCCACAGACTACGAAAACTATGGGCACCTCGCAAACGTGGGCACAGAAGACCGAACAATGACTTGGACCATAACAGGAACCAGCGACGAACATGTTGTACTAGTAAACGTGCAGTTTTACTATTCCAACAGACAATTAGCCTCTGCGTCAGGTTACACTCCAGACACTTTATTTATGCAATTAACAGGAATAATCAATGGAACGCAATTGACATTAACAAAGGGAAATGCTGGACCCATTGAACAAATTGGCACAGTTGGCGAATTTACGTTCACCTCAACCCAAATGGAAGGAACATGGCATGACCACTGGACTGGCGTTTGGGAACAAAACGTTTTCACTCCGACCAACGGCTTGAAACTAACAAAACAATAAAGATGCAAAATCAATATCACTAAGAAATGAAAAATAATTTGACAATAATTAACCATTTATCTCTTTTTAAACCCGTTAATAACTAACGGGAAATCCAAAACTTACTGCTATGGTTTGTAGATAATTAAGTAATCTTTGTTCTGTTCACACGAGAGCCCTCTATCATTTAGGAGACTCCCTATTTTTTGGCTATCATAATCTCCTTTAATTTTCAATATACATTTTTCTGAAGCCCCTTGTTCAATCGAAACCAAATTGGGAAGAACAAAACCATTGGCAACTAGTTCAGTAAACAGAGTACCAGCCTCTTTCCTATTCACAGTGTTCCCCTCACAGCCTCTTTTAAAGTATATTCTTAATAACGTTTTGCATAAACAAGCAAATCAAATATTGAAACACAAAATACCTGAAATTAAAAACTTAGACTAAAAAACATCTTGTTGTTCTTGGATGTGACAACATTACTTCTTATACACTAATGATGTTTTTATGTTGAATAAACTCTGAAAGTGTCCCTTGCATGGCTGTCTGCCCGAATTGCGGAAATAAGGTTGCTGTACCCGATAGAAAATTAGAAAACTCAGTGTTCTGTTTGTCGCTTTTCATTTGCCCAAATTGCAAAATTAGCTTTAAAACCACTTATTAGCTTTCTTAGCCAAAACCAGCCTGTCTTAGTTATGGTTCCCTAATTGTTCTGAAGTTTTCGTGTTTCGTCGCATTCAGAGTTATTATTGGCTATTATTCTAAACGTGATCGTGTTTACTTAAGTCCTCTGCTGTTTTGGTGAATTTTCTGCTAAAGAGCTTGCGGAGTTCCTCAGCAAAAATAACAACAATTGCAAGTAATAAGAGGTAAAGCCAGTCGGTGAAACCCAAAGCTGTCGTTCCGAAAACTTCCTGCATTAACGGCACATAAACCAATAAAGCGAGAATTGACAGTTGTGATATGATTCCGAAGATTATCCATTTGTTTTTAGCCAAACTGGTTTTGAAGATAGATTGCTTGCTAGTTCGGCAAGCTAAAACGTTCCCTGCTTGAGCAACAACGATACCTGCAAACGTCATTGTTACTCCTTTTATGTACACCTGACTATCCGTGGCTAGACTCTGACCAAACTGCCAGCCTCCAGCTGTCCACGCGCTAAAACATCCAATCATGGCACCAATTGCAATGATCATTCCGATGAAGAACGATCTCCCGAAGACTCTACGTGTGAAGAGTTTCTCTCTTGAACTTCTCGGAGGCTCTTGCATGATACCTGCCTCCGGAGGTTCCCGACTAAGCGCCAAACTTGGAATAACATCAATAGCCAAGTCAATAGCTAACACCTGAACTACAAGTAACGGAAGGGGAATCGCCAAAATCGCATAAAGAACGTAAGGAATGAGTTCTGCCCAATTGTGGCTGAAAACGTAAACGATAAACTTGCGGATGTTCTCGTAGATTGCCCTGCCAGATTCAACAGCTTTTACAATTGAAGCAAAACTGTCGTTAAGCAAAACTATGTCTGCTGCTTCGCGCGCCACATCAGTTCCAGATGCACCCATAGCAACACCGATATCAGCCTCTTTAAGTGATGGTGCATCATTAGCTCCGTCACCAGTAACCGCAACTACCTCTCCACTTTCCTTCAGAACCGTCACAATACGGAGTTTCTGTTCCGGAGAAACGCGTGCAAAAATAACATTACCCTTTTTGACTTCATCAACTATTGCTTGATCGCCTAAATCTTCTAGGTCCACTCCGCGGATAACTTGGCTAAATTCTTTTTCAACGATACCTACTTCTTGAGCGATAAATTGCGCGGTTGGACCGTAGTCACCAGTGATTATGACTGTTTTAATTCCTGCTTGTTTGGCTTCTGAAACCGCGTCTTTTACCTCTTTTCTGGGCGGATCCCGCATTGCAGCCAAACCGACAAAAATAAGGTCTTTTTCTACTTCTTCATCTTTTTTGTACTCAGATTTGGGGATTTCTCTATAGGCCGCAGCTATTACACGTAAGCCTTCGACAGCGAACTCGTGAATTCTTCCTTCAATCCACATCAAATTATCAGGAGTTAACGGTTCAATTTTGCCGTCAACAAACACTTTTGTGCATATGTCCAAAACATTTCTTGGTGCACCCTTCGTGTAGACAACGATTTTATCATCTTTGATTTGATGAATTGTGCTCATGCGTTTGCGTTCAAAATTAAAAGGTAAAATGTCAATGTTTGGCTTTTCATTAATAAGTTCTTCAATGTTTTGACCATATTTTAATGCTGCAACTAGTAATGCGCCATCGGTGGGGTCGCCAATTACGCTCCAGTTACGGTTTCGGTCAGATGGGGGTTCAATTTTAGCTACGTTGCAAAGAGCGGCAATCTCAAGAAGTTTGTCGAGTGATTCTGTTTCGTCTTCTTTAAGCGGTTCATCGTTTATGGTGAAGTCTCCAACTGGCATGTAGCCTAAACCAGAAACCTCAACCACTTTATCTTTAACCCAGAGCTTGTTAACAGTCATCTCACCCTTAGTGATAGTGCCTGTTTTGTCAGTACAAATTACCGTAACGCTGCCTAAAGTTTGAACCGCGGATAATCGTTTAACTACAACATTTTGCTTGACCATCTTAAGCACGTTAATAGCTAAAGCGCTCGAAACAGTAACCTGCAAACCTTCAGGGACACAACACACCATAACGCCGATCATGAAAAAGATGCTTGTGGCAAGAGAATTTGTTATAAGATAACTTACAAACAGAAAAATGACGCCCACGCATATAGCTATTATAAAATCATACTTTGCCATGGACGCTATTTCTTTCTGAAGAGGGCTCTCTTCTTCACGGATCGTCTGTGTTAGACTTGCAATTCTGCCAAACTGTGTAGCCATTCCGGATGCATAAACGACCGCTTTGCCGCGACCTTTGGCAACGCTTGTGCTCATAAAGACGAGGTTTGGTGAATACAAATACGCTTTCTCAACAACCTTAACAGTTTCAGCGTCTCGCGGCTGCGGTTCCGATTCTCCTGTCAAAGGAACATTATTAGTCCACAAATCGAAAGTCTCTATCAAGCGGGCATCTGCAGGCACCCGGTCTCCTTCCTCAAGAAAAATTACATCTCCAGGCACGATTTCCCGAACAAGAATTTTTTTTACTTCGCCATCACGGAAAACTTTAGCGTATTCTGGCATCCAACTTTTGAGGGTTTCCATAGCTTTTTCAGCGCGAGATTCTTGGAAGATGCTTACAAAAATGTTGACGAAAACCACTGCAAGGATGATTAAAGCCAATTCTGGATTTGTAGGGTTTGAAATGTAAGAAAGGACTGCTGCCACAAGCAACAGAATTCCGAACAAATCTTTGAGGTGCTCAATGAATTTGTGGATTAAGGGGATTTGTCTTTTTTCCGTTAACTTGTTGTAACCGTATTTTTTGAGTCGAAGTTTAGCTTCTTCGCTGCTTAAACCATTCTCAGATGTTTTTAGGTCATCGAAAACCTTGTCAATAGACATGGAAGCAGCTTTTTCCAAAATTAATCAATCCCATGCAAAGAAACAATTAGTTATTTATGAGCGAGCCCAACAAAAGATGAATGCTTCTGGTGTGGAAGCGAGTTTATTTCGTAAATCACTATTTATTATCGCCGAAACTGTTTGAGGATCCATTCATATCATCAGCGTTAAACCTTTCTTATACTACGGTGTTTATTTTTTTGGTTAATGTTTATAGTTCAATTTAAACTAATCGGGTGGCAAGCCGTTTTTGACCACAAAATACTGCACATTAAACCTGTATTATATTCGATTAAAAACGGGGCGTATTAAACATTATTTTATTTTTTGGATATATTTTTTTTAAAAATAAAAACAAAAGCTAATTTATCTACTTCAGGAAAAAATTTTTTCAAACCCTCAAAGTCCAGTCAACCACCTAACCTTGGGCTGAAAACGGAGGTTCAGCTATAACGGATTTTAAGGAAAAAAATCGCGGCAAAGCTTTTTTTCGAGGTAATTTTTGTCAATTTGTTTTAACGATTCATGCCATAAACTTAATAGGCGACAAATTCACTTTCCATGTAGCTTACCAAATTTCACGAGAGACTTAGTAATGCTTCAAATAATTAAGAAACAGCCCTTTAAAGTAAAAAATACAACTAACAAGGAGATTGAATAACTATGGCGCGTTATAGGCAAACTGAAGAAATTGTAAAATTAATGGATAATCCACAAATTATACGCAACTGCAGCATCATTGCTCATGTCGACCACGGAAAAACCACTCTATCCGACAGCCTTTTGGCACACGCTGGAATCATCAGTACACAAACAGCTGGACAAAAGCTATTCTTGGACAGCTGGGACCTAGAGCAGAAACGTCAAATGACCGTTTTCGCCTCAAACGTCAGCTTAGTCCACACCTTCGACAATCAAGATTACCTCATAAACCTAATCGACACACCTGGACACATTGACTTCTCAGGTGCAGTCACAAGAAGCCTTCGCGCAGTCGACGGAGCACTCGTCGTCGTGGACGCAGTTGAAGGTCCAATGACCCAAACCGAAACCGTTCTCATGCAAGCTCTCCGAGAACGCGTTAAACCAATCCTATTTATCAATAAAGTGGATCGCCTTATCAAAGAAATCAAACTAACACCTGCAGAAATCCAAAAGAAATTTGCAAAGATTCTACTCCGTGTTAATAACTTAATCGAAAAATACGCTCCGCCAGAACACAAACAAGACTGGCAAGTGAAGATCGAGGACAGTCGTGTCGCTTTCGGCTCTGCCCTTCACAAATGGGGTTTAAACCTTGATCACATGAAGCTAAAGAAAGTCAGCTTCCAAGATATCATCGATGCTTATACGGGTGACCCAGCAGATGTTGGCAAAAAAGTAGATGAACTAAGCAAGAGAGCGCCTCTACCCGAACCAATCCTTGACATGTTCTGCAAACATTTACCAAACCCATTAGTCGCACAACCATATAGGCAACCACAGATTTGGCCCGGTGACCCAGAAAGCGCAGTTGGTAAAGGTATGGCAACAGTCGACCCTAACGCACCTCTACTTATGTGCATATCCACAATCGAAGTTGACCCCCACAGCGGAACCGTAGCTATCGGCAGAATCTTTAGTGGCGCCATTACAAAAGGCAAACAAGTCCAACTTGTCAGCGCCAACCAAAAAGGCACAATTCAACAAGTCTTTATGAGTATGGCAACTGACCGAGTATTCATAGACCGAGTACCAGCAGGCAACATCGGTGCAATATCTGGTTTACCGGCATTACACGTAGGCGAAACCATCGGGGAAGAAGGCGTAGAGATTCACTCTTTTGAAGGTTTACAATACGTTTCAGACCCGGTTGTAACCGTCGCAGTAGAACCCGAAGACGTCAAAGACCTGCCATTGTTTGACAAAGTAATGCATAAACTCACAACTGAAGACCCAAACCTGCACTTTAAAATGAACAAAGAAAGTGGCGAATTCCTCCTTTCAGGTATGGGTGAACTCCACCTTGAAATTACAGCTTACCGAATGCAAGAAGCAGGCCTAAAAGTTAAACTTAGCAAACCCATCGTAATCTATCGAGAAACCATCAGCCACGACTACAAAGGTCCAGCAATCATGGGTAAAAGCCCAAACAAACATAACAAACTCTGGATAACCATAGAAAAACTCGCGCCTGAAATCATCGAAGCCATAAAATCTGAGAAAATCAATGACATGCAAAACAAAGACGAACGCACAAAGATTCTCCGCGGCTTAGGCTGGGCACCAGATGACGCCAAAGGAGCCGTTGCCGTCGAAGAAAATAATATCCTTTGCAATCGCATCCGTGGACGACAATACGTAGAAGAAATCATTGATCACATCAAAACAGGTTTCCGCGAAGCAGTACACACCTCACCCCTAGCCAAAGAACCAGCTTATGGCCTAAAGATTAACCTCGAAGACATAACCTTACACGAAGACCCCGTTCACCGCGGACCTGCACAAGCTATCCCAATGACTTGGAGACCAATCTA
This sequence comes from uncultured Candidatus Bathyarchaeia archaeon, assembly GCA_964413605.1. Classification (GTDB taxonomy): domain Archaea; phylum Thermoproteota; class Bathyarchaeia; order Bathyarchaeales; family Bathycorpusculaceae; genus Bathycorpusculum. Next base: position 81,517 of record CAYPSV010000003.1, on the reverse strand, counting down.
CTGTGCAATCTTACTCAGCAACCCAAAACTGCTCGAACCAATGATGAGTTTCGAATGCAAAGTGCCAAGCGAATTCGTCAGTTCAGTCATTACACTACTCAACAAGCGACGAGGAAAAATCATCGACATGCCCTCTGAAGAAGACATGATAACCGTTAAAGCTGAAATGCCCGTTTCCGAATCCTTCGGCATCGCCGACGAACTACGAAGCAGCACACAAGGACGAGCCTTCTGGGCAACACAGTTCAGTCGTTGGGCACCAGTTCCCGAACAGATGCAGGCTGACATCGTCAAGAAGATTCGAGAACGCAGAGGCTTATCGCCAATTCCGCCAAAACCAGAAGAATACTTCGAAAACGAATAAGCAGATATCCGCTTTCACTTTTTATTTTTCGTTCAATTTCTAATCTATAAAAACATCTAAAATATGACTAATCGAATTGCCCTAGCCCTTATGGTAATGCTTTAATTCGAAGTATTGATTAATTCATTGAGTATTATGATAGTTGGCATTTGTGGAAGCCCAAGAAAACAAGCTACAGAATACGTTCTTGAAGAAGCCTTGAAAATGTTGGAAGAAAAAGGCTTCAAAACTAAACTTTGGACTGTTCGAGGAAAATGGGTAGACTATTGTGCACACTGCGATTATTGCCTCAGAGAAAAAGAGTGTGTAGTTCAAGATGATTTACAAGAACTCTACGCGCTGCTTGCTGAAGCAGAAGGGATCATTTTTGCATCTCCTGTATACAATGGTGGAGTAAGTGCTCAAATTAAAGCGGTGATGGATAGAATGCGAGCGCCCGTGGCTTCAGACAAGAATTTTTTCAGAGGAAAAATAGGTATGGGCATTGTAGTTGGAGGAGACAGGCTAGGGGGACAAGAATTTGCTCTAATGCAGATACATACCTTCTACATCATTAACGGCATGATTCCTGCAAGCGGCGGCTTTTTTGGAGCAAACTTAGGCGCAACTTTTTGGTCAAAGGACACATTAGACGGCGTCAAGTTGGATGAGGAAGGATTTAGAAGCTTAAAAAAAACCACGAAACGATTTGCTGAATATCTTCAGCTTTACACTAAAAAATAATTGTGAAGGAAAATGACTGAAGCAAAAATTAAAAAAACAAAAGTCGCTTGGGGAATCACAGGCGCAGGCGACAAAATAGCTGAAATTATTGAAACCATGAAAGACCTGAAGAAACAGTCAGAAGGGATCATTGAAATACACGTCTTCCTTTCTAAAGCAGCCGAAATTGTGCTTAAATTTTACCGTTTAGAAGATGATTTGCGCCAAAACTTTGCCAAAGTCACGGTTGAATCAAATTCTAATTCACCGTTTTTGGCAGGCATGATGCAGAGTCATAAATACGAGTTTCTCTTGATTTTTCCGGCATCATCAAATACAGTTGCAAAAATAGTCAACAGCATCAGCGACACATTACTCACAAATTCAGCGCTTATGAGCCTCAAAGCTTTTGTTCCAGTGTGGATTATGCCAGTGGATTTTAAAGAAAACGTAATTTACACTAAACTGCCCAATGGCAAGGAAATGAAATTGCGGGTGCGCAAAGAGGAAGCGGATCAAGTCCGTAAACTTGAAGCAATGGAAGATGTACATGTTTTTGAAAATCCTCAAAAAGTACGTGAGGCCTTTTTGAACTGGCTAAAAACCGTTAACGAATAGCCCGAAAAAGGCCTCTATTTTTCTCTAACCTTTGTTTCTGGAGCTGTATTTGTTTGTATGCTCGATGGTGCTGGCAAGATTATATTGAATTTTGTTCCCTTTCCCATTTCACTGTAGAATGTTACTTTTCCATTCAATGCTTCAGTTAAGCGTTTGATGACAGCTAACCCGAAACCTTGACCCTTAGATTTCGTCGTAAAAAGAGGAATGAAGAGCTTTGACTTAACATCTTCAGGTATTCCCAATCCAGTATCTTGAACCGAAATTATTAGATTGGACCCTTCTCTACGAGCAAAAATTGTTAAGGCTCCTCCTTCAGGCATAGCTTGAACCGCATTATTCACCAAGTTAAACAAAATACGCTTAACCCAATTTTCATCAGCCACAAGGTCGCTGGCATTCTCACTTATGGTACATGAGAGTATGATGTTTTCAGGGACATTTGCTTTGGACAAAATATCACTACATACTGCCTGCAAATCCATTTTTTGGATAGAAGGATTGAGGGGTCTTGCGAAATCCTGCAAATCAGCAACGATTTTGTTAATGTAATCTGTGTTCTTTTCAATTTCAGCTAAGCTTTCTTTTACTGCTGTTTTATTTTCACTTTCCGGACAGAAGACAAGTTCTTCTTTTGCCAAGTAGAGGTCGCTTATTATGGCTTGAAGCGGGTTGCGAATATCGTGGCCGACCATGCCTGCGGTTGCCCCAATGGCTGCAAGTCTTTCAGAATCTCTTAACTGCCTGGTTTTTTCTTCAACCATTTGTTCAAGGTTTTCCGAGTGGTTTTTGAGCAGCTTCTCATTTTCAGCTAATCTTTCAAGTGTCTGACTGTTGATGAGTGCAATGGAGGCTATTTCGCCAAATGCCGTTGCCATTTGCGCGTCACGTTCGGTGAAGGGAATTGGTTTATTTGCCAATCCAATTATGCCAACGGTTTTTCTATCAATTATTAGCGGAGCAAACATAACGTTATTTAAAACTACGTGCCCCTTAGGCATTAGCTCCACCCATTGGCTATTAACGAAATCATTATCGTAAGCTACCTTCCCTGTTAGGTATGAACTTGCCCGTAATCCACGGATTGGCATTGGCAAAGCTGGATCTACTGTGCAAGGACGGTTACCCGCATCCAAAAACAAAACTTGATTTTCTTTTTTGTCCTCACTTAAAAGAGCCACATAACCCGCCGATGCACCCAGCAGATTCTTACAGCAATCGAAAATCACTTTTGAAGCCTTGCTAAATTCACGGTGAACTAAAACTGCCTTTGATGCTTCCAAAAGGGCGGCAACCTCGGATTGCCTAGATTGAGACGCTTTGAGAGTTTCCAGCAATTCATTCTCCATTTCTTTGCGCTTCGTAATGTCGATGCAGGCGCCAACCCAATCGATAACTTCTCCATATTCATCAAAAAGGGGGACCCCCCTTGCAAGGAAATGTCGGTAAGCACCATCTCTGCGTCTTAATCGATATTCAATTTCATAATTACTTTTATCTTCTACGGCTTTTTTCCAAACTCTAGTTGTTCTCTCAAGATCTTCAGGATGAATTGCTCTAGACCAACCCCACCCCTTTACTTCGTCAAAAGATTGCCCGGTGAAATTTCTAAACGTTGGAATATCTTCAACCACTTCCCCTTTGGCATTTGTTGTCCAACCGAGTTCACCTGTAACTTCAATGTATGAACGATATTTTTCTTCACTTTTTCTTCGAGCATCATAAGCTCTTTTGCGTTCAGTTATATCTCTTGCAACGTGAACTGAACCAACCATGCGTCCAAATTCATCTTTGAGCGGTGTAGTGCTAACTAAAAAGTCTCCTCCGAGTCTGTCTTCATGTACTTCGGCCGTATGTTCTTGCTCATCTAATAGTGACTTTGCATGGGGGCAGAACTCTGGAGGTTCATTAGTTCCATGTACGCATGTATAACAGTTTAATCCGATGGCTTGTTCTGGTGCTGTCTTTAACGCTTGGGCCATAGCTTTGTTGGCTCGCACAATTTTGTGATTGTTATCTAAAATCGCAATCAAGTCTGGGACGCTATCAAAAGTGCGTTCCCAATCAACTTTGGCTTTCTTTAAAGCATCTTCAGCTTTAATTCGTTCTGTTATATCTACATTAGATTCCATTATTTCCGTAATCTTACCATTCTGGTTTAGTTTAGGTTGCCAACAACTTTGAACTGTTAATTTTCTTCCATTTTTGGCGGTGTGCAAAAGGTCTCCTGACCATGTGTTCTTCTTTTTAAGATTCGAAACTATTTGTTTGTAAGGCTCGGGAAATTTTGTTTTCAACAATTCACTGGCATTTTGCCCCAAGACTTCTTTTTTTGACCAACCGTACAATTTTTCTGCGCCTTTGCTCCAGAAAATTATTGCTCCCTCTAAGTCCCGCACAAAAATGCCGTCTAGACTTAAATCTATTAAGGCAGCTTGGTTGAACACTTCAGCTTGGGCTCGATCCTTATCTGCTTTAAGCCGAAGCATCATTATTCCACGCGCAAAATCACTTGCCAGTTCCGTCAATAACCTAACTTCATCGTCTGAACAAAAATCTTTTTCAGCAGAATAAAGAGTTAAAGCGCCAAAGACTGTTTCTCCTGATTTTAATGGGAGCGCAATCGATGATGCGTAGCCTCTTTTGAGCGCTTCCTTTCTCCAAGGCTTAAGCGTTGGATCCGTTAGTATGTTCACGCATAGCTGGGGTTGTCCTGTACGAATTGCTCTCCCAGTTGGACCGCGCCCTCTATCTGTATCCGCCCACGCAATCTTCAAAGAATTAAGATAACCTTCTTCAAAACCCGCATAAGCCACTGGCAAGACCGATTTTGCGCTGTCTTCTTGGGCCAATCCAACCCAGACCATCTTATAACCACAATCTATGCTAATTATTCTGCAGATTTCCTGCAAGAATGATTCTTCATCAGCGGCGCGCGTAAGGGCTTGGCTACTATTGCTCATTGCCCTCAAAGTACGGTTGAGTTTCTTAAGTTCGGTTTCTACTCGTTTTTGTTTTAGGATCTTGTTTAGTTCATTTCCGGCTAATTCGAGTTTTGCAATATCCCCTTCGTCATAGCGTTTTTTTTTGTTTCCAACTCCGAAGATAGCATAGACTTTCCCTTTTTCCAAAATGGGATAACTCACTAATCGTTCTAATGGAACATGTCCTTTTGGAAGCCCTTTTTGGTTGGAGCTTACTTTAAAGTCGTTGTATATAATTGGACGTTTTTTACGGATACTGTCTGCCCAGTTACCTGCTTGCTCTATTGGGTAATGTTTATCATAATGTGCGCTGCAATTTTGAAGCGTTCTTTTGTTCCATGAGGTTAACTTTATTGTCTTTTGATCGTTGTTCACAAAATGGAAAAACCCTATCTTGCTTTCGGTTGCTTCTATTACGTGATCTAAGAAGTACTCGTAGAGTTTGCTTTCATCTAGGTTTAACGCTTTCTTGTAGAGTTCTAGGAGAAAGCTGGTTTTTTCCTTTGTTTTTTGGCTTGAATCGTGGGTCATGATATGACATTCTTCGGTTTGCTAAAAAGAAGATGAGAGAGTTCAAAAAGTTTTCGATAACTGATTGCTTCAGAATTTTGTTGTTGCCCAAGTGAACCCACATTTATTTTTATATTATTTTGCTTTCTTGTTCAAGAAAGTGAGTATTTAATGGCTATTTGTCCCAACTGCGGAAAAGAAGTGGCAACTTCAGTGCAGAAGATAGAGAACTCGTTTTTTGCGTAGAACTGTTTTCTTGTATTCATTGTGGGAGCTCTTTTAAGTCTTTTAATAGTTAGGCTTGACTTACCTTAACAGTGAAGGTTTTATTTTAGGCTCTTTGGTTTTTTCATATGGATACTTTTAGGATATTTCATTCAATTTGCGATGTTTTTTACTATTTTATGCCTAAAAGTTGATGTTTTGATGTCAGGTTGTCTAGTTGAAACTTTTTAGTTGTTGTTGCAGGATGTAATCACATTGTTTTATATCCTTCCGAAAAGTTATGAGTAGTTAGGAATGCAAGGGATAGCCAACAAAGTTAAGCGGGTCCGGCTGCTACCAAAGGGGAAGGCACTGCCCACATGATTTCTATGCCTTAGCCCAAGATAGCACAAGGCTAGGTCCGCTTAACCCAACATTTTTGGCTCATCAACACTCTAGTTACAATTGTTAAAATGTCCTCATTAGGCTTTTTATGATCACTTTTTTGCATTAACATATCTGACTTTTTTCAAAATCTTGCATTATTTATCCATTCAGCGGTGGTGTAAAGCGTGCTTCGTTGGAATCTGTCAGCAGCCTATTACTAATTTGCGTTATTTAAAGAGAAATAAATATTTACACTTTTATAGAACCATTAAAACTTGACCTTTTTCTGCTTTAAACAGGGTCAAAAATGAGCCAATAGCTTTATGATGGAATTAAGAACAAAAATATTGTTGTGGTCTGCGGACAAAAGAGATATAGGACTTACACCTTTTTGATTCCAACGCAAGTGAAATTCAATGTCTGTTCCAAATGCTGAAGAGAACAACAACGAAATGGTGGTTACCCCTTGGGAAGTTAAAGGCGAAGTAGATTATCAACGGCTAATTAAAGAGTTTGGCACTCAACCTCTCACTTCTCAACTCCTCCAGCGTGTGGAGAAGCATACCGACAGGCTCCATCTGCAGCTTGAGCGAGAAATTTTCTTCAGTCACCGTGACTTAGACACTGTATTGGATCTCTACGATAAAGGTACAAAATTCGTTTTGTACACGGGCAGAGGACCATCTGGCCCTGTCCATATTGGTCACCTCGTTCCCTGGATATTTACTCTTCACATGCAAAAGACATTCAAAACGAGGCTCTATTTCCAACTAACCGACGACGAAAAATACCTAATTAGCGATAACGCTGACCTCAAAACCACAGCCAAATGGAGCTACGAAAACGCTTTGGACCTAATTGCATTGGGCTTCAAACCAGAGGACACTTTCATAATATACGATACTAAAGATATAGACTTACTATATAGCATAACATTAGAAGTTGCTAAACGTATCACCTATAGTACTGCTCGAAGTAGCTTTGGATTTCAGGATAGCACCAACATCGGTTGGGTTTATTGGCCTGCCATACAAGCTGCACCATGCTTTATCCACAAAAAGCTTACCGGCGAAAACGTTCCTGCACTTATCCCTGCAGCTATTGACCAAGATCCCTATTGGCGAGTTACCCGCGACATCGCCCAAAAACTCGGTTATTACAAACCGGCACAAATTCACTGTCGTTTTCTACCAGGACTCGGTGCAGGCGGAAAAATGAGTGCTAGCATGCCAGAAACCAGCATTTTCACCACTGACCAGCCTGATGCTGTTAAAAAGAAAATCTGGACTGCTTTTACCGGAGGCAAAGGTACTGCAGCGGAACAACGCAAAACAGGTGCTGATCCCACGGTTTGCAGCATTTTCCAGTATTACTTTTTCCTCTTTGAACAAGACAACAAGAAACTTTCGGAACGCGAGCGCAAATGTCGAGGTGGCGAAATGTTGTGCGGCGAATGCAAAAAAGACTTGGCGGAAAAACTCAACGAGTTCCTAATGAAACATCAGGAATGTCGAGAAAAAGCAAAAGACAAGATCGAACAATACCACATAAAACGCAAATAAAATTAAAAAACGCTCCCTCTTTCGATTATTTGAAACTATTGTTTTATTCAATATTCCTTAATTTTCGAAACCTCTACACTAGCAATATACACCCAACAAGTTGCTATGAACATTCAACTAACTTACTTAATTTCCATCATTCAAGCGATTTTTCTTAAGAAATCAAGTTTTCTTAATTAGATTTTCAATTTTATGTATGTCAATGGTTCTGTAATTTTTCTTCTTTTTTGTTTAGTTCACTTTCCATTTTGGACTGTACTTTTTTTCTTTGCTTAAATATTAGATATTCCAGCCAGATGCCGATTATCCCACTGCTAAAGAAGACTAGTCCACTGACAGCGGCGGGTAACGCTAAGGGGCGATATGGATAAATCACATTTGAGGCGCTTGTTTGGGTCTTTGAAAAAATAAAGAAAACCGTCATTGCAAAGAACACTACGCCTATAATTGAAAAACTGTATCCTAAAAAAGCGCGCAGATTTACCATTGTGTTTCAGTGCCAATTTTGAGGTAATTTTAACATATAAGGTCTTTTTATTGCTGGTAATGAAAAGTAAGTGTTGTACAGACATGCAAGAAGCAAAAGGCAGAATCTGAAATCTCATATTAATAATAAATACTTACAGTGTTCGGCTCGGCTCCACTTGTCTGCGGAAGGCGCCAATTTTTAAGAGCTATTTACGTAAAAAGACTCAGAAAAACGTCTTATTTTGCTTGCGCAAAGAACCAAAAAATTGCAGCTATTTTTTCAAGCATTTTGGAAAGCTCAGCAAAAAAGAGTGAAGAAATTATTTTGCTACATTTTTATGTCAAATCTATTGATGGCTGCAAAGTGTTGTCGTTTGTTTGATCAGACAGAGCCGTTGATTTTGCTTGCATTAGCTTTTCTTCGAGATCTGGGAGCGGGTTTAAAGCGGCTATACATTTAATGTGGTCGAGTTTATTCTGCAATTTTTTGTAGGCTACAAAATAATTTAAAAGTTTTACTGCTTCTTCTTTTTCGAACACTTGCTTTTTTTTGAGGCATTTTATTCACCATTCGATTGTTTATTGAATGTTACGACATAATTCATTTGCTAATATGCGCATGTATATGACAATAGTAACTGAGGTTGAGAAAGAGCTTACACAATTAAACCAAGGAGGCAAACGCTCGAGAAAAGATAGAGCAATTTTAATTAAATCCGTAAAATATTACGACTCAATATAGTGATAAGAAAAATAAATAAACCCCCAGCCCTTTCGCAATCTTATAAAATCAAGGTGAAAAAAAATGTCCGCTAAAATTCCAATAAATGTTACTTCAGCCTATAGACTTCTTCACCCAATGCACACCGTTATAGTTTCATGTATTGGCAACAATGCTAAACCAAACATCACTACCATCGCTTGGGCGATGCCAACTTCTATCAACCCCCCACTAATAGCTGTCAGCATAGCTCCCGGAAGATATAGTCACAAACTCATTGTAGAGTCAGGTGAATTCATAGTTAATATCCCAACACTTGAGCTTTTACAAGAAGTATACGCATGCGGCTCACTCACAGGTAGAAGCTTTGACAAATTCAAAAAAACTAATCTAACGCAGATGCCTGGTAAAAAAGTTAAAGTTCCCGCCATCCGAGAATGCATAGCTCATTTAGAATGCAAAGTTGATGATCAACTCGTTACTGGTGACCACACAATCTTTGTAGGAAAAATCTTAGAAGCCTACGCAGACATGGGTGTCTTCACGGAAACCTACGACCTCAAAAAAGCACGAATGCTCTACCACGCAGGCGGAAACAACTTCTCGCTGCTAGATCCCAAAAATTATAAACCATAAATCAACTAAAAAATCCAAGTTGAGAATCAAATGTCCAAGCGGCTCAGAAATGATTGAATACGTTTGACTGTTTGAGCACTCTTGGTTTATCGACTTTTCCTACGCAGAAAATGAGCAGCTTAATCTTAGATTGCGTTTTTTTACTTATGCCCATTAACTATTCTGTTTGAGGCCGGCACTTGTTGGTGGGTTATGGATTTAAGTCCCCGAAGCATTAACCAATTTTACAGACGTGAATTGCGTGCCATATGACAAAGAAGAATTAGAAAAGTTTCGTCAATCAGGAAAAATCCTGCAAAAAACCCGCGAAGAAATGCGAAGCTACGTAAAAGAAAACATGCCAATTATTGATGTATGCGAAAAAGCGGAATCGCTAATCTATGCCAAAGGAGGAAAACCAGCGTTTCCCTGCAACGTAAGCATTAACGAGATTGCAGCCCACTACACTTCACCACCCGGAGATATTAATCGAATTCCAGAAGGCTCGACAGTAAAAGTTGATTTAGGTGTCCACGTTGACGGTTACGTTACCGATACTGCCTTCACAGCTGCTTTCAGCGCCGAAGGCAAAAGCATGGCTGCCACAGCTGAACTTGCACTAAAAACAGCTGTGGACAATATTCGAGGCGACATGACATTGGGTAAAATCGGTGGCTTAATTGAAACCACCATCAAAAATCGCGGGTACAAACCTATCAGCAACCTTACAGGACATAGCGTTGGGCGTTATCTGATTCATGCAGGCACATCTATTCCCAACGTTTCACAGATTTCCCTAAATAAAGTTCGTTCCGGTGAAGTATATGCCATCGAGCCATTCGTAACCTCTCCTGAAGCAATTGCCCGAGTGGAGGACTCCTCTCAAATTACAATTTTCCGTCTTCTTAAAGCAAAATCCACAAAAAACCAAGCCGCGAAAAAACTCTTAAAACATATTGAAACCAATTTCCACACATTACCTTTTGCTGAACGCTGGTTAACTGGGGTTGTTCCAGCAGAGCAACATAAAATTGCCTTCAATGAACTTTTGGCTACAAAGTCAATAATGGGTTACCCTGTATTTGTTGAAGCAAGTAAAAAACCAGTGGCTCAAGCCGAGCACACATTGCTTATAAAAGATGAGGGATGTGAGGTTTTAACCTAACGTTTAAACGTTGTAGGTTTTTTCTTTTTCTTTAACTTCTTTATAAATGGATACTATCATTTGCTTGCCACCGCATTTTTCACAATTGGCATCGAGTTCTTTAAAGACATAATCGCCACGTTGGAATTCCCGAGAAGTTTTGCTGTCACAGTTTTTGACGCATCCGACGTTTGTCATTACTTTAGGAATTTCGATCTTTGCATGAGCTACTGCTTGTCTGGATTGGTATAGCAGAAAAACTGACATAACCATGGCGATTACACCAATTGCTGCCAGGACGCCTGCTGCAACTTGATCGCCGAGGAAGTAAGTATCCACTGCAATAAACAGCGCTGCAATTGAGAGAGCCATCACTACAAATACTATTAGCGTGAGATATGAAGAGACTTTATTGCTTTGCGGGGTGGTTTGAGTTTGATTTTGGGTCATACGTTTCAACCTCATTATTGTCCAACTCCTATAGAGTTTCCAACGCCAACAATTATGACTTTGTCCCCTTCTTTGGTGCGTTCCCTTATCATCAATTTAACTTGTTCTATGGCTTTATCGATTGAATCATTGATTTCTTTCCGCATGGGTGACACAGCATCGCCAATGTCTTGCTTAATGATTATTGCGTAGTTGCGAATCTTGTATTTGGTTAGTTTTTCTTCAATCTTGAATGCGTCAACGCCAGGTCCACCGATGGCTGCACCGATTCCTTCGGCAACTTCACCAACTGCTTCACCTTCAAGCTTTAAGCCTGCGTCTATCATGATTAAGCAGGCGATTTTGCCTTTATTTTCTTCAATAGCTGCTTCAACAGCGTCGCCTGGTTTGCCAACGTTTCCGCCAGGACCTTCAGCCTTAATGATTATTGCTGTACGTCCTTCTATAGGAACACTTGCCATGACGCAGTCTTTGGCCAGTTTGCGGGTTTCATAACCATGCATGAGTTTTCCTGCAACAAGTGGTCCTGCTCCATCGCCTATTGGTTGACCATACGCGAAGGCCTTAAGAGCTGATGCATACGCTTCAGCTTCTTTCATTACCATTGGAAGAATCATCTGAAGTTGCATTATGACATACAAGCTCAGAGTTTTTTTACCTTGAATGTAGTAGTGGCGTACAACTTTGTAAATGAAGTTTAACGCCATTGCTGCCTCAAGCGTGTTTTCTAAGTTGTTAATTTGGACTTCGTCATTTTGGAGTTCGGGCGCCATGAGCTTGACTTCTTCTTTTAGACGCTCATCTCTAGTATCTAATATGTGATCTAGTTTGGCAACGATTCCAGCGGGATCCATGCTTTGAGGTGCTATAGTGAAGTATTCTAGGTAACGGTCAATACGTGACGAAGGGTCAGTGGTTGGTTTGCCCAGTTCTTTGATGACATCGATAGCTGTCTTTTTCCCTTCTTCTTTGATATGTCTAAGTTTATGCAGAGAGTTTTCAACTTCACGAATCATTATATACATTTGAATGCGTTGACCATAGAAGATGAATCCTATGAAGAATACGTACATAACCAAGCTCAAAACTTGAGTTATTGAATCGGTTCCTGGAATTAAACTCACTTTAGTTGCACCACTTTCTTTCAAAAACTATTATAGGACAGTTATAAAGGTATGCCAAATCTCTCAAGGTTTTTCCGCCTTAAAAATAGTTTAAATGCTGCCAGCTTTCCCAGGTTCACGTGGCCTAAGACCACACTACAGCTGGGAACGGAACACGGTTTAACTTCTGAGTTCGGAATGGGATCAGGTGGAACCCGCGTCCTATGACCGGCAAACATCCTCTACTGCCCTCCATTCCTTAATATACTTTTAGTTTTTAAGCGACATTTTTGTTGGAAACGCCGAATTTTGCTCTGCTTTATGTTCACAAAAGTTACGTTAAGTCGTTGACCGTTTAGAGCTTAACCTAATTTTATAAAATAAAGAGCAGAGCTACTATTTTTTGTTTAGATCTTCCAAGATTTCTTTTGCGCGATCTACTCGTACTTTACGTTCTTTAACCATCAGATCAGCAACCAAATCGATTTGCCCTTCCTTTGCTCCCGCATTAATCGCTATATTACGGGCATGCAAAGACATATGACCCCTCTGAATGCCTTCGCTTGCAAGCGCACGAAGAGCACCCAAATTTTGGGCTAAGCCAACAGAAGCCAAGATTTCACCAAACTCATTTGCAGATTTAACATTTAATATTTTCATGGCGATTCGGGCAATGGGATGAGTTTTTACAGCACCCCCGATTAGTCCAACCGCCATAGGCATTTCGATCGTGCCTTCCAAGTCGCCATTAACGTTCTTAGACCATTTAGAAATTGAAGTGTATGGTCCGTTCAGAGCTGCGTAAGCATGTGCTCCTGCCTCTATTGCTCGATGATCGTTGCCTGTGGCTAAAACCACAGCGATTATTCCATTCATGGCACCTTTGTTGTGTGTGGCTGCACGGTATGGATCTGCTGCCGCGAAAGCTGAAGCATAAGCGATTCCGTTTACAACTGCCTCGCCGCCCAGAGCTTCTTTAGGTACAGTACACCAAGCTTTAACTAAACGTTTTGTGGCCAAATTAGAAATTATTCTAAGGTAAACGCGTCCATTAGTTAATTGTTCAATCATGGGCGCTATAGCTTCTGTCATCGTGTTTACGGCGTTTGCACCCATTGCATCGCGACAGTCAACATATAAATGAACAATCAACATTTGCCCCATGGTTGTATCGATAACTCGAGCATCCAAATCCTTTGCTCCGCCACCAAAGGAGTTGAGGACGGGATCTTGGTCATTAGCTTTCCTCAAGAGTTCTGATTTTGCGTTTATAACCTGTTCTTTGGCTTGGTTTGCATCTTTAAGTTTCACAATTTGGATTTGTCCAATCATTACAGGCGTAGTGCTGCTAGTGTGGAATCCTCCACCGTCGCGTACCATTTTTGCAGCGTAGCTTGCTGCAGCTATGACGCTTGGTTCTTCCGTTGCCATGGGTATTAAGTAATCTTTTCCGTTGATTTGGAAGTTCACAGCGATGCCCATTGGTTCTGGAAAGACACCGATGACATTTTCAACCATGTGATCAGTCAAATCCATCGGGAGCGAACATGATTCTTGTAGTGAATTTGCTTCTTCATCGGTCAAGCCAGCAAAATCTTTCACAATTGCCAAGCGTTCTTTAGGGGAGAGCTTGTAGAATCCTGAGATTAAGGATGACTTAGCCATATTTATGTCACTTTGCAAGTGATTGTTTGATTTTCTACATTTAAACTTTGACTAACCCCAACTCAAAACCATTTACTCATAATGTTGTTTGGCCACAGCATCTGGGCATAGAAACTGCAGAAACGCCCAGGCGCTTCCTGATCTCCATTGCTAAGGCATCCCCTTTACTCCGGTAGTTATCGGTAATTACCTGCTTAGCCTTAGAACGCTTAACGTATTCAATTAAACCATCAAAATCCGAATGATCACTGAACGCTACTAAATGTTCGCGATCCCCAATTTGTCTACAAGGCGAATGGAATTCCCAGCCGCTAACACAGATTCGCGCATTACGCAGACCAACATATTGACGCTGATTCATATGATAGAAGGCAACACACGGCAAGTTACCGTCTAAAAGCTCATGCCCTTCACTATCTGTAGAAAGCGACAAACAACCCATACGCATACCATGCTTCTCACACACTTTGGTTACTTCAAAAACACGCTCCGGCATCACAAACGGGACTTCGACATCCGCATTGCGGAGAATTTGCATGATTTCCTGCAGCTTCCCATGATACCCAAATACGTAAACTGTTCCCCCCCTCAAACGTTTCTCGACCATCGAAACCAAAAGTTCTCGCACATCCACTTTGAAGTTGCGACGACACGATGGGCTACCATAAGTAGCTTCAACTACCAACACATCACAATCAACAACAGGCGTTCCTTCAAGTCTAAAATCACCAGTCCACACAATCCGAATTCCGCCGGCATCCTCCACCAAAACTTGACACGCTCCTAAAATATGATCAGCTTTGAGTAGACTGATTTTTTCATCACCGAACTTTAGGACTTTTCCATATTCTAAAGTTTTAACGGTTTGGGTCATTTTCAAATTAAATGATCCATTGAGGGTATCGGTAAGGTCACGGGTGGCTTTGGTCATCAAAACCTTTTCGCAACTCTTCAAACTACTGCGCAGACCGTAGAGGTGGTCAGCATGTGCATGAGTTACCACGCGTAACGGTCTAGAGGAATCATGGGCATCACAGGAGACACTGTCACCTAACAAAACAGCGCCTTTCTTAGTTACTACAGCCCTTTCAGCCAAGTTTCTTCCTCTTAAACGGTTTTCTCTGCAAGCCACTCTACTAGCCGCTGCGGTTGGCCAGTTTCAATAGTAAATGTAATAGGTCCAAGTGGCGATTCAGCGTTTTCTTCACAAAAAGAAACATGTCCTGCAAATGCAACTTGTTTGTTTAAACAAAACAAGATTTTGTTGCCTCGAATGGCCCTAAAAAGTACTTTCCTTGCAGCATCGCGGATGCGATCATTTCTCAATGAAGTTCGCAATTTAATCAATGCGTCAAGTCCTTCTGCCTTGGCAACTAGCTTGTTGCTTTTCTGAGCAGGTTCAATGCTTATAGCTGAGTTGCCCAAAATGTTGTTTATAGCAAATTTAACTTTAGCTTCATCTTCCGTTGGGTTTATCTCAGTTTCAACATAGACAATTACTTGTTCCACTTTTTCTCAATCCTTCCAAGTGACTCTCTAATTTTGACCTTAGCTTGCTCGACATTACGGTCATTAATTACCATTTGCTCCGCCATAGCTATTACATTTCCCAAACCTACACCCAATTCTCGCATATCCCGATAATTAAAAATTTGCCATTTAGATGTATCGTCGCTTCGACCTCTTCTGGCAAGTCGTTGAAACCGCGTCTCTGGCGAAGCGTGAATCGCGATCAAACTAAATTTCTGGAAATTCTCTTTGAAAATATCTGCTTCGTTGAGACTACGCAACCCATCAACTAGAACTTTAGGGTTTGCCCTTTCTTGTATTTTAGGAACGCAACGGTGAGCAATCACGTAATTGCCACTTTCTTGCCGCAGTTCAAGCATAACTTTTCCCACGTTTTCCGGAGTCAACTCTAAGTCACGTTTTTTTGTTTCTTCCCTAACAACATCGCCCATTACAACTATGCCGTAACCGAGTTCTCGCGCCATATCAACAACTAATGATTTTCCAGAACCAGGCATTCCTGCTAAACCAACAACTAGTTTGTCAGCGTTCACGTTAACTTACCCTTTTTAGGTTCATATTAGCAGCCCCCTCCATTAAAAAGGATTTATGAGACGTACGTGTTAAAAATACTTCGAAGGAGCCAACATGTCCGAGCAAATAAGGAGTTTCATCGCATTTGACATAGAAAATGACATGGTTCTGAGCAGATTCTCTGTAATCCAAAAGCTTCTGACCGAATTGAATGTAGAACTGAAAATTGTTGAACCACAAAACATCCATGTTACAATCAGATTCCTTGGCAACATCAGCCCACCCATGGTGGATAAAATACATGATGCAATGAAATCTGCAAAGTTTTCACCTTTTCAGATCCAGCTCAACGGTTTGGGGGTTTTTCCCAGCTTAAACTATCCAAGGGTGGTTTGGGTGGGAATTACGCAAGGTGCGGAACAGTTAAAGCGCCTTTTCAATCAACTAGAACCACAAATTCAAGCCTTAGGTTTTCCACGCGACGCGCATGGGTTTAGTCCACATTTAACGATTGCGAGGGTAAAGACAGGGAAGAATAAACAACGTCTCGCAGAGTTCGTGACGAAAAAATCAGAATACGATTTAGGCACAATAAACGCTGATTGCCTGCGACTTAAGAGAAGTCGTCTTTCACCAAAAGGCCCAACTTACTCAACTCTTAAAGAATACTGCCCACAAAAAGGATAACAAATGCAAGAAATTCAAGCTGTAACAGAGCAGGTCTTAAAGAAAATTACACCTAAAAAAGCTGAACGAGTTAGGGTTGAGGCTTTAAGCCGCAATTTAGAGCAAAAAATACTCAAAGCAAGCCAAAACGAAGGTATTCAAGCCAAAATCAGAGTGGAAGGATCCGTTGCTAAGGATACCTGGCTTAGCGAAAACCCCGATATTGACGTTTTCATCCGTTTGCCTACCTCAATTCCACGCAAAAATTTGGGCGAAATAGGTCTAAAGATTGCACGAAAAGCAGCTGCAAATGCACGACAAGTGGAGCGATTTGCTGAACACCCATATCTTGAAGCCTTCATGGACGGGTACCGAGTCGATATTGTTCCATGCTACGACGCCAAGAAAGGTGAATGGCAAAGTGCAACTGACCGAACTCCCTACCACACAGACTACATCAGAAAGCGCTTAGAGATCAATCTGCTTGGAGAAGCAAGACTGCTAAAGAGGTTTATGCAGGGCATAGGTATTTACGGTGCAGAACTAAAAATTGGCGGTTTTAGCGGCTATTTGTGCGAACTTCTAGTTATTAAGTTCGGCTCCTTTTCTGAAGTAGTGCGGTTTTTTGCAGCCTACAATCGACGTATCGTAATCGACCTTGAAGACTTCTATGTGAATAGAGAACATGAACTTGCACTTCTTTTCCCTGAGCCATTGACAATCATAGATCCCGTGGATAAAGGAAGAAACGTCGCTTCTGCGGTGCTTCCTCAAAAACTATACAAATTTGTTGCCGCGTCCAGAGCCTTCCTTGAAAAGCCATCTATAGACTTCTTCTATCCTCCAAAACTCAAAGCTTACTCAACTAAAACCTTAAAAAACAATTTACAGACGCGCGGTTCAGCAATCATGTTCTTAACGGTGAAGCAGATTGCCGCGGTGCCTGATATTTTATGGGGGCAACTCTACAAGTCAAAGCGTTCGTTGACAAGACTCTTTGAACTAAATGATTACAAGGTGCTAAGAGACGCGGTTTGGAGCAACGAAAAAAACATAAGTGTTTTCGTTTTTGAGCTTGAATCGTTAAAATTGGCCAATATCAAAAAACATTTTGGTCCACCACTTGAGCGAGAACTTGAATGTAAAAAGTTTTTGAACAAATACGCCAACAATAACTGCGTTATTTCCGGACCATACATTGAAGATGGACGCTGGTTGGTTGAGCTATCACGGAAAAATACAGATGTCGCAACTATGTTAAAAGAAAAAATCACAGATGGTGGAAAAAATTCAGGAGTTGCAGATTTGATTGCATTGTCAATTAAGAAGGAGTTTAGAATATTGGTTAATGCTGATGTGGTTGAGATGTGCAAAAAAAATGCAGAATTTGCTAAGTTCTTAACAGACTTCCTTGTCTGTAAACCGTTTTGGCTAAACTTAAAAAGTTAAGTGTTATTGGGTTACTGAATGATACCAGCTGATGATATATTCAGGCAGATTCAAACCCCGTTCGCCAAGACGCTCCGCCAGTTTCACTGGTAATGGACTTAGTACGTAAGCTGCACGCGTATAGAAGCGTCTTGGAGTACTGGGTTTAACTTCTTCTGGCAAAATGATTTTTAAATCCGCTTTGTTAGCAAGAGTGGAGTCTTTATTGCCTGTTATTGCGAAGACGGTTCCGCCGAATTTCTTGAGCACATCAGCCCAAATGATGACTGGGCGGGTTTCCCCTGAGAAAGACAATAGAATTTCCAGGTCTCCAGCTCGAGGGTGAGGAGTGTTGACTCCCCTTGTGATGTAAACGTTATCGCCGAGAAAACTCTTAATGTGGAAAAGGCGAACGCCAGTCATTTTAGCAATTTCATTTCCTGTTCCTTTTCCGCCCAAAAAAACGTTTGTTCGTTTCTCCATTATGTCGACGAGTTGATTATACGTTTCTGATGTAACATTGGAGTCTATCATATCGCCAACTTTTTCAAATTCTTCTTCACACAGTCGGAAGACATCATTGACTTCAAGATTGCGGAATATTGCTTCAATCATGCTGTTCAGAAGTTCCAATGTGCCAAGCTCAAAAATGTCGCCCATCATTCCGGTTTCCGCATATTCGGTTCCTGGCTTGGATTTGCCGCGTCCCTTAATTTGAACTACATGACCAAATTTGTTCGTAATATCCGCTAATGGTGATTTTACTGCGGAAGTCAAAAGCCCCATGGAGAAATGATTGGACTTTTTTTCTTTAATGTATCTCGCTAGATCCTGAGCCATAACCAAAGGATCGTCGCTGTAACCGCTCCCCGAATTCATCAGAAGCAAAGTTTTTTTGTATCTACGTTGAAGGTCTGGCGCTGCATCATACATACTTTTGCCAGGAAAACCGGGATCATCAGGTGTTAAAATAACTTTGTTTCGCCAGCCTACTTGACTTAACGCGATTTGGCTCATAGCAGCGTTAAGTGAATAAAGAGAACGTCCGGATCCTCCGCAAATGACGCAGTCGGCGGCTTTTAGATCTTCATATAGAGGTGCGAGTTCTCGTTTCTTTATGCACATAATGTTTTCTTGAATTTTATTGACGTATCCTATACTGCTGATTTTGCTTTTAATGGAAACGGCACCTTCTAGTTCAAACATCATCTACTACTATATATTATTCTTGTGCTTGCTGGAGAAAAAATGGGCTATACCGCCCCAATATTGTTGGATTCAAAAAGTGAAGTTCCACGTCTCTTGACATTTGTTTGAAAATTTTTATGATTTTTTGGAAGCCCGAATCTTTTAAAATATTAGAATGCGAATTATAAAAAGTGTTATTTAGCAGTTGGGGCTTTCTTCTATTTTTAGGTGCCGTATTTGGGGTTCAAAGACCGAGATATTGTATCAATCGAAGACTTCTCCCAAGCCGAAATCAACCATATTCTCGACATGGCTAAAAAAATGGAACCCATCGCTAAAACAGGCTCAGACATACTTAAGGGTAAAATCCTTGCAACATTGTTCTTCGAACCTAGCACTCGTACTCGTCTTAGTTTTGAAACTGCCATGTTAAAACTCGGGGGCAACTACATCGGATTTGCTGAACCAGATATAACGTCTGCTCGCAAAGGCGAAAACTTGGCAGATACTGTGCGTACAGTTGAAAATTACGCGGACGTAATAACACTTAGGCACAGTTTAGAAGGTTCAGCCAAGTTGGCGGCAGAATTCTCCAAAGTTCCAATTATTAATGCAGGTACAGGCGCTGAGGAGCATCCAACCCAGGCGTTTATCGACTTGTACACGATGCGCAAGGACAAAGGTAAAATCAACGGATTAAAAGTTGCCCTAGTAGGCGACTTGCGCTACGGCAGAACCGTACATTCGCTAGCCTATGCGTTGGCGCTCTACAACGTAGAACTCCACCTTGTTTCACCTGAAGCGTTACGAATGAGAAAAGAAGTACTCCAAACCATAAAAAATAAAATCTCTGTAACGGAACACATCAATCTCGATGCTTTGATCTCTCAAATTGATGTCCTCTACATTACTCGTATCCAAAAAGAACGCTTCCCTGACGCTGCCGAGTATGCTAAGGTCAAAGGTGCTTACAAAGTCGACCTAAAAACGCTGAAAAACGCTAAGAAAGAAATGATTATTCTGCATCCGCTGCCCCGGGTCGACGAAATCGCTGCCGAAGTAGATAGAACACCCCAAGCGCGCTACTTTCAGCAGGTCTGGAATGGCATCGTAGTCCGCATGGCGCTACTTTCGTTGGTTTTGGGTGCGGTTAAATAAGCACTTTTAAAATATCTTGTCCAATAAGATAAATTCTATGAAAAGACTAAATCAAAAAGAAGAAATCCAAGTTCTATGTTGAAGAGAAACGGTCAACGGTTGTCAGGTTGCTCATGGAACCGCATGAGGGACATTTATGTAACGTTCTATACCAGTTCTTCTTGCAGTTATCGCAAAAGCTGATCAAGCGACTGTACGTAAAAAATTCTACAATTTGGTTTTCGATCAATCGAAGGGTTAGATCCATAAGGGCTTCGGCCTTATACTCTGCGTTCTCAAGTTCGATAATGCCCAAGTTTCCGCCGGCATTTAATCCTCTAAATCTCTGTGCTGTCTCCAATGCATCTGTCTGAAGCGACAAAAATTCAGCAAATTTAAGATGGAATCGTATGGAAGTTGAATAATAGGGTTTTTCTCGAGTTCCAGAGAACTTCACTTTAGCTACTCCGAATCTTTCTATGTCAAGTTGTGCCAATCGTTCAGAAGCTTCAGTAGAACCCAAGATTACAGGATAGAGTCGCTTAACATATCTTCTGCCAATTTTTTGTTTGAAAGAGGTAACATTAGCTACAATCTCTTCAACAAAAACCCGACTCTCCTCTGAGTTTATGCTTTTTCCCGTGAAGGCTTCAACTGATTCCCGAAATCCAGCTAAATTAACTATTCTAGAGCAGTTTTCGAGTCGGAAGTAAGTATCACCACCTGTTTTCTGCAAGAGAAACGGCAACGCGTTCTTTCCAAATTGCTTTAATGCATTATTCTTAATTTGTAAAGCTCTCGCGGAAAGTTCAAACCTCTCTTTGAGCAAATCTTGGAATTTATGCTTATCCTTGTCACATTCAAGAGTAATTCTGGGTAAGTTTATAGTTACTTCGCCTAAGCTTCCCGTTCTAAGCGTATCGGTTTCCCAGTCACCCGTTAAATCTGCAGCCAATTTGACCCCAGAAGCCGAAAACGCCACATTTTGGCTGTTTTTTGCGTCTAAATTGGCAAAAAATGGTGTTCCACTTTGCAATGCCAACTTGTGAGCTTTCAAAAGAACTGATTTTGCTTCTTTATTTGCGAGTGCTTCCCCGTTGATTTTTATGATTAGTTTAGGACTAAGCAACGGCTTGATTGCACTCTCTTCAATGAAAACATCAATAATAAGCGAAGCGAGAAGCAAGCTTTCTTGAGCAAAATCGTTGTATATTCCGATAGCTTTGCCCTGCGGTCCAACGGCGTCTTTTTCAGCGGTTTGCTTTGGAATTAACAAGTCAAGTCCCAACGTGGTTTCCGTATGTTGATTGAGACTTAAAATGAAAAGCCGAAGGGTTTCCTTGATTCTTGACTGCTCATTTCCCCTTATGAAAGGCGCTAAGAACACATTGAAGTAGTTGAATGTCTGCATTCTATTGGTCTCACTTGCAGTGTGGAGTAGGACATTAAACGCTATGGATAGGGCGGATTTGAGATTGCTTGGTGGACTCATTGATTGCTGTGTTGGCTTAACAAGAGCTATGCCATGCTGGAAAAAAAAGCGAAGGTCGTGAACAACTTCATTGGGCTTTAGAATCCAATTGCCTAACTCTTCGATGTGGATCACTCCTGAAAGATGAGCGTCGGCTATGTCTCGGGGGAAAATGTTTAGCAATGTATATTCACCCAGAACCGTTTGCCCCGCTTTGTTAATCATGGTAGCGCAGTCTTGATTGGCGTCTTTTGCCTCAATTAATACTGTAACTTCATGAATCGGCATACCAACACGGGTAAGTTTGTGGCGATATTCTTCATAACCCTTTTCAACCAAAATCGAATTCACAACCTCTCGGATAAGGGAAGCTGTGAGATACTTTGTCTTTGATTTAATAAGACGTTTTTCAGCCTCTTTTGCGGCTTTCTGCGCCAGTTCTGCAGGAACCTTAGCCTCTTTTATTAGAGCGTTGGCGATCTTGTTTACGTCAAATTCTTCCATCGTTAAATGTGAAGTCCGAACAAGCATACCTCGCGGTTTAACTGCTTTCTTTTCCACGCGGTCAGCTACATCGAGAACCATCTTGCCTAGGTCAGTTAAACAATACTTTTTTGCTTCAACATCTGCTTCAACCAACTCTGCTTTCAACATAAATTTCAAGTGATAAGCAAATCTCCCCGCGTCACGGCTCGGGTTCATTTTCAGCTGGTTCATAAGTTCCGAGTAAGATAGGGCGCTTTTATCAAAAAGAAGGTTGAGAATTTGCAGTCGTAGGGGTGAAGAAACCGCTTTGAGTACATTAACACCACGCGAACGTGGCTGCTGCTTAACCATTGCCTTTTTTTCTCTCCCTAACTTACAAATTTGATAGCGCCTACCTATTATTCCACTCGAGAGTTTAAACTTAACTAAAAAATTCTTACATGAAATAGATAATCAATCAATGCAAGGCTGCTGTTGACTGATGCAGTGGATAGTACCAAACCCATAAACCAAATCGTTGCATCTGATTCCAACAACTTTACGTGAGGGAAAAAGTTCCTGCAATATTGATAGCGCTTTTTCATCATTCTCATGGTCAAAAACTGGTACAAGCACTTTGGTGTTTCCAATGTAAAAATTAGTGTAACTTGCCGGCAAACGTTCTACTTCGTTGATAACAACTTTGGGCATGGGCAACTTGACAATTCGGATTTTTTCGCCATCTTGATCGACCGCTTGACAAAGGATATCATAGTTTTCTTTTAGAGTATCATAGTTTATGTCATTTTGATTTTCTTCAAAAGCGCAAACAATTGTTTTTTCGTTTACAAATCTTGCTATGTCATCGATATGCCCATCTGTGTCGTCACCGAAAATACCGCTTTTGAGCCATATGAAGTTGTTAACTCCAAAGTATTCACTAAGAATCTTTTCAATCTGTTTCTTGTCTAAATTTGGATTGCGATTTTTATTTAGCAGACACTGCTCAGTCGTTAACAGTGTTCCCCTGCCATTAACATCAATTGAGCCACCTTCGAGAACCATACCTGGCTTAAAGCATTTTAACGCCAATTTCTGGTTAATAACTTCTGGTATTTGCTTGTCTTTTAACAGAGTTTCATATTTTTCTCCCCAAGAGTTGAACTCCCATTGCACCATTGCAAGCTCATGCTTGCTGTTCCTTACGAAGATTGGGCCGTAATCCCTAAACCAAACATCAGCGTAATCGAAAATATAGAATTCGACTCTACTCAAATCAATGTTTTCTTCTTTGAAGAGTTTTTCCGCTTTCTCTTTAGCTTTTAAATCAGTAACAAAAAGATTCACCCTTTCGCTCAAGTGGATTTCTTTAACAATCTGTACATAGATTGTTTCAACAAGTTCAACTTTCTCAGGGAAAGTCGTAGGGTCATGGGGCCAAGCGAGCCAGATGGCATCGTGCTTTTCCCATTCTGCAGGCATGCAAAAACCTTGTTCAAGGCAAGATATTTCGTTATTACTCATCCAGAGCACCACTGTTGGTTTCTAAAAGCTGTTTGTATGTGTCGGGGCGTCGATTGCGGAGAAATCCCCATCCCTCTTGAATTCTTTTATTATGCATTAAGTCAACCGTTACTACCAGTACCTCCTCATTTTTAGATCCGGCTTCCGCGAGGACTTTACCAAAAGCGTTGCAGATAAAAGAGCCACCCCAAAACTCCAAAATCCCTTCCGAACCAACACGGTTAACTGCGGCAACATGGACACCGTTTGCTATTGCATGTGCGCGTTGCACAGTTTTCCAAGCATCATGCCAATCCCCATCTTGAGATGTCTGGTCCATAATATACCCTATGGCAGTGGGGTAAAACAGGATTTCTGCGCCTTTTAACACGTTAATTCGAGCTGCTTCGGGGAACCATTGGTCATAACAAATAAGAACTCCAATTTTCGCGTATTTTGTATTGAAAACTCGGTACTTTGACTCGCCTTCCGTGAAGTATTCTTTTTCGTAAAAGTAGGGATCCTGTGGAATGTGAATTTTGCGATAAACACCCAAGACTCCGCCGTCAGCATCAATTACAGCGGCTGAATTATGAAACTTGCCGTTTTGGTCTTTTTCAAAGATGGGCACAATTATGACAACGTGATGCTTTTTTGATAGCTCTGAGAAAAGTCTTGTAGATTCCCCTGGGATGGTCTCTGCCAACGAAGATACCTTTTGGTTTTCTTTCTGAGGAAAATACCTCGAACGGTAAAGCTCCTGAAGGCATATTATCTGCGCGCCTCTGCCCGCAGCTTCCTCAATTCTCTTTGCAGTTTTTTGCATATTTTCTGTTATGTTTTCTGAAACGGCGGTTTGGATAAGTGCAACGGAAACTATCTGGTTGCTTTTTCTGGTATTGTTGAGACTTTGAGTAGGCATATTCTTCTCCATCCTTGTCGGTTCAACTATTCTATGTGCTGTTGATATTAACTTTTTTGAAAAAAAACAAGCAAGGTAAAAACCAGCACCTATTTTCAGGAGCAAGAAGTAAAACAGCCACTTAAAAAGCCAGGTTCTTAAGTAACTTTTCAAGGAATACCGACAACATTAAAAAGATTTTATTCACCTGCTTAAGAAAATAACATCTTGGTTAAATGCGGTCTTTTCGTTTTGCACAAAGAAACTATTTATTAAGTTAGACTGTGGTCAATAGTTAGTTTACTAAGGGGCTATTTAGAATGAAAGCGTTCATTATCCAATTTCCGTTTGGCGTAGGCGCCTTCGACGACAAGAACAGTTTAATAGACAAAGCCTTGTTTCCAAAAAAAGCGCAAGCTGCAGCAAAAAGCTTGCTAAAGACCGAATCAGGCAAACTATCTGACCAAGTTACTTCGCTTATTACTCTACTAAAAAACGTTGATTACGATATGTTTGTTTTTGAAAACGCAACGCTCGCACAAGAAGCTCAGCGTAGACTCAAAGTTGACGTTGAAGTAGCAAAACCCGCTGAAATAGCCGTATTTCATTCTCGTATGGGCGAAATCGCAGTTGAATCAGGATTTGTCGAAAATGATTCGGAACTAATTGCCTGGACCCGAAATGTTAGCATGGAACTCGCAAAGTTGCGAATCAAGGGTGCCGTAGAGAAACGCGACTTAATCGTCGCTCAAGGAATCCAAACTCTTGATAGCCTTGATCAAACAGTAAATATGTTCATTGGTCGGCTCCGCGAATGGTACGGTATATACTTCCCCGAGCTTGACCGACTAATTGAAAAACATGAAACATACTCACGTCTTGTTATGAACATTGGAAACCGAGAAAAATACACAGTTGAAGGATTAGAAGCTGAAAACATCCCCAAAGAGCGTACCCAGCTAGTTGCGAAAGCAGCCGAGTCATCTATGGGCGCAGACATATCCGAATCAGACCTTGAGCAAATCCAAATATTAGCAAAAGATATCCTTACATTCTATGAGTTACGCAAAAGTATGGAAGACTATGTTGACAAAACAATGGAGGAGTTGGCGCCAAACGTTCGCACCGTCGCAGGAGCCCTTCTAGGTGCACGAATGATTGCCATAGCAGGTAGTCTTCAGAACTTAGCTATGCGTCCAGCAAGCACAATTCAAGTTTTAGGAGCAGAGAAAGCTCTTTTCCGCTCTCTAAAAACAGGCGCAAGACCGCCAAAACACGGCTTAATTTTCCAGCACACTTTGCTTCATGATGCAAAACGGTGGCAACGTGGAAAAATCGCCCGTGTCATCGCGGGAAAACTCGCAATCGCAGCTCGAGCAGATGTTTTCGGGCAGGGTCATTTCATCGGAGACGAACTCAAAGCAGACATAAACAAACGCGTAGAAGAAATCCGTGAGAAATACAAAGAACCTCCACCACCAAAAGAACCCAAACCTCGACCACAAGGATCCGAAACAGCTAGAGAGCAACGTTTCGACAGAGGTGATCGAAGACCGCAGGGACGGGTAGGCAGCGGAGGCTTCAGAGGACGCGATAGAGGTGCAAAACGCCATGGCGGCGGTAACAAGTGGAGAAAAGACCGACGTGGGCCTTAGAGTAAAACCACACGAAAAATTCAAAGAAATCTACAAAGTTACTCTCGAAGACGGCGCCAAACGGCTTGGGACTCGAAACCTGACGCCCGGCTTGAACGTTTATGGCGAACGTCTTGTGAAATTCAAAGGCGTGGAATACCGTGTTTGGGATGCTTTTCGCAGTAAACTTGCCGGTGCAATAATCAAAGGTTTAAATAACGTTCCTATAGAGCCAGGTTCTAAGGTTCTATATCTAGGCGCTGCTTCGGGAACAACGCCGAGCCATGTTTCTGACATCGTTGGTGAAGCAGGTTATGTTTACTGCGTAGAATTTGCGCAGCGCTCTCTTAGAGATTTAGTTAACAACGTGGCGGCTTTTCGAACCAATATTTCGCCCATGCTCGAAGACGCTCGAATGCCCGAGCGGTATGCAATGTTTATTCCTGGCAAAGTCGACACAATTTACTGCGATGTTGCGCAACCTGAACAAGCAAGACTGTTGGCGGACAATGCTGCTGTCTTCCTCAAACCTTACGGTTGGGTTATGTTGGCCTGTAAATCACAAAGCATTGATGTGACTATGTCTCCTAATGAGGTTTACCAGCAGGAAGCTCGTATTCTAAAGAAAAGAGGGTTTAGCGTTACAGAAATCGTTGAACTTGAGCCCTATGATAAAGCGCATGCAATGATATTGGCCCAAAGCCAATAATTCACCCACCGAAGAAGCAGTTATGCCCAAAAGAATAATCAGAGGCAGCCTTGATCATCGTAATTTTCTGCTAACTGACTTTTTTGTTTTCGATTTTACTGTTAATGGAAAAGTGTTATAGCTTGGAATTCTGTCAATTCAATACTCAAGGTAAATATAGATGCTAATTGCGGGCGTTGATGAAGCAGGACGTGGATGCGTTATTGGACCATTGGTTATAGCTGGTGTCGCAGTCACAACTCAAAACATGCAGTCTTTAATTGATTTGGGTGTAAAAGATTCAAAACTTCTCACAGCCAAAAAAAGAGAGCAATTGCATTCAGAAATCCTCAAGCTAACTCAAAATCACCACATCATAAAAGTGCCCCCAAGCCAAATTGATATAGTTGTTCAAAACGCTAGAAAACTCCATAAACTAAATCGTCTTGAAGCTGAAACCATGGCAAAAATAATTGAAGAGTTAAAACCAGATGAAGCTTACGTTGACGCAGCAGACGTTCTAGAGAAACGCTTTGGAAACCACATTAAAGAGCGCCTTACAATCGACACCACAATTATTTCTGAACATAAAGCTGATAGAACATTCCCAATTGTTTCTGCTGCATCCATTATCGCTAAAGTAGAGCGTGACCGTGAGATCGCAAATCTGAAACTTATTTATGGCGATTTTGGAAGCGGTTATTTAACTGATAACAAGACAATGGCTTTCCTTAAGCAGTTGCTCTATGAGAATGGAGATTATCCCAGTTTTGTTAGGCAATCTTGGAAACCAGCCAAGAAAGCGAAAAGTGAATTTGGTGCCAAACAGCAAACTTTACTATAGTTATTGTGTTTAGTTGCGTACAAAAGATACAAACTTATTAGCGTGAACATGCTCCTTTATATCAATACGCGGGCTTTATTGGTGAAAATAGATTGAGTGAAAAAGACGTAACACGCTTTCTGCAAATACTCGGCTTATCCAAAAGAGAAATACAAGTATATATGTTCCTCGCCAAGAGTGGCGTCCAATCCACCAGTTTTGTGGCAAAACGCCTCAAAATGGAACGTGTTCAAGCTTACCGAACTTTTAAGAAATTGCAAGAGAAAGGCTATATAGAAGCCACCTTAGAGCGACCCACTCGCTTCACTATTGTTCCTTTCGAAGCTTTAGTTGACAGTTTTATCAACACCAAAAAGAATGAAGTCGCTAACCTTAACGACCAAAAACAAGATCTCATAACAGCATGGCAATCCATCAGTGCACCCGAATCAGAATATCCTGTTGCCAAATTTTCAATTATCACAGGCAAGAAAAAGATTCACTCAAAAATGCTAAACATGATTGAAGAATCAAAAGCCCAAATTACCATTCTAACAACTGCTTTGGGTTTTGTTCAAGAAGACATTGCAGGAATCTTCGATTCAGCAGTTACTCCAACAAATGAACGCAATGTAAAATTCCAAATCATTACCGATATCACTCCAGAAAACCTAAAAATAGTTGAGAAAATGGAACGCAACATTCGGAAAGACAAACTAAACTTTAAGCTACGTCATGTAAACATGAACTCCAAATTTTTCCCCCGCTTCCTAATCAAAGATGAAGAAGAAGCAATCTTGTATGCGCCATTCGGAAATGAAGCATCAGTTTTGAACCTCGAGGACGAAGGTTTATGGATAAATGACAAAATGTTCATTTCGGTTCTCAAAGCATTTTTTGTTCAAATGTGGCACACTGGGGTAGATGCTTCACGAAGAATTGAAGAATTAAAAACTGGAATACCCATAGGCGAAACTCTGATAATCAAAGATAGCGAAGAAGCCTGGAACAAAGTAACAAAGATTCTTGATTCAGCCAAAAAAGACATTGTAGTGATTACTTCTTCGCAAAGCATAAACATGCTTGCTGAAAATGACCCCGTTGTAAAATACTTCAAGAAAGACTTGAAAATACGGATAATGGCGTCAATAGACCTAGATAATCTTGAACCAGCACAGAAGCTAGCCAAGAAATACGAAGTAAAGCATGTGCCCATCAACTACCTCACTATGATGTTGGTTGATAACAAGCACCTTTACATGTTCAAAATGCCCCCCATTAGTGATTTCGGAAATGAATCGGCGTTCTATTTGCCAGATACATTTTACTCAAGTGACCCTGGACAAATTGAACGAGTAAGCGAAATGTTAGACGACATCTGGAAACGCGGAATTGACATTTCGGAAATCAGCAGCCAAGCTGGAACAAAACTTCCAAACATTGAAGTTACATCCACAGAATCACTCTCTATGGCAGTTGACAAGATGTTAATCAATAACGTCACTTCTTTGTTAATAACTGAAAATCAAAAACCAATTGGTGTCATCAACGACAGAGAGTTGCTTAAAGAAATAGTCAATGAACACAAAGATCCTCTAAAAACACTCGCAAAAGAAGTCAAATATACACCCCTCATCACTCTAAAAGAAAACGAATCTATGATTATAGCGATGGATTATATGAGTAAGAAAGGTTTCAAACGCGCAGCCTTGGTCAAAAATGGGCAGTTAATAGGTATGTTGACTGAAAAGCTGCAAGAAAAGAAGCCGAAATAAATACTAAAACTTCCATCTCAAAAAGTAACCATTGTTATGTTCATTTAATCTTCATAAAGCAAACAATTATTAGTAAAACAGATTTACCCTACTGCGAGGAAAAAACAATTGAACCTACAATCTCCCATGATTATCGTAAACTTCAAAACATACCTTGAATCAACAGGCAAAAAAGCTTTAGAACTTGCCAAACAAGCAGAACGGGCATCCAAAGAAACGGGAGCATGCATAGTTGTAGCGCCTCAATTTGTTGATCTCGCGAAAATTGCTCAAACCATTGAAATTCCAGTTTTTGCACAGCATATAGACCCAATCAAACCCGGTAGCTCTACAGGACACATTCTTGTTGAATCTGTTAAGGACGCCGGCGCAGTTGGCACAATAATCAATCACTCGGAAAGGCAGCTTAAGCTATCTGATATAGATGCCCTTATTGCTTTGACAAAAGAAAAAGGCTTGACTGCGTGTGTTTGTGCTAACAATCCATCTGTCAGTGCTGCCATAGCCGCAATGCACCCAAACATCACGTCTATTGAACCGCCAGAATTGATTGGATCTGGGATTTCTGTCTCAAGAGCTAAACCTGAAATAGTCACAGATACCGTAAAGCTCGTTCATAAAATTGCTCCCGAAATGACACTCCTATGCGGGGCTGGCATAAGCACATCTGAAGATGTAGCCAATGCACTTAAACTTGGAACTAGTGGTGTCCTAGTTGCAAGTGGAATCGTCAAAGCAAAAGATCCATATAAAGTTCTATGCTCATTTGCAGAAGTAGCAGCAAAATAACGTGAATATATTGAAAGT
Source organism: uncultured Candidatus Bathyarchaeia archaeon (assembly GCA_964413605.1). Classification (GTDB taxonomy): domain Archaea; phylum Thermoproteota; class Bathyarchaeia; order Bathyarchaeales; family Bathycorpusculaceae; genus Bathycorpusculum. The sequence goes on along the minus strand of CAYPSV010000003.1, from coordinate 51,491 downwards.
TGAACCTGAATGCGAATCGTGCTTGCTTTCCAGAGCCCAAATACAAACATACCAAGCAACAACTAACCCAGCTTTACGTTTTAGGTGCCTTGCAGAAATCGTTAAACTACTAAACCGAGAATTCAAACATACATCGGTTGCTGCAGAAATTGGCACCAAACGAGACCGCATAATCCGAAAATTAACCAGCAACAACGATCCCTACAAGTACAACAAAAAACAGGCAAATGAGAAAGCCCTGAAAATGCAGCCACACGCCAAAAAATACGTTGAATCAGGATACAATCAACAAGAACGCTTTAAGAAAGCATGTCTGTGCGCAATAGTGGGCAACATTATGGAGTTTGACATTCCAGGACACAAGTTCACTTTGAAGAGTATGGCTGGGGTGCTTCGTGAAGCAGCTAAGGACCTAGTGATAGACGATATCGACAAAGCATACAAGTTGGCAAAGAAAGCAACCTCCGTTTTGTATTTGGCCGACAACGCGGGAGAAATCGTTTTCGACACGTTATTGGTAGAACAACTTAAAAATATGGGCCTAAAAGTCACCTACGTTGTAAAGGGTGACCCAGTCATAAATGATGCTACCATGGAAGATGTTGAAATCTCCAACATCGACAAACTTGCAGACGATGTCATAACCACAGGTTGCGATGCTGTTGGATTGCAGAAAAAGGAAGCCTCACCCGAATTCCTAAAAGTTTACGATGACGCCGAACTGGTTTTTGCTAAAGGTATGGGCTACGCTGAAACTCTCACCGAATACAAACTAACCAAACCGCACTTGCTCATGTTCCGCACAAAATGTGCCCCTGTCGCAAACTATTTCTGTGTACCCCGTGATAAGAATGTAGCAAAGCTGATGCCATAACATGAAGTTGCCCACCTTAACTTTCCAAAAAGATGCGTTTACAAGTTTTAACAAACTTCTAGAGAAGGAGTGGCTAATAACCAATGGGTTGGGTGGTTACGCTTCCTCAACCGTCTTGGGGATTAACACTCGAAAATATCATGGGTTGCTTGTTGCTGCTTTGGACCCTCCTGGAAACCGAACGGTTTGCCTCTCAAAACTTGACGAGGACGTTTTGGTGGGCAATGATGTTTATCGATTAGGCTCAAATGAGTTTCACAAGACAATCTATCCCGAAGGCTACAAGCAAATTAGACAGTTTACGGTTGATTTGTTTCCAACTTACACCTATGACTCGGGTAACGTCCAGATTATAAAAACAGTGTTCATGCCCAAACACAAAAACGCAGTAGTAATAGCCTACAAACTTACAAACAAAAATAACTCACAAGTCAAAATTAGACTTTATCCACTTCTAACATGCAGACATTATCACAACGTAATCTACCAATCAAGAGCGTCGTTGAATTTTACCCTAAAAAGCACCAATGAACAATTAGAAGCAGTTTTTCAACGACCCCAAGCCACAATAGTTTGCCGCACAACTGAGGGGCAATTCAAAGAAGGTGTCAACTGGTTAACCCATCTCCATTATCGCGATGAATTGATGCGCGGGGAAGCTGACGTTGACGACTGTTTCCAGCCGGGATACTTCGAATTGGAGGTGCAAGCTAACATTGAGAAAGAGTTTGCAGTTACTTGTGTTGCCAGCAATGAAAGCCAAGAGACCGAAAGAATTTTGGATTCGATTGGCAACTCAATCAACGAGATTCAGAACTCATTTCTTAAAGAAGTGAACCAAAAATCTGAAATGCTTTTGACTTTTCAACGTGACCATCCAGAAATGTCTATGAGTGATTGGCTAAACTGGGTGTTGCTTGCTGCCAACTCTTTCCTTGCAGAGGGTGCAGATGGAAGAAAAGCCGTTATTGCAGGATACCATTGGTTTGAGGCTTGGGGCAGAGACACTTTCGTCTCGTTGCCTGGGTTGTTACTGGTTACAGGCAAATATGATGATGCCAAAAATGTACTGCGGAGCTTCATCAAGTACAGCAAGAGTGGGTTGATTCCCAATTTTGTCCCTGACAAATCAGCTATTCCCGTTTACGATACCGTTGACGCAACTTTGTGGTACATTAACGCTGTATTGCAGTACGTTAAGTACACTCGCGATTTTGCTTTTGTTAAAGACGAGTTGTGGGAAAAACTGCAAGAATTAGTTGAGAATCACCAGAAGGGCACCCTATTTGGTATCCAAGTTGACCGTGACGGTTTGCTCAAGCATGGTCCAAGACTCACTTGGATGGACGCTGCTGTTGGAAACGACGCAATCACTCCAAGAACAGGTAAAGCAGTGGAAATTCAAGCCCTATGGTATAATACCTTAAAAACCATGGAGTTGCTTGCAAACGAATTTGAAGGCCCCGAATTAGCTGAAAAGTACGGCTTCACGGCAAACCAAGCAAAGCAAAATTTCAGCGAGAAATTCTGGAACCCGCAGAAAAACTGCCTCTACGATGTAATCGATGAAGAGACCTTAGATGCTTCTATTCGTCCAAACCAAATATTCGCAGTTTCCCTTGACTATACTATGCTTAACATCGAAAAGAGCCAAAGTGTTGTTGAACTCGTAAATCGTGAACTTGTAACACCCTACGGTTTAAGGACACTATCTCTGGGCGACCCCAAGTTCATTGGGAAATATGCAGGAGACAGCCGAAGCAGAGATAGGGCTTACCACAATGGAACTATTTGGCCATGGCTACTAGGACCCTACGTTACGGCGTACCTAAAAGTCAATGATTACACCGAAAAGGCACGTCAGCAAATGCTCGAAAACCTTGTGCTGCCTCTTTTCACTACAGGAATCCATCAAGGTTGTTTAGGAACCATAAATGAAATATACGACTCTGATTCCCCAAACGAACCCCGAGGCTGCATCTCGCAAGCATGGAGCGTTGCAGAACCCTTACGAGCCTATGTTGAAGATATAATGCAAGTTAAGCCTAAAACCTCTTCGGAGTTTTTGGTCCTTAAGCATTGATCGATTTTTTTAGGCTTTCAGCAGCGCTTTCTGGCGTAACTGTGTTGATGTAGACTCCCGTGCTTTTCTCAAAACCTGCCCACGTCGCCAGTTTGGGGTATACCTCTAAATGCCAATGATAATAATCTACTGCATTTGGGTCAATTGAGATGTGGAAGCCGAAATTGTAGGGAGGGTCATTTACAACATCTTTTAGGGCTCTGAGGCTTGTTTGAAGGGTTCTTGCAAACAATGAAGCCTCATTCCCAGATAAGTTTAGGATGTTCGGGGAGTGTTTTTTAGGAATTATCCAGAATTCCATCGGGTTGATGCTGGCGTAGGGAGCAAAAATCAAAAATTCACCGTTTTCAAATATATTTCTTGAACTTTGTGCTTCCTTCTTGATTATGCCACAGAAAACACATTTTTCATGTTCCTTAAAAAATGATTTGCTGGCTACTTGCTCTTTTTGTAATAATGTGGGTATCATTGGGGTTGCGATTATTTGGCTGTGAGCATGGGATAATGATGCTCCAGCTTCTCTGCCGTAGTTGCGGAAAATCGACACATACTTAACATAGGGTTTGTTACGTAGCTCGTTTAGTCGGTCAATATAGGCTTTTATTATAAGTTCAAGTTGATCCAGCTTCGCATCGGTCGGTTCTTCGTTATGGATTGGTGATTCAACAATGACCTCATGATGTCCGATTGCGTAACCGAAGTCTTTATCTCTAAATATCTTTGTTGTTTCTTCTGGAACTTTGGGCGGAGTGAATGCAGGGAATAAGTTTGGTATAACTCTCACAAGCCAATCTTTAGGTCGCTCTCCCACGCTTGGGTCTTGAAGGCGTTTTATCTCGCCGTTTACCTTCTGGTAGAGCATGATTGCGGGGGGTGTCATATTTTCGTTGCCAACGCACAGAGGACAAACAGATGTGTTTATTTGTGCGGGTTTGGGTTTAGCCAAGTCAGTGGGTCGGCGTGCTCGTTCCATGGCAATGACTACCCAACGGTCGAGCAAGTAATCCTTTCTTAGTTCATTATAAGGCATGCTTTCCACAAACAAATGGGGGCCCTGAGTCATTTTAGCATAACAATAGATTCAATATTGGTATTGTTTCCATTGCCAAGCTCACTCCCATCTTGTCTTTTTTCACCCCGCACGTTTGCAACTTTCAAAAGTTCAACGGCATTATTAAGGTTTAGTGGAGGCTTCCACCGAATAGGTTATAGTCCGCACTCATAGCTGCATAGTTTGGGACTTGTTTAAGATGTTTCCCCGCCGTAGTTTATTCTACGATTTCTCCTACAAAAAGTCGAGGTAGCTAACAAAAAACTCTTCTAAATCAGAGTCTTGCCTAACAGTTTTCATCCAATTATCCAACGACATTTCGGCATTTTGGCCATACCCTTTAACATAATTCTCAAGTCTCCATGTCAGTGCATTAGATACGCTTTTTGCTTATGCTAAATTGTTCAATTGAAAGAATCAGCTATTGGAAATAAATATATACTCTCAGCGAACATGTGCTCTATATTGAGTTATGAATATTGTGATTCGTGCTCAATTTAAAATCGGAGAGAGGAATAAAAATACAAAAAACCAAAAAAAGAAATTTAGTTATTTTGTTTGCTTTGACTCTAGTGATTACTATTGCTATTCCGCTTGTTAATTTGCCAGAAGCGGATGCTCACACTCCACCATGGATATTCACAACCCAAGCCTACATTCACGCATCACCAAACCCAGTTGGGGTTGGTCAACAAGTACTCGTTTACGTTTGGCTCCAATACACAATCCAAGGAGTAAGCTTCGCCAACGACATCAGATTCCGCGACTACCAACTATCCATCACAAAACCCGACGGCAACACAGAAACAATAAACTGGCCAATAGTCACTGACACAACATCATCAGCCTACACTCCATACACCCCAGAACAAATAGGAGAATACACACTCACATTCAATTTCCCAGGCCAAACATACGATTACGGAGGAGCCTACGACAACGACACATACACACCCAGCACCGCAACAATGACACTAACAGTGCAACAAGACCCAATACCAAAACTACCCGAAACACCCCTTCCAACTGAATACTGGAGCCGCCCCATAAACGCTCAAAACCATGATTGGGATACTATCTCATCAAACTGGCTAGGAGGCTCAGCCACTAACGACATCTGGCAGAAAAACGGAGCCGCACCAAGAAGCGCACACATCATGTGGGCCCAACCACTTGAATTTGGCGGAATGGTCGGCGGAGGCTTAAATCAGGTTGGCGGACGCGACGAAGTCACAGATTTAACTTACTACTCTGGATTCTCATACAATACACGGTTTGGTTCTCCAATAATCATGAACGGAATACTCTACTACCGCTTACCAATGGGTGAACGAGGATCCGGAGGAGGAGTAGTTGCAGTAGACTTGCAAACAGGCGAAAAACTATGGTCAAGCGATACGATCACACCATCCTTTGGGCAGCTCTATAATTTCCAAACACCTAACCAACACGGCGTAGTTGCAGCTCTATTGTGGCAAACTTCTGGATCGACATGGACCGGCTACAACCAATTCACAATGCAGAACGTAATAACCTTAACACATGTTCCATCTGGTACTGAAGAATATGGAAACGATGGCTCAATAATCCGTTACGTATTTAGCTACAATACCACTAGCCGTGAAGGCACACTAAAACTATGGAATAACACTGCAGCAATCACAAGCAACCAACAATTGTACGGAGGCGCAGCATGGCCTAACGGTGCAAATCCGGTTACAATAGATGCCAGCACAGACGATGCATATTCATGGAGCGTACCCATAACAGCAGACTTGACAGGATCTTCATCTCCAGCAATAGTTGGCACTATACCCGGAGAAATACTTCTAGGACGAAGCAGCGCAGTCACACTCACATCGAGACCTAGACCGAACGATAATCCCTGGACAATGTGGGCAATAAGCCTAAAGCCTGAATCAAGAGGACACCTATTATGGATCAAAGAATACCCAGCACCAGAAAACAACATCACAAGAATGCTGAAATGGCAACCAATAGACCCAGTTACACGAGCCTGGTCTATGACTGACTTTGAAACTGGACAAGCCACTGCATACAGCATTGACACCGGCGATTTGATTTGGGGTCCATTAGGCGATCAACCAGGATTCCAATACTACTCAACAAGAGAAGGCCAACCAGCTTACGGTAACCTATACGTTGGAGGATACGGCGGAGTAGTCTTTTGCTATTCGATGACTAATGGAACTCTACTTTGGACATACGGCAACGGCGGAGAAGGCAACAGCACCAGCAGCGGAGATGAAACACCTTGGGGCAATTACCCAACTCATTGTGCAGCTTTCGCTGATGGAATGGTCTTCACAATGTCTGGCGAACACTCACCTAACACACCACTCTACAAAGGATACAGAGCCCGGGCGATAGATGCTTTTACCGGTGCGGAAATATGGACACTGCTTGACTGGTCTGCCTCCGGATTAGGAACCTCACTAGCTCCTGTTGCTATAGCTGATGGCTACATGTCATTCACTAACGCGTATGACGGTCGAGTTTACACTGTTGGCAAAGGACCTACACAAATGACTGTTACTGCACCCGATACAGCATCACCTTTAGGCTCATCTATAACCATCAAAGGAACAATCATGGACATTTCCGCTGGCACAGAGCAAAAAGAGCAAGCTGCACGTTTCCCCAATGGAGTTGCTGCTGTTTCAGATGCAAGCCAGACAGGTTGGATGGAATACGTCTACATGCAACAACCACGCCCCATGGACACAACGGGTGTTCTAGTTGTGCTAAGCGTTGTTGACGCTAACGGCAACTACCGAGAAATTGGTGAAACCGCTAGCGCTGACGGATTCTTCAGTTTGAACTGGATGCCAGACATTGAAGGGCAATACACATTATACGCATCTTTCGGCGGCAGCGAATCCTACTATCCATCTAATGCTATAACTGCCTTTAGCGTTGACCCCGCAGCAACAACAACCGCACCAACGGAAGCACCAGCACAATCAGCAGCTGACATGTACTTTGTTCCCGCAGTCGCAGGCATAATCGTTGCAATCGCCATAGGCTTTGTCATAACAATACTATTAGTGCTCAGAAGACGTCCATAAAAAACAAACAACACCCCTTTTCTTTTTTTTAGATACATTGGATACGAATGGGGCTGAGTGGGCTCTGGCTAATTCATAAAATAGCTATAGCTATTGAAAGAGAGTTTGCATTTTCTCTTTTCTCCAAATTTCCAGAGCCTCAGCAAACCCTTAGTTTCCCGATTCTGGTACTCAATTTTTGTTCATCATTCAATTGACCACTTTTTGGATTTCTGTGTCTAAAATATCAAGTGATTTGAATAACTCTGAATGCTGGTTAAAAACAACATTGTTTTCGCCAATTACCGTAACTACGTGAAGATTCATTACAATAATGTTTTCAAACTTATGGGACGTTTGGAATTTTAGCGTTTCTGGCAACTAAATTCGGCCTTTCTAGAGTAAAGCCTACTAATTGAAAGGTTTTATATCTATGCCTCTCATAATTTGAACAGCTGATCTTGTAGCGCTGAAAAATTATGATTGCCTCGTCAGATGAAAGCTGGGATATATCAAAGTTCAAATTTTACTTTACTAAATGGCGAAACATCTTCGTCGTTTTTGCCCTAATCTACTTTGTTATTCTACTTTTGAATCTGGTAAATCAGCCTTTTAATTGGGATGAAGTTACACATCTAAACCGCGCGTTAGAGCTAAGAAACGGTCTTTTTCATGACTTTGTCCGGGACTCATTTTATCCACCACTTTTCTCCCTTTTCACCACTGCTACTTTTGATTTATTTGGTGCCAGTTTGTTCTCTGCCCGATTGGTATCAGCACTATTTAGCGTCCTAACCCTTTGGGTTGTATATGAATTGTCAAGCAGCATGTATGACGAAAAAACTGCTCTACTTTCAGTAGTGCTTTTAGCGGTTATGCCTGGCTATTTTTGGCTTGCTCGTCTTGCTTTAATTGAAGTAACCCTTGTTTTCTTCTTCACATTGTCACTGTTTTTCTTTTATCGCTGGTTAATTACCCAAAAAAACTATATGGCGGTTTTAAGCGGCTTAGCTTTAGGCTTTGGGTTTTTAGCGAAGTACCAGATTATTGCTGCTGTGGTTTGCATGGCAGTAAGCATGCTATTCTTGGGAAGAGGTCGGTATAAATGGCTGTTCTCACGATTTTCGCTATTAATTGTAACAACATTGGCAGTTATTATTCCATGGCTTGTAATTGCCTACAATGTCCTATCTTCCTACGTTTTTAGTCAATGGATATATGCTTTGCAGATGGGCAACCCTGGAAGGTCACTCTATAGCATTCGTTTCCCCACACCAATATTCTATCTCGTAGAGATGGTTTGGCCATACCCTGATGTCCATCCAATATCTCTGCTACTTTACATTGTTGGTTTAGCTGGACTGGGATTGTTTGTTTGGCGAAGGAGACGTGAAGATAAATTTGTTTTTGTTTGGTTCATCACTGTATTTGTGTTTTTTACATTGATATCAAATAGGGAGTGGCGTTATGTATTAACGCTGTTTCCAGCCTTGGCAATTTCCGCTTCGGTTTTGATCTTATTTACTTATGAAAAATTCCGTGGTTATTTTATAAACAGAGTGAGATTAAGTAAAAAGACAGGCGCAAGGATTGCGGCTGGATTATTAATTGGGTTTCTTTGTTTTTCGGTGGCGTACAGTGTAAACGACGTTTACCTAAATGTCAAACAAAATAGCTTTAATATTGAAATCAAACAAGCAACCGACTACGTTATCGCTAATGATCCTGGAAACCAGTCCATCATTGTACTTTGTCCCTTTAACTATTTTAGCCAAGACATGGTGAAATTTTACCTCTGGGAAGCAGGCTACCCTCAAATCCAAACTTACCAGTATCCTGCTTTACCCGTGGATACATACACACCTACTTTCAACATAACTGAATTGATCGCATTGTGTAAACAATACAACGTAAAATTTGTTTACACCTATGAAAATGGAGGCACAATACCCTACTTCAACACTACACTGAGTTTAGTGGATATTTACATACAAATATATAATTCAGAAGCATTCAGCGAAATTTCCCCACAAACAACATTTGGAGTAAACCCCAGACGAGTAATAGTTCTAACCTTTCTCGGAGATGTCAGTTAATATTCATTGATTAGCTAAAAAATAATCTGGAGTTTTACTTCCTGATAAGTGAACTTTAATTTTTCGGCAAAATATTGTCACTGTTGATTGCGCATTAAATTAAGCTTATTAAGTACCCGAGTTCCCAAGATTTTGGTGACTTTGTTCTGCAACGATTTCTATAATGTGGTGGCTACGTATAATATACCATAAAAGATTGTTTTAATTATTTGAAATTCTTTTCTTCATTTAAGTAGAAATCTTTTCTGTCAAGGGTAAAGGATATATCTGTTAACTATTCCTTGTTTTTTTACATCCTCAAACAAAACTAGGCGAAATTATGGCTTTAGCGGATAAAATTCTAAAACTCAAAAAAGAAAAGAAAGCCATCATATTGGCTCATAATTATCAGCGTCCAGAAATTCAAGAGGTAGCTGACTATGTTGGTGATAGCATTGAGCTTAGCCGTAAAGCAATTGTAGAAAAAGACGCTGAAATGATAGTGTTTTGTGCAGTGGATTTCATGGCTGAATCTGCCGCTATCTTAAATCCTAAAAAAAAGGTTCTTTTGCCTTGTTTGGGCGCGCGTTGTCCTATGGCACAGATGATTACGGTTGATGAAATACGTCGTGCCAAAATTAAATATCCGGGTGCACCCGTTGTTTTGTACGTTAACACTTTAGCTGCATGCAAAGCTGAATGTGATATTTGTTGCACAAGTGCAAATGCAGTTGAAGTTATAAGATCTCTTAAAGAGGAAACCATTCTCTTTGGACCGGATAAAAACTTGGCTGAGTATGTTAGCGAGGAAACAGGTAAAAAACTTATTCCAATTCCCGAAAACGGTTTCTGCCCTACGCATCTTCTCTTTCAACCTGAAGATGTATTAGTCTTGAAGATGCAGCATCCAAACGCCACTGTTATGGTTCATCCTGAATGCAGTCGTGAAATGCGTAAAGTTGCCAACTTTATTGGCAGTACTTCAAAGATGTGTCGATACGCTAAAGAATCAAATGCACAAGACTTCATAGTGGGCACTGAAGAAGGCATTTTGAATCGATTGAGAAAGGAAAACACTGGTAAAAATTTTTATCTTGCGTATGAAGGAGCTATTTGCCCTAACATGAAACTAACTACACTTGATCGGCTTTATGCCTCCTTGAAAGAAGAAAAAAACGTTGTAAAAGTTCCTGAACGTATTGCCAAAAAAGCTCGAACTTCACTCGAAAGAATGTTTGAAGTTAAAAATTAGACGGAAACAATCATTGATTTGAGGATTTTTACGCCTCTTCTTGTTGCCAATTCGTCGCTTAGGTGACGTATTTCTGAGCCTTTGCCTTTCACAGCGATTACTTCAAGGCAGTCATGTTCTCCGAGGTGTATATGCATTGTTGAGGAAATTAGGTTGGTGTGGTGGTGTTGGGCTTCGGTTAGATCGCTTCCAAGTCCTCGAGTATCATGATTGTAGACCATTAAGATGACGCCTGTTTGCATAATGTTTCCTTCTTTAACCCATTTACGTTCAGAAACGTAGAGGCGCACAGCATCTTGGATGGCTTTACTTCTGCTTTCGTAACCCATTTTGTCTATTATGTCGTCGAAGTCCTTTAGGAGTTCGGGTGGAAAGGATACTCCGATTCGTGTTACTTTTGGCATTTCAATCCATTGTAGAATTTGGTTGTTGTGCCTAAAAGCTTTTATATTTTTGAATAACACGTTTTTTTAGAAAGGTGTTATTGGAACGTTTGAATGTTTAAAATAGCTGTAATCGGAGATTAAGCAATTAACTCATAAAAAACTTACAAGACAGAACAGCAAATAACTGATTATCTCGATCATTTCCATCGCATCCTAGAATAATTTTTTGAGCTTAAAGCATCGAATAATAAACTCTGAAATGTGCGCATTCTCAATAGAGTAGGCTGTAATTTTATTATCACCTAGCTGATTAATATTTAGAACAACAACTAGATACCGCACCAAAATATTCCAAAGTTGAAAGGTTTTTATCCGCAATCTCCTAATCATGGGGTTGATGTCGGGCAAAGATTTCTTCATTGATCGATACCAACAGTTGGGTTGGAAGTACCGCGAAACAAAGTTAAGACAGACTATCCGAATTAATGAGACAAACGCTAAAGGAAAAAATCTCGTTGATCGACTTGAACATTTGGGTGTTAGCCTTGAAAAAATCCCTTTCCTTAAATCTGGTTACTGGGTGCAATCCTCTAAAGTTTCTGTAGGTGCAACTGCCGAATACCTTTTAGGATTCTATTCAATTCAAGAGGCAGCTGCGCAAATTCCTGTTTCTCTTTTCACTAGATTGAAAGGAAAATTTGTACTCGATGCGTCAGCAGCTCCTGGAGGTAAAACTGTGCAATTAGCAAACTTAATGGAGAACACAGGGATAATTGTCGCATTGGATGTGGAAAAACGCCGCCTATCTGCCCTCTCAAACCATCTGGAACGGTGCCATGTAAGAAACACTTTGGTTTATTTGCTGGATGCAAGACTATCATCAAACCTAAAATTCAAATTTCACAGAATCCTGATAGATGCTCCGTGTTCTGGAAACTTTGCTTCCGATCCTGTTTGGTTCAAGAATCGTACTTTAAAAGATGTAGAACGTAACTCGGCTTTGCAGCGGCAAATTTTAACTAAGGCAGTCGAATGTTTAGCTGATGATGGTGAACTTATTTATTCGACATGTTCACTGGAGCCCGAAGAAGATGAGCTTAATATAGATTGGGCGATAAAGAATCTCAAATTAAGCATTGAAGAAATCAGCTGTCATGGTGAAAAAGGCTTAACGGAAATTTTCGGCACAAAATTGGACCCTTTGGTTGAACGTTGCAAGAGGCTTTGGCCTGGAGAAACGCAGGGGTTTTTTGTATGCAAATTAAAAAAACGGGGCGTTGTGCTATGAAAGCAGCTTCTCTATTCAACTTTATTTCTCAGTTTAATGTTCAAGTGGCTTTAAATCCTGAATTAATTTTCGAGAAGAATGGGCGTTTCTTTTTGCTCAACGATTTGATAAAGCCGCTAGTTAATCGAGACTTTTTTTACGCTGGTGTATATTTGGGGAAAGCTAAAGCGGGCAAGTTTTTTCCTAGCTTCATTTTGTTATCTTTACTTGCTAAGGAAGGGCAAGCTAACCGTATTGTAATTGACAGAAAGTCTGCCTGGCTTTTCATTTGTGGAAGAGATGTTTTGAGAAAAAGTATTGTGCGGATACACGGTCAAGCAAAAAAGGGCACGAATACCTTGGTTTTAAATGAGTTTGGCGAATGTTTAGGTTTCGGAAGAATTCTTGGAAAGGTGACTGGTTTGATTCTTGGCAATGAAATTGCAATTCGAAATGTATCGGATATTGGGGATTTCCTTCGGCGTGAACGTTGAAGAGGTGTTTTTTGGTCATTTGTCTAGTAATGAACTTGTTTTTAGTGTTTTTTATCGCGCTGATTGTGATAGAGTCTCATTACATATTTTCAAGTTTTTATCTTATTACTGAACATTTATCAATGATATTAAAGCGATAAACTTATATATGTTTACGTTTAATCTGATTTCCATAACATATGGAGAGCATTGCCAAGCCCAGGAGAAATTAAAAAATGAAAAATTTTAAAAATCCAGCATGGAAAGAAGCTGTAAGTAAAGTCATCCAACAAATTCAAGAAAACGACATTAAATTTGTTAGACTGCAATTTACAGACATAAACGGACTGCTGAAGAATTTAGCTGTAAGCGCTAAAAACATCGAAAGCATCTTTGAAAACGGTCAATCCTTCGATGGATCATCGATCACCGGTTATAGACCGATCGAAGAATCCGATATGGTCTTGTATCCGGATCCAACAACCTTTGCAATTCTACCTTGGAGACCGAAAGAAAAATCAAGTTGTAGACTAATTTGCGATGTTTATACACCCCAAAACAAACGTTTTGAAGGCGACCCGCGATATATTCTGGAACGCGCTGTTGAGAAAGCAAACAAAGCTGGCTATACCTTCATCTGCGCGCCTGAACTCGAATTCTTTATGGTTAGAGAAAGCGAAACAGGCGGTCAACCCACTCCAATAGACCTAGCAGGCTATTTTGACTTCCATCCAAGCGACTTAACAGATGACTTGCGCCGAGAAATCGCAGACACAGCTGAAGCCTTTGGCATTGAAATCGAAATCAGTCACCACGAAGTAGCTTTGGGTCAAAACGAAATTGACTTCAAATATGGTGAAGCCATAGAGACCGCTGATCGTGCTATAACCATGAAGATGTGTGGCAAAGTCGTTGCAGCACGCGCCGGCTACGTCACTACCTACATGCCCAAACCATTTCAAGGAATCAACGGTAGTGGCATGCACACCCATCAAAGTCTCTGGAACAAAGACATCACCCAAAACATGTTCTATAGCGACGATAGCAAAAACGGCTACCTTTCTGATATAGCTCGCAACTTCATCGGAGGACAACTTGCTCACGGCCGTAAAATGGCAGCAATCCTAAACTCATGGCCAAACAGCTACAAACGACTCGTCCCAGGATACGAAGCACCAGTTTACCTTGCATGGGCACACAAAAATCGCAGCCCCCTTATTCGGGTACCAAACTTTGGTGGCAGAAAGACCGCAGCAAGATGCGAAATTCGCTGTCCAGACGGTGCAGGCAACCCTTACCTACAATTCGCAGTACTTTTGGCAACTGGCTTAGACGGCATAAAGAACAAGATTGACCCAGGCGACCCAGTAGAACTAAACGTTTACCACATGAGTCACGAAGAACGTAAAGAACGAGGAATAATATCGCTGCCAGAAAACCTTAAAGAAGCACTTGATGAACTTGAAACCAGCGACTTGATGCGTGAAACACTTGGTCCAGTTACCTTTGAGAACTTCCTCAAAGAGAAACGCTACGAATGGGACCTATACAGAACCCAAGTCACCGAGTGGGAAGTCAACCGATACATCAAACGACTCTAAACTCAGAGAAAGCGAGCCCTTTTTGGGCTACCCTCTTCCTTTTCAATTTTTAAATTTCTCAACCAATTTCCCGAGCGGCACCGTACTTTGCTCCCTACTAGTTAAGTCTTTTAAAACCACGGCGCCTTCTTTGAGTTCACGTTCTCCAACGATAATTGCAAAATCGACTTTCCGTTTATCTGCATCTTCCAATGCTTTGCCCATTTTTCGACCCATTACCTCAAATTCAACTGGTATGCCTGCATTTCTCAAGGTTTGGGCGATTTTGAGAGCTTCAAATTTTAAGTTTTCAGCTATAGGTATTACAGCAACGTTCTTGTCTGCTTTGCTAAATAAGTTTGCCTTTTGGGTTTGTAATGCAATTGCAACACGGTCAATTCCATGTGCGCATCCAACTGCTGGAGTGGGTTCTCCGCCGAAAATTTCAATTAATCTGTCATATCGTCCTCCCCCGCCTAACGCAATCTCTAATTGGGGGATGTAGATTTCAAAAATAATGCCTGTATAGTATTCCAAGCCTCGAGCAAATCCAGCTTCTAATTTGATAGGGGCATTGGTGTTTTCGGCAACTAGTTCTAGAACTTCAGATAATTTTTCAACAGCATCTTTGGCTTTTTCGTAACCCGCTGTATAATCTTGCAGTTGTTTAGCAACATCCTGCCAATCATTGCTCCGAATTTCAATTAATCCGGTAAGCATTTTGCGACATTTCTCTGATGCAATGAGTTGTAATGCTGCATCGTATTCTTTTTTGTCCATTAGCTGCAAAACAGCGTTTTGGGTTTTTTCGTCAATACCTTCTTGGCTAAGAATGCTACGGATAATGCCTATGTGTCCGATTTTGAAAGCATAATCTTTCAACCCTAGCAATTTCATTTGGTTGTTAGATAGCAGAATGATTTCTGCATCGGCTTCAGGTTTGGAAGAACCAATTAGTTCAAAGTTTGATTGCCAAAACTCTCGGTACCTCCCACGCTGGGGCTCATCATAACGATAGACGGTTCCAACAGAAAAAAGCCGCAAGGGTTTGGGATCTTTTTTCAGTGTCGTTGTTGCTAATCGTGCGATTGAGGCAGTGAATTCTGGACGAAGCGCTACTTGGCGCTCGCCGAGGTCTTTGAAGACGAACATACGTTGACGGATTTCGTCTCCGGTCTTGGCGCTCAACAGATCAAGATGCTCGACATGTGGCGTAATAACTTCTTTAAAGCCGTAAAGCGATGCGGTTTCTCGTGCTTTATCTGTAATATATGTGAATGTTTGTGCTTCTTCCCCTAATAGATCTCTCATTCCGCGGACAGGTTGGAAATCAGGCATTTATTTGTGCTCCTAATCAAGCTAAATGGCACCATTATTCTATTAAACTCTCGCTAAAGGTTTGTATGCTTCTACTTCAAGGCGCATCATACGCAAATGGACGGTGCCTTCAGCGTCTGTTGGGTGGTTATCGAGATAGCGGCGAGCTATTTCTTTAACAAACAAATCTCTTTTTTGGATGGGTAATCGTTCGGTGTAGGGCAGCCATGTGGTCCTTATCCACCCAATAAACCCTTTTTGACCAGAATGCTTCATGTCCCTTGGAAAAAGCTCAACACGTGTAGGCTTAAGACCTGCTTCATCCAAAAAGACTCGGTACTCTTCTGAACTAAAAAAGCCGTAAGGAAATTTAAAGTCGTCGAAATATTTTTTCCAATGGCTTTCAATTAACATATCGGTCAAAATGCTAATTATATCTTGGGCATTGCCTTTTCCAGCCATCTGAACAACAAGCCTTCCATTTGGTTTTAAAATCCTTTGCACACCCTGCATAACTGATTTCTGATCGACAATCCAGTGTAACGCTGCGTTAGAAAACACTACCTCGAATTCTTGGTTAAATATAAGTTTTCGAGCATCCATTACCTGAAAATCGAGGTTTGGGTAATCTTTTCTGGGAAAGGTGGTTTGGGCGAGTTTAATCATGTGGGGTGAAGAATCGATTCCAACCGCTTTGCCTTTTGGAAGGCATCTTGCGAGTTTCGCGGTGATTTTTTCGTCGCCGCAGCCGATGTCTAGCAAAGCTTCGGTTCCTTGGAGCTTAAGTTTTGGAATGAGTTCTTTTGCCCATTGGAGCTGGTTCGTAGAGTTCCTAGCGTAGTCTTTTGCATCCCAAGAGTAACTGGAGTTATTCATCTTCATTTTGGTTCTGGTCGATTTTATTAAAGCTTAGTGGGGAAACAGAGTAATGAACAACTTCGCCACGTCGGTTTGTGACTGCTAAAATTAGCTCTTTTTTTTGGTTGTTGCATTTGGTCAATGCATCTGATAGGTCGTTTACGGGTAGTGGTTTCCCCTCTTGCGTTACCATAATTAGATAGGGAGCGGTGTCTTTGCCGTAGGTGCCTCGCTCATAGATACGGAAGTCAATGCCACTCCCGAATCCATCGCGGACGACGTAGCCGCGGCTACGAAGGTCACGGTAAACAAGGTAGTTGACCCATGCGTTGTTGTTTTGAGCTGAATAGACGTACAAAAGGCTTTGGAAATCAATGGCTTTGCATTTTGCATCTTTGACTTCAAGCATGCCCTTATCTAGGAGATATAGTGCCTCGTAAAAAGTCAGTGTTAAAACCTTTTTCTCCAAAGTGCCGTATCCCCGAGAAGAGAGAGCATCTATGTTGCTCTGCTCAGAGATTACGATGCCTTTCTCTGCAAGGACCCCTGTAGTCCGAAATTCTACAGGTGTCGTCTTCTGGGATTCGCTCATTTTTAGCAACTCTTCTTTTAAGCTTAAATTTTTCCTTTTTTGAAATCGCCAAAGTCCTTATTGTAGATAATGCGGTTCTCCGTTATGATGGCAGTGATATATTTGAGGGGTGTAGCGTCAAAGGCGGGGTTCATAACTTCAATGCCCTTTGGAGCGATTTGCATCCTTTCTATCTGGGTGACTTCTTCGGGTTTGCGTTCCTCTACCTCAATGTTGGCGGCTTTGCGGGTTAAGTCGAAGGTTGATTTGGGCGCGGCAACGTAGAATGGAATTTTGTGTTCATGTGCCAGAACAGCGACGCTATACGTCCCAATTTTGTTGAATACTGCGTCTTGCACGATACGGTCAGCACCTACAATGACCAAATTGATTAGACCCTTACTCATGACATACCCTGCCATGTTGTCGGTGATAAGAGTGACTGGGATACCGTCGCGTTTGAGTTCGTAAGCTGTGAGTCTTGAGCCCTGCAATAGTGGTCTTGTTTCGTCGGCGATTACTTTGATTTTTTTGCCCTCTTCCCAGGCCTTACGGATAACGCCTAGAGCGGTTCCGTATTCAACAGTTGCTAATTCGCCCGCATTGCAATGAGTCAGAATAGTGTCACCGTCTTTGATTAGAATTGATCCGTGTTTGCCTATTTTTCGGTTTTGGGAGGCATCTTCGTCTGCGACTTGTTGTGCTTCCAAAATTACTGCTTTCTTGACTTCGGCGGCGTTTCCTTTAACAGCTTTCGCCTTATATAAAACTCGGTCAACTCCCCAAAACAGGTTCACTGCTGTGGGTCTTTGACGCTTAATGAATGCGCCTGCGTTTTCGAGTTCAACCAACAATTTTTCTCGGCTTGTTGCTGTAGAATGATAAGCTGCCAATGCAATACCAAAGCTGGCTGCTGCCCCTAAAAGTGGGGCGCCTCTAACGCGGAGAACCTTTATTGCTTCAGCCATTTGGTCAACGCTATTAATTTCAAGGGTGACTTCTTGGAGAGGGAGTTTTGTTTGGTCGAGTGTGATGACGGTTCCATTTTGCCACTTAATCATTCGCATGCTCTTATCCTCGTTTTAGTTGAGAATAGTTTAGTTGGCGGCGGCAATGTTAAAGATTTTCTGTCATCTAACGATTTCGCATTTGAATAAATGGTGCAGAAATTGGGTCAAAAATGTAACCTGAATTTTAGTTTTCATTTTAGGAGCATTTTTCATTTTTGATGAATAA
>CAYPSV010000003.1:28832-33300 GCA_964413605.1 uncultured Candidatus Bathyarchaeia archaeon | reverse complement strand
TGTAACCTGAATTTTAGTTTTCATTTTAGGAGCATTTTTCATTTTTGATGAATAAAGAAAGAGGCTTTGAGTGAACTTAAGTGGAATTATCAAAGGGCGATTTAAGTTGGGTAACGACTTCGACTGGAGAATCTGCTCCTGACTTTAGACGTTTTTTCCACTCTTCGCCCACTGCGATTAGCGAAAAGATACCTGAAACCTCAGCTTTGCTCTTCTTAACAAGATTAACGAGTGACTCTTGGGTTTCACCGCTTTTAATCATGTCATCGACGATTAGGACGCTGTCACGTTTTTTAATGGATTCTTTGGGGATGTATAGAGTTATGGTTACGCCAGAGTCGCGCCCTAAAATAAAAGTTTCTTCTAAGAAAGATTTGACTCCGACTTCTTTGTTGCGTTTAGCAACGATGAGGTTGACGCCCAATGCATTGGCAACCATAGTAGCTAATGGAACACCGTCAACTGCGGCGGTTAATATTTTTGTTACGCGTTTTCCGGCGAAATTTGCTAATGCATGATTCGCAGCTTGTTGGAGTATGTTGTAGTCGCCCACGATTTCAGTGTTGTCAAAGTAACCTGTATCGTCGAATTTGATGCGGCTGCGAAGTTCTGCTTCTAAACCGACAAGCTTAGTTAAGACACGCCAGAGCTGTTTGGCGCGTGTTGTGTTTGGTAAGACATGACCTTTTGCGTATCGACTTAAAACTGTGACGGGTAAGCCTGTTTTGGAGGCGAGCTCCCGGTAAGTTATATTTCGTTTGTACTTCGCTGTCCGAAGTAATTCAATTGTCATTAACCGAAGTTTTAAATCTTCTGCGTGAGTGCTCAATTTTTACCTTATCCCCGATTTACATTTATGCGTCAAATATTAAACATTTACTAAATATTATAACTTGAAGATTTATAACTTTCCGTCAAAAATTGAAGTAAACCGCGTGGAAGACTTTTTAACAACAACTTAGGTGGAGAATTTTGTTATATAGACAGTCTTTCCCTCTTTGAAGGCACGCAGTAACTCACAATGGCGTAAAACTGCAAATTGGCGTTCCATCTCTTCTGGAGTCAAACTCAACTCAGCTATTAATTCTTCCCTCTTGATTGTTCTTTTTTCGGCTACTATATTGTAGATCTGCTTTTGTAAGTCAGTTAACCCTTCGGTACCGTTTTGTCCCAGTTCTTTTCGGATAGTAAGAGTCGAATGCACTGCCAAAGGGTCACATGTTTTGGGTGGGTTCATAAGTTCAAAACAACAATCTTCACAAACGTCTTTTCCTTCAAAATGATTCACTTGATTTGTTTCAAGATTACACCCACAGCGTGCACATTGCATAAGATAATCCCCTTACATTTATTACTCAGCTAACCTAAAAATTAATGTTTTTAAAATGGAAACCTGATTCTATAGTTCAAAGAGGGGCGCACACATTGCAGAAACTACAGCGGTTGTTCATAATTGCACTTTTCGGTTCAATAATTTTCGTTACCAATGTCTTTCTTCCATCCCCACTAAACTACCTCATAATAGTGGTTCAAGCCGTCCTTCTTGCTTTAAGTGGGTTATTCATCCCTAAAATCGGTGCTATGTCGGCCGGCGCAGTAGGGGGTCTTCTGACAGCATTAATCAGCGGAACTGCATTGGGTCCCTTCACATTCTTTTTTGCATTTCTCTTTGGCTTATTTGTCGACGTGTTTCTATTAATTTTCAAAGTAAAAGATTCTACTCAAAGCATAAGCCGAAATAGGATGATGGGTGCAATGGCTGTAAGTACGCTCTTAATTGCAGTTTCTAGCTATTTAGCATTTACAACAGGGTTTTTGTCATTTAGTTTATTTATTGAACGTAGTCTCATGTTAGATGCTCTAGTATTGTTTATGGGTCCAGTGACAGGTGCAGTTGCGGGTTACGCTACTTCTTACCTCTGGAATAAATATCTTCGTCACATCAACATCTAAAGATTTAGGTCCTTTATTTGTTGGTCAACGAGTTTGGCAATTATCAAATTAGAAATAAATACGCACCTAACTCCTAAAAGCTTAGCAAGTTCTGCGGGTTTCTGATCTTGTGTCACTAACAAAAGCCCCTTTTTGCCAGCGTACTCCACGATATCCCTGTCCTTGGCGCTCTTTAGTCCCGCTTCCTGAGCAGTTGTAACTTGATAACCTAAAGCCTCAAAATATTCTTTTAGACCAGTATACATTTCGTCAAGAAGAAGTTTCATGTTTCCCTTTTTATGCTGCAAGATTATTAGCTTTTGCTTTTAGTCTATTAGGAGCATTGCAAAGGACTCAGGATTTTTGGCGAAGGGGAAAGTAACGGTTATGCCTGCATTGGCCGCGGTCTTCTTAACGTTGACTCCAACTGCATCTTCTGACCAACGCGCCAATTCAGGGTGTCTGCAAATGCGTGTCTCGGTGTTGCATTTTTCGCAGAGTTGGCAATGTCCAGAAATGAATGACAAGGCTAAACTATAGCCTTTGTTCATGGCAGCTTTTTCCAAATCTACCACGCTTTGTAGTATGTTTTGTTTGTCTTCTTTCCAGTCCTTCCAAAACTTTGCCGCCTTTTCCTTGATTTCCTTTGAGACTGTGGGGTCTGTTTCGGCAACCATGAGCTTCTTTAAAACTTCAGTGTCGGCTTGTGCGTTTGAGACGAACTTCATAAACATAGCGTAGCTATATTCGCTGACAATTTTGCGAAATTCCTCAGCGGAAGGTGTGTATGGTGGACAGGCCAACGTTTTGCCATATTGTTTGCAGCCGACTTTACATTTAAGGACCACGCGGTCTTCTACAACGACTTTGGTCGTGGGAATTATTTTTGCATCTGTTGCGCCTTTTTCAAGTGCTAATTTTGCTAGAAACTGATATTTTTCAGTTCCATTTTTGTTTGGCATCTTTTTCACTTAAGCTGGTTTGATAGCGTCTTTTGATATAAACATTTTAGTTGAATCTGCATAAGATGAACAATTGCCTTAGTCATATACTAATGGTTTAGCAAAACCACTCCACCTATGTTTTTTATCTTCTAAAGTCAGAGGATAAGATTCAACTGTTTTCCTTACTCATCCTTGTCCCCTTTAACCATTCGGTTGATTCATATTCTTACTTCTCCACATGTTAAAGAACAATAAAAAGCATTTTTTGAAAACTTTTAAAGAGTCACTTTACGAAACCTTTCGATAGAATAGAGGGGGCTCTTAAAGTAGTCTACAGTATTATTCTCAGTTTTGCTCTGAGTCAATTTCTTTCTGAAAAATGAAGCTTTGGCAAGTTAGTGCTTATATGTATTTGTTGTTGTGCAACGACTGTAACACATTTTAATTAACAACCCTTGAGAGATAATAATTTAAAATCTGTTGAAGCGAGTTTGAGGTTGTTTTTGAATGGAAACAATGATGAAACAAATATCAAAAAGAGAAAACCGCCAAGAAACTTTTAGCAAACGCGAATACATGCCAAGAGTGCATGAAGTTAGAGCGCCATGTCAATGGCTAAACCATTGTAACGACGGAAAATGTCCTGCTTTTGTAAGGCTGAACGGTAACTTTTATTGTGCTAAAACTCGTTCAATTACCTAATTTCTTTTCTTTTAATCCTTCAAAAATGATCTAGCTTCTTTTAGAATATTCACCGACTTTGAAAACTTTGCTTTTGTTTTCTCCGAGAGTTCGAGTTCGATAATTTTTTCAACCCCTTCTTTTCCCAAAACTACAGGTACTCCTATAGACAAACCTGAATGGCCATATTCGCCATCTAGAGAGGTGGATACACTCATGACACGATTTCTTCCCGTTAAAATCGCATCTGCCATTATAGCAATCACCATACCCGGAGCATAAACAGTGCTACCTTTGAGTTGAATAACATCTGCACCTGACGTTACAGTGGCATGAACAATTTTGTCAAGTTGTTCGGATGTGAGTAAGCTGGTTACGGGTATGCCTGAGACAGACGCGTATTCAACAAGAGGAACCATGCTATCACCATGTTCACCAATCACTAATCCTCGTGTGTCTTCCCGCGAAACACTCAACTCGTTGGCTAAGTATGTTCTAAACCGCATTGAATCTAAAATGTTGCCCATTCCAAATATGCAACATCTAGGTAATCCGCTCACCTTAGCTGCCATATAGGTCATTATGTCAACAGGATTTGTTACTATCATAAGCTTGCAGTCAGGCGCGTTTTTAATCACTTCTCTCGCTATACCGCTAACGATTTGGGCGTTGGTGTTCATTAGGTCAAACCGAGTCATATCAGGACGTCGGCCAAGACCTGCTGTGATAATTACAAGTTCTGAACCTGCCATTTCTTTGTAATCGCTAGTTCCGCGGATTTTGCCGTCAAACCCGATGGCTGGCGCTGCTTGCATCATATCCATAGCTTCACCTTTAGCTGCTTTTTCGTTAGAATCAATCAAAACAACATCGCTTATTTTGTAACGTAGAATATCAAAAGCTGCGGCGCT
>CAYPSV010000003.1:0-28732 GCA_964413605.1 uncultured Candidatus Bathyarchaeia archaeon | reverse complement strand
CAATCAAAACAACATCGCTTATTTTGTAACGTAGAATATCAAAAGCTGCGGCGCTTCCAACTTTGCCTGCGCCAATAACAGTTATCATTGTATAAAACCTATAGAATAAGATTAACAAGTTGAATATAACTAACGCGCTTAAAAGCCAATTTTGGTGATTATCTGATGGAATATTATTTCGTAACATTTCCAATTCTTGGTGTGGTTGTCAATAAAATCACGGGTAAAAAATGACTGATTGATCTTGACAAATTAATTCCATCAAGAATGTGGTTCAGAAACCTTCAAAATCGTCTACCGCGACGCAGGCATTTTTCACTATATAGAGATCAAATTTCAGAGGCATTTTAGAATTTTTAGAGGTATTAT
Source organism: uncultured Candidatus Bathyarchaeia archaeon (assembly GCA_964413605.1). GTDB lineage: Archaea > Thermoproteota > Bathyarchaeia > Bathyarchaeales > Bathycorpusculaceae > Bathycorpusculum. The sequence goes on along the minus strand of CAYPSV010000003.1, from coordinate 28,363 downwards.
TTGCATTTAGAATTTTTTCAAGTAAATTTAAATTATCCTGTAGAAAAATAATTCTTCTTCTAAATCTTGAGTAACGACAATCGCACTGTGGGTGTTTTAAGCGCTTACAATATAAGGGTAGAGTGTTATTTTATTAACTAACAAAGCTCTTGGGGGAAATTTGATAAATAAGCCTCGCACAATTTTGGCTATCGTGCTTATCGTATTAACCCTTTCAGTAAACTTCGACTTTGTTCCGATTAAGGCTGCTGATTCACAGGCTTCCTGGAGTTTGTTATCTCCCATGCCTACTCCCCGAGGAGGTCTCGGGTTGGCTGTTGCAGGTGGCAAAATCTATGCCATTGGTGGGGTAACAGAAGATAATAAGCCAGTTAGTATAACTGAAGAGTACAATCCCGCTACAAATCAGTGGACAAACAAAATGTCGATGCCTACTGCCAGAAGTGCCTTTGCTATAGCAGTCTATCAAGGAAAGATTTACGTAATTGGTGGTACAGTTGGCAATAATGGGTATGTTGGAAACAACGAAGTATATGATCCGGCGACTAACACTTGGCAAACAAAAGCCTCCATGCCAACTCCAAGAAGTGACCTGTCTGCAAACATAGTTGACAATAAAATCTATTTAATAGGCGGAAAAAGATATTCGAGTGCTAGCCCCTTTTATGGTGAAACCAATATTAACGAAGTCTATGACCCTACAAGCGACACATGGACCACAAAAAGTCCGATTCCAATTGCAGTTGAAGGATATGGTTCTGCAGCTATAGATAGTAAAATCTACATTTTAGGGGGCTCAAGATATCTGAGCAGCTCAGGAAGTTCCACCAGCATTTCAAACAATCAAGTTTATGACGCTCAAAATGACAACTGGACTTCGGCTAAGGTTTTACCTGAAGGTGCAAGTTACGGGGCAACAGCAACCACTGAAGGATTTATGGCGCCGATTTTGACCTATTTTATTGGTGGACTAATAGACGGCCAAAATAGTGGCGAAACCCAAATTTTTAACTCTACAGACAATTCTTGGGTCTCTGGCGACCCGATGCTAACTCCTAGAGCTTACTTTGGTTTGGCAGTTCTTAATGATGTTCTTTATGCAATCGGTGGATTTGATGGGCAAGAATGGTTAGATATCAATGAGCGTTACCAACCAGTGGGTTATGGTACTATTCCTCCAAAAGTGCTGGTTACTTCACCTGAAAATAATACCTATGCTGAAGCCAAATTATCTTTTACAGTTAATCGTGGTGTTGATTGGATTGGATACAGTTTGGATAATCAAGCCAATGTGACAATCAAATCTGAAATTGCCCTCACAAATCTTACCGATGGAAACCACAAAATAACTTTGTTTGCTAATGACAGTTTTGGTAATATGGGTAATTCAAATACTGTTTTCTTTTCTATAGATACTCAACCGCCGGTTATCAATGTGCTGCTGCCACAAAATCGAACCTACGATTCAACTGACATTCAATTGACATTTGTATTGAACGAGCAAGCTGCAAACATTTCTTACAGTTTAGATGAACAAGAAAAAATATCAATTATCGGAAACGTTACTCTTCCAGCATTATCGGATGGTTCACATCATGTAACACTTTACGCATCAGACGAAACTGGAAATTCAGGTGACGTAACAGTTTACTTCAATATTTCATCCTTTCCAACCCTCGAGGTAGCCGCGGGGGTTGCCCTCGTAATAATCGCGTTAGCATCAGGATATATATTCTTAAAACGAAAAACCCCCACTCCCCCAAAAGGGAAGGTAACTTAAGCAACTTAAGACCCTACTTGACTAAATATGTTAAAAAATATCTCTGTTACTGTCCTTTGAACCAGAAAATCTTAATTAATAAAAAACAATGCATCCAGAGCAGGAAATCAAATGGGCTACAAAATCGATTATCTTTGTGCTGAAAGAGTTTATTGTTCATCCAAGATTGTTATTGCGGACAGGATTTTTTATGCTAAACACTTTTCTGGTGGTACCTCACATTTTTTTTCAGGCGATCAACAAGGTGTTATTCAAAAAGAAATTTCAGAAGCTGAATTCAATTTATGGATAAATGTTTTAGCTGATAATGAAAAAGATGTGGCTGAAATTCAAAAGAAAATGTCGTTGGGAAAAAAATACTAATATTCTCAGTTGTCTATGACGAGTTTTCTTGACAGCTATTACCATAACTTGATGAAATATCATTTAAGACTACCCAGATAGCAACTAGAATAATAAAATAATAATCGTTATATTTCGGTGCTAATGCGGATTGCTTTGTTTAATTAAAATTGCTAGATGAAAGATAGGTTATATAATTGAATTGTTTAGGGGCTAACGAAACGTTTCGTATTTCTTGATTAATATTTGAGTAGTTCTGCTTTGGTCATTTTTTATATACAGGCTCTTTAAGAAGTTTTATCAAGTGCGTTATAGCGGTCTCTTTGTAAGCCTTTGTTAATTCTTTGCGTTTTCGAGGCACCCATAAATATCTTTTCTGAAAACAGAAAGAAGTTTAAGTTTATAGGCTCTGTTATGTGTAATTAGAAGAGGCTAAGATAAGCAATGTCTGTTGATTTAGTGCCTTGGGATACGAACCACAATATGCTTGATGAAGCTAGCCGTCTATATGATGAAGCTGGAACCTTTGACTGCATAGAAAAAGGAGACTTAGTCGCAGTAAAACTCCACGTTGGCGAATTAGGTAACCCATATTATGTTCAGCCTTTCTTTGTTCACGATATTATTCGCCGGGTTTTAGAGGCTGGTGGCAAACCCTTCCTTACCGACTCAAGCACTGCCTACCAAGCTCAAAGGCACAACGCTGTGGATCATATAAAAACTGCTTTCATGAATGGTTTTAACATGGCCCCTTTCATAGTTGCGGACGGATTGAAAGGCGAAAACTTTCAAAAAGTAAAAACCAAAGGAATCCTTCACGAAATTGAAGTGTCAGGAGCGATCGTGAAATCTGATGCTATGATAGTAGTTTCGCACTGCAAAGGTCATGAACTCAGCGGGTTTGGAGGAGCCATCAAGAACATAGGTATGGGTTGCACATCTGAAGCTGGCAAAATTAGGCAACATAGAGTTGTAGGTTTAGACATTGACATTTCGAAATGTGTTGGTTGTGGTAAATGCAAAGAAGCATGCATGTTACACCTCCCAAACATAATCGAAGGAAAAGCCCACAACAATTCGCCGCTTTGTATGCGTTGTCCAGTTTGCATAGAAGCTTGCCCGATGGATGCAATAAGCTTCGTGGGCAAAGAAAATCTCAGCAAAGCATTGGCATCTGCAGTTGTGGGCGTTTTGTCAACATTTAATCCTAGAAAAGTCGCTTACGTAAGTTTTGCCAAGGATATTGCTGCTGGATGTGATTGTTTACCTAATCCCGGCGAAATAGTGCTCAAAGATGTGGGTGTTTTTGCATCGGATTCAGCCATCTCGATCGACTCGGCTTTTTTGCGTTCAGTTAATTATGAAGTATTGAACGCTTTGTCAGAAGTGGATTGTTGGACACAAGTTAAAGAAGCTAAAGCCCTTGGTGTTGAAGGAGAACTTAACCCTTTAATCAATATCTTAGGCTGACTATTTTGTAAGACGTTTTCTTCGTTTTCTTTTTAGGACAAGGAATAATCCTAGTATTATAATGAAAGCAAAAGTTCCGATAATTATGTAATGTGATACATTGGCGACTTCTCTCCAGTTCGATCCTAAATAGTACCCTACATAAATGAGCAGTGTATTCCAAATTGCACAACCTGCTAATGTGTAGGCAACAAACTTTGATAGTGGCATTTTTACTGCCCCAGCTGGGAAAGAAATCAGTGTGCGAAAGCCAGGAATTAAACGTCCAAGAAACACCATGGCTGGACCGTATTTAGTAAACCATGATGCAACAATTTTTAGCTGGTTTTCTGAGAAGATAGGACGACCAAGCACTCGGTATTTGGTTATAGCTTGAGTTCCTTTGAGTCCAATAAAATAATCTATAAGAGAACCGATAACGGCTGAAATAGTTGAAACAAAAATCATTATGACGATGTTTAGATTGTACTGTCCAGTCGAAATCAGGTAACCTGCAAACGGCAAGATAACTTCACTTGGAATCGGCAGGGAACTAGCTTCAAGTAGCATTAAGCCGAAAACACCAAAATAACCCATTGAACGAATCGTTGTCTTTACATCTTTGGTGAACGAGAATACAGCACTAATATCGGTTAATATTATAAAAATTATGTAGCTTATCAACACTGCAACTATAGCCAAGATTATGAATTGTGGCGCTTTCCGTTTTAGTATCTCAACTTTTGAGTGCAAGACCAAAGATAACCGTTCTACCTATTTAAACAAACAAGAATTTTAACTTGTACTATATTTCTTGATAAAATCAGGAAACTACACCAGAATAGGGTATTAATTGGCCGAGCTGTTTTTTGGCTCTGTTTTTTTAGATAACATATCTTCGACAAAGCCTTTTATTAATGAAAGATTAGTGCCAGTTAGCATAGAGATATTAGGTGGGCTTCGTATTTTTACTTCTCTTTAAGTGCTGATTGTATGGAGTGTAAATTACAAGTTTTTAAGCGGATGCAAACGGAAAGTTTAGCAAAAACTTATCGTTTTGCCGTACTGGATTTTAGTAAGTCTAAAGATTATCCTGCGAACTTCGTTTGTATGTTACCTATAAAAGTTGACCAGCGAAAGGGAAAAACTCCAAATGTATTCGGTGAGCTTTTTGGTGAAAAAAGCCTTAAATTTGCAATAGAACTGCTGAATGATGCTCTTGAAAGCGAGAGTGATGTCGAAGTCAAAGCAGAGTTAGAAAGAAGACTCAAGCTCATTGATCCCAATCAAATTACTCTCATCAAGTGTAGTCAGTGTAAAAAGCCCTTTCAACCGCGAAAAATAAGAAAATACAAGAAAAACTTTTGCGATGATTGTCTCAAGTCAAGATATAGCCAAAGACAATACTGATTAATAGCTACTTTCCTCTGAACAAGAATGGCAATTAAAAATTGTAAAAAAGTCTTTCAATAATTAAATGGATATTGGTTCCTGAAGCAAGAGTTATATTTTTATAAAGTTTGTAGACTTTGCTCAAAAAAAGCGTTTTTGATATACTATTGTTATCTGAAAAAACCAGAATTTAGTTTTGTTCTTATTGTCGAGGCAAAATGGAATTTATTTTCCATACCCTAATATACTCGCAATAACATTTTTAGAGTATTGGAATTCTTTAGAGGAAAAGGCACGAAAGTATAGTTTACTTTTTCTCCAATTATTCTAATTAAGATCTTTAGAATAAGGTTTGAAGTATGGGTAAAAGAAGAATAACAAACGAAGGCAGTCTCGATAATATGATTTTGCCTTCATCAAATGACGTTTTAGGCATTGCAATAAAGATGTTGGGTGCCGATCGAATCTTGGTAAAATGTCAGGATGGAAAAGAACGGTTATGTAGAATCAGGGGTAAACTGAAAAGACGCGTGTGGATAAGAGACGGAGACATAGTTTTGGTTTCCCCTTGGGATTTCCAGAGCGATTCTAGAGGTGACATTTTCTGGCGCTATAGAAAAAACCAGTCCGATTGGCTTAGAAATCACAATTATCTTACTATGTAGGAGCGTTATCAAAAATTATCGTTAAATGTACTGAATGTGGAAACACATTCATCAAAGAAGGTCCAATTCATAACGAAGTGGTCAACTGCCCTATCTGTGAAGCCCAATATAAAGCAGTTATAACTAATGGAAAATTACGTTTAGAAGATTTTGTCTTTGACGAAAATGACCCTGGCGAGCTCTAAATTCTCAATTAAGGTGATAGTATGAGTGAAAACAAAACTAATTTCATAATTGCTGTTCGTGGTTATAAAAATGTAACAAGACAGAAAAATGGAAACTTTACTGATGTTACAGCATTAGATAATCTGAACAACAAAGTCCTTTTGCGCATGATAAAGCCTTTGACTAGCGAGTACATTAGTCTAAATGATGTTAAAAATATGGCAGAGCTAATTAAACTACATGATTATAATTCTGCAATCTTGATAAGTAGAAAATTCACTGATAGTGCATTAGAGGAAATGAGAAAACAAAAAATTCAGCATGTTTCAGAAGACTACATGCCTCCATTTGATATACAGGAATTATATTCTGCGATAATGGATCGCGCAAGTAACCAATGCCAAAAGAAATGTGGAAAAGTTTTAACAGCAATCTCAGATTGTAAAGAAAGTGTGACTGATATCTGTAAAATAAAACTGCTTGCCATAAACGCGAAAAATCACTTTGAAGATAATCTGATTGGTTTACTGAAAAATGATCTTAAGATGGCTTTGGCATTAAACCGATAAGCTTTTCTAATATCATTTGAATTTTGGAAGGAAGAATATGTCTGAACAAAAAATTGAGTGGCCGGAACCTGGTGACCTAGTCATCGCAACAATAAAAACGGTGATGGATTACGGAGTATATGCTAATCTTGATGAATACAACAAGCGCGGTTTTCTTCATATCTCCGAAATTTCTAGCGCTCGTATAAGAAACATCCGAGACTTTGTTCGTGAAAACCAAAAAATGGTTCTCAAAGTTCTTCGAGTTGACACCGAAAAAGGGCACATAGACTTGTCATTACGGCGCGTTACCAAACGTGAGCGAATTGAAAAGATTAAATCTTGGAAGAAAGATCGAAAAGGAGAAGCTTTGTTATATGTGGTTGCTGAACGTGCCGGTTTATCTAAGGATGAAGTCTATGAGAAAGTTGGTGCTAAACTGGAAGAAAAATATGGTCTCTATGAAGGCTTTGAAAAGGTTCTAAAAGAAGGCGTTGAAATCCTTAAAGAATCAAAGATTCCTGATGATTTAGCTTCAATTATATTTCAAGTTGCAGAAGCAAGAATTAGAGTCAAAACTGTCAAAGTCCGTGGTATCCTTGAAGTGCGTTGTTCCCGACCAAACGGTGTTAAATGCATTCAAGAAGCCTTTAAAGGTGCAAAGAAATCGCAAGAAAGCAAAGACTCTAAAATCGAGTTTTCTGTTATCGCTGCTCCAAAGTATCGGCTTGAAGTTTCAGCTGATAATTGGAAGCGTGCTGAAGAACTTCTTGATAAAGTTGGCGAAAGTGTAATCGCAAACATAGTCAGTTCAGGTGGACGCGGCGAATTTAAGCGGGAAAAATAGTAACGATTAGCTGAGACTAAACGCGTGAAGCGTATAAGCTTTGATTTTTTAGCGCACTCAATTCAAAATTACTCCTTTTGTTTTAGCGCAAACTACATGACTGAAAAACGGCTTCTTATTAAAGAACAGAGCTTTTAGATGAACAGTTGTCCTATTTCATATGCAAATGTTTAAGTCACTGTGGATATCTATCTGATCAAGTTAATTCATTCGCTATTTTCGTAGCTTAAATTAACAGGATAACAAATAATGTCCCAACAAACTAGAACTGAAATTAAATGTAGTGATTGTGGCAAAACTGCTACTGTTCCCTTTAAACCCACAGCAGGTAAACCAGTATATTGCCGAGACTGTTTAAGTAAACATAGAACCCCGAGAACAGAAACTGGAACTCGGTTTGCAACTCGACACCAAGACCCAGAAAATGAAAAACAAGCTTGGTCTAGGCGACGAGAAAACTGGAAATAGAGTGTTTCATATTTAATTGACACCTTTATTATCATTTGAAACTCGAACTGTCCATTTTCCTCAATACGTGTGGTCAGTTGCCACAGAGTGGTAGTAAATTCACTCAGATACCCAAAAGTTGTTTTCTCTTTTTTTAGTCTGTTAAGCATTTCTCAAATAGGATTGGGTTAAATACAATAAATGTTTATAGCTTGTATGTTGTTTTAATCAGAGTGTGATTTTATGCCTAGTGTATCAAGACGTAAAGAAAAAAATACGCAAATAGCCCATAAGAAAAAGGCTGAACGCGAAAAAGAAGCGAAGAAAAAACAGATGAGACAGCAACTTCCTCCCAAAGGTAAGAAACGTTAGCTGAGACTTTAAGTGTCTTTATTTGATCTCAAGAATACATAAGCTATTCAAGGTAGGAGAAGATAATGTTAAAGGTAAATTCAAACTTTAAATTGACAATAGTGAGATTAATATATGAAACTAGCTGAAATTGCTATTCTGTTAAGGGAAATTGTTGACAGATGCCCAAATATGGAGGGGAGCACGTTCACATTGATACCGCAGAAAGCTATGTACCCTTTGTACAATGGTTATCACATTAACATTAAGTTAAATATTACAAAAGAGAGCATAAGTTGCTTGAGGAAAATAGTTGAAGGGCACGACTTAGCAATGAAAATTAAAACTGACTCAATAATCGTCTATGAAACTAGGGAAAGATAGGATAAATTTGTTGCATCTAATTGAAAATAAAAAAATAAATCACCTTAATAATCAACCATAATTTTTTGAACAAACAAATTTGCTATTATTGTATTTTAGAAGGTTTAGTAGAATTAACGAGTAACCTCTGTAAAGAATGAGGTCCGCAGAGACATTTTTTATGGCAATTTAAAATTAATAATCAAGTTTTCTAAAATTTACATAAGTTTAGAAGATTTCTAAAAATCAAATAAAATGTTCATCGATTTATGGGCTGTCCGGCTGTTTGATTTGGAATGTTAGTTTGGTGGGGCCGGCCGGATTTGAACCGACGACCTTTACCCAAGAGCCGCGCTAAGCGGCGCTTTACGGGTTTCTTCATGACCGCTCCGGAGATTCGTCATTCTCCTTGCGGAGTCAGCAAACCCGTGTGTGTTTGCTCTCTGGAGCCCGTCGTCATACCTGTCTAGACTACGACCCCACCCTGTCTAGCACAAACCAGAATAGTTAACCCACACCCATAAAAATATTTCATTATAATTAAAATTCTTTGGCTGCTTGTTTTAGAAATGCTTACCTAAGTATTTAGATAGTCGAATATTCTCGAGTTTATTTTGGCAGTTGTCTTGGTTAATGGCGCTATTCGAGTATCATTCTGGCATCCACTGTTTTTGCACCTATTTTGTATGCCATGACGGGGTTAAGGTCTAACTCTTTAATTTCTGGGTGCGCCATAACTAAACGTGATACGTTGCATAGAATTTTCGTAAGCGCATTAATATCTGCTGGAGGTGTATTGCGATATCCATTGAGAAGTGGAAACGCTTTCAGTTGCGTAATCATTTCTTTCGCATCTTGGTTTGTTAATGGGGCAACACGGAAGTTTACATCTTTTAGAAGCTCCACGTATATGCCCCCAAGTCCGAACATTATGGTTTGTCCAAACTGTTGGTCTTTGATTGCTCCTATAATGACTTCGGTAGCTTGAGGCGCCATCTCTTGAACTAGAACGCCAACGATTTTTGCATTATCTTTGTATTTCGTTACGTTTTTGATGATTTCTTTGTATGCTGCAGTAACTTCTTGAGTGTTTTTGAGGTTAACCATAACTCCTCCTGCATCGGATTTGTGGATTATGTCGGGTGAGACGATTTTAAGGACGATAGGGTATCCAATTAGGTCAGCTTGTACGGCGGCTTCTTTTTCGTCTTTTGCCAGATTAAATTTGGTGACTGGAATGGAATATTGGTTGCATATTGTTTTCGCTTCGGTTTCTAGAAGTGTTTTTCGGCCTTCGCTATAGACTTGGTTAATAATTTTTGCGGTTTGGTTCATGTTGGCTTCTTCCGTCAGGTTTTTTATATATTGTTATTTTATTGGTTTTAATTAATTGTTTGTTCTTTGTTTGGTTAGAATGGTGTTGTAGTTGTGTTGTACTGATTGCTAATATGTTGTAGTGAGACATAATACTTAATAGGATTGAACTTACCAAAACTGTAATACAGATCAACAATGCAACAATCAAGCATCAAGAAAAAAATGAAAGAAACAAACGACAAACTTAAGCTGAAAGCAGCCAACCTCAAGCAAAGCCTAAAAAAATCAAAGGCAAAAAACAAACAGAATGAAGCCAAACCATCAGTTGCCCATAAGGAACACCGTCTTCCAACTATCAAATTTTCCAGATCTAAACGAAAAACTAATGTTTCTGAGCCAGAACCTCAAATTGCACCTAAATCTTTACCCAAGGGAATTAAAATTGTTGAAAAATATCCGTTATACGAGCCATTTGCTCAAGTTGCAATAGTTCAAGACCCTAAAACAGGAGAACACAAATACATTCTAGATGAACTTCAACTTGACTCGATGGAACGAGGAATTTACAATCGCATCTTAGAAATGCTCTTGGCAGAAATTGAATCACCTAAAGAAGAAATAACTGATCCTCGTAAGTTCTTTGCTAATGAAGCCAAAAAAGTGGTTGACAAATATCGAATTAGCCTCGGCTGGCTTCCCGATGTTTCTTGGTACAAAATTCTATATCACGCAGAACGCGACCTTGTTGGTTTTGGTAAAATCGATCCTTTGATGCGGGATCCAAATATAGAAGACATTTCATGCGACGGAGTAAACAAACCTGTTTATGTTTGGCACCGAACTTTTGAAAGTATAGAAACAAACCTCCAGTTCGAAGGCGACGAAGACTTAGATAATCTAGTCGTAAAACTTGTCCATATGGCAGGTAAACATGTCAGCAGCGCTTTTCCAATTGTTGATGCTTCGCTTCCAGGTAAACATAGACTTGCTGTAGCCTATAGAAGAGAAATTACACCATTCGGAACTGCATTTACAATTCGAAAGTTCCGCGAAGATCCATATTCAATAATTGACCTAATCAACATTGGAACCTTCACAGAAGAAATGGCAGCTTACTTGTGGGTTTGCCTTGAAAATCGCGCCTCAGTCATGGTTCTCGGAGGAACTGCAGCGGGAAAAACTACTGCCTTAAATGCATTAGGATGTTTAGTCAGACCCGGCAGCAAAATAATGACCATAGAAGAAACTGCGGAACTAAATTTGTCACATGATAACTGGGTTTCTCTAATTGCACGGCAAAGTTATGGTTTAGGTGGTAGCGGCGTTGGCGAAGTTGCACTCTTTGATTTGGTTAAGACCTGCATGAGACACCGTCCGGATCTAATGATAGTAGGCGAAGTCAGAGGGCAAGAAGCGTATGTTCTATTTCAGGCTCTGGCTACAGGTCACGGTGGCATGTGTACTATGCACGCGGAAAACGTTCAGTCAGCTGTGCAGCGTCTCACTCAAAAACCAATGGATATCTCACCGGCTTACATTCCGTTAATGAACATTGTTATGTCCGTACAACGTGTTCACTTAGTCAAAAATGGTGAAAAGAGAGCTTATCGTCGCATACTTTCTTTAAACGAAGTAGTGGATCATGAAACTTTCAAAAATCCCTTCAAATGGGATCCAATCAAAGATGAACAAATCGTAGATTTAGAATCTAGCTTTCTTCTAACAAATTTTGCTGGAAGATTAGGTAAAACTCGAAATGAATTAATCGAAGAGCTAACTAATCGATCCAACGTTTTACGATGGATGCGACAGCAAAACATCCGCAGCTACAAAGAAGTCGCTTCAATAATCGCAGAATACTACGCTAGACCCAAAGAAATGTACAATAAGATCATCGAGTCCGCGGAGGTTAATCGAGTTGCCGCTTCTAGGTAAATTAGAAGCTTTATCTTTTCGCCTTTTTGGGCGTTTTGCTCCTTATTTAATTCGAAAATTCTTTCCCAAAACTAAGAGTTCACTTGAAAAAGGACGAGTTAAGATTTATCATGAAACATATATTTCCCTAATGCTTTTCGTTGCCTTGTTAACCGTACCTGTTTCCGTTGTTGCAGGAATTATATCAATATACTTTGGGATTCTTCCACTTTTGACCTTGGTTTTTCTCCCCGTCTTTGTCGTTGCTGGTTTTCTAGTTGTGCCATTGAATAATGCGAGCGACCGATCAGGCGGATTAGAGCGAGAAATTCCGTTCGCAGCCGCATACGTAAGTGTTATGTCAGCAGGAGGTATAGCGCCTTACACCAGCTTCAAACGTTTAACCGAAGTCGATTTAATGCCTGCAATGAGTAAGGAAGCAAAAGACATCGTTAAAGAGGTAGAGGTCTTTGGGGTTGACCCATTGACGGCACTTGAAGTCGCAGCTAAGAAAACACCGCTAGATCTTTTCAAAGATTTCCTAGGTGGTTATGCCTCAACAGTTATCATTGGAGGCGACATAGGACACTACCTTGAACGTAAAGCTGAAGATATCTTTAAAAACAGAGCCCTTAGAGTCAAAGCTGCTGCTGAACGCTTAGGAATGCTTCTTGAAACGTTTATTATCGTTATGGTTATGATGTCGCTTTGTTTCTATATCCTGTTTGCTGTAAACAACATTCAAACTCCTAACGCGAACGCTGATATATCCTCATATTCAGGCATTTTGTTATACACTTTCATTTTTACGCCTATGTTGTCAATGCTTTTCATCTATCTGGCTCATAGCATGCAACCAAAAACTCCACTGGTAGATATGCGTCCTTACAAAGTATTCGCGGTATCTGGCGTTATGGCAATAGTTGTCTTTCTATTGCTCACTAACTTCATGGGTACAATGCAACTACCAATCTTCACTACTCTCCAAAACTTGGGTGTTGACATAACGATAGCTCTGTCTATTTCACTTATGATTTCAGTAGGACCAGCTGCTATAGTGCATATGAGAGCTACAAAAATAAAAAATAGTATGGAGCTCGGCGTAGCAAACTTTCTCAGAGACCTTACTGAGGTAAGGAAAACTGGGCTGTCACCAGAAAAATGCATTGAGAGTCTGTCTAAGAGAGACTATGGTTCATTTACCAGAGAACTGCGTAAAATTAGCTCCGAGATATCATGGGGCGTGCCAGTAAAGAAAGTTATGATGGATTTTCTTCATCGCACAAAGAGTTGGATGACGCAAATAGTCATGTTTCTACTAGTTGAGACTATAGACGTAGGCGGCGGTACAATACCCATGATTGAATCTCTGGCGCGTTTTAATAACATGACTCAGGAAGTAGAAAAAGAAAAGAAAATGTCCGTAAGGCCTTACGTATTGATGCCTTATCTTGCGTCAGTGTTGCTTGTTGCAACGACCGTAATGATGATGGGGTTAACTACGGGGATCGCTGTGCCAGGGGTTGAAACAGCAGCTGCACCAGATAACGGTTTAATGCAAACCGTGTTTATGACTGCAGTCATTTTCAATAGTTATCTTATAGGTATAGTCGCAGGGAAAATCAGTGAAGAATCAATTGGAGCTGGCTTCAAACATGCTACAATACTCGTGCTGATCTCAATAATAGCTGCTAAGTTGATTCCACAATTCGTAAAACTAGGATAGGAGGAAAAGCAAAATTCAGAACAGCCATCGTCTAAGATTATGCAGAGACAAGAAAGCTGCGAGTCCAGCTATTTCAACGGTTATTTTGACTGCAGCTGTCATCGTTTTGATAATGGTAGCGATGACTTACGCACAGAACATCTTGACACTTAAAGTGGCTGAAAACGAATTTACTTCGAACAAACAGTTCCTTCAAACAACTGGGGATCAAATTGACGACGTAGCTTGGTCAATAGGACGAACGCAGACAATCAGTTATTCGAGCAGGTACGGAAATGTTCAGTTTAAAGACGTTGCCCTAAACTACACATTCAGTATAAGCTCCAATGACGGCAATGACTGGGAAGATCTATCCTTTGATGGTACAACTGGAATTATCATGTTTAATATGCCTGTTCGTTCATATTCGATAGGTAATGGCTATTTTGAACGAATACCCTCGACCGCCAATAGTTCCTTCTTGTTATCTGATTCTTCTTCACCCATAAGTCAGGTGATATGTGAAGAAAAACTTCCCATGAACGATGGCAGTTTCAGTCGGATAGTGTTAGTTCCAACAATGCGGATGCTTACATCGTCAATAGTTAATTCTCAGAGTCAAACCACAAATTACTTTAAGTTTTATCTGCCATCTCTCGATAATGGTACAAATCGTTACTTGTCTCAGTCGATAACTTTGACCGGAGACGGAATTTCTAAAATCACTAGAAGTGGCGTGGACCAAATTAGAATAAACGTAACTTTCCCACAGTCTGATTCTCTTGGTTTGGATTCTTCTTTCTTCCAATTTCAGAGTGACTCTGTAAGTCTTACTCTTCCGCAAGATTCGGTTGTTGAATTCTATACTGGTAAAGTCGTTGTTGCGATCGGACAGGTGTAATAGATGGAGGTAGAAAAATGGCTCATATAACAATTGAATATATGATCTTCATACCTGTTCTTATCGCGCAAATTTTCCTATTTCCATTAACAGCTACTATTATAATGAATAGCTGGGAGGATTCTAGACAGGTTCTCGAGCTTCAGCAAACCGCTGGGAATTTGGGTAGTTCCATACAGCAACTTTACTACACTATGCATCGCGATACTGTTTCTGATGGTACTATGAGAATCATTCTAAGTGTTCCATCATTTATAGACGGTCGGGTTTATACCACTATACTGAGTCATGTGACTGCTTCAGAAACATCCTATGAAATTATGAATGTCACACTCAGACTTGTGGGCACAACAAGTCAAGCTTCAACTTTAGTCACTCTAGGCCCAAATGTTGATTGGCAAGAAAACATGTCTTTTAACAGTACAGCTCCTTCACTTAGTTTTGTTGCAAACAAAACAGCTAACTCCATCTGGTTGTCTTTTGGAGGTGTTAGCTAAGTATGGCTAGTGCAACTGTCGATCACATGATTTCATTGACGGTTTTAATTGCTGCTTTGTTAATTTTTATTGGGCTCTTTAGTCAAACAATGCAGACAGGGCTCGCTTATGAACGTCACTCTGCATTGTCCACTAAAACAAGCGACATTTTAGACACTATTCTGCTCAATCCAGGCTTACCAACAACTTGGGGACAAAGTGATACTGCCCCCTTGGGATTTGGGTTGCAAGATCCAGCTTACCGCCAATATTTAATTAGCCCATTTTCACCCATGCGGCTTTCTTCCTCTTCAGATTCAGTAGTTTACTACCCTCGTTTAGATTCATATTATAGTAATAATACCGCTGGGTTTGGGGGCTATTTATACGTACCAAAAGCCCAGACCGTAAACGAATCCACAGTGTCAAGGCTCTTGGGGATAAATGGCACATATGGTTTTCAAATCGTCTTGATGCCTACTTTAACGATTTCTATCCAAAAAATCTCTTCGGGATCGCCCTTACAATTTGCAATTAGTGTTGATGGAACTGGATCTCCCCTTGCTAATTCACCAGTGACCTACAGTCTTATAACTGTAAATCAGGACGGCAACGAGTATCCTTCTTACACTTTAGCAAAAGGCACAACTCATACAGATTCTGCAGGTAAAGCACAACTTCCTCCTTTTTCAGGAATAAATGGAGAAGCCCAATCTTACGCGTTGATCGTTTACAGCAATCTTAACGGCTTTAAGGGTATGGGGTACTATGTGCACGTTCCTACTTCTTCTACTAAAAGTGTTATTCCTTTGATTGATAGTTTTGAAAACCAAGAGATACTGTTAGTGCACAGTGATTCTCTTGGAAATCACCAAGTCAACCCAGACTCCTCTCAAATATCCTATAACGCATCTTTTGTGATTCTAGCAGAAGATTACAATTTGCGACAAATTCAATTAAATCAGCCAGCTGAGGTTGGAGAATTAACCTATGGCTCTGGACCCGGACAAGATTATGCTTACCTAACTGTTCCTAACACTGACGGCATCTTGCTTGTAACATATAAGGATACTTCTTCTGGACAATATGGGGTTGGTTTGATGCCTTGGGGTTTAGGCTCTCTTGCTTTTCCCTTAGTTTTTGGAGGAGACGACACAGGTCACGATTGGGTTACCACTGACCTCCGCCAAGTTACAATTGGCGGAATCACATATCAGGCTAAACTTGAACTATGGGAACTATCGTTCCAGGGGATAACCTAAATGATTCGAACAATCGAAGTTCTTTTTACAATTATAATAATCGCGGGTGCATTTATCGCCGTTTCATATTTCACAGTCTTGCCCCCGCCAAGTCAAGTCTCTCCAATGAACCTTAGGCGATTATCTTTCACCACCTTGCAGACACTCAATTCAAACTACGACTTAAGTAATGCTGCTTTCCAACCAGACAATGCTTCACTTTGGGGCGGAATGCAAGTTGCACTTTCAGCTTCCCTGCCGTCTAATGTTGTGTACAACTTGACTGTGTATGATGTGAATGGTGATGATGGGCAAATCTACAATTCTGTAACGTCTGTTGCGAATACCAAAAACTTAGGCGCGACCTCAGATATGTCTACATATACCGTAGCTTCTTTAAACGTTACTTTCAGTTTTTCTCCCCAGAAAATCGGTGAAGGAACCGACGGGGGCACGTTGTACATTTTGAATTGTAGTGATGCAAACGGTTGGTGGATTACTGGTTACACGGCACAGGGTCTAGCGCAAGATCTTTACAATCTATTATCACCATATTTTGTTAACACTATAATGGTTCAAAATACAGCTCAGCTTAGACAATTAATCGATAATCAGACGATTTCCGCCTCGCCCAGCGAGCGAGTTCAAAACGCTGTTGTTATCAACACTTTTGGTGAAAGCGTTCCAATGCCTCAGGAGTACTATCAAGGGAATTCAAGAGCAAGTCTGGGTTATGATTCGAGCGCTCCAAGTGGTTACAACTATGTTAAATATTGTTATACTTTGGGAAGTACTGTTCGCGCTTACAATTGGACTTGGGCTAGTATTGTTGGTTATCCCTTTTATTATGTTAGCAATAATGCTGTTTTTTCTAGTAGTCAGAATGGTTGGGGAATCTATGGGATGAAAATGACAAGCACAGGTGGTTCAAGAGCTTTTCTCCAAGGCTTAGCTAATCAACCTTACAGTTATGATAGCAGGGGCGTTGCTAGCGATGTTGGAGGCGTTACGCTTACGAACCAAGCAATTGACTTCACTAACTATTATGGAATCTACCCTTCTTCATATCAAACATCTACAAGAGCGCTATCTAATTCGATATTGGCAGGTTATGATTTAACCATCGGATTTAATGTTTTCAATCCCGTAGGAACCAATAATCCCGGCGCAATATACAATCACAAATCTTCAGGGTCATCGGATATTACGGGGTCACTTCTAGCGTTAGGTTTAACTCGAACACCTGATGTCCGAGTCACAGGTTTGGGTCTTTTGTCTTATTATCAACCCAGACTCTATTCTTCTCAATATACAGCCAATGGAACTTCACGACTAGTAGTTTTACAGTTAGGTTTAGTAGGGAGTGCTTAGATGAACAATAAAGGTCAATTTTCAATAATCGCTGCTTTGCTCGTGGCAGTTGTTTTGGTTGCATCTGTAGTTACAACATACTCTGCTGTACGCTATAGTCAACTTCAAGATCAGCCACAAATTTTAAGTGCTGTTGACGAAACTAACCTTGGGCTTAAACAAATTCTTGGATTTACAGTGGGCTATTATGGTTCAGTTCTAAAAGTTACGGGTAATATGACTTATGCGCAAACATTAGCTCAAAATTACTTTAAGAGCGGACTAGATAAAATTGGTCAAATTCGACCTGAATGGGGCTTATCTATGAGCATGACCAATCTAGATTTAACCACTAACTGGTATTCTGATTCCAGCTTCAGCCAGGGAACAGTTAATGTTAATTATAATCTAACGGGGCTTGGAATTTCCGGAGTCGGTTATTCCACTTCAATACGACTGGATGTTCAAGTAACCAATGCAACTTCAGCAAATAAAGCACAATTTAAAGTTTTGACAGATGGTAATGAACCTCTAATTAATCTTGGAAAAACAAACCTGAAATTCTTCAACTTTGATAATGAAACTTCAGCTTGGAATCTAGTATTGCCAACAAACGTTGTATCATATGCTGATGGAACATATGAAATTGATCTCCCCCCGGGCGTGCTCGACAATGCATATGTTGTTCAAGTTGAAGATACCCGTGGTCTAATGGTTTTAGCTTCCTCTTTTACTCAGTTTACTACTAGCTTAACATGGAATTCCACTTCATATGGCACTGATTTCGATTTTGTTGACGATGCAAATCTTGATGTTTTGGGGACTCACAGTAACTTTGCTGCCCAGCAGTTCGGACCCGATGGTATATACGATACGTTAACCGAAGTACAAGATGGATTCGTGGCACAATCATTTTATCCAACTTACTACAACCTCTTAGGATCAACAACAATTGCAAGCGGATCTACCAACGATTTGCAAACCAACAACGGTGGTTATATGAGCTTTCATTCTTATCCCTCTTCGTTTTCAGGGTCTTCATCATTTGGTTATACAAGTGTTGGAACAAGCACTCAAAGCATAGAGGATACGGTACGAGGTTCATTGTTTAGCATTCCGGAATCGGGTCAAATTCAAAACATATCCGTATATTTAGATTTAACAGGTGGAGCGGTAAATCGAAGAGTCAAAACTGCAATTTACACTCAAGGTCACGATTTTGTTGCTGAAACTGAAGAACTAATTGTTGCATCAACAGGTTGGTACAACTTCAGCTTTACTAACCCAAAGCCAATTTTGCAGGCAAATACAAACTATCTCTTAGTAGCTTGGACTAACTCTGAAGCTGGCGACGTTTTATTACATTATGATTCCGGATCGAGTTATCAGGGTCATAGAAGAAATCAGAATTATGATAACTGGCCAAGTTCAATAAATTTTAGCCATGACACAAACAAATATAGTATATATTGCAACTATTCCCCAGCAAACCAGTTTATTGCACAAGTTGAACTTATCGGCAATTCTCCTGTCCCTTTTCCTTGGAATAGCCTTGGATGGACTATAGATGGTTCAACTTCGTCCAGTGGGGTAAATGCTGCTCTCCAACTCTACAATTCAGTGACAGGACAATATCCTATAAGTGGAGACGGAAATATGCTTGCAACTTTGGGTTCAGGAGATTCCACTAAACTGCAATTGATCACAATAAGCCCAACTAACTATGTTAATAGCAGCGGATATTGGAGAGTAAATATTACAGCAACTAAGGCAACTTCAACTCCCTTTGATCTGAATCTTGATTTTGTCCAGTTCAATCCCGAGGGTCCTAATTATGCTATTAACCTTCAAGAACAATGGTTAAACGTTAATGCTTCTAATCTTCGTCAAGATTTATGCGTCAAAACTGGCACTATGGGTTCTGAGCCCTTGGTAGTTCAAATTTTGCATGATGGTTCGTGGCAAAATCTTTTGACTCTCGCTCCTAATTATTTTAATAATGCTTCTCTTGCCCCTTTCATTGATTCTTCAACTTTAACCATCCGCTTTGTAGGAAGCAATGACTTTGTAGATCCAACTCAAAGTAGCTGGAACATCGATGCAGTATTTCTGAAAGATCAACCAGACATTAGTTTTCTACTGACTCAGCAACAATCATCAACAATGACTTTGGAAGTATTGCAGAATGGAACAATACGCTGGCTTGGTCAAAATCTGCAAGTTACCACTCAAACCTTGCCAATTCCACCTGTACCCGTTAGAGCAATCCATGTCAACCAAACCATAAACGGAGTAAACCAAGAAGTGCCTTTCCAAATTGAAGATTGGGCGTCCAATTATCAAATTCCACTCGGTTTAACCAGTAATACC
Source organism: uncultured Candidatus Bathyarchaeia archaeon (assembly GCA_964413605.1). Taxonomy (GTDB): domain Archaea; phylum Thermoproteota; class Bathyarchaeia; order Bathyarchaeales; family Bathycorpusculaceae; genus Bathycorpusculum. The sequence continues at coordinate 8,740 of CAYPSV010000003.1, read as the reverse complement.
ACCTTATTTAGCGGCCGCCAAATGATTGTTTTCTTAATAGATAGCAAAGTTACTGACTTCACAATTTGGTGGAATGGAAGCGATGCTGCTACCCAAACTTCTTTGGCATTCACAAACCAATACTTTACCAATGATGACCCAGGGGCTTCAACACTTTCTAACGGTGATGTGACGTTATTAATTGGAGATTTTAATGTTAGAGCAACTGTTGGTTCTACTTCCAGTACTGCGAATTTCATGCGTATAAACCAGCAGAACAGCGTTTACGGTGCTGGAGAGGCATACGTTATTCATCACGGTATAGTGCGAGATATTGTACAGCAAGAATCAGAATGGAATAACGGTCCTGCTGGGAGTCCAAACCTCTATGCGAACATTGTCATAACTTTGCCTGCAAAGGCAACTTACTACACATATCAACTTAGGATTATGTTCATTAGTTCATCACAAGCTCGTTCAATTACAGATTTGTCGCCAATTCGATTGTCGACTTCACTTAGTTCACCTACATTACAAACAGAGAATAGCACTCTAGCAGGGTTCCCAATTCTCCGAAATGGTACTGCAACCTACTCCAACTTTGCAAGTAGTGGCTGGACAGCACATCACTTCACCCAATTCATCACTGACACTGGAAAAGGCGCAGGAATAATGTTCACCGATACTGCTAACCAAAAACTCTACGCGTTTGACTCATTTCCAGCAAGCACTTCTAAAGGCGCAATAAAAACCAGTAATGGATTACTTGATCTATTACCTGTAAGTCAATCCCAAGTTCAATTTACTTTCGCCTACGACATTACTTGGAATGGTGCAGTGGTAACATTCGATAATAGCACACCCCTCTGTGGATTGTACGGTGGAACGACGCCTATTGGCTTTTGGATACTGGCTGAATATCCTCCAACGTTAACGGTGGTTCCCCGAAGTTAAATCCTAAAATGCTGAACATTTGTGTGACTTAATAGCTACCGACAAAATCTTATAAGCTTCAAGCACTACCGCATAAACATCTAAGGGTGCATTAACAATTCAAACAATCGAATCAATACTTTTAGGAGCAAACATCGCTGTCTCAATATTGGTTTTGACCTATTCATCTTGGAGCGATTACAAAACAAGAGAAGTGAGCAATCGTGTATGGGCAATATACGCACCTGTAGCACTCGCATTATCTTTAGTGCAAATAGGTCTTTATCAACCGTCACAATTGCCCTTTTATGCTTTGAGCTTCGGAGTAACTGCGGGTTTGGCACTATTACTTTTTTACGCAGGAGGCTTTGGAGGAGCCGACTCAAAAGCCCTCATGTGTATTGCGCTTTCACTTCCTTTTGCCCCTCTTCTACTGTTTAGTCCTCTATTGGCAGTATCACCGATATCGCAGCTTATTTTTCCAATAACCATTTTTGGAAATGGGGTTCTGTTTGCAGCGGCTAGCGGTGTTTACATGATGCTGCGAAATGTATTTTGGCACAAGAAAAGAGGCGACAAAATGTTCCCCGGTAATTTGGCATCAGAATCTATTAGCAAAAAACTGTTGGTTTTGATAACTGGCTACAAAATGAATATTTCCAAAGTAAAAGCAAAATGGCATATTTTCCCCATGGAAGATATAGACGATAGTCAGGCTAACCTGAAAAGAAAATTGGTTATAGTTCCTCGTGAAGAAGGACGAGAACAAATCGTTGAACGTTTATCCAATGCGGTTAATGCTGGAAAAATTGATTGTTTCATTTGGGCAACCCCCGGTTTACCTATGTTAATTTTTGTAACTTTAGGATTAATTACAGCCCTATTCTTTGGTGATGTAGTCTGGTGGTTGGTTCAAACTGTATTGGGATAAAAAATTATTTTAACATATTTTTGCTTCGTTTAGAATAAGAAACTGAGGCTGTTAACATTGAGACTGAACCGAAACCGACGAAAGCTATTGCTACTCCTCGGTATGGGTATGTTAAGTTTAGGCTTAGCGATGCGTTTTCACCCGCATTTTGGTATGAATAGAAGAACATGGCGACCGCAAAAAGAGTAATTGCAATAAGCAGTAAACTGACTTCTGTTTTGAACTTCAATATGTCTTGCTCCCTTTCAAGTTCCCTTTAAGACCATGTTCTTAATCAAAAGGTTATTTTAGTTTTTTGGAAAAGTACCTTTATTGAGGTCATTTAATTGAACGCGCCAGGGTGTAAAAGCGAGTTGGGAAGTTTCCAACGAGAAAATAGAACATGTAATGCTGTTGTTATGCCCGACTTCTTCTTTGACCGAATAATAAATTTAAACTGTACAATTGAAACTTTTTCGAATTTGATGTTGGACATCGATAATCGGAAAGGTGGAAGCTTGGACGGGATATCACAAACTGAGCTTCGGGGTGGAAACGCAATTAACGTTGCCTCAGCTTTAACGAGTTTGGGCGTTAACGTAACGCCAATTGTGTGCACAAGCGAATACGGTTTAGAACAAATAAAACGAGCTTTCAGAAATAAATCAGTGGACACATCATATGTAAAAACCTGTAAGAAGCCTTCAATTACTACAGCACTAGAGTTTGCAAGTCAAAGTGGAAAAACTAACGTCATGCTCCGTGACTTGGGTGATCTTGCTGATTTTGGTCCCAAAGACCTTGGCGAAAATGATTATGAAGCAATCAAAAACGCGGATTATACATGTCTTTTTAATTGGGCTGGAACAGCAAAATTTGGGACCCGCCTTGCCAAAGCGATTTTCGAAGAAGCAAAAAAAGGGGAAAGCAAGACTTACTTTGATACAGCAGATCCGCTACCTAACGCTAAGGGGATTCCTGATCTGATTAGGCAAATCATGGAAACTGATTTAGTGGATATTCTGAGTGTTAATGAGAATGAAGCTATCACATATGCCAGTTTCTTTGATGCGGGTATAAAATCGAGGCGAGAAGGTTTGAAGCAAGAGGAATTAGCTATTGATGCAGCTCGTGTTTTAGCTAGACATTTACATGCAAGAATCGATTTACATACATCTCTTTTTTCAGCATCGCTAAAAGGTAGTCGTGAAGTCGTCGTTCCAACATTCAGAATTCGTATTCTGCGGGCGACAGGTGCAGGAGATGCTTGGGATGCAGGAAACATAATTGGTGACCATTATGAGCTTTCTGATAATTGCCGTCTAACATTAGCAAATGCTGTTTCTGCATGTTACCTCCAAGATCTTCAGGGAATGCATCCAACTAAGGAGATAATTTCCCACTTCATCAATACAATTGTTTGATGCCAAATTCTTTTAAGCTAACCCAGCTATTTACCCTCAAAGTATCACGGTGCATTTGGAATGGTAAAACTTTTTGGAAGTTCAGGTGTTCGTGGATTAGTTAACATTGATTTAACTCCAACTCTAGCATGCGAGGTGGCTTGTGCTGCAGCAACTCATGCAAATGCCAAAAAAGTTGTTATAGCCAAGGACACTCGTGTTTCAGGGAACATGCTTGAAGATGCTTTGATTTCTGGAGTAATCTCATGTGGTGCTGACGCCTTCCTTTCTGAGATGATACCTACTCCAGTCTTAGCTTATACCTCTCGGGCTTTGCAAGCTGACGTAGGCTTCATGTTAACAGCTTCCCATAACCCTGCCCCGTATAACGGCATAAAAGTTTTCAAAGGAGATTTATCTTACACCGATAATGACCAGAAAGCAGTCGAAAAAATTATGGAAAATTGTAGTTACAAGCGGGCAGATTGGAGAAATCTTGGAAAAATCTTTCACGTTGATACTGCGAAGACCTATTTAGACATGATTATGCGAGTTGTTAAGCTAAAACCGTGGAACGTTGTTATTGACTCTGGATGCGGTGCTGCTTTTGATATAGCGCCAAGGATGTTTAAAAACTTAGGCTGCAAAGTGACTTCTCTTAATAGCCAACCAGACGGGCACTTCCCTGCCAGAAAATCTGAACCAACGGCCGAATCTCTTCGAGATCTTGCCAAAGCTGTCAAAATCCTGGGGGCAGACATTGGAATAGGGTTTGATGGAGATGCTGACCGAGTTGCGTTCGTGGACGAAAATGGGGTTTTTATGAACTTTGACCGCTCATTGGCTGCTTTTGGCGCATTTGCGCTCAAGCGAAACGGTGGTGGAACAATCATTACCACAATTGAAGCTTCGATGTGTGTGGAGACGATGGCGGAAAAATATGGAGGCAAAGTTGTTCGTACTAAAGTCGGAGACGTTTATATCTCTGAAGCTATAAAACGCGAGGGCGCAGTTTTTGGTGGAGAACCCTGTGGAGCTTGGGTTCATCCTGAACAACATTTATGTCCTGATGGTCCCCTTTCTGCTGCTTTTTTTATAGCAGCAGTTCAAAATGAAGGCAAAACCGTTTCAGAAATCATTGAAAATGTACCAGAATACCCAAATCAAAGAGTCAACTTCACTTGCAAAAACGAGTTAAAGTACCCTTTGATTGAAAAAATGAGCAAACTTCTAAAAACAGCATTTCCTGACTTCAAGGACTACTCTTCTCTCGATGGTATACGAATAGCTCTCGAAAGTGGATGGTTTCTTGTCCGCGCCTCTGGCACAGAGCCTCTGATACGTCTAACAGTTGAAGGAAAAACAATGAAGGCGGCAAAAGATATAACCCAAAAGGCAACAGCAATAATACAAAAACAATTAGAGGCAAACTGAGATGAAAGCTGTCTTATTAGCTGCCGGTGCAGGCGAAAGACTTTTGCCTATAACAGCGACCCGACCTAAACACCTCATAAAAATCGCTGGGAAACCGATTCTGGAATTTTGTTTAGAAGCGGTAAAAAGTGCCAGCATCAACGAGGTCATAGTAGTTACTCACTACATGGGAGAAACAATCCGTAACTATTTTGGTGACGGTTCAAAACTCGGTTTAAAGGTCACTTATGTAGAGCAAGGCAAAATTTTGGGTACTGGTAACGCAACAGAAGTCGTTGAACCATACCTTAACGGCGATTTCATCCTAATCTACGGTGATTTGTTATTTGGTCAAAACACAGTTAAAACCGTTATAGAGAAATTCAAAGAGAGCGAGGCAGCAGCAGCTATGGCGGTTGTTCCAGTTGAAAAAACAGAAAACTATGGAATCGTCGAACAAAACGTTCTAAATAAAGTCAAACGTATCGTTGAGAAACCACCTGCAGGAAAAGCACCTTCAAATCTGGCTAACGCAGGAATTTATGCATTCTCAAAAGAAATCTTTGATGAAATTAAGCGAACTAAAACTTCGATCAGAGGAGAATGGGAACTCACTGATGCTATATCAATGCTTGTAAAAAATGGCAAAACAGTTAAAGCCGTTGAACTTGGCAAAGGTGAATGGTTTGACATAGGTAGACCTTGGGATTTATTGGATGCTAACATTTGGGCTCTTAAGCGTATGAAGCATAGAGTTCTGGGTACGGTCGAGCAGGGCGCGCATTTGATTGGGCCTGTTACAATTGCAGAATCTGCTCGTGTGCGTTCAGGTGCATACATCGAAGGTCCTGCATTTTTTGACGAAGAATCTGATGTTGGTCCGAATTGCTATATCCGTTCAGGCACCAGTCTTGGTAAAAGAGTTCGAGTTGGCAATGCAGTGGAAATTAAGAATAGTTTAATCATGGATGGAACGCATATTGGTCATTTATCATATGTGGGTGACAGCGTCGTTGGTGAAAAATGCAATTTGGGTGCAGGGACTATAATAGCTAACTTGCGTTTTGACGATGGGAGTGTTGAAATGATGATTAAGGGCAAGGTTGTTGATACTGGCAGACGTAAACTCGGTGTGGTAATGGGTGATAATGTAAAAACTGGAATTAAGTCCATGTTTATGCCTGGCGTAAAAGTTGGCGGCAATTCATGGGTTGGGGCTAACTTAGTTGTTGAGAAGGATTTACCTGCCGATAGTGTTGCTTTGCTTAGACAAGATAGTGAAATTCGATCAAAAAAATAATTAGTGCTTTGCTGTCATGAATGGTTGAGTTGTAGTTTTGTTGTACATATACACTTATTATATTGTGTATCAATAAACAATAAAAGCATCTGCCATAATAACTCAATCGACAACCTTTGACAAACAATAAACAAAAAAGTTATTTTCTTACTTCAATACTGTTAATTACACTTTTCATAACTAGTCAACTAATCATATCAAATAGTGGACTTTCAGTATCTGGATCATTAAATCCCGGCACAACTGTTGGTGGTGAGTTAACTGGAAACACTACCTGGACAACATCCAATAGTCCCTACATAATAGAAAATACGATGCTAATCCCCGAACAAGTAACCCTGACGATCGAATCGGGTGTAACAATAGTTACGCAGCTAACGAGTGACGCACTGTTTGTGATAAATGGAATCGTAGATGCCAAAGGCACAGCAAATAGCCCTATAACTATTGATGGGAACGGTGCCCCATTTGTTTTTAAAACAAACAATCTTTTGCCAGGAGGCTTTATGAGTCTCACTTACTGTACCATAAGAAATGCGGAAAGAGCCTTCTGGTTTGACAATACTGCATCCATCAACATAACACATTCGGATTTAAGCGACCTATCCCAGCCTTCACATCTATGGTTTCCCGCACTAGATTCCTATATTGAATATAATACATTCGTTAATTCCTCAGGTATCGAGATTGCAACAGATGACTATTATTCTAACGCTTATGGCATTGTAAACGTAAGATACAATCTATTTACTCTCAACCAAGGGTTATTTATCAGCAATCTCGCAAGCTATGGATTAAATAAGATCAATGTTAACAATAACACGTTCATCAATACAAACGGCATCGTTTTGGCAGTTGAAAAGGGTTATACCACCGTAGACATGGATGCATCCCAAAATTATTGGGGGACATCGGATACTTTAATTATTGACTCAATGATTTTCGATAAGAACGATGATGCATTATGCAACAGTTACATCAATTACATCCCGATTATCGATGCTCCTGACCCTGAAACACCGATTGCCCCAGCGCCAACTCCGACACCTGAACCCACACCACCAACTTCTCCAAATCCCAGTCCATCCTTTTTGCCAACATTGGAGCCTTCCCCGACCGTTTCTCCTCCATCATCAAATGATCCTACCCCTTCTCCAACTCCATCAAGCTCACCCGCACCTTCTCCAACACCAATCCCGGCTATATTGTCAGATAATTCTCCATCCCCTCAGCCAACGTTGAATTCAAATAACCTTTCAAATACAGATCCTTCTCCAACTCCCATAGCTCCCGAGCTTACAGCCCCAATTGCAATTGTATTTCTTTTTTCCATATTAATCGGGGTGACGCTTATTAAAATAAAGAAAAATAAAACACGTGTCTCTTCAAAATAAGGCTCATGTTTGAAGAACATAATGTCAATAAGAGAACTCTTCTATGGAATGAAAAAGAGTTGTTAATTGTATCTTTATTCGTTGTTTTTCATAACTTGTTCTAAATTTTTTTATCTAGATGCTTATTAGCCAGTGCTAGTGCTCAGGAGTTGAACGTCCGCGATTTGGCTGGTGTCGGCGTATATACCAACTGTCACTACGTTTCTGCCTCCAGCGTAAATCTGGTTCAGTGCAAGTTCTACATACCAGTAAGGAATTAAAGCGACAGAGTTACCACGCGTATGAGGCACAAGCTGAACTGATAAGGGCTCATCCGCAACAGTGAAGCCAGAGACCTGCTGACCTTCAATATTGTATGTTAAGGTTTTTACGTGGTTTTTAGCGATTTCTATGGCTTGCTCTCTTGAGACGGATAAGTTAGTGTTTCCCACTGTATATAGAAAGTAACCGTCTGTTAGGGTTGTTAAAATGTTGTTTTGAAATACCATTTGCAAACCTTTAGTTTGATAATCAATGCCGTTATCAGTGTACATCCAAGCGAATAAAACAGTTCCCGCTGAACTAAAAATTTGCAGTTTCATGTTTCCATCTACTACCTCTTGGTTATTTTCTATTCTTGTGACTGTATCTAGCAAGCTGATCATTTGGGATAAGTAGTCATCTCCTGAGTAGACTTTGTAGCGTGCGAGCGTAAACTTAGCGTTTTGCAGTACATCGCCTGGTTGAGACTGCGCAAAAATAGGGGTGCTTTCAATCATGTGAAGATCATATCTTGAGAAGTGGTTGTTTCTGAATCGAATGTCAATGTTTAGGTTGTTGAAGTTACTCTTAAGCGAATACTTTAGGTTTTCTTCAGATAGTCCACCGATGTCCGTTCGCCAAACTACTTCGTTGTCATCCAAAGAAACGGTATAGGTCGTTGTATCAAGCTTTGTTACATTCTTAAAGAAGCTCAACACCTTGTCGGATCCGGCCCCATAGGTTTGAAGGCGCTGTATTTGTGATGATAGTGACTGTTGGGCGGTGGTTAAATCGATTATTGAATTGTATTGGAGGGCAGCAAAGCTGGCCAATAGCAAAACCGCAACAATTAGTGAGGCTGAAAAAACTTGCCATTTGAACTCTCCTGATCTACGTTTCGGTTCTGTTTTGACTTCTTCAATTCCCTTCATTGCGTCTACAGTGGCTACTCCAAAAGAGGATAGCTTGTATTGATCGTTGTCCATTTTAGAGATAAGTTCACCTAAACTCTCAAGGTGATAAGTCAGATTAGGGCTTGAAACTCCAAGCTCCTCAACCATTTCCATGAAAGTCATAGGTTTATTTCCGAGCATCCGAAGAATTTTACGTCTCACTGGATGCTTTAGCGAAGTAAACATTGTTGAGTAAATTTCGTCTTCGTGCGAGT
>CAYPSV010000002.1:0-142890 GCA_964413605.1 uncultured Candidatus Bathyarchaeia archaeon | reverse complement strand
TCGGAGTAGTCTACATAGGTGGAGGAGTCCCAAAAGACCTAACCCAACTCATCGCAATATCGGTTTCACCCATGACCGAAGACAGAGGCGTCAGCGGCAGAAAAGGCGGACTACGTAAAAGCCTGCAAGAATACTACTACCCCCACAAGTACGCCATCCAAATCACAACTGACTCACCCCAATGGGGCGGACTAAGCGGCTGCACATTAGAAGAAGCAATTAGCTGGGGTAAAATCAACAGCGAATCAGGAAAACGCGCCGTATGTTACTGTGACGCAACCATCGCGTTACCACTTATCGCTCACGCTCTTGCTGAACGTGTACCAGAAAAACGTAAAGGTCCAGACATGAACTGGCTATTCAAAGGCGTCAAATAAACGCCCTACTTTTCCGTTATTTATACGTTTTTCTAACCTTTTAAAGTCATAAGCAGTCAAGGGCTAAATCATTTTGCCTTGTTGGCTCAACTGGAAACCAACCAACCCTAAAACACTAAAGAAAAAAACAAACTGCTATAAATTCTTGTCCAATCCTTTTTACTTATTCTTTGTTCTATCTAAAAGCGAGCTAACCAATATCGGCATGATAACGGTGGCGTCACCTTCTATCATTACATGCTTTGCTTTTTCGCTAATCTTCCCCCACGAAACAGCTTCTCTTGGGCGAGCACCACTGAGGCTACCATCCCATTCATCAGCAGTTGAAATGTAGACCACATAATCTAAGCCATCTTTGAATTGATTCCACCAAATAGTATGATGCTTAGATATGCCACCACCGACGATTAGGGCGCCACTTTTCTTGGTGTCAAAAACGATGTTGTTCAAGTCATCTTCATCTTTGAGAAGGTTAATTCGGAAATCTTTATGATCCTGACTAAAGAACCAGAGTTGGTATCCAACAGAACCATCAGTTATGCCTGGAACAAAAACTGGAATGCTATTCTTAGCTGCCCAATAAAGAATCGATGATTCGTTACAACACCGTAAGCCAATTTCACGACAAAGTTCAGTGGTGGAAAATTCCTTTTTACCTTCCTTGTAGAGTTGCTCAAGCATCCTGATAATTTTCTGCTCAATAACTATACCGTAACTATCATTCGGCACAAGAACATTGCCAAGACGGTTTAGTCCTTCTTTATGAAGTTTAGAATCGTTCATTATGAAACTGCCTTTGTAGTAGTCTTTCCAACAGCGGGCAACATCGTGGTCAAGAGTGCCGCAAGTGGTGATTAAGATGTCGACAAGTTTGCGCTTCACCAACTCTCTAATAACGCCTCGAGTGCCCGTGGCACAGATATCAGCAGGAAAAGACAGAAACTTTACACACCCCTTGCTGCTAATCATATTTTCCATGATCCTAACGCCTGTAGCAAGCTTGCCAGCAGTAAATCCCCATGCAGCGCCCATCTGCAAAACCAACTCGTTCACAGTCATTTTCTCAGTAAATTCGTAATCTTTCACAGCTATTTTATGTACTTCTTTGGGCAAGAAAATCTCTCCTACATACCTGTTTAAGAATAATCAAAATAAATAGATGCCGTTATCGAGATAAATTAACTGATGGTGCGTCGATAAACACAAAGACAACGTGACCGCAGAAAAGCTTTCAAAAACCAGTTTTATAGAAAACCTGCTTCTTTGAGCTTGAGGGCTGTAGCTATATTACCTCTGAACTGAATTCTGCCAGTGAAGAAAGCTTTTTCAGCACTCAATCTTTCGTTAACCAAATCCATAAAATCATTTTCATTCATCTTTAAAGTCAAAGACGGCGAGGGCGCTACTCCCTCGGTTACCTGTAGTTTTTTATCTTTAATAGTAACTGTCCAGTTGCCGCCATCGGGCCCAGTAATATTTATTTGAGTAACCACGTCGATGTCTTTTGCTTTTTCAGGCTTAAACCGCGCTGGCAAAGCATTATCGAAGAATTCTCTAGGCGATTTTACTTCCATCCTTCTCGACCCAACTTTTTGATGCTATAACCATATAACCGAATTATTGAAACTTTTCTACTCTACCTGAAGAGGTCTTTTTCTCTGGGCCTGGTCATATCTGTTGGTACCGCTTTACCTGCAACTTGGTAACTGTAACCACGGACAATCGCAACCGGAAATCCTTCATTAGCTTGCCCAATTACCAACTCTGCAGCAGAAGCAAGCTCATCTGCTATAGCAGTTTGCTTAACTCTAAGGACATAACCAAAAAGGTCCTTTTCTCCTCGCCTGTCTCGAATAGGCTTGATTCCCGAAACCCCAATAGCCACGTTAATCTCACCGTTTCTGAACGGTCTGCCATGAGTGTCCGAAACAATAACCGCAACATTAGCACCTGTTAAACGTTTTATATCCCGCTTTATTCTATCAGCAGAAAAGTTCGGGTCCTTAGGAAGTGGCACCACGTTCCTTTCCCCTGCTACATTGGATCTGTCTACCCCAGCGTTGGCGCAGATTATACCGTTCTTGGTTTCTGTTATTATGCTGTTTTCTCCAATGCGAATTATATCTTTTGTTTCTCTTAGGACAACTTCAACCATAGCGGGGTCTTTACCTGTCTTCACAGCGATTTCTTTCGCCTGTTCCGAAGGAATTAAAGAGTCAAGATTAACGATGTTACCTTCAGCCTTGGAAACCACAACATGGGTAATCACAACAACATCATTTTCTAGTATAGGCGTACCCTGTTTTGCTGCAGCGTTAGAAATAAGCTGTGCTAAGTCATCTCCAGTAGCTATCAAAGGTAGACCTTCAACGGCAATTATCTGTATAGCGTCCACTTCTATGATTCTCCTGAGTTTATAGATGGCTACGGAAAATTAGCTTTAAAGCTTACTGTACAGCTCATTCTTATTAGGGTAAAAGATGGCAATAATTGACAAGTTTTAAATCCACTTACCGCCTTATTAGGAGTAACTAGCCGTTTTCTATGGTGTTAAAGATGGGCATCGAGAAACTTAACCATCTGTTTAATCCTAAACGGATAGCAGTGATAGGCGCAAGTGACAGAGATCACTCCATAGGCGGCAAAATTCTCAGAAACCTTATCGGCGTCGGCTTTAAGGGTTCAGTCTTCCCAGTTAATGCATTTAGCGATACCGTGCACGGAATAACTGCGTACCCAAGCATCAGCAAAATCCCGCGCGTAGTCAACTTAGCGATAATCGCCACACCAGCACACACAATTCCTCAGATTGTTGAGGAATGCGGGAAAGCGGGCGTCTCAGGATTAATTATTTGTTCGGCAGGCTTTCAAGAAACTGGCGAAGAAGGCATTGCAATACAGGAAAAAATTGCAGCAACCCAAAAAAAATATGGCATGCGTATTATCGGCCCAAACAGTTTCGGTATAATTAGACCAAAAATAAACCTCTACGCCACCTTCGCAGACGCAACTGCATCTGCGGGAAAAATCGCTTTCATCTCCCAAAGTGCAGCACTATGTGCCTCTGCACTAGATTGGGGAACGGAAGCTCACGTAGGATTTAGCGCCGTAATATCAACCGGATCAATGCTCGATGTAGACCTTGGAGATTTGATTGATTATTTTGGTGTTGACCCTCAAACTAAAAGCATAGTCTTGTATGTTGAAGCAATAAAAAACCCCCGAAAATTCATGAGCGCTGCAAGGGGCTTCGCTCGAAGCAAACCAATAATAGTCGTTAAGGCGGGTCGTTTTCAGGAATGCGTAATCCCTACGCTTTCTCATAGTGGTTCTTTAGCCGGAGAGGACGTCGTCTATGATTCAGCGTTCAAACGAGCGGGAGTAGTTAGAGTAGAAACAATGATTGATTTGTTTAACTGTGCTGAAACTTTAGCAATGCAGCCTAATCCAACAGGACCTAACCTAACGATAATTACAAATGCGGGGGGACCTGGCATAATGGCCACAGATCATCTCATAAGTAAAGGTGGAAAAATAGCGCCTCTAAGTCAAGAAACTACCAAAGCGCTAAAAAGCATTTTACCAGCTTACTGTTGCACTGCAAACCCAATCGACATCTTTGAGGAAGCAACACCTGAAAGATACAAAGATGTCATGGAGCTCTCGCTAAAAGATTCCAACAGCAACGGGTTTCTACTTATTTACGCACCTCAAGCTGCCACCGACCCATTTTCCTTAGCAAAAATAATAGTCGAAAAGTCTAAGGAGACAAAAAAACCCATACTAACTTGCTTGATGGGCGGCGATTATAGGTGTCGAAAAGCCCGCAGGTTTCTACAAAGCCACGGGATTCCTACTTTTCTAACTCCCGAGCAGGCTGTTTCAACATTTATGTATATGTACCGATATACCCAGGGCTTGGAGCTTCTTTACCAAACACCCGAAGAACTCTCTGTAGAACCAACGGATTCTGCGGCTCTAAAATCAATTTTAACACATGCTCACCGCAAGGGTCAGCAAGTTCTTGGTCTTGTTGAATCTCTACGGTTCTTAGAGGCGTATAACATTCCATCTGTCAAGACTTTGGTTGCCAAAACAGCGAAAGAAGCACAAGGTGTCGCAGAAAAAGTAGGTTACCCAATTGTTATGAAGGCGCTATCTCCTCAAGCTACTCATAAAACCAAAATCGCAGGTGTGATTCTGAATGTTTGTTCCAAATCTGAAGTCGCTCCATGCTTTGATAAACTGGCTAAAAACATCAAAGAATTAGGAAACGCTGCAGAATTTCATGGTGTGGCAATTCAGCCTATGGTTTTCAACAAAGGTTACGAGGTACTAATTGGCTCTAAAAAAGACCCCCAATTTGGGTCAGTAATCCTGTTCGGAAGAGGTGGAACGAACACTGAAATGATAAAGGACGTAAGCATTGGTTTTCCACCATTAAATCAAGTGCTAGCTAGACGAATAATAGAAGATACCCTCGTCTATAAACAAACAGCTCTTTCAGGATTACCCCTAAACATCAAACCAATCGAAGAAGCCCTTGTTAAACTCTCTCAACTAGTAATTGATTTTCCCGAAATTAAAGAAATCGACATAAACCCCCTCATAGTAGACCAAAATGATGCAATAGCCGTTGATTCACGAATAGTCATAGACCAGAACCGAAAAATAAAAAGCCAAAGCTCTTATGAACACCTCGCTATCGCTCCTTACCCCCGAAGATACAACTGCAGCTGGACAGCCAAAAACGGTAACATCCTAACGCTACGGTCAATTAAGCCCGAAGACGAAGTAAGATTCTCCGATCTATTCAAATCTCTATCACCACAGACCATGCGTTATCGATTCTTCGAAATTATTAAAGAGCTACCTCATGAAACCTTAACACGTTATTGCAACTTGGATTATGACCGGGAAATTGCAATTGTTGCAGAACTTCCTGAGAACAGATGCATAATCGGTGTCGGACGCTTAATAATCGACCCGTTCGGCAAAAGAGGAGAATATGCCGTTTTAGTTGGCGACAAATGGCAAGGCCTTGGAGTAGGTCTCAAACTTATGGAAACTTTGGTTCAAATCGCTAAAGATAAGTGTCTGGAAAAAATCTACGGTTATATCATGTCAGACAACTATAAGATGCTCAACTTATGTGAGGGTTTAGGCTTTAAAACAGAAAATCTTGAAGACGAGGTCATAGTCTTGTCTTTAGCTTTGTCTTAAACGACAGCTTTTTAAACACTGTGTGCACTTAATTTTCGCTATAGGAGTTAACCTTGATGGATTACCCTAAATTAATTGAATTGGTTCCTGCTGAGAAGTGGGGTCCTTTATCCGAAAATTTAATCGGTGTAATTTTAAACTCAAAAAATGACGATAAAATGCCAAATACCCTTGCTGACGACATGCTTCTACAGATGAAGAACGGAACGGCAAACACAAAGTCTGGATTAACCATACTTTTGGAAGCCGCAGTCTTAGTGGGCGCAGAAAAAACCGTTAGCGCGCTTGGTGATCTGCAACTGTTAAAAGTCGCAGAACTCATAGTTCAAAATATGCTTTCAGGAGAGAAAAAGAATGACGCTTAAATTCGGTATAGAATTCGTTCCAAAAGACCCTTACTGGAAACTGGCTGCCTACGCAATCCAAGCGGAAAACAACGGGTTTGGCAACCTTTGGGTAACAGACCACTTCGGAAATCGCAATGTCTATGTTACCTTAGCTGCCGCAGCTCTGTACACAAAGAAGATCACTTTCGGTACGGGTGTAACTAACCCTTGGATGGTTAACCCAGTCATTACTGCTCAATCCATCGCTACTCTCAATGAATTGGCACCTGGGAGAGTGGTGCTGGGCATCGGCGCAGGGGACAAAACAACTTTAGAAGCAGTCGGTGTAGAAATGGCAAAACCCATGGCTGCAGTACGAGAAGCCATAGAAATATTCCGAAAACTAACCGCAGGCGAAAACGTTGCCTACCAAGGCGAAATCTTCAAGACTGCAGGCGCAAAATTCAACTTTAAGACAAAAAACATAATCCCAGTTTACGTAGGTGCCCAAGGGCCAAAAATGCTGGAAATGGCTGGAAAAATCGGCGACGGCGTTCTCGTAAACGCAAGTCATCCGACCGATATTAGCTTCGCAGTTAAAATGGCAACTGAGGGTATGAAACAAGCAGGCAAATCGGCTTCAGATGTAGACATCGCAGCGTACACTTCTTTTAGTGTTAATGAAGACCCAAAGAAAGCAGTAAAAGCTGCTTCACCAGTTGTAGCCTTCATTGTTGCAGGAAGTCCTGCTCAAGTGCTTGAAAAACACGGAATTAACCCAGGCAAAGCAGACGAAATCCGCGCAGCCTTAAAAGTAGGAGATTTCCCCAAAGCTATCGGTGCAGTCACGCCAGAAATGATTAACGCTTTCTCAATCTGCGGTACACCAGATGTTTGCATTGAAAAGATTGCTGCCCTCAAAAAAATCGGCATAGGACAATTTGTAGTTGGCTCCCCAATCGGTACAAACGTAAAACAAGCCATAGACTTGATTGGTCAAAAGATTATCCCCCAATTCAAGAATTAAAAATCCCCGTGATACAGGCGCTTTCTTTGCGCCATACCCTAATATTTTTAGGCTACAAATACTTCACTTTTTGGAAACCTTGAGGATCTACTGATGGTTGTATACGCAGTTATCCCTGTAAAGACCCTAAACGAGTCAAAACAACGACTTTCATCAGTATTCAATCCGCAAGAACGAAGACAGCTAACGTTAGCCATGCTTAACGATGTCTTAAATGCCTTAAAAGGTTCAAAGATCAAAAAAACAGTCATTTCTGCAACTGACCCAGAAGTACACCAAATTGCCGAAAAATTAAGCATTGCTTATTTTTCACCGTCTCAAGATGGCTTAAACCAGGCTATCGATCAAGCAACAACTTGGTGCATTAAAGATGGTGCCGATTCAGTTCTCGTTTTGCCAGCTGACCTCCCATTTTTAACTATCCAAGAAATAAATCAGGTAATCAATATTGGCAGCGCTGAATCATCATTAATTGTTATATGTCCTTCTTGGGATTTGGGAACAAATGCCCTGTTCCAGAAGTCAACGAAGCAAATTTCTGCTCACTTTGGACCCAACAGTTTCATCGAGCATACACGTCAAGCCTACTGCAACAGTGTATCTGTTTGGATTCATTTTTCACCTGGATTTTCAACGGACATTGATTCCGAGAAAGATTTGCGTAAACTTTTTGAAATTAAAAGCGATACAGAGTGCAAGAAAGTTATAGAGAAGTTAACTGGCGAAATGAAAAACAGGAAACGTTTGGGTTATTAAAAAATAGTTAGCTATTATCGTGGTACGCCCACTATGTGGATGCCAGCGCCTTTAATCTTGTATCTTATGTTGATCGATATCAATGCTGCAGTTAAAGTTTCTACAACTACAGCGTTTTGGATCGGTCCCGCATCGAAAGCTTCCATCTCGATTCCCCTGATATATCCTATTACCGTGTCCCGCGCTTCCCGATCTGCACCACAAACCAAAACATCTGTCTCAACTTTCTCTAAACTCTCAAATTGTTCAGGTGCAATATTCTGAAATGCCGCAATGACTTTAACGTTTTCACCTAAGAAATCCTGCACTTCCTGGGTTATCGAACCATGGGGGTTTATTTTTGCTCGACTTTTCTTTTCAGGATCTAATGAGGAGGCGAGGTTTATGACGATTTTTCCATCGAGGCAACCTCTTATTTCGGTCAATACGTCCATCATGCAAAAATAGGGCAGACACATAGCGATCACTTGGGCTTTGTTTGCAGCTTCAAAGTTAGTGTAACCTTCAACTACAGTTGCGTTAAACATCTGATTTATGGAGTTTGCCATTTTCTGCGCTTTTCCAGCCTCACGTGATCCAATTAATGTTCGAGTGCCTGCTTTTGCAAAACGTTTAGCTAAGGCGCTTCCTTCTTTGCCTGTTCCTCCAATTATTGCGATTGAGGGACAAAGATTAGGGCTTGACATATTTACTTCCTCGATTAGCTTATTCCAAGGTATAACGGACTTATAATTATTTCTCGAAATACACTTCTTAAGTACAGACTTGTACTAGATTGATCAGTCTGCCTTTCTTTTGACAAATAAAACGTTGTTTCTTCAGATTACAATAGTTTCTTTTGGTTTACTTATTATATTAAAGCAGAGAATCTCATTTGTGAATTCAATTTTAGGTATCAAAATTACTGAGGAGCCTCATTACTCTAACGTTTGATTTTCAAATCTGGAGCGGCCGTGAACTTGAGAGAAACAATATGTAAGATGTGAATAATTCAAAGTATTCAAGGAAATGTAAATTAACCCTAAAGACGGATTTTAAAAATGTGAGCTTATGAAGGTAGCGATTTCCGGCAAAGGCGGCGTTGGTAAAACCCTCATCGCAGGTGGTTTAGCACGCGGATTTGTTGAACGTGGACTAAAAACAATAGCGATAGATGCAGATTCTTCGCCAAACTTGGGGTTAACATTAGGGTTAAACGCAGAAGAAACCCGCAAGCTAGTTCCGATTTCAGAAAATACCCCCTTAATTGACTCAAAGACCAGCACAGGCTATTCAGGAGTATACAACCTAAACTTCAATGTTGACGATATCGTCAAGCAATACTCTGTACCTACACCTTTAGGCGCTAATTTGATTGTTATGGGTACGGTTCACTCCATGGGCGCAGGTTGCATGTGTGCTCCTACAGCTGTCATCCGCGCACTATTAAGACACCTAGTGGTTGAACGAAACGAAGCCGTCGTTTTAGACTTAGAAGCAGGCGTAGAACACATTGGTAGAGGGACAGCGCGGGAAGTTGACGCGCTCCTAATTGTCGCCGATTCTAATCTAAAGTCACTGGAAATAGCTAAACATATACATGACCTTGCAGCGTCCGCAGGTATGAAACAGCTCTTCCTAATCGGAAACCGCGTTATGAATGAAACCCAAAGACAAGCAATCCAAGATTTTGCAGATAAAAACGGTATTTTGGTGCTTGCTTTTGTGCCTTGGGACCCAAAAGTCATAGAAGCAGACATGCTGGGTGAAACCCCCCTTAAAAACAAAGAAATCTCCGCAGTTAAGACCATAGACAATATATGCGAGCTTTTAATAAAGAAAACAGAATAGCACTTTGAGGTTTATTGTATGAAAACTTTGGTTACTGTTGGTCGTGGCGGAACAGGAAAATCAAGCTTCACATCCCTTATGGCCAAATGCTTCATAGAAGCGGGGATATCGCCGATTCTTCTTGTTGACGCAGATCCTGACCAAAACCTTGCTGAAATGCTTGGAGTAGACCTAAAAGAGGCAGGAAAATCAACAATAGCTGATCTCATCGTGAGTACCTTCATCGAGAAAGGCGGTACAACTGTTGGCGTTCCCCCAACCCAACGCATTGAGAGCCGTATTTGGGAAAAAGGCCTCTACGAAGGCAAGAACTTTGATTTTATGGCAGTTGGCACAAAATGGGTTGAAGGATGCTATTGTATGCCAAACTCGGCGCTCAAGAACGCTTTGGGCTCTCTAACAAAGAGCTACAAATACGTGCTTGTCGATTCACCCGCGGGGCTAGAGAACCTAAATAGACGTATAACCTCGGAAGTCAACGACATCTTTGATATTCTTGATCATTCGAAGAAATCTCAAGATCATGTCAGACGAGCCTACAAAATAGCTAAAGAAGTTGACATGAAATTCGAAAACTTTTACATAGTTGGCGGTTACCGGTTCCCTAACGAATTGGGCAAGCAGGCTGAGGCTGACTTGAAATTCAAATACTTAGGAAAGATCAACGCTGATGACCAACTAGACGAGTATGTTCTCGACGGAAAAAACCTTTTAGAGCTTTCAAACGACAACAAAGCTTACCTCTCAGTGAAACAAATCCTCAAAAACTTGGGTTACGTATAATCCGAAATATTTACTTAATTCTTAGCAAACCTTCCATACTTGCAGCTACACCGTGACTTTTGCCAAAAAAAACTGGAAAGGTTTAAAAAGTCTGTAATGCAGCTTAGACATAAACCTTTACAGAGGTTTACAATTTGACTAGCAAAAACGTCCATGTAAAAATAGACGAAATGAAGACCGGTAGCGGTCTTATTAAAAATCTTGAATTATCTATTGGCAAAGTAATCAACGACAATTGGACTGAGCCAATGGGTCCAACTCCAATGCCCCACATTAGCACTCTTCGCGACTGGGATATGAAACTTCTCAATAAATACAAGCCCTTCTACATGCCTGATTGCGATCTCTGTTGTCTTTGTACATATGGCAAATGTGACTTGACAGCTGGAAAACGCGGTGCCTGTGGACTCAACATAGCTGACCAGTCTTCTCGCATCGTACTTATTGCTTGCTGTATTGGCGCTGCAACCCACAATGCACATGCCCGACATGTTGTTGATCACTTGATTGAAAAATATGGTCGCAGGTTCCCCCTTGATGTTGGAGGATTAAACGTTAAAGTTGAAGCTCCAGTTACAAGACTTATCACTGGAGTAAAACCTGAAACCCTTGGCGACTTGGACGACATTTTAGCATACACTGAATCACAAATTACCCATTGCCTCTCCGCTGCACACACAGGTCAAGAAGCTAACAATTTAGATTTTGAATCAAAAGCGTTCCATGCAGGTAGAATGGATCAAGTGGGCATGGAAATAGCCGACCTAGCTCAAATATCAACTCTTGGTTTTCCAAAAGCAGAACCTGAAGCTCCACTAATCCAGATGGGTATTGGTACTGTTGACCCAAAGAAGCCAGTTATTATGTGCATCGGACACAACGTTATACCTTCGGTTGGAATTATCGACTACATGAAAGACAAGAAAGTCGACGATAAAATGGAAGTAGTTGGTTTATGCTGCACTGCCATTGACAACACAAGGTACTTCGATCGCGCAAAAATCGTTGGGCCAATTTCATGGGAACTCCGATTCATTAGAGGCGGATTTGCAGATGTGGTAGTTTTAGACGAACAGTGTGTACGCACAGATGCTTCCCTAGAAGCCGAACGTGTTAAAGCACCAGTCATTGCTGCGTCAGAGAAAAACTGCATAGGTTACAAGGACCGTACGAATGATCCGGCAGACCAAATTGTTGCAGATCTGGTCAGCGGTAAAGTGCCTGGTGTACTAATACTTGATCCTGAAAAAGTCGGTGAAGTTGCTGTACGCGTAGCGCAACAAGTAGCACCTATGCGCAAAAAGATGAAGTCTCTTCCTGAGTTAGATCAAATTAAAGAACTCGCAAAGAAATGTCGACATTGCAACATGTGCCAGAGAAATTGCCCACAAGACCTTAGTATTGAACCCGCAGTAAAAGCTGCCTCTGAGGGTGACTACTCTAAGCTTGCAGCACTATACGAGGAATGCATCGGATGCGGAAGATGTGAAGAAGCTTGTCCAGTGAAACTAGAAATACATAGCTACATACTAAAAGTCGGTGAGAAGAAAATGCTTGAGGAGAAGAACTTCTGTCGATCTGGTAGAGGAGCAGTCTCAGACGTTGAAATCAGAAGTGTTGGCGGTCCAATAGTTCTAGGTGAAATTCCAGGAATTGTTGCACTAGTCGGTTGCGCTAACTATCCCCACGGAGGTAAAGACGTATACGATATAGCCAGAGAATTCGCTTCACGACGATACATTGTAGTGACTTCCGGTTGCTCGGCTATGTCCGCTGGATCCTACAAGAACGAAGAAGGCAAGACACTCTACGAAGAATTCCCAGGAGGCTTCGAAGCTGGCGGTGTACTAAATGTCGGATCATGCGTTTCTAACCCACACATCGCAGGCGCAGCAATCAAAGTGGCAAACATCTTTGCCAAACGCAATCTACGAGGTAACTACGAGGAAATCGCTGACTACATACACAATCGAGTAGGAGCAGTCGGTTTAGCTTGGGGCGCATACTCGCAGAAAGCAGCATCAATCGCCTCCGGCTTTTGGAGTTTAGGTGTTCCAGTACTTGTAGGGCCCCACGGTAGCAAATATCGCCGGATGCTAATGGGCAGATCAGACAAACCTGAAAACTGGGAAGTTTACGATGCACGCTCAGGCGACAAGGTTAACGTTGGTCCAGCACCCGAACATCTCTTCCAAACAGTTGAAACCCCGCAAGAAGCAATGGTCCAAATTGCAAAGCTATGCTTAAGACCCAACGATACATGGAAAGGACGGATGGGAAAACTTACTCACTACATCGACTTGCACAAGCGTCACTATGGCATAATGCCTCCAGACATTCACATGTTTGTTCGAACAACAGCAGATATACCTATTACAATGAAAGATGAAATCACTGAGATTCTGAAAGCAAAAGATTGGAAGGAATCAATAATTCCGGATCCGACAATGCTTCCTAGAATGATCAGGAAGGTTAAGGAGTGATCATGAATGTCGTGTGAACCATGGCAATGTTCAGAAATAGCTGCCACTAAAAAAGCAAACCCCATTCAAAAACCCGAGATAGCAGTCGCAATGATCAAAAGAGCCGCCCGCCCCCTACTTATTGTTGGAAGTAACGCCACTCAACGTTGGATGGAAGGTCGACAACTGATCGATTACCTCATCGAATTCGCTAATGCTTCTAAAGTTCCGGTGTTAGCCACAGCTCATATGGTCGGTGAATTCCTAAAACGAGGGTACACTCCTGCAAGCTTCATGACCGCGATGGACATAGGTCAAAGAATAGTTGACCCAACATGGCAAGGTATCGACGGAAAAGGTCACCCAGATCTTGTCATATTCGTTGGCTTGCCTTACTATATGGAAGCACTCATCCTTTCGGGACTCAAACACTTCGCACCAGACCAAAAGACAATGACCATCGACAACCTTTATCATGCACATGCAAGCTGGTCTTTTCCAAATGCAAGCCTAGAGGATTGGGCTTCAAATCTCAAAGTAATGACCTCAAAATTTGAAAATAATGGAGGAAATTAAAAAATGTCAATGTTTAAAGATATCCCTGTTGAAGTTGGCGTAATCTACGAAGGAGAGCGTATCCGAAGAAACGACATGCAAATCGAACTTGGCGGACCTACAGTCAAACAAAAGTTTGAATTAGCAAAAGTAAAACCCATGGATCAGATCGAAGATGGCAAAATCACCATCATCGGTCCAGATATTAAAGACATGAAAGAAGGCGGCGCATATCCCCTTGGCATTCTTGTTGAAGCGGCAGGAGGAAAACTCGATGCAGGCCTTGAAGGTGTCATAGAAAGACGCATTCACGGTTACCTAAACTACATTGAGGGCTTTATGCACCTGAACCAACGTTATGACATCTGGATACGACTGGGCAAAAAATCTTTCCAAAAAGGCTTAAACAGCTTTGAAGCAATCGGCAAAGTTCTCTTCCGCTTATTCAAAAGTGAACTACCAATAATTGAAAAAGTGCAAATTACCTTCATAACAGACACCTCAAAACTAGACGAACTCTACCCAGAAGCAGTCCAAGCTTACGAGGCACGAGATGCAAAAGCAAGAGGTCTTAAAGACAGTGAGGTTGACACATTCTACGGATGTGCACTCTGCCAATCATTCGCACCAAGCCACGTCTGTGTCATCACACCACAAAGATACAGCAACTGTGGCGCCATCAGCTGGTTTGACGGTAAAGCTTCCGCAAGCATCGATCCCAAGGGTCCAGTATTCGCAATTCCAAGAGGCGAAATGATCAACGAAGAAAAAGGCGAATTTAGTGGCGTTAACGAAGCAGCCAAAACACGTAGCATGGGCGAAGTTAACAAAGTATGGCTCTACACCGCCTTTGATCATCCACACACTTCATGCGGATGCTTCGAAGCAGTAGCATTCTACATCCCAGAAGTCGACGGACTAGGTGTGGTCCAAAGAAACTTCAAAGGCGCAACCGTAAACGGCTTACCCTTCAGCACCATAGCAGACTCCGCAGCAGGCGGACGACAAATCGACGGATTCCACGGAATGTCCATCGAATACATGCGAAGCAAGAAATTCTTTGCAGCAGACGGTGGATGGAACCGCATTGTTTGGGTGCCTAAAGAAGTTAAAGACCGCGTCAAAGATTTTATACCCACAGACATCGTTGACAAAATCGCAACTGAAGAAGATGCAAAAAACGTTGATGAACTCAAAGCCTTCCTCAAAGCAAAGAACCACCCAGTGGTTGCCAAATGGGAAACAGAAGCAGCGCCAGAAGCAGAAACAGCCACAGTCCAACTATCCGAGGAATCAGCAGGTACCATGATGCCAGTTGCAACAGCAGGCTCACTTCCAATAATGGCAGGCGGATTCAAAATAATACTCAAAGACGCAAAAATTTACGCAAACAAAGTTATCATAACAACCGTCAAAGACAATAAAGACAAACGGTGATACTCCACGACCCAACACGATACAGACAAAAAAAAAGACGCTGAAGGCCTGAAACTAAGCGACGACCTACTTGCAGCCCTAGCAAAATTCCAGACAATCGAACTGGAAGACTTCCAACTTGACGCTAAAGAACTAGAACTCATCTTCGAAGCAGGTGCAGCAGGACAATTAATGCCAAAACTAAAGCTTCCAACAGCCATTACAGGCGGAAAACCAACTAGCCTGCTCCAAGCTTCTTTCTTACCCCCCATCGAAACCTATCCCAACAAAATCACCGAAGTAAAACTTGGGGCAACCAAAAGCGAAGGCGGCACACGCGGAAGATCACTTACCATAGGCGGAGAAGTCTCTCCTGCTTTCTACACTTTTGAAAACCCAATTCCACACAATCCCGTCGTTACATTAGACGTTTTCGACATGGAAATCCCATTGTCTAAAGCAGTCAAGATGCACGTTAAAGATGTCATTGGCGACCCAGCAGCATGGGCAAAACTTGCAGTTGAAAAATTCGGTGCAGACATGGTTACAATGCACTTAATCAGTGTAGACCCACTTCTCAAAGATGCATCACCCAAAGAAGCATGCAAAACAATAGAAAAAGTCCTACAAGCCGTAGACGTACCCCTTGTTATCGGAGGATGCGGAGACCCAGTTAAAGACACGGCAGTCTTCGAAGAAGTATGTGCTCAATTCCCAGGAGAACGCTTTCTAATCAGCTCAGTCACAAGAGACATGGATGTAGAAAAATGCGCAAAATTCATCAAAAAAGCAGGCCACGCCATACTCTCATTCACACCCATGGACCTTAACCTAGCACGTGAACTTAACAGGCGCCTCTACGACTTTGTTGCAAGAGAGGACATCGTTATGGACTTGACGACTGCCGCCTTAGGCTACGGCTTAGATTACGCTTTCACAAACATGGAGCGTGCAAGAATGAGTGGCTTAATGGGCGATTCTGAACTTGCGCACCCGATGTCGTCAGGCACAACTAACGCTTGGGCAGCCCGTGAAGCATGGCTCAAAATGGGCGCTGAATGGGAACCACGCGAACTCAGAGGTCCCCTCTGGGAAGTAACAACAGCCATAACCCTGTTACTAACAGGCGTAGACTTGTTTATGATGATGCATCCCGCTGCAGTAAAAACCCTCAAAGATGTAACCAATTATTTAACAAGCAGTAAAAAAGCAGATCCAACCAAATATGCAAGTTGGGTCAAAGTAAAAGCTTAAGGAGATATGACATAGATGAGCGAGAAAAAGAAAGCTGGACTAAAAGAATTAAGCCCCATAGACGTTTACAAACTGCTCCCGAAAACTAATTGCAAAGAATGCGGTCAAGACAACTGCATGGCCTTCGCTACTAAAATTGTCAACCGCGAAATCGAAATTGACAGTTGCAAACCCCTCCTTAAACCAGAAAACGCCAAAAACTATGCCAAACTCAGAGACCTCCTGAAACCTGCAGTCAAAGAAATTACCGTCGGCGTTGGAGACAAAGCCAAGAAAATCGGCGGCAAACTCGTCATGTACCGCCACGAATTCACTTACAAGAACCCAACGGCCATCGCAATTGACGTAACCGACGAAATGCCTGAAAACGAAGTTGTAACCCGCGTTCAAAAAGCAGAAAACTTCAGCTTCGAATATATAGGCAACACATTAAGACTCGACATGGTCGCAGTTCGATGCACCAGCGAAGACCCAGACAAATTCAAATCTTGTGTTAAGAAAGTATCCGAATCAACAAAGCTACCTATGATACTTTGCACCTTAAACCCCACCGTAGCTGAAGCAGGCTTAATGGCGGCACCCAAAGCAAGACCACTACTTTACGCAGCAACCACTGAAAACTGGAAAGATATGGCAGAACTCGCCTTAATGTACAACTGTCCAATAGTTGCATCTGCACCAAACGACTTAACCACACTTGTATCCTTAGCGAAAACATTGATCGCTTATGGCGTAACCGACATAGTACTAGACCCTGGTACCTTCCCAGCTGAAGGAATAAGCGACACCATAAACAACTTCACAATGTTACGACGCGCAGCAACCAAAGGCGGGGAAGAACTTGCAGGCTTACCACTACTCGGTGTTCCAATGGTTGCTTGGACCGAGAAAGGAGACACCGCAGAAGACCTAATCAAATGGCGCGAATCATACATCGCATCAATGCTTGTAGTCCGCTACGCAGATGTACTTATAATTCACGGCAACGATGGTTGGTCTTTACTTCCAATAACAGTACTAAGACAAAACATCTACACAGACCCACGCAAACCAGTCGCAGTTGCACCAGGCCTCAAAGTCTTTGGCACCCCAGATGAAAACTCGCCAGTCCTCTTCACCTCAAACTTCGCTTTAACCTACTATACAGTCGCCTCAGACATCGAAAGCAACAAAGTCAACGCCTACCTGATCGTCGTTGAAACAGAAGGCTCAGCCATCGACAGCGGAGTAGCAGGACGCAAACTAACCGCCGAAAAAGTAGCAGACGCAATAAAAGAAAGCAACATCGAAAGCAAAGTAAAGCACAAGAGAATCATCAGTCCAGGCAAAGCCTCACGCATAAGCGGGGAAATTGAGGAACTCAGCGGCTGGAAAGTCCTTGTTGGTCCACGCGATAGCAGCGAGATACCCAAATATCTCATAGAGAAATGGCAACCATAAGCCAACTCCTTCCTTTATTTTATTATTAACCAAGATCACTCTAAGTAATTTCTTTTATAATCCGAAATATGCTTTAGAATGATGATTTTATATTCGTTCCACTTTCTTATTTTGAGATATCTGAAAGAAACGTTAAAAAACATGCAAACAACGCGACTTTCTATTTTTTCCAATATTTCTCATCTTTCAAATGTATGTTGCAATAATCTGTATTATGTTAAAAACATCATGAATTCTACTTAAATTTGTACTAAAGCCGTATAAACATCTTCTTTCAATACATGAGTACTAATGGAAGAAGGGACTGAAAAATAGGCTGCGGTATCTTTGGTGCAATAAACTACGAGAAACAACCAGTTTTTCCCTACGTTTACTGGGGTTTACGTGCTCAAAATCATCGAGGTCACCAATCTCATGGTTTCCTCACAAGCAACAACAACCAATTCTTTACCTATAAAGCTCTTGATTTAGTTCCGCGGCTAAAGACAACCACTATAAACGAATGGTTCAGTCGCCTTCCAGGCTCAATAGGCATCGGAAATGTGCGATATACAACCTCAGGAAAATGCGATGATGTCTCCATAATTGATGGCACCCAACCCGTCGTAGCATCTGCAGGCGGAATAAAGCTCGCACTCTCGTTCAACGGCAATATCGTTAACACTCTACCTCTTAGAAAAGAAATTAATCAAAACTTCGAAAACTTTCTCTACAACTGTGACTCAGACATCGTCTGCCACAAAATGCTCCTTGAGTTAAAAAAGGGCAAAACTCTGGAGGATGCAACCAGAAACGTTATGGAGAATTTAGATGGCGCTTTCTCCGTAACTGGACTAACTAGCAATGGCGAATTTTTCGCTTTCAAAGACCCCCATGGAATAAAGCCTCTGTGCGCGGGACATGACCCCAAAAGTAAAACCTATGCCTTTTCCTCCGAAACCGTAAGCCTTGATATGAACAGTTTTGAACGCGATTTTGAACTCAACCCAGGTGAGCTGGTAATCGCTT
This sequence comes from uncultured Candidatus Bathyarchaeia archaeon, assembly GCA_964413605.1. GTDB lineage: Archaea > Thermoproteota > Bathyarchaeia > Bathyarchaeales > Bathycorpusculaceae > Bathycorpusculum. Next base: position 124,433 of record CAYPSV010000002.1, on the reverse strand, counting down.
CCGAAAATGGATTCAAACGTACACAGCTAATCCATAATCCTCGCGAAGCTTTTTGCTGTTTTGAATACGCTTATTTTGCCCGACCTGACTCACGTTTCGACGGCAAATTTGTTTATGAAATACGCGAAGCCTTCGGAAGAAATCTCGTAAAAGAGTTCCCTGATGTTGTTAAAGACAGCGACATCATAATGTCGGTGCCTGAAACAGGGGACGACCCTGCCATGGGCGTCCATGAAGCATCAGGCCTGCGTTGGGAACGTTCTTCAAGACGACACCGCTATGTAACTGAACGGGCCTTCATACTTCTTAACAATGAACGATACTCAACCATAGATAAAAAAATCAACATCCTTGGAAGCAAAGTCGCCGGCAAACGAGTTATAGTAGTTGAAGACAGCGTAGTTAGAGGTGACACAACCAAAGTTATAATAGAAAAACTCCGTAAAGCAGGCGCCAAAAAAGTTTACCTCTTCGTAACTTTCCCCCGTATCATCGGACCATGCTTTTACGGTATTGACATGTCAACTTACGGCCAACTGGTTGGCTCTAGACATGATCCAGAAGAAATAGCCAAAATCATCGGTGCCGACGACGTATGTTATCAATCACTTGAAGGCTTAATTCAAGCCACTGGGCAAACCGAAGACCAACTCTGCTTGGCTTGTGTAACTGGCAAATACCCAACGTCATGCGCGCAAAGAATGGCTGATGTTATGAAAAAACGTTTCATTCAGGGCTACGAAGAAAAAGGCAGAATTTACGAATCTGAGGAAATTCAGCCGTAACCGCTATAAAGAATTATCTTTAAGAATAGGTCGTCAAGGGTGTGTATCTCTGATGAAAAAGATAGGAGTACTGTTGATTTCTTATGGTGCACGAGAAGTTGCTATGGCCGACACACTGCTTCGGAGTCAAAACTACCAGGTTGAGCTTTATGTTGTTGATAAACAACGCAACCCCTTCAACGCAAACCACTCCATCAAACAAGTTGTGATTCCACGTCTTAATATCCAGGAAACCTGCAAATTCGCTCAAGCCAACAAGAACAACCTTGACTTTGTTTTAGTCGGTTCAGAAAAACCAATAATTGATGGCGTGCGCGATCTAATCGAAAAAGAGACTGGCATACCCGTGATTTGTCCAATGAAAGCTTATGCAATCGAGAAAAGCAAGGTTGAGCAGCGTTTGCTCTTTGAAGAAATTGCGCCAGAAGCCAATCCTCGATTCAAAGTTTTTGACCCAGCTGATTATAAGCATAGAGACGTAAAAAATGACGTTTACAAATGGCTCGATGAATTAGGCAACCAAGCTGTTGTCAAACCCGATAAGCCAGCTTTAGGAAAAGGTGTCGGTGTGTGGGGCGACCACTTTGTTAACCGAGAGCAACTTTTTGAGTTTTTCATGTCTAACTTTCTGTACAGTTCAGTACTAATCGAAGAAAAAGTTCCTGGGGAAGAATCCAGCTGCATAGGATTCTCCGACGGAAAGCACTTTATTGCTTTGCCGGATACTCGGGACTACAAGCGTGCATTCGACGATGATAAAGGTCCCAACACAGGCGGAATGGGCTCCTATAAAGACATCACCGATTATCTGCCTTTTTTAACTGCATTCGACCGTGAACAAGAACTCGCTTTAGCCGACAAGATCTTTAAAGGCTGGAAAGCAAAAATTCCCGACGATAAAGCCCTTCGAGGAGTCCCGTTATACCTTGCGTTTATGCATACAGGCAAAGGCATTAAGGTTCTAGAAATTAACAGTCGTCCAGGCGACCCCGAAATTATGAACCTTCTTCCTATAATCAAAGATGACTTTGTCGATGTATGTCTCAAGATGGTAGATGGCAGCCTCAAGAGTGTTGCCACAGATAAGTCTGCTACAGTTCTAACCTACAAAGTGCCTGCAGACTATGGCGGTTATGCGCAAGACTTCCCAGATAAAGTTGATAGATCCTCTATTAATGGTCCCGTTGACTTGACCAAGGCAGAAGCGCTCTCTAAGAAATTCGGCGATAACATTCGTATTTATCCTGGCTCTATGGAACTGCGTGAAGGCAAAAATTACGCGTTGAAATCCCGTGCCATCGGAATCTTAGGTATTGCTGACAATATTGAAGAAGCCCGCCAAATTAGCTTAGAAGGTGCTCAAGCAGTCACGGGTGGTGCACTCTGGAACCGAACCGATATTGCAGCAAAACAACACATCCAGAGAAGCATCGCCCATATGGAGCTGTTGAGGCGCAAGGTTTGAAACGGATTTTTGTTTCTGACTGCGAAGGGCCCATCTCAAAAAATGACAACGCGTTCGAGTTGACGGAAAATTTTATTCCAAACGGAGACAAACTCTTTGCAAACATAAGCAAGTACGACGATGTTCTAGCAGATGTTCTATGTAAACCAAACTACAGCGCTGGAAGCACACTTAAATTAATTTTACCTTTTTTCAAAGCATACGGAATAACAGATGCACAGATGGAGAAATTTTCAGCCCAAAATATCCTCTTAATCGCAAACACAAAAACAACGCTAAGTTACGTGCAATCCATAACCTCCTCTTTTATTGTAAGCACCAGCTATGAACACTACATCAAAGCTCTCTGCAAAGCAGTGGATTTCCCCTACAAGAACACCTATTGTACCAAAGTAAGCCTCAACAAATTAGGTATCACTCCACAAGAAAAGGAAAGCCTCCGGGAAATGGCTCAAGAAATCACTCAAATGCCTCTAATTGACATTCCTTCCAACGCAAAAACTATCAAAGACTTTTCTGCTAACGATATAGCATCAATACAAAGATTAGATGAAATTTTCTGGGACATAATTCCAAAAATGTTTGTTGGGGAATTCCTCTTCGATGTCGTAGCAGTTGGGGGTCAACAGAAAGCTGACGCCATATGTGACTCAACCAAACTATTATGTTCCAAGTTATCTGATGTCATGTATGTGGGCGACAGCATAACAGATGGAGAGGCTTTCAAACTCGTCCGTAGCAACGGAGGTTTAAGTGTATCGTTTAACGGTAATGAATATGCAATTAAGAATGCAGAAGTGGCGGTAATGTCAGAAAGCAACCTTGTCATTGCCGTCATTGCTGACGTGTTTTGCAGGTTAGGAACAAAAGAAAGTCTCAAAATATTCAATTCTTGGAACATAGAAGCGTTAAATGGTAAAGTGGACTTGGTCTTACTGAAAAAACTTTTAGCCCAAAGCAATGGGTTGCCGAAAGTTCAAATAGTTACAGCAGAAAATATGGAATCACTCATAAAAGAGAGCTGTGAATTCCGAAAAAAGGTTCGTGGAACGGCAGTAGGGCGACTTGGATAATGAGTAAACCACTAATTGAAGATACTTTCATAGAAGCCTTTGCAGGAATATTTTGTCGAGTAATCGTGACGGCAGATGATGACGACACCCTTCGTCAGGCTGCTGAGGATTCCACTTCAACCCCATCAGTAGTTATCGGTCGAACAGAGGGTGGAATTGAAAAATACCTTACCCAAAACGAAACCCCCGACAAACGAGTTGGTGCGATTTTGCAGTTCTGGGGCGAAATAAATCCTAAAAAAACCTTCCAAGAGTCCTTAAACAAGTTTGAAACTGAACTTGCTTATCGCATCCGTCAAGACATCCTCGTAAAACCATTCACGGCAGTTTTTGACGCTTTGCCAAATCCCGAGGGCAAACTAGATATGATGGAAAAGGTTGGCCATTGCGGGGACGGGTTCGAATGGATCGAGAAACGCCATGGAAGAGAAGTTATTGTTGTGCCCTTAATGGTTCCTGACTTTGTTATTGAGCGATGCTTAGGTTATTCCCATGGTGTGATGGGTGGAAACTTTTGGGTAATGTGTACCACTAAGCACGCATTAAAAACAGCGGGGGAAAAAGCTTTGGATGCTATCCACCAAATTAGCGGTGTCGTAACAACCTTTGACATTTGCTCCGCTGGCTCAAAACCAGAAACCCATTTCCCAAAGATTGGACCAACTACAAACCATCTCTATTGCCCCTCGCTTAGGACTCGGCTAGGCAAAGAATCCAAAGTTCCAGAGGGTGTCATGTACATCGCTGAAATCGTTTATAATGGTGTATCATTGGCAGCAATCAAAGAAGCCGCGAAGGTAGGGATAGCCGCTGTCTTAGATATTGAAGGCGTTATGCGGGTTTCCGCTGGTAACTACGATGGAAAACTTGGGCAATACAAAATTCAACTCAAGGAGCTTTTCAATGACAAAGTTTGATGTAATAGGTTTTGGCGCTCTTAACGTAGATACTCTTCTAAAAGTTGACAAAATTGCTATCGCAGAAGAGGAAAGTTATATCCGTGATTACACAGAGGCGTGTGGCGGTTCAGCTGCAAACACTATGGTAGCGCTGGCTCGTTTAGGTTGCAAAGTGGGCTTCATAGGTAAAGTCGCGAATGACCACGAAGGTAGCCTTCAAATTGATTGCTTCAAAACTGAAGGTGTAGACACAGGAGGAATTATCCAAACAAACAAAGGCAAAAGTGGAATGGTGCTTGGCTTAGTAGACAAAAAAGGTGCACGAGCACTCTATATCAACTCAGGCGTTAACGACCTAATTGAGCCACGCGAATTAAAGTGGGAATATGTTTCCCAAACGCAATTCCTTCACCTCTCATCATTTGTAGGCGAAAAATCTTTTCGAACACAAAAAAAACTCTTATCATCCTTGCCAAGTAACATCAAAATCAGCTTTGACCCAGGCTCAGTGTATGCGCAAAAAGGCTTCGCTGCAATTGAACCGATAATACAAAACTCCTATGTTATGATGCCAAACGCGTTGGAGCTTGAACTTTTAACAGGCGAAAGTAATTATCCGAAAGGCTCAAGGCTTCTGATAGATATGGGTGTTAAAATTGTTGCTGTCAAGCTTGGTAAGAAGGGTTGTTACATAACCAACGGTCAAGAAAAACGTACTATTGAACCTTTTAGAGTTCCAGTAACTGATACTACAGGTGCAGGTGACGCTTTTAACGCAGGCTTTTTGTACGGCTTAATCAACAATAAGCCTTTAGCTGAATGCGGTAAGCTTGGAAATTTTGTAGCTTCCCAAAGCATAATGAAAATGGGTGCCAGAGCTGGCTTGCCTTATAAAAAGGATTTAGAACTTTTTGGTTAGTTCCTCGATAATGCTTTGGAATATTAGTTTGCCGTCGCCGTATTGCCGTTTGAGGTTTTCTCGTGTCCAGTCCGGTTGTTGCCACCAGTACATGGCTCGCTCAGGGTGGGGCATTAAGCCGAATATATTGCCTTCTTTGTTGCATATCCCTGCGATGTCATGGAATGATCCGTTAGGATTGGATGGGTATTTGCCGTTGGCTTCTTCGCCTTTTTTGGTACAATAGCGAAAAACCAACATGTCATTATCCTCGAGTTTCTTTAGAAGTTGCTGCTCTTTGTTTTTAGGGAAGAGCAGTCGTCCTTCTCCATGTGCTATCGGGAGTCGTATTGTTTTTCCCGCCGGGATTTTGCTTGTAAAGACACATTTACCTTGATTTTCTTGTTTCAGATAAACCCATTCACATTTGAAACCTGCTGGCTCGTTGGTTGTGAGTGTAGCTTCAGGGTAAATGCTTATGCCATTAAAACCTGGAAGCAATCCATATTCAACGAGAATTTGAAAGCCATTACAGATTCCGAGTATTGGTCTGCCTTCATCAACAAATTTCTCCATTTCTTTGCCTAATTGAGATGAGAGATGCCTAGCGAAGATGACGCCTGAGCGCACATAATCACCAAACGAAAATCCTCCCGGAAACACTAGAATATTGTAATCAAGCAGATTTTTTCTTTTGCTCAGCTCGTTAACGTGGATTATTTCTGCTTTCACGTCGAGCTCTGTAAATGCCCGTTGCGTTTCTGCATCACAGTTCGTTCCGCCAACACGCAAAACACAGACTTTGATGTCTTCTATCTTCAATTCAGTCCTTCCTCAGGGCTAAGGGTTTTCTTCCAACTGTTTCTAAGTGTTTCAAGAGAGGCGTCAATAACAACTTTTCCGTTCAATCCTTTGATTATTATTTTCTGTTCTTTTGTTACTTTGCCAATTAATGAGCAGACTTTGCCTTTCATCAAGTCCTCAAAATCTTCTTTGTCTGCTTCTGTGACTTCAACGATGAAGCGGCTGTTAGATTCAGAAAATAGCACGAAATCATTTCGAGTTAATTCTTTGCCTGGAACCTTTTTGAGTTCAATTTTTAAGCCTAAACCACCTGCAAACGCCATCTCTGCTGCCGCAGCTGCTAGTCCACCTTCTGAGATGTCATGGCATGATTTAATTAAGCCTCTATCAATTGCTGAGGTGACCGCTTTGAAAGTTCGTTTGGCTTTGGCGCCTCTGACTTTGGGCACGGATGCTCCGAGGTAGCCTTTAAGTTTGTAGTATTCTGATCCTCCTAGCTCGTTGAAGGTGTCGCCGACAATGTATATGCAGTTGCCCACAGTTTTAAGATCTGCGCTGATAGTATTTTGGATGTTGGGAATTACTCCAATCCCCGTTATGAGTAGAGTAGGTGTCACGGGGCCCATTGGGGATTCGTTGTAAAGGCTGTCCTTGCCAGAAATAAACGGCGCCTTGAACGCAACAGCGAAATCGTAGCATGCCTCACAAGCTCGAACTAGAGAGCCTAATCGTTCTGGTTTTTCCGGATTACCCCATGTAAAGTTATCCAAAAGCGAAATCCTCCTTCCGCCCACAGCGATGTTGTTGCGTATTGCTTCATCTATTGCCGAAGCTGCCATCCAATAAGCATCGATTTTGCCATAGTTAGGGTTCATGCCGCAGGAAATCGTTAGTCCTTTAAATGAATTATCCAGAGGTTTGAGAACTGCAGCGTCGTTTGGTCCAGCATAGTCGCCTTGCAAGGGCTTAAGGAGTGTGTTACCTTTGACTTCATGGTCATAGGTGCGTATCACAGATTCTTTGCTCGCAATGTTGGGGGCTGAAAGTAATCTTATTAGGGTTTCATTCAAATCAGTTGGTTCAGAAAATTCTGGTTCTTTGAGAATATTGTTTTTAATGGTTGCAACTTTGGAGCTTTGACAAGGGTTAAACATAAACTCCATTTCGATATCACTAACTATGTCGTCTTTGTACTTGAGTCGGAGGCGTCTCTCGGGAATCAAAGTTCCAATTGCTGTGGCAACAACGTCTTCTTTTTCAAAAACTGCCATAACCCTCTCCAAGTTTTCAGGTGGGATTACTAATAGCATTCTTTCTTGGGATTCGGATAGATAGATTTCCCAAGGGGCTATGCTCTGGTATTTCAAAGGTACTTTAGCAAGGTCTACTAATACACCGCAGTTGAATCGTTCAGCGGTTTCGCCTACCGCAGAAGATAAACCTCCACCGCCTATGTCTGTTACCGCCGAACCCAGCTGAAGGTCTCGAATCTCCACAATTGCACGTTTTACTTTCTCTTCCTCGATGGGGTCAGCAATTTGAACAGCTGGGCGCGAGATCTCCTCAGATTTTTCGGTGAGTTCTGCTGAGGCAAAAGTCACCCCGTGGATGCCGTCGCGTCCTGTCTTGCCGCCTGCCAAAACCACAAAGTCGCCGACCTTACCATTTTTGGCGTATTTGTTTAGGGGTAACAACCCGATACAGCCACAGTAAACGATAACGTTTCCAGTATAACTGTCATCGAAGTATATGGCGCCATTGACGGTGGGGATGCCCATATTATTTCCATAAGCGCTGATGCCTGCTGTTACACCCATATATACGTACTTTGGATGTTTAACACCTGCTGGCAGCTTGTTGTAATCGAAATCTAATGGGCCAAAACCCAAAACGTCAGTGCATGCGATCGGGTCAGCCCACACACCCAAGATGTCTCGAATAACACCACCAACACCGGTAGCTGCACCCCCAAATGGTTCTACTGCAGAGGGGTGATTGTGAGTTTCCACTTTTGCTGCTATACCATACCCCATATCAAATTTCACGATACCCGCGTTATCTTCGAAAACGCTAACGCACCATGGCGCCCTTATTTGTTTGGTAGCTTTGGCAATGTAAGTTTTAAAGAGACTTTGGATTTCTTTGTTGTCGAGTTCAATTTTGCCTTTAAAGGTTTTGTGACAACAGTGTTCACTCCAAGTTTGGCTTATTGTCTGCAGTTCCACGTCAGTTGGATTACGTTTTTCTTTTTTAAAATAAGCCTGAATGACTTTGAGTTCTTCTGCACTAAACCCAAGCGAAAGTTCACTGTTTATTTCGGCAAGCTGCTCTTCGGTGGCTCTTGCTATTGAAAACTCCAATATTGAGTTACTTTTGCGTTGAGTGATTAGTTTAGGGTTCATTTCTCTTCAACGACGTTTATGGTGTAATTGTCTTTGGTTGGATTAGCTAATAGACGCTTGCTCATTTCTTCTGCTTTTGCTTTGACTTCTTCAGGCGAGGATGCATCTAAGGTAATAATATAGACTTTGCTGACATCTACAGATGCAACTTTGTAACCGAGTTCAACGAGTAATCGCGCTGTGGTTTCACCTTCAGGGTTACTGTGCCCTGGTTTAAGGCTAACCTCAATTTTGGCAACATATTTCATAGATCCTTAAATTATGCACAGATAATTTAAACACTTTCGTAAAGAAAACTACAAAATTTTACGTTAGAACCATATGTCTATTTCGATAATTGATTTCTACAACGCGATCTTTGTTTGTAACTCTGCCTATTTGTTCAGGATTCACATTGCATTGTTCAAGCACACTTATCGCTTGATCGATATCCGTTTTGTCCACAATTATTCCAAATCCCCAGCCCATGTTAAATGTTTTAAACATCTCCTCATCCGTTATTGTGTATCCCAGTTCGGCGGCTGTTTTCTGGATTAAGTTAAAGACAGGTTGCGGCTTAAAGTTGTCAAATTTGAAACCTATTTGGGGTGAATAGTTGGCTAAGTTATTAAATTTGGTAAATGCATCTCCCGTTATGTGCACGGCGGCTTTGACTTTTACTTGACGAACAAGTTTGAGAATTGGTTTAACATAAATTTTGGTTGGTTCCAAAACTTCAAGCGCAACTTCTCTATTCAAGCCCTCTGGGACGTCGTCTGGTGAATATTTTCCACCCCATTGTTTGAAGAGTATCTTTCGCACCAGCGTAATACCGTTGCTGTGAACGCCACTGCTGGATAGCCCAATTATTGGATCATCTGGCTCTATGTTCTCTCCTGTTATGATTTCTTGGCGTTCCACTTTACCCACGGAAGCCACAACCATATCAAATCCAGCATTTTGTGTAATGCCCTTTATGATTTCCGCTACGTCGCCTGTTTCTCCTCCTGTGACTGGGCACTCAGATAGATGAGCGCCTTCAATGATGCCTTTTAACCATGCATTTACTAATTTGGGTTCGCTGGCTTGCGCATGAATATTGTCGGCAATTGCTAAAGGTTTAGCGCCCGAACGGATGACATCATTGACTGCCATGGCAACTGCGTCAATTCCTATGGTGTCGTATTTCTGGGCTAATTCTGCGATTAGAACCTTTGTGCCAACACCCTCAATTACAAGGTCCAAAAATGTGTTTTTGCCTACTGCAAAGATGTTGCCGTAAGGTAGATGAAGTACTCCGTCAAATTGGCTATGTCTGTATGTCTCCTGTAGGTTTTTCAGGTTTTTTTTAGATTCGACGCGTTGTTTACGGTTCACGCCTGCATCGTCATAGGTGTAGTTTTTGGACATAGACACTTCTCTCCTTGTACGCTAAATGTGTAGTCTGCTGTCTGATAATTATTTTGTTTGCCATACTCTCAAAATCGTTAATATCCTTCTTTGTCATGGTAAAGTTTTTCTGCTTATTGGGTATTTAGACCTTGATTATTGTGCAAGTACCCAAATACCATATCTACATAGAATACTCAGAGAAAGAAAAGTCTGGAATTCGTTTCAACGTTTCCCACGAAGAGCTTCTTCGCGTCTTTGCAACACCGTTCGCTGTTGGTCAACCCTTCTGGTTTATGGGCAGACTCCTTAGTCCTATTAAAGTCATTAAAGCTGTCCTTTTCTGGTCCTATGAAACAGCCGACAAACTAACCCTCCCCAACCATGAAAGCCTCGTAGTCGTAAAAGACAAAAAATACCTCATCGAAAGCGTTCTTCAAAATAAAGTAAAAGGCGCCTACCCATGCACTGAGGAATTTTTGCAGCCCGAAAAAATCCAGGTGCTCGCTCAACCAATTGTTGCATCTTCAAGGATTGCACTTCAAAGAATTTTTGTTGTTTCTGGTTCTGATGATTATATGAAACAAGCCGTATTGGGGGCTTTGGCCAAACTCAAAATAGTGCCTGTGCTAACTTGTGAAGAGCCAAGCCAAGGAAGAAAAATAGTGGACCGGTTCAATGACTATGAAGATATGGCTTTCGCGGTGGTTTTGCTATCCCCTGATGATTTTGTCTATTGCAGAAATGAGACAACTACGCAACGCAAACTCAAACCACAGCAGAATGTGGTTTTCCAGCTCGGTTTCCTTCTAGGCAAGCTTGGCAAAAGCAATGTTTTTGTTTTGTTAAGGGAATGCGAAAACTTTCAAGTCCCTGATTTCGAAGGCTTAAAAACTGTAGCCTTCGATGATCGAGGCAGTTGGAAACTTACCCTCATTCGAGAATTATATAGTCACGGATTTAGAATCGAAGCCGCCAGAATCGTAAAGTAGCTTAATAGAAGTTTTGATAGCAAAGTTTCTATATGAAATGAGCTACCCTATCCATTAACTACTCCATAAGAGGGAACATTTGCGGTTGTAGTCTAGCTCGGTAGGACATCAGCTTCCCAAGCTGAGTACCCGGGTTCAAATCCCGGCAACCGCACTCTCTCATTGGGCTGTTTCTTCTTCGAGTCGAGAGTTAATTTCAATTCTATAAACTCTCCAAACATCTTCTCGGGTAACTATACCGATCAACTGTTTCTTGTTGGCTGTCTTAACAACTGGTAATCTTCCGATCTGATTGCCTGTCAATTTACCAAGAACATTAGCCAAATTTTCGCTTGGAAGTGTTACAACTACGTCTTTTGTCATTACGGATGAAACTGATTTCTTATTTCTGTTGTCTGGATGCATCTCCAGAATGTCTGTAACTGTTAGAATACCTACAAGTTCGTTGTGACGATTTGTCACAGGGAGCCCTCGAATTCCCTGCTTTTTCATAATCTCTGCTGCTTCTGAAACCAGCATATCAGGATTAGCTGTGACTACGTAATTGCTCATCGCGTCTTTTACCAAAAGTTTCTCAAGCAATGAAATAGAATATTCTCCCCTGTGAGCGGGCGATTCAGCTCTTGTCGGAACTTGACTTCTGTAAATTGTTATCTTGCCAGCCATAACATAAGCAATTGATGTTGCTATCATCGACGGAACCAAAAGTGTATATGAACCTGTCATTTCACTTGCCATCAAAATTACCGCTATGGGAACTTTTCCTACGCCCCCAAAGAAGGCCATCATACCAACAATAACGAAAACAGCTATACTTGGTTGAAAGTTAGGAATTAGAACATTCAAGATACCCCACAATATGGCTCCAAGCATACCCCCTATTATTAAAGCTGGACCGAAAACTCCACCACTTCCTCCAGACCCAATCGTAAGGGACGTTGCAAGAATTTTCAGCACGATGATTATCGGCAAAAACACTAAAGGCAAAAGAGTGAAGTCCCCATTCATTATGAGCTGAAGCCAGCCGTATCCTACACCTAAAATTTGAGGGAAAAAAACGCCGATAACTCCAACTATAAATCCTCCTATTGCCGGCTTAAAATAATTCGGAACCTTAAGGCGTTGGAAAGCGTCTTTAACTCCGTAAAAACTCATAACGTAAGCTATTCCAAGAAGCCCACAAGCTAAGCCCAATAACGCATAAAATGGTAAGTCTAAGGGATTTTGGAAAGCGCCTAAATTTACTAACCCAAAAACAGGTGTCCATCCATTGATAAATCCAAAGATACTATAGCCAATCGTTGAGGCAATGAAGGCTGGAAGCAAAGCATCTACTTCGAAATCACCCATGTATAGAATTTCAGCCGCCAAAATCGCCCCGCCAAAGGGAGCTTTGAAGATTGCTCCTATGCCGGCGCCGATGCCTACTGCTAGTGCGATACGGCGGTCATGCAAGTTTAGATGAAGCTTTTTCCCTATGAATGACCCGAATCCTGCGCCTATCTGTGCAGTGGGGCCTTCTCTTCCTGCACTTCCTCCTGACCCAATTGTTATGGCAGACGCCAATGTTTTGACCAATGGAATTCTCGCTCGAATGTTTCCTTTTTTGTTATGAAAAGCGTCTATAGCGGCATCTGTTCCATGTCCTTCAGCTTCTGGGGCTAAGCCAAACACTAGCATGCCGCTAAAGAGTCCGCCCAACGTTGTTACGAGTACAAGAAGATACGGGTTAAATGTTAGTGACGGCAGCAACCCTCCTTCTCCTAAAGGTGTAGGAGCTTGGAAACCTGCTATACTGTTTAGAAATAGACTGTTGAAGAAGGCGATTGCATCATCAAATAGTATAGCACCTAAACCGCTAACTACGCCTATCAAAATTGCTATTGGAATCCATTTTCTTAGGTACCGGAGCTCTCCTGAAAAAACAATAGTCTTTCCTATACCCACTTCTAATTCAAGGTCCTTCCGCTTTTTTGATCGCTGAAAACATTTAGTTTATTAGATTTATAAGTTAACTCTCGATTACCTTTCAGGTAAATATTTGGAGCATAAGACACATTCATAGCTTCTCATAAAGTCTCTCAAGCAATAAGCGTAAAATTAATCTTTCGCAATGAACTAAAAAGTCTGAAGCATCCCAACATTTAACCGAAGCTTCTAATGCCTTCATGAATCTTGGTAAAGACCTCCAAAAGAGAAAAATGGATAGCTGTCAAATAATTTAGTGGGTGATAGTTGTTCTTTCCGTTTATCTTATAGTTTCAGTTCCAGCTTACTCAAATTTTTCAACGTGTCCTAATTGTGGGTCACATTTGAACTTTCTTTACAAATACTGCAATTCATGTGGCATGAGCCTGATTCAAACAACAGTTTTAAAAATATGTTTCAATTGCAAGAACCGAATCGAAGAAAAAGTCAGATTTTGCCCTGAGTGCGGTCATAAGCAGCATTTAAACATAAAACTCTAGTTGATGACTTTGAAAATGACATATCGGTCGTTTGAGTAAATCAATTCAAGGATTTTACTGTGGATCATTTGAATATCGAGTTGGTTTCGGTCGTAGACGATAAACCCGATGTTGTTATTCTTTATGTAATCGGTAAAGTCTCGGGCGGCAACTGTAAATTCGGCTGTCTTGAGGTCAAATAACTCCTGCAAATTTTCAGCTTTTAGTGTTGGGTAACTGTTTTGTGACATCGCTAAGGTCTGGTAGGAACGGGAAACTGTTTGGTTTACGTTTAAGCTGCTGAATTGGTATTGAAATCGTACAGCATCTATTTGGCGGTTGCCTAAAACGCCGATGTTTCCCCAATCTGGGGGATCATTAAACTTGAACGCGAAAGCCACATTATCGTTTGTATCGTACAAACCAATGTAGTTGTCTTTTAGTTCTGAGCTGGAAAAGTTGACTACTGCCCAATCGCTTCCATGAACACTTTTTATGGAGTCAGGTGCATCCCAAGGATTTGTCCAATCCAGCAACTGAGGTATCTCTGCCTCATCGAAGTGGTACTTCAAGTCAAAAAACGTGCTCAAATACAGGATCACATTGTGCATTTCGCTTTTAAGTGGCGTTAATGTCCAATAAACGCTCATTAAATAGCTATTATTTTCTGCTCTTATGGTTTTTGTTAGGGCAATATAGTCGTTTGAGTATAAGAAAACTATTTCTTTTGGATTGTTTTGGTCTTCAAAAATGATTTGCTTGTTTAATTGAGAGAGAGTAAATTTGTATTCGATGCCGTCCACACTATAGTTGAGAAAATCACCAGCTCCAGAACAAAGCGAAATTCTATCCCAAACTTGATCTATTGGGATGAAAGTTTCTTCAGAAATATCTCCTTTCGCTTCATATGCTCTCAACATTGTCTGTGAGTTTTCAACTTCATAGGACAGACTAAGGACTGCCTCCGCGATTTCATTTCTTTGAACAGTTGGGTCTGTTTGTGCAATCACGTTCTTGCCGGAGAATTCTTGGAACCAAAAACCAGGAATTTCTGTGCTAACTACTGTGGCGTTTTGATCATAGTTAGCTTTAAGCCAAACCCCTGCCTCGTAAGCTTTAACGTCAGTTGTTGCATAAAAAACGCTAGCTTCCATAATGTTGCCATAAACGACATCTGAACGATAAACAAGCATCACAGCTAACAAAATAAGTATGGAAACAGTGGCGATTCTGACCCAACTCTTCTTAAATATTTGCTTGTTTTTACAATAGAATACAAAGAATTTTTCAGATAGAAAAACGACAAAGGCAGCGGCTAGAACCGCTAATGTGGGCGTCAAATAGTACATGAACCATTGAAAGGGCAAGTACAAACCGAAAAGCCACGATTCAGCGAAAAACAACGGGACAAACAAACTCAGAAATATCGTTAAAAGAAAAATTGGTTTCTTTTGCTTCCTTAGCAAATAGAACGAAATCGCAAGTCCACCCAATGCAAAAAAGAAAATAAAACCGAAATTAGTCATAAAAGCGTTAAAACTTGTATATGGAATCTGGTATGCATAAGTTTTTACTGCAAAAAACACATATTCTATAACAAGATCGAGGTATCCCCACATCGCTTGGAAATAATAGAGAAAGAAAGCTATGCCTCCGCCTAAAATTAGAGCAAATACAACTTTGAGGTGTGCACCTTTTGACTTGATCAACATAAAAAGCAAAATTGGAGGCATAATAAAAACTGATAGAAATGCTGCTAGTTGATGTGAAAGCACTAAAGCGAAAGCAGCAAAAAAGGCCACTGTAAGATACCCCAATCGTTCCGCTGCCAAAGGGGTGTAGAGGAATACTAAGAACATGAATGCTAGAGCCAATACTGTGGTTGAACCGCCAAACTGGTTCATCTCATATACTGGAAAACACATTAACAAAAAAACAACCGCTACGGCTGCAACTCGTATGTCAAAAAATCTTTTAGCTACAAGGTAAACTCCCATGAAAAAGAGCCAGTCCACAATCGCGGTTAAAACTTTAACCAAGAAAATAAACTGCCCTATATTGGTCGCGCCTGTCACGGAAATAAACATTGCCAACACAATTTCATATAGCGGCGGTGTCCAACCCAAATTTGCCAAAGAAATTTTGCCAGTGTTAAGGAAAATCTGTGCTTTTTCAAGGTGAACTGCGGGGTCGTTACCCAAAACCACACCGTTCATCGATATTAATACGTAAAAAATCGCAAGTACGAGCACAGAAAAAATCGTGATGAACGCTATTTCAATTCTTTTCTCATCTGGTCTCGCGCTTTTCAAAGCGAAAGTGCTCACCTACCTAACCTGGATTGAGGTTGCTATTGATTTTAAAGATGGCAACTTCGTTATTAATAAATACAAGGTTAAATGAGGGATCTTTGAGGAATTTCGGGAACATTTCAGGATTGCGACAGGCAATGTATGACACCTCGTAGTTTTGTATTTCTACTTGATAGTTGAAGATTTGTTCCCAGTCTTTTGTATTATCTGGAGTTTGGTTTGAATTCAAGTTATCTGTCATTTGTTTTCCTAAAAAAGTTTTTTTAGTACTGGCATTATTGTAAATGTTTAGGTCATCACTGACCGAGTATGCGCTTGCAAAAATCTGAATTTCAGAATTTGGTTTTCCATTCAAGTTATAATCTAGGTGTATGCGATGTTGTGTTCCATTTTCCAAAATTATTGGAGTTGCTGGCTGGTTTAAGTTAAAAATTAACTGCGCCAAAACCTTCATAGGTTCATCAAACAAGCCAATAGTTCTATCGTTGTCATAAGGTATTGTTTGGTTCACCTTACTTTGCACGTCTATAATCACTCTATCCATAGAAACATCTGGAACTACACAGTCTATAGATGTAGTGAAGTTAACAAGACGCAGTCCTTTGTAGACTGTTGTTTGCTGAGTGTAATTGAAGTAGTCGTTACCTCTAGTAACAGTGATGCTTACGTGCTGTGTGGCATTTTTCATTGACATATCTTTTACTTTAAGCGTATCCAAAGATGCTGAACGAGCATCTCCATCAACTGAGTAGTAAATTTTTGTTTCGTTACTGGAAAAAACGAAGAATGAAATCGGAAAATATGTCCAATTAAGTTTAGCCACTATCTCAGGATTATGCCTAGCAATGTATCCGCCATCCTCTCGAACCTGAATTAAGCCATTATCAATTAAATAATCGGTATCAAGAAGGCTCTTAGCAAAAAGGCTTTTTTTATATTCACTGTTGATTGTAAGATACTGGGGGTCAACCGCACTATATGTTCGTCTCTGGGCAAATCCACCGAGCCACCATCCGTACAATGCATCGGAAACAAACACTGAGTTTGTAGAGGTGTTGGTTTTTGCCCATTGAATCGCGTCCCAAAGTTGGTTGTCCATGAGTTGGTAGAAACTTTGGATTGTTTGGCCACCATTGTAGTATATTGGGCTCATAAAGATTGGAATTACAGTAAATGAAAACATTAGAAGAAACATTATAAATCCTGCATATATACTCCCGCGAGTTTGAGTAGCTGAAATTCTGGCTATTCTTTTGTTAAAACCTTTCTTGGTTTTTTGTGCTTGATTGGCAAAACTTCGATATGTAGTTATAAGGTTGGCAAAAAAGCTGGAGCCGTGCTCAAGAAGGACGGCTATGAAAATAATAAAGGGCAAGATCAGGAAGTAAAGAAAACGGTTGTAATCAATAGGAAACCCAACTAAATAAGTCTGTGACAATACCAATGGCACAAAAGTCCATACTGAAAGAAGGAACGTTGGCAAAGCAAGAAACCGTCCAGCATATTTTTTCGAAAAAATAAGAAATCCTGCAAGGACACCAAACAATGGCAGAACTAAACTGAGTGGAAGTTGTTGAGTCGCAATCGTTGCGACCTTTATTGCCATTGAACTTGTGGAGTCAGAAGATAGAGAAGAATTGTTGCTTAGGTATTCTGGGATCGCCTGCATCATAAATGGGGAAAAAAGCAAAGCTCCAAGAATAATCGGCAAAAACCAGTAGAGACCGGTTTTACGCGTTGTACTGAATATTTTTGGTTTGACAAGAACAAATAGCGCAACAACAGAAGTGATGGCTATAAACATTGCAGCGCTTAGCGAATGCGTTAAAAATATTGATCCAGCTAAAATGGAAGTTGACACAAGAAATGGCATTGTTGAAATTCTGTCCTTCTGTAAATACAAATAAAACGTTAATGGAATTAGCAGCAAAGTTATTACGTTTGGATAGCCACCCCACATTAACATTTCTATATCGAAGCGTGAGATCGCTGCTAAAAAAGCCACTATTAATGCTGCGGATTCGGACCACACACGCTTAGTTATCAAATAACCAATCAAAACAACAAGCGATGAAAACAAGGAGACGATTGCTGAATGTGCGACATAATCTGGCAATCCTGTCATTAACATTATGCTTGAAGCAAAAATGTGGTATCCTGGAAAAGTAAGCGAAACACCTCCTCCCATATGGAAAGCATTATAGAAAAAATTTACGTTTCCTGACCCTGTAATCGAGTAGATAACACTGTTGTGTAAACCAATATCCGCCCCCGGGGGGAATCCCTCCCAAAGCATCAATAGCAAACGGTAAACAAAAGAGAAAACAAAAACTGACAACAACACGAAGTATGTTCTGTTTGCTTTGAGCATTAACTTTCCCGCTTAATATAGTTAAATTGGAATTGTTGGTAAAAGGTTAAATATGGATTTCGAGTATAAAAAGCCCAGAGTATTAAAAAGGAAAAAAGGTGTTTAAATGTCTTGGCTTAAATCTATGATGGAAAAAGAACCACCAGAACCAGAAAATCCATTAGGTATAGTAGTTATCGGCAACATCGAACCAGACATGCACGATACAGCAAAAGAAGCTGTCAGGCGCTCCCTGAAACGTGCAGGCTTCAAAACAATTGATGTCGGAAAAAGCGTTGCTCCCCAAGTATTCATCGACAAAGTCAAAGAAAACAATGCAAACATAATCGCTATATCAGTAAACACAGTACCTGCAAAGAATAATCTCGCCAAACTCGATGAACTGCTCAAATCATCCGGACTAAAAGAAAAAATAGGCATAATAATGGGCGGCGCAGCTGTCAAAAAAGAAGACGCAGACGCACTCGGCGCACTCTTCGGCAAAAACAAAGAAGAAGCCCCAGAACTTGCAAAGAAAGCATTGAAGAAATAAATCCATCAGATGTGGAAAAATGTCCTTTCAATTCAAAACACAACAGAAAGTATACGAGCTTGGTAAGGTTAAAGTAGGCGGTCAACCGGGAGAATTACCCACTTTTCTGATCGGCTCTATCTTTTGGCTAGGCCAAAAAATGGTTACTGATGCAAACAAAGGAGTTTTTGATGCAAAAGTTGCCGAACAGATTATAAACACATGCCAAACCCAAAGCGACAAAACTGGTGTCCCCTTCGCTCTTGATATAGTCGGTACGACTGAATCAGCGTTCGAAAAATACATTGACTTCGTACCAAAACACACGGATGCACCTATGATGCTTGATGCAATGAGCCCAAGAACTCGCATGGCAGCAGCAACCTTAGCAAAGAAAATGGGTCTTGCAGACAATTGCCTCTACAACTCTGTCTACAAAGGAGTCACAGACGCTGAACTCGCAAACCTGAAAGACAGTGGCATCAAAATGTCCATAGTTCTCGCAGACGATCCAAAAGACACCACCCTTGAAGGCAAAATGAATGTAATAGTCGAAGCACTCGCATTAGCCGATAAAGGGGGTATCACAAAACCACTCATTGACACAGCTATCCCTGCATTCGAACCAGACATGGGAACAGCCGTCAGAACTATACCAATCATGAAAGAAAAGTATGGTCACCCAGTCGGCTTAGGAAGCGGAAACGTTGTCACAACCATGGGTTGGGTCAAAGCAAACGTTGCTAAAGAGTTCCGTTATGGATGCAGAACTTCAACAAACTCAATTATGCAAGTGGCAGGCGCTAACTGGCTTATGATTGGACCAGCTGAACAAGCGGAATATGTATTCCCCGCTGTCGCAGTAACTGACTCGTACATTGGATCTGCTGCAGGCGATCTAGGAACAAGACCCCTGGAAGAATCGCATCCAATCTTTAAGATGTTTGCATAACATCTTCCTTATTTTTTATATAAACTTGAAGGTATTATCCTGAAACCGCTTAGATGGTTTGAAATAATCGTCTCCTTCACATTTTTAACGATAATAATAACTTATTTTAGTCCAAGTAGCGAAACTTTTTCTTTTTTTCTAGTTCCTCGCTATATTCTAAGTTTCATTTTTATTTCATTCTTGCCTGGATATTGTTTAGTTAAAGTCCTGTTTTTAGGTAAGAACAAGATTGACATAATCGAAGAACTCGTGTTATCTGTTGCCTTAAGCTTTGGCTTAGCCGGTCTAGTAGGGTTATTCTTGGGCTTATCCCCTATAGGAATAAACTTCGGATCCATAACTATCTCATTGAGCGCTATAGTTATGATGTTTGCTGCAATAGCCTTCATCCGAAAAACACGGGAACTCTCAGTGCCTAAAATGCAAGTACCGAAGCAAATAAGCCCCTGAAGTTTTCACAGCAGCCATTCCATAAACTCCTCCTCTACCCATCATTTTTAATACATAACGGGGTCTGAGATAGAAATCTTGGTAGGCTTTAGCCCGTAGCTCAGCAAGTTTTTCCATACTCAACTGGGGGGTCTCAAAGGTTGGACCAGCAGTATCGTATTTGTCAAAATCAGTAACCCGTAGCCAGCCGTTTTTAATTACTTGCTCATACATGGGAGTTCCAGGATAAGGAGTCGCTATGTAGAAGCCCACATCATCGGGATTTAGCTCTTTTACTAAACGAATGGTTTCAAGAGCTGTTTGCTCGGTTTCTCCTGGGAAACCCAAAACTACGTTGGCAATAGTCATTAAACCTATCTGGTGCGCTGTTTTGTATGCTTTTTTAGTTTGCTCTATCTTTATTTTCTTGTTCATGGCACCTAAGATAAGTTCTGAACCTGACTCGACGCCTAACCAAACTGCAAAGCAGCCAGCATCATGCATAGTTTTGAGAAGTTCGTGGTCCACCATGTCCACTCGAGTTCCACAATCCCACTTCAAATGCAGCTTCCTTGCATGTAACTCTTCGCAAATTTTGACCACTCGGCTACGATCAACGCTAAATGCATCATCGTAGAAGGTTACTTGGTCAACGCCGTATTTGTCGTGGATAAGCTGCATTTCGTCAACGACGTTCTTGGGGCTACGCATGCGATAACCTCTTCCGAACATCCTTACTGTGCTACAGAAGTCACACCAATAGACACATCCCCGGCTACTGACAAGGGGGAAGATGATTTTGCCGTTGTGTTTTAGGTTCTCCAGCGGCAACAGGTGATGCGCTGGGAAAGGTAAACTGTCAAGATCTTCAATGAAAGGTCGATCTGGGTTCCGAACTATTTGGAGGCCGCTTCGGTACGTGATGCCCAAAACACCTTTAAGGCTCATAGAACCTTCTATTTTTTCGACAAGTTCCATGAAAGTCAATTCGCCTTCTCTTCTAACTACGATATCTAAAGCGGGGTACTCTTTGAGAGCGTTCTCGTCCCAGAAAGTGCCATGTGAACCGCCAAGAACTGTAGCTGCTTGGGGATGAACTTCTTTGATGATGGATACAAGCTTCATGGCTGACTTGTAAAGTAGTGTAGTCGCGGTTACGCCAACTATGTCGGTGCTTATTTGGGCGATGCGCCTGCGGAAAGCCTCTGGGTTGAGTTTTTCAGCTTGGCAGTCTATTATAGTGATTTGGTGTCCTGCTTTTTCGGCGACTGCACCAAGATAAGCTAAGCCGAGCGGAATGAAGGCTGGATGGGAATGAACACTTGGTGGATAAGGTGGATTAACCAGCGTTATTTTCATTTCAGTCTGCCTTTCTCTGGATGTCTTTGGTTGGATGGGATATATTGCTTTCTTATTAACGCGCCTTTCTTTTTTAAAATGGTTTTTTCTGATTTTAGGTAAATTTGATTAATTTATTCTGAAAGGATTGCAAACGTAATCAGCAATATTTACTGGAGATTTAGCGAGTATAACCTTGGAAGTTATCGAAATAGACTTCTAAAACCTACCATAAAAAACGACGGCTGTAAACATGCACTTCGCATCTAAAGAATTTGTTGTTGCTGTTGCTGCAACCATTATTTGTACGCCTGTTGCAACAGTCACAGGCAAAGAAGATTGACAAAACATACTTCAGCAAAGTTAACAAACAGCAAAGATTTCATTGCCAACTGAAAAGAATTATACATAAAGTTTAGGAGAGTTTAATATGCATGGCTCTTAAGGCGTATGCAGCTGATGTTTTCAATCCTGATCTGCCGTATGTTCCGCCTTTGAGCATCATTTTAAGAACATAGCGTGGTCGGAGGTAGAATTTTTGGTGCGCTTTGTACTTGATTTCTCGGAGTCTGTCCATGCTTAAGTACGGTGTTTCGAATGTTGGAGTGGCTGTATCGTATTTGTTGAAATCGGTCACCCGTAGCCAGTCGTTCTTTATTACTTCCTCATACATGGGTGTTCCTGGGTACGGTGTTGCGATATAACAACCGATGTCATCGGGGTTTAAGGAATTGATGAAGTTGATGGTTTCCCATGCAGTCTCTTCGGTTTCTCCCGGAAAGCCAATAACTGCACTAGCAATTGTCATCATGCCGGCTTTCTGAGCCATCTTAAACGCTTCACGGACCTGTTGACGGTTGATTTTTTTGTGCATCTTATCCAAAATCTTCTCACTGCCCGATTCGACACCAAACCATATAGTTATGCAACCAGCGTCACGCATCTTCTCCAATAGTTCTTTGTCGACAGCATCGACCCGGGTTTCGCAGTCCCATTCCACGTCGAGTTTACGTGCCTTAATATCTGCACACATCTCCAACGTGTGATTACGATTAATCGTGAATGCATCATCATAAAAAGTGAATTGACTCTCTCCGTACTTACTATGTAGCATCTCCATATCATCTACTACTTTTTTGGGACTCCGTACCCGGTATCCTCTCCCGAACATGCGCACAGTACTGCAAAAGTCACACCACTGGACACATCCGCGACTAGTAACGATGGGGAAAATGGTTTTACCCATGCGATGATAAGAATCAAGAGGTAACAGGTGATATGCTGGCGAAGGCAGTGAATCCAAATCATGCAAGAACGGTCTATCTTCGTTACGTTGAATACCATTTTTCGTTCGAACGGTTGTGCCTAAAACGTCTTCAAACCCCTTATTGGCTTGGATTCGATCAAGCAACTCAAGGAAAGCAAGTTCGCCTTCTTTGCGGACGATTAGATCGAAGGCTTTGGTTTCGTTAAGTGCGTTTTCATCCCAGAAACTTACATGGCTCCCCCCGATCATATTGACGGCGTTTGGGTGAACTTCCCTTGTGACCTCCATTATGGTTTTTGCCGAGTTGTAAAGAAGAGTAGTTGAAGTTACGCCGACAACGTCTGAGGGAACCCCTGCGATTCGCTGGCGGAAGCTCTCATAGTTGAGTCTTTCACCTTGGCAATCGATGACTGTGACTAAATGACCCGCCTGTTCTGCTACTGCACCCAAATAAGCTAAACCCAATGGTATGAACGGTGGATGGCTGTGGGCATTTGGCGGATAAGGTGGATTAACCAGAGTAATTTTCAAGGTGATGCGCCTTTGGTGAAGGGTTACACGTTAAAAACCAATATATTGTTTTTGTAAATAAACTCAAAAAATCTAAAAGCACAAAAGTTGAAAAAATAAATGAAAATTTTTTGGTGAACGAAGTGGAAAATTATTTGTAGAGTTTTTCCCAATCTCTGAAAAGCTCTAGTACGTCGTCTCCTCCGTGGTCTTTGAGGAATTCACGTGTTTCTTTGTCTGCTGCTGCTTCTTTCTGGAACTTTTGAATGTATTCAGCTTTTTCAGCCAAGAAGATGATGCCGTCGACGCCTTGACGTGCAACACGAGTTGCAACTGTCATGATTTGCTTGGTTGTTGCAACAGTATCCCATGTTTCGTTTGGGCCGCGGACATAGAAGTTAACGAACATTGGCTTCTTTAGTTGGCTCTTAAATCCACGCGCTATTGTTTCCCAGTACCATGGAGTTGGGTATGATTTACTAAACATTGGGATGACGAAATAATCGGCGTATTGTGCCATGGCGTCAAAGTCGTAGCCAAAACGTTCCTTTCCCATCAATGGGTCAGGTAGAATGTTTACGTAGAGTGGTTTGCCGCTGACGATTTCTTTAACTTCTGCAAGGAAATCTGTTACTGTTTTTGCTCTCCAGTCAACCCATTTTAATCCACTTTTACGTTGTTGTTCAATACATCTTGGACAAGTGCAGAAGTGTTGGTCTGCAAAGTGTTGGCTGCTAATGCTAATGCCTGGGGTAAGTTTGGTAGATTCTGCGATAATCTTTAGGTTGTATTCACGTGCTTCTGGGTTAGTCATGCAAACGACGTCCCAGCGAAGGTTAAATCGTTTGTTTGTTCGAAGCGCTGGACCAAAAGAGCTTACTGAGATCCAGTCGGGACGTTTTGCCGCCATATTGTTGTCGCCAAAAACTGCGATGTTAGTGTACATTTTTGGGTTGGCTTTGCCAACGATTCCTGACTCAGATTTTTGACGATAAAAGTTGATATCGACGCCTTCAACAGGCTCAGGTTGATATAGGAATACGCCGGATTTCAAGTTATATGCACCATTTTTACGGTTGTTTTATTACGGAATAAAAGTGCAGGTTATTTAAGTCTTTTCAGGTAATCCCTGTTTATGTTTTTCTTGAATAATACCAATTAAAACATGTTTTACAAATGGTGGCAAATCTATCTTTTCGTAATTTGGCAGTTTAGAGTCATCTTTTTTTGATGCAGTAGAGTTGCCAAAACCTTTGATTGCTTCGTTCCAGTTCGCGAAGTTAGTGGGAAGCAAGTTTTTCTTATAGTCATCATCCATCTTTGCAGCTGCCATAAGATAAGCATTAAAGACTGGTTTATTCGCAAGAATATTCACCAAAGTTGTAGCGTCCACTGTTAAGCTTTCAACTTTGGATAGTTCAGTTGCCAACTTATCAAGAGGCAAATGTCTTTCCTTGAGCCTGTCCTCCACACTTCGGCATCCCCAAAACGGTTCCTGTTTAAGCAAGGCTTCAGTAACTGCACGTCTTGTACAATACCCGATTACTTTGCCTAATTTCGAAGCCGGACCGGCCAATGAGATTCTCTTACCCTTGTCTAATGAAACTATCGTAACGCTATCAGTTATGGAGCCCGTTGCTAGCTCGCCGTTATAGAAGCTTCTAACATCAAGATCTCGAAGTGCGGCTGATTTAGCTTCAGTTGTGGTGATAAGCGCAGCTACCATGCAGCTGTCTGAGGGCTTTGCATCGATAATGACAATTATGTTTATAGTACCGCAGATTTCTTTAACATCCATTTGTTCACCTGCGGATTCGCCGTGTTTGCAGCCTGCAGTTGCAACAACACTTACAGAGAAATCGTCAAGTTTTTGGCTTACAAGGCTGAAATTTTGGATTTTTGCTGCTGTAACCATGGCCAAATAATCTTTTGTGACGCCTAATTTGGCTGCAGATGATGTTATTAGTTTCAACGGGTCTAGGTGCAAAGAGAGGTCATTGTATCCTTCCGGCACCCCTACATTGAGGACAGTTTTTACCTGTTTATGCCCACCACAATAAAACGCTGAACTTAGAGTCTTTAAAGCATTATCACAAAATACGGCTAGTACATTTTCTTTAACTATGAGTTTAATTCCCTTTGCAAGGCTAAAATCCTGCAAACCGCCAAGCTTCCTTTATGCTATTTTTGGGCTCTACTCGGATTTAAAGTGATGGCTTTGGATGGGCACAGGTTGACGCATATCCCACAGCTTGTGCATTCTACTACGTCAATCACTTGAGGTTTTCGATTTTTTCCTTCTTCTAAGACCCCTTGTGGACAAACGCCGATACAGATTTGTCCTGTGCAAGGCGGGCATTTGGATAGATCAATTATTATTGAGGTTTTGGGTTTGCCCATTTGAATCAACAATTAAATAAGCGCCAACAATATATCTGTTGCGAGCAAGGTAAAAGTCATGAAAATAGGCTTAGTCACATACAAACCCGAATTTGTTGAGGGTTTTGACCTACACGTTTACTATTCTAAATGGGTAGATGGACAAGTTTTTCCTGCGGCAAAGGGCATGCAGAATGATGTGTCAGTCCTTTGTGACGCTAAAGCAATTCGTGAAAACCCAAGTATTGTGGCTCTTTCAAAAACCGGTCCAGCGCTACGGCGCAATAAAAGAAGTCATTTTGTCTTTGACTATGTTTGTCCGACAAATCCAAGTTACATAAATAGAGTTATGGATTACATCGAAAGCTTAAGTAAAGAAGAAATTCTTGGAGTAACGCTTAACCTCTATCATTTTCCAGATCAAGAATTTTGTATCTGTCCACGGTGCATTGAGAAATGGAAGCTAAGCGGCTTAAACTGGATACAATGGCGAGCTCAAACTATCACTGAGTTACTAAGAGAAGCTAAATCGAAAGTAAAGGGAACGTTTGCCGTAGAAATTTACCCTGACCCAGTTTTAGCTAAAGAGCGGTTTGGAATAGACCTTGAGACTGTCGGCAACTTAGTGGACTACTTCCATGTACCTCTATCATCACGCGACTATTTGACAAGCTACTGGGTAGATATAATAACTCGAGACTTTGTTGCCACGCTAAAGAAACCGGTCGTGGTTGAGTTAAGTGCTGAAATGCCAACAGACGAAAAACTTGAAGCTCTTCTCAGAACGGTAGCCTACATTTCACGTCACAACTTAGACGCTGTGCTTCTTTTAGTGCATGATTCAGAAAACGCCCGGCAAGTCGCAAAATTTGCTGTCCAAAACACTGACTTGCGAGAGTGGTTTGCAAAGTATGAGTTTGAAGAAATGAGCAGAATCGTTGACAGGTGGGCTAAACTTTACTGAGTTGTGCTCGGTAGTCTCTTAGTATTTTAATGTCTAGATCTGCAGTCAAGATAGAGTCTTTCGGTGAGTCGGTGACCTCTCCAAGGATACCCCATGGTGCAATGATAGCGCTTCGACCTCCCCGCATGTTTGAACATACATTGCCAACTTTAAGGATGTAGAAACCGAAGTTTCGAGCAATTCCAACTGTAAGCGGGTGGCCTTGAACTGTTGGGTGTTTTCCCATGGCCGCCACGGGTAACGAGACAATTTCTGCGCCCAAATCGGCAACAGCATTGACGACTTCAAGGTTAAAAGTGTCTGCGCATACAATCATCCCAAGCTTGCCAAATTCTGTGTCTATGACAGTTGGTGTAGATCCTTTGGAGACACCTGCCTCAAGTTCAGCTTTTATAGGACTGATTTTCTTGTATTTTGCTAATAGTTTGCCGTTTCTCCAAAGTGTACTAGTGTTGTAGTATTTGCTGTCCTCTTTCTCCAAGATTGTTCCGCCCAGCAAGTATATGTCGCCAATGGTTTTTGAGATTTCTTCCAGGAAAGCAATGGTTATGGAAGCGGTTTGTTTGCTGATTTTTGGGGCGTCAGTAAAGTCTGCCATGCAGTTGGGGACCGTGAAGTATTCTGGTAAAGCAATGATGGCTGGGTTTTGTTTTGCTGCTTTTAGGACGGCGGTTTTTGCCGCGGCGATGTTGTCTTTTAGGGTTTGACGGATTTCCATATGTAAGATGCTAACTTTCAAAGAGGTGGCCTCTGGCAATTCTATTGGTTTGTTTTTGTACATTTAAACATAGTTCTTTGACGCATAAATGTGTGAGAAAGCTCCTTTGTAAGCATTTGTCAAATTTTTATGTTGATTTGTGCACAAATGTCGGGTAATTAACACCTTTTATATGCATACGGATAAACTTATATAGCAGACGAGTGACAAACAGTGTAATGCGAGGGACAGAAATGACGTTTAATGAATCAGAAGTTAACAAACTCTTGCCTGACGTTAAGACGTTGGTCAATAAAGTCGTTAAGAAAAACATGGCTGATGGCTTTCTATTTTCAGCAGGAACAGACACCCAAATCATAGCATACGAAGCGGTGAAGTACAATCCCGACATACCTTGCCTTACCTTAGCTTTTAAACATGGTCAACCAAAAGACACTGAATACGTAAAAAAAATGGTTGAGCTCCTGCACTTAAAGCATGAGACCTACCAATTTGGCAAAGAGGACGTAATGAAATTTTTCCCCAAAGTTGTGGAAGCACTAAAAAAATATGATCCTATGGAAATCCGAAACAGCCTTCCCGTCTACATTGGTTTAACATTGTTGAAACCAAAGGGTATAAAGACTGTTTTTACAGGTGATGCATTAGACGAGCTTTTCGGTTATCCGTGGCAATTTCATTTGTCTGAAGAACAATTTGCAGTGAAGCAGCAGGAAATGTGGGCCGAAATGGGTTTTTCCTCTTTCCCAATGGCCGAATCTCTTGGAATGCAAATAAAAGCACCATATCGAGACCCAGAATTTATGGATTGGGCAATGAAGCTACCAATCAAATATAAGATTAACATGTACAACGGCGTAAAATACAGCAAATGGATCCTGCGTAAGGCCTACGAGGATGTAATACCCAAAGATATCATATGGAGACCAAAAGCACCACTCGAAGCAGGCACAGGAACCGAAACCTTGCGTACATATTTCAACGATATGATCACCGATAAAGAGTTCAGCGAGAAAAAAGAAGCTATTAAGGTATCAGACGATGTAGAAATCCAAGACAAAGAGCAATTGCTCTACTACGAGGTATTCCGCCAAAAGTTCGGCAAACCCAAAGATGTTTTCCCAAAAATTGAAGACGCAGTGCAATGTCCAAAATGCCATAGCTACATCAAAACTAAAATACAGTTCTGCAAGACTTGCGGAGCCTACCCAATCTAATTTTTCTTTTCTTTATTTTCGAAATTTGTTTGTTTGCATTTTTAGGAAAGACTTAATTCTTTAATTTGTTTAATGTTGAAAAACAACGCAAGGTATCGTGTTTGGCTAGTCTTTCCCAACTCAAGTTTGCAATGGCAACCTCCATTTTCCTATCTGCCTTCATTTTTGGCCTATTAGTGTTTGCCATAGTTTTCTTTTTACAGCTGGATGTTTTTACTGGGTTACTTGTTGCTTTAGGGGGATCGGCGCTCTTTATTTTATTCCAGTACGCGATTGGTCCAGTCATTGTCGCAGCAACTACAAAATTGCAGTACCTAAAGCCAGGAGATAACCCGTGGCTTGAGGCAACTGTCAAAGACCTTGCTGATAAAAGCGGATTACCTATGCCGAAACTCGCAATCGTGCCAAATAACACACCTAATGCTTTCACATTTGGCAGAACTACTAGTAACGCTACTTTAGCTGTACATGAAGGACTTTTAAGGCAACTAACCGAAGCTGAAGTTAAAGGTGTAATTGCTCACGAACTAGGTCACATAAAGCACAAAGACTACATTGTCATGACTGTACTTTCTGCTTTACCGTTGATTGCTTACATTATCGCCCAAGTTACTCTGCGCGCCGGAGCGTTTAGCAGCGGATCCCGAAGGAACAACAAAGATAACTCCGGTGTTGCCCTACTTGTTATCGGGGCTATTTCATTTGCCATTTACATAATCACTTTCTTAATCGTAATGAGGCTTAGTCGTCTCCGAGAACATTATGCTGATGCTTTTTCAGCATATGCGACTGGTTCACCGAGAGAACTGGAAAGTGCTCTGGCAAAAATCACTTACGGCCTGTCGATATCGCCTAAACCGCCTGAGGGCGTACGAGCATTCTACATTGAAGACCCTGGT
This sequence comes from uncultured Candidatus Bathyarchaeia archaeon, assembly GCA_964413605.1. Lineage (GTDB taxonomy): Archaea > Thermoproteota > Bathyarchaeia > Bathyarchaeales > Bathycorpusculaceae > Bathycorpusculum. The sequence goes on along the minus strand of CAYPSV010000002.1, from coordinate 95,433 downwards.
ATGGCAAAACAGGAGATTCAACGCATAATGGAAAACAAAAACCAGTATGATTTGGATCATGATGGCGTTTTAGACCAGCGTGAGTTAGAGATGGCAATGGAAAAAGAATCTAAATCTACATGGGTTCAAATGAACAGCCTTTTTGCTACTCACCCACCTACGTTCAAACGCATCTTACTTTTAAAGGAAATCGAGCAAGAAATGGACACAGGTCAATATAGTAGTGACAAAATGTACACACATGTTTAAAACAACTTTCTGGGTCAAAATCATCGAAATTAATGCGAAAATTAATATCTCCCAAGAATCGATTTACTATAAAAAACTAAAAAGGAACCAAAAATGGTAAATTACTGTCCCGAATGCGGCGGAGAAATACATTACATTTCATTAACCAAGCACTATGTTTGTAAAAGTTGCGGATTATCCTGTACAGGACAGGAACTTAACGACCTCCATGACAAGAACAGACCAGCCGAAGAAACTGAGGAAGAAGTGCGAGCGAACCGCCGAAAAGAATACCTCAAATGGTACCTGAGCAAAAAGTAAGGTTGCCTTTAGAGAGTAGTTTGTCTTTTTGTTAGCCTTGACTTTGTTAGTTTTGCTCTCGGTTTGGGCTTGATTTCTTTTTTCGCTGAATCCTGAATCGATGCGAATGCTGTAATGGTATATTTGTGTCTGAACTTGTGCAACTCTTGTCTTGTGACTTTGACAAAACGCAGGAATGCGCGACTCAGTAATTAGCAATTTAAAACTGGTTTTCTGCAATGAAAAGCAAAACTGGACAAGAAATATTATGAAAATAAATTGAAAAGGGGAACCTATGCTTGTTTAACTTTTTCAAGCTCTTTCTTGAGAATTTCAGCTTTATCCGTCTTTTCCCATGGAAAGTCTCCGTCGTCTCTTCCAAAATGTCCAAAGACGGCCGTTTTCTTGTAGATAGGTCTTAGAAGATCAAGTTGTTCGATGATTGCTTTGGGTCGCATGTCAAAGTGTTTCTTGACGAGTTCAAGAATTTGTTCGTCTGCTATTTTGCCTGTCTCGTTAGTGCAAATCAGAACTGAAATTGGTTGGGAAACACCAATGGCATAGCTTATTTGAATTTCGCATTGATCTGCTAAACCTGAAGCCACAACGTTCTTGGCGATGTATCTTGCCATGTAGCAGCCTGAGCGGTCTACTTTTGATGGGTCTTTGCCGCTGAAGCAGCCGCCACCATGGCTTCCGACTCCTCCGTAGGTGTCTACGATGATTTTCCTGCCTGTTAAACCTGAGTCAGCTAAGGTTCCGCCTATTACGAATCTTCCTGTGCCGTTAATGACGTAGTTAACGTCTGGAGACAGTAGGTTGGCTGGGATGACATATTTGATTACTTTTTCCACGATTTCCTTCTTTAGTGTGTCATCATTAACCGTTCCGTTGTTTTGCGCAGCAATAACAACAGTTTTAACGTATTTTGGTTTGCCGTCCTCGTATTCGATTGTGACCTGCGATTTACAGTCAGGTCTTAGGCAGGGTATGATTTTTGTTTTTCTGCATTCAGCTAGACGTTTGACAAGTTTTTGTGCTAGCATTATTGGCAGGGGCATAAATTCTTTGGTTTCGTTTGAAGCGTAACCGAAAACCATCCCTTGGTCTCCAGCACCTTGCTCGTGACATTCGCATTCATTTACTCCCCTGGCAATGTCTGGAGACTGCTCCGTTAATGAAACTAGTATGCCGCAGGTTTCCCAGTCTAATCCGTCTTTAGCGTTGTCAAATCCGATTTCTTTGAGGGTTTGGCGAACAATCTTGGGAATATTAATGTAGGTGCTTGTTGTGATTTGACCTGTGACAACGACTGTTCCTTGCATGACGAGGGTTTCGCAGTCAACTCGAGCTTTTGTGTCCTTGCAAAATATTGCATCTAAAACGCTGTCTGAGATTTGGTCTGCAACTTTGTCTGGGTGACCTTCTCCGACTGACTCAGATGTGAACAAATATTTTCCGTTTGTTTTCATAAGAATCTTTCCGATTTTGCCGTGTGATAGCATAGGTAACTCAGAGTTTTTCTTAAAAGGCTTTCTACAATGCAAGACGTATTGAATCAATTAATTACGATGATGCAATAACAAAAGCTGTCTTAGCGATTATACTGCTCTCTATTAAAGACGAAAAATTAAAAAAAATCGTAGCTCTGATGCATTTAGGCCAATAGGAACATGTGCACGCTATTCAAGTAGTCTTTCTTAAAGCAGCAGATGTTTTAATCGAAATTTCTGTGGGTTCATAGAAACTGGATGGTTTGTTTTGAGAAGTTATAAAAGTCCCTGTAGCCGCTTATTTATGTAAGGGCAAAACATGCCAGTGTCCATAAAGAAATTCATCCACCAAATCGCTGGGAAAAAAGCTCCTGGACCATCCACAACGTTTACTGTATTCCATATCTTCTATGCTTTGGAGCTCATTGCACAGAAGCCATTGGGCAGAAAAAAGTTGGCAGAAAAACTGGCGGTTGGTGATGGTGCGGTGCGTACCATAATAAGCAGACTCAAAGAGGCGGATTTGATTGAAACATCTAAGCACGGATGTAACTTAACTAAGAAAGGGTTAGATGTTTGGAAACAATTTGAAGAAATCTTTCCTAAACAAATGGTGCTTTCGAAATCTGATTTGAGTTCTTCAGAATTTAATTATGCTTTTTTGGTCAAGAATTGCGGGCAAAAAATCAAATCAGGGATTAACCAGCGTGATGCAGCCATTTTTGCAGGTGCTCGAAACGCGTTAGTTATTGTTTACCGAAATGGGCATCTGTGCATAGAATCCGTTAGCAGTCATATCGAGGAGGATTATCCTATTGTTGCTGGTCAAATAATAGATGAGTTGGCACCCAAAGAGAACGATGTCATTATTGTTGCAGGTGCAGATTCGTTGTTGAGGGCTAAACGGGGAGCTTTTGCTGCGAGTTGGTCACTTGTCAGCTTTTAGGTTGTGTATTTTTCTCCTTCGTTGAGTATGCGTTCAAGCAGCGTGTTAATGTTTACCATGCCTTCGTTTGATTTGGAGGAAACGGGCATTAAGTGGAACTGCAGGTCCAGTTTGCTGATTGCTTGCATCATGTTGCGGCTGAATAATCGTTTTGTGCCTTCCAGTTTCTCTTCGATTGCGTCTTCTAACGCTTTGGAGCTTGCTGACCAATTTGCGATTGCTTGGACATCTTTCTTTGGAATTAGATCGCTCTTTGAAAGTAAATGTACTTGTGGTTGGAAGAATCTGTTGTAAACCGCTGCCGCCAAGAACATGTTGGAAACGTAGTTGAGAGGATTTATTGAGAATACTGCGTCGAAGAGGTAGATTAACGCTTTAGGTTCTTTGGTGAGTTCATTAACGATGTATGGTCCGCTTGCTCGGAAAGCAAACAACTCCATTTGCCCCGGAGTATCCACCAAGACAATGTCAGCATGGGCTTCTTCGATGTCTCGAGTTAAGTTTTCAATTTCGTCAGCGATTAAATCAGCCGCCATGATGAGTGCGCCGTTGGGTCCCAAGTTATATTTTTCCATTAAATCGCCTACATCGACGTAGTTGCGAACGTCAACGTCTGGTTGATAGGGCAACTTTAAGACACCAGGATCCAAATTGACCACTGCTACGTCTTGTTTGCTCATTTTTAGCCATTCGGCAAAAGCTGCTGTGAATAGGGATTTACCTGATCCAGCTGTTCCAATGATAAACGCTACAGGCATAATGTTCTCCGTTCTACGTTTGAACTATGATGCAGATAATAACCTTTCTGAAAACCAAAAGGACATGTCTCTTAGTCCTAACATTGTTCGTAGATGTCCAAGGGAGCTTTAAACTTTTTTTATGTCGATTTGCGACATCAACCGATTATAATAAATATTATTAAGGATGTACAAAATTTGTTGTATAATTATTTCCCATAAATCTGTTTGTCTGCTAGAACAACAACACCTAAAAAATTCTTGTTGTTGTTCTTCCGACCTTTCAAGATCGCCCAGAGATTTTAGTTTTCTATGAGATAATGCTCTGATTGCTCGCGTAAATATCAAAATATGTGAGAAAGAAAAGGTTGCTTTATTGTTTTCCCATTGGGGTTGCCCGCAGTTTTTCTAGATATTTCGGGTCTTCTTGTAGAACTTTGGGTATGTAGTTGCATGCTGGGTCTGACTCGAACAGGTCTCCTGTGTAGTATTCTGCGCGTGTTCTGCATCCGCCGCAGATTTCTCGATATTCACAGACGCCGCATCTTCCTTTGAGGTTGTTTTTGTCACGAAGTTTGAGGTGGAACTCGCTTTTTTGTAGGTCTTCCCAAGCGGTGCGTAGTTTTGTATCTTTGACGTTGCCGATGCGGTAGCCTTCGTGGAAGCCGCAGCTTCGGTAGTCGCCGTTTTCAGTTATTCCGATGTAGTTGCCGCCGATTGTGCATCTGCCGAGGTATCCTTCGTTATACCAGTCCCAGAAGTCTACGGCGTTCTTTTGTCGGACAATGCGTGCGTAGAAGGGGGCGTAAACGTTGACTTTGACTTTGCCGTAGAGTCTGCGCTGTATTTCGTATATTTCGTTGAATGCTACTTCATACTGATCGGCGGTTGGAGCTAGATCCTCCATATGTTCGCCTGCTCGCCCTACTGGAACAAGGTTGTGGTATACGACTGAGCGGGCTTTGTAGTCTTCTGCTAACTTTGCGGTGTGAGCCATCTGATGAATGTTATATTTAGTCATAGTTGTGACAAGGCAGTCAAGTAATCCAACGCTGCTAAGTTTCTGCATTGCATTCATGGCTTTATCGTAGCCGCCTTTGCGTCTTATCTTATCGTTTGTGTCTCTTTCGCCATCAATGCTGATGGCTGTTTTAACGTTGTACTTTGTTAGTTTATTGAAGCGTTCTTCATCCCAAGCGTAGCCGCTTGTGATTAAACTAACATTGAGACCGTGCTCTTTTTCTGCATACTCAATAATCTCCCAGATGTCTGGACGAACCAGAGGCTCTCCGCCGCTGATTCCGAACCATTGTGAGCCAAAATCTGCCATTTCATCAACCATGTGTTTGGCTTGTTCAGTGGTTAATTCTTGGTCTTTAGCGTAATCTTTTATGTAACTGCAATAAGTGCAAGTGCCAACACAGTTACGTGTACACCGCCAAACAACCATAAACAACGGCGTTGTGGTTGGATTCATTTAATTCACAGGTGAGAATAGATTTGCCGTTGTGATATAAAACTTACTCTAAAAAAATAGATTTCCACTTTTTGGCAAAATCCGCAGAGAGAATACTGGGTGTGCTCAAAAACCATTGTCATCAGACTATTCCGTTGTTAGATTACTTATCCGTTTACGCTGCAATATACCTTCAACGGTGAAAACCGTTAGTGCCAAACTGGTGATAAGAGCCAAAAGTAGGAAAAAAATCTTGAACTCATAGGTTTCAATCGAAAAATGAACCAGTAAAATTGCAAGTTCAACAATTAAGATCGCTAAAAAAATCAATGAATAAAGCCACATCTTAGGCATCAAACGTTTTCCCAGCCAAATATGTCCTCTGATTCGGGCTTTTCTTGCAACAATATACTCGCCGTACTCGTTTTTCTTTAAATATCCTGCGTCTTCGAGTTTTTGTAAGTGACGATATGCGACGCTGGGGCTGCTAAGATTAACACTTTTCATGGCGTCTCGAGGACCCACTGGTTTGTTCTTTTTTGCGGCGTACAAGTAAACGTTAAGTGTGATTCCTTGAAGTTCCTCTTTTTTGTCTCCAGTCAAACTAACTTTAACCCCTAGACAAAAGAATAGTTTCGCTTTTAGTCGTATTAGTTTTGCCCAAGATTTCTATCTTTTCGGTTAAGCATTGTGAAAGCAGCATCTGTAAATACAGTCTGGTAATCACCGAGTAAACGAAGCCCGTTTTCGGTGTTGATATTTAAACCTTCACTATGTTTTAGGAAAGTCTTATAAAACCTATCAGCGCTAAATTCAAGCAGAAATTAAGGAGATCAATAAAAAATGTCTAAACCCCAAGAATATTCATTGATGACTAAAGATAAACTAATGATTTACACTTTTGCTGCATTAGCGATCATCGCAGCAGTAACCACCATTTTATGGTGGGACGTTCATGCAATAGACGCAGCAACCGGCAACCAAATTGGCTGGAATTACGGTTTAACTGTTCTAATAAACAGCCTTATTGCAGTTGGACTCGCAGTCGGCATCGACATTTTACTAGCAAAGACAGCCTCAGACAGCCCACTCAACCTATGGTCAGCAGCAGTTTTCGGCATGATTGTTTCATTATGCTACACTATCGGCGAACCCCAAATGCGTGCAGGTGATGTGCTTCCTTTGCTTGGCCCTGACTCATTCCTATACATAACGCTAATAACTATAATCGGCATGGTTGTTTTTAAGAAACTCGCAGGACTTAAAGGCAGAAAATACCTCAACCCCGCCGCAACAGCCAAACTTGTCGTTCTAAGCATTGTTGGATTGTTCACTATTCTAATTCCAAAAGACCATTTAAATTCAGGCTTACTACAGGTACCTTCACTGGCTGGACCAATCAGCTATAACGTCGTAAATGGCAACGGTGCAGCAGGCTTTGGCTTTTACCTTGCAGGTTGCTTCGGAAGCCCCAACATGCCAATACCAACGACACCGACACAAAGCGACATATTTAACTTACTTATTCTCGACAAATTCCACGGTTGGGCAGGCGGAGCTTCAAGCATTGCAGTTATAATCATAGGTATTGCACTCTTCGCTTTAGCTCGCCGATACATAAAATGGAGAATCACCACTGTTTACTTTGTCAGCGTTGCACTCATGTCAGTTATCCTAAACTTCGCATATCCCGGTGGTGACTTGCTACTGCGACTCGGCTTTGAAATCTTCATGGGTAGCTCAGTATTTCTCGCGTTCTTTATGGCAACCGATCCAGCGACTACGCCTATAACACATATGGGGCAAATTATCTTCGGTGCGGGCTTAGGTGTGCTTACGGTTTTGATTCAGACATATACAGGATTCTTCGGTGGTTCAATACTAGCGTTGATTATAATGAACTTAACCTGTCCAGTTCTTGACAAAGTCGGCAAACAAAAACCTATAGAAGGCGGAGAAGAACCAAAACTACCCAAAGGCAGAGTCTTTCCAAAAGTCAAAACAACAGCTTGTGTCCGATGCGGTGCTTGTATGACCATTTGCTGCAACAAATTAAGTCCAATACTAATTAAACAGGCACGTGACAAAAACGACTTTACAGAACTTATGAAGTTGGATGCTGACTTCTGCGCTGGATGTGGAAGCTGCAACTATGTTTGCCCAGCAAGAATCGACCTCAAGAGCAATATTATAAACGTCCCGTTCAGTGATGCAGACGCAGAAGCAATAGAGCAATCCTTCTTACAAGGCAAAGCAGACGAAAACATCGGAATATACCAAGATATATTCTCAGCAAAAAGCACCTATAAAGGACAAGATGGAGGAGTAGCCACAGCGTTGCTGGTTTCAGGCATGCAGAAAGGCTTGTTTGACTCGGCAATCGTGGTTAGACGCAGCAAAGGATATTTAGCAGAAGCATACGTCGCTGAAAGCGTTGACGACATAGTTAAAGCAAGCGGAACAAAATACATGCGTGTTAGAATAGTTTCCAAGCTAGGCGAATTAATTGCCAAAGGTAAACGCAAAATCGCAATTATCGGTACACCTTGTGACATACGTGCAGCAAGACGAATTCAACAACAAATGTTCACTGACTGCCCAGACCTAGAATTAACAATGATAGGTCTATTCTGCTATGAAGACTTCAACTACCAAATCCTAAAATCAGAAATACGAAGACTACTAAACGTCAACATAGACCAAGCTGAAAAGACCCAAATCCACAAAGGCAAATTCATCGTAACAATCAACGGAACAGAAAGCTCAGTTTCAGTCAAAGACTTAAGCGCAGCAGTCGACAAAGGATGCCTAAGTTGCCCAGACTTCGCATCAAAATACTCAGATATATCAGTAGGTTCAGTCGGTAGCGAAGAAGGACGATCAACAGTCATAGTTCGCTCAGACGTCGGTGCAAAACTAGTAGAAAAACTCGAACTAAACCGTGGCGAAGTTAGGAAAGAAGACATCACCAAGCTATCAATCAACAAGAAGAAACGTGCTCAAGAACACCAATAAAACAAGAAAATTCCCTTTTCCTTTTCTTTGTTTTTTCTAATTCTTAAAGAATCATCCACTTTTGCTGTCCTGGTTTTGCCATGGACCTTGAAAAATAGACTTTTTACAGAGCGCTTGTAAGCATTAAGCTTATTAACACGCCCCAACGTAAAATAGTCCAAAGGGATAAAAATGGAACAGGAAAAATTCAGAATAGTTGACATACTATACGGCATTGTCATACCGATAATTCTAGTGCTCTTGATTTATGTTCTTGCTGTCTATGTAAACCCAAGTGGACAAAACCATGTTCTCGGCGTTGCAGGTACAACCGGAACGATCGCTGTTATCTTATCGCAAGGCTTTGCTCAAATGATTATTCTAGGTGTTCCCTTAGTTCTTGGTTTGCTTTGGAACAAATGGGCAGGTGGAGCAGCAGGCTTCATCATGGGCGGTCTTTATTATGTTGCTCAAGCAGGACTTTACACAGGATACTTTGCAGGTTCAAATCCATCATACAACTACTTTGGCGACGTCAGCTTGCTTTTCTGGCTTGTGAACGGTGTCATCATCGGTTATATGGCGGGAGCGCTCACTAACGGGTCAACAAACTTCAAACGCATGCTAGGTGCAGGTTTAACCGCTGCAATATCAACTGCTCTTATTCAGGCTTACATGAACTATACCGTCTCGCTTGACCCTTCTCGTGGAATGGCTCAAGGCTTATGGGCGACTGATCTAGGACAGGCTATATTGATTAATTTCGTTCCGAGCATTGCGTTAGGTGTGATTGTACCAATACTTGCAAAAGTAATGACTTGGTATGGTCTTCAGCCGGCAAGGCACTACTAAAACACATTTTCTTTCTTTTTTTGAGTTAGACTGTATACTTTCATCAGAGATTCGGCAAATATTTATTGCGGTGATTAACAGAGCGTCAACTAGTAGAAGGTAAAAACAGAACAAGTATACCTTTATCATACTTGTGATCATCATTGGCTATCCCCAGTTTTCCTATTCCTTTTGCTCGTATAAGACGTAAGCTGCCTTTTTGTTTAGAGATGAATCAACAACTATAAAGCAAAGTTGGAATGAAGCTTATGTGATAATCTTAATCGTTTTAACGAACTAAGGAAAACAACCACTTTCAGATATAATTCTTAACTGGTTGATAAGACAATTGAAGTACGATGAAGCGGAAAGCAGGGAATTAATGCTGGCTGTTAATGGGCGTTTTTTCTCAACAGTAAAATCCAACTGCCAAATCCTGCTAATAATATTATTGCTGTTTTAAAGAATTCTGACAGCTTTGTTTCTTCAAAGATCAGCCATTCAAGAAAACAGACATTGAGGTCGCAAAAATCTTGCCATAATTCAATTGATTTATGCAAGATAATTAAACAGTATTGTTGTTTAAACGGTTAAGCTTATTACAGACATATGCAGAAAATAATCCTAAAGGGATAAAGAATGGAACCAGAAAGATTCAAATTAATAGACATATTATACGGCATAGTAATACCATTCCTTCTTGCTTTCTTGATTTATGTTCTTGCTGTCTATGTAAACCCAAGTGGACAAAACCATGTTCTCGGCGTTGCAGGTACAACCGGAACGATCGCTGTTATCTTATCGCAAGGCTTTGCTCAAATGATTATTCTAGGTGTTCCCTTAGTTCTTGGTTTGCTTTGGAACAAATGGGCAGGTGGAGCAGCAGGCTTCATCATGGGCGGTCTTTATTATGTTGCTCAAGCAGGACTTTACACAGGATACTTTGCAGGTTCAAATCCATCATACAACTACTTTGGCGACGTCAGCTTGCTTTTCTGGCTTGTGAACGGTGTCATCATCGGTTATATGGCGGGAGCGCTCACTAACGGGTCAACAAACTTCAAACGCATGCTAGGTGCAGGTTTAACCGCTGCAATATCAACTGCTCTTATTCAGGCTTACATGAACTATACCGTCTCGCTTGACCCTTCTCGTGGAATGGCTCAAGGCTTATGGGCGACTGATCTAGGACAGGCTATATTGATTAATTTCGTTCCGAGCATTGCGTTAGGTGTGATTGTACCAATACTTGCAAAAGTAATGACTTGGTATGGTCTTCAGCCGGCAAGGCACTAAAAACATTCAACCTCTTTTCTTTTTTATTTTAAAACTTTAAAATTTTTCGAATTTAACTTATAGAATTATTGTAAAAGAAGTAAAAAGTTAGGTTTTAGTTTGGCTAGGTGCAAATTCCCAAGCAATGTTCCCCTTCCAAAGTTCACCCTTCTTAGTCAAGCGAATTTCAGCGTCATCAATTTCGATTAGCCCTTGCTCTTTTAGTTTCTGCAGCTGCTTTGGAAAGACCTTTTCCGGTGTAGTTTGAAATTTCTCCATGAACTCTTTCTTGTTTACCGGCAAACGCAAATATAATCGCGTCATGGTTCGGCGCATCATGTCTTCAGTCGTGGACTCGGAAAGCCTACAAATAGGTAACTTGTCAGCTTTTACTGTTGCCATGTAATCATTGATGTTTTCTAAGTTTGAGTAGGAGAATTTTTGCAGGTAACCCATGAAGCACCCTGCTCCTGTGGTTAAAATGCCGCCCCAAGGCCAGCCGTTAAGGCAGTTTTCACGCATGTGCCACTCCACTCTGCTGTAACGGTCGTGACCAACAGCTTTGTAACCTGCTTCCGTAAGCATCTTGTGCGCTGTTAGGAACATTTGTTTCTCGAACTCCGCGTTACCCTGTGGAGGTGCTTGACCATTTTTTATCATTTTTTCAAGAATAGTTCCTGGATCAACATGTAGTGAGTAAGCATCAACTTCTGCATCTAACTCGATTGTTTTCTTTAGTGTCTCTATCCAACTTTCCATGGTTTGCCCTGGCAAGTTATACATAAGGTCGACACAGACGACCAATCCAAGTTTTCGTGCATGTTTGATAGCTGCTTCGACGTCAGCTCCACTATCAGGTAGGCAAAGGGCTTTACGAAGTTTATCGTCAAAAGTTTGGGCGCCCATGTCCATTTGGTAGACACCGTATTCGGCTAATTTGTCGATTTTTTTAAGTGCGAGTGTCTTTGAGGAGCCAGTGACTTTTATAAAGTATTCTTTACTTGTATTAAAGTTGGCTTTGCAAAAATCGATTAAATCGATTATTTGTTCGGCTGATAAAACGCTGGGTGTTCCACCTCCTAGAACGATTTCGTCAAAATAGCTAGTTTTGACGTATTTGGTTTTAGCGTACATTGCCAGCTCTTTTTTGAGTAGGTCAAGGTAGGGTTCAAGTTGTACTTTACTTGAGGCTGTAGTTGGAAAATAGCAGAAAGCGCATCGGCTATCGCAAACAGAAATCCAGGGCTGCAACTCCATTAGTCTGCTTGAAGTGTTCTCTGTTTCCAAAAATTTCAAGAATGCGTTGTATGTTTCAGGTTTTATGCTTGGGTAATCCCTGTAGGTGTAAGGGGGCCAGTTTTCTCTGGATTCATATGCTTCTGCTTTTGGTTGGGAGGCTATTGTCAATTACGTTTCCTCTGTGATTGTGGTTCTAAACCGTTCGTTGACATAATAAAGTTTCCGCAAAAAATCTATCAAGCCCCAATAATGGCTTTATTTAATCAAGACTCAAAAAAATTGTTAGACACGAGCTTTTGCTCGCCAAAGCATATAGTTCGCGGCGGTTCGCGTCATTATCTTGCTATACAAGTTGCCTTTGATGTAACCTTTTACTGCTTGACGCATTACGTAACGTGGTGAGTAAAATTTGTTGTAGAATGTTCTTCTCATTGCCGCTATTTCTTTGGCTGGGAGAGCTGGATCTTCGAAGATGGGGTTCATAGTATTGTACAGTTCCCAATTATCTGACATCTTCCATCCATAGCTCTTAACTAAATCACGAAGATATGTGCCTGGATATGGCGTTGCGTGGCAAAGCCAAACGTCGTCGGGTTCTAGTTTGCGAGCAAAATCTAGTGTTTCTTGCAATGATTCTTTGGTTTCACCGGGATATCCTAAAATGACTGAGACGGTTACGAACATGCCTGCTTCTTTAGCCCATTTAATTGCGTTCCAACACTGCTCGTTTGTGACTCCTTTTTTTAGGACAGCCCGCATTCGTTGGCAGCCAGATTCGATTCCGAACATAGTCTCATTGCAGTGGGCTTTCGCCATTTTTGCTAGGACTTCTTTTGTTACCACATCTGCTCGGGTTCCACAACCCCACGGCAAATTGATTTTTCTTTCAATCATACCATCACATATTTCAGTGGCGCGTCTCTTGTCAAAAGTTAAAGTGTCATCTTGGAAAGCTATCCCTTCAGCTCCATATTCATCTCTTAGCCACTCAAGTTCGTCTAGAACGTTTTTTGAGCTTCTCATTCGGAATCTCTGGCCAAACATTTGTGAGGCAACACAAAAGGAACATTGAAAGGGGCAACCTCTGCTCGTTATAATTGGTAGAAGAGTTTTGCCTGTGATTCTGTATTTTTCCATGGGAACATATTTGTAAGCCGGACGTGGAAGAGCGTCAAGGTCTTGAATAAAGGACCTATTGACTGTTTGGATTATTTGGTTTTCTTTTCGAAAACTTATACCTTTGATGTCACCGAGTTTTTGCATGTTGGGCGCTTGCTTGGCGAGTTCAACGATTGTCTCTTCACCTTCACCTCTCACTATTATGTCGACTGCTTTTTCGTCACTAAGAATTTCTTTATCTGCAAAAGTGGCGTGAGGTCCTCCCATTAGGACCTTGGTATCTGGACAGGCTTCCTTGGCTACCTGCGCCGATTTAAGAGCTGAAACGATGGTGGGCGTCATAGATCCTATGCCGACTATAGTTGGATCATAAGCTGCAAGTTCAGCTTTGAGTTTTTCATGGTCTATTTGGCACACTGGGCAATCGATTATTTTGACTTCAAAATCATTCTGCTCTAAAACAGCCGCCATGTACGCTAAGCCGAGAGGTGGAAAAAGCGGGTGATGAGCAACATTCTCTAAGAGTGGTGTGGTTACCAAAGCGACTTTGGTTTTTTTAGTGCTCATCCCTTTTTACCTTTACTTACTCTTTCCTTAGGCTCTTGGGAATGTAAATGCATGCGGGGTCTGATTCAGTTATGTCGCCTGTGTAGGCGAATGCACGGTTTCTGCATCCACCGCAAATTTCTCGGTATTCGCAAACTCCGCATTTACCTTTGAGGACGCTGCGGTCTTGGAATTTATTGTAGTATTTTGAAGCTTTGATTTCTTCCCAAGCAGTGCTTAGGGTTTTGTTGCGTATGTTTCCCAGCATCATGGGTTCAGAAGGTTGTAGATCCGTATAAAAGCAAGGAATTAGATCACCGTTTTCGGTTACACTTAGATATCCGCCAAACGCGAAGTAGGTGCATTTGCCGTGGAATTCTTTTTCGTACCATTCCTTGAATTCTTTTTCCGGCAATCTTTGACATACAACCCGTGCGAAGTGAGGGCAATGTACATGAACCTCAAATTTGCCCCTGTACCTTGTTGTTATATCCCAGATGTGATTTAGAGTCCACTCGTACTGTTCGGGTGTTGGAGTTAATTCCATGGTTTCTTTTGCTCGTCCACTGGGAACCAGATGGTTGTACCATACAAAATTTGCATGGTACTTGTCAGCTAACTCGGCGACGTGGTCAAGGTGCTTGTAGTTTATGGTTGTTATCGCGCAGGCTAAGCCGTTTAAGATTTTGCCGGCGGATAGTTTTTCGATGGCCGCGAGGGCTTTTTTGTAGGAGCCTATTCCTCGGAGTTGGTCGTTTATTTCTTCTGGACCATCGATGCTGACTGAGGTCCACACCTGGTTCTTAACCAAGTTATCGTAGATTGATCCATCAACAAAAACGCCGTTTGTCAAGAGGCAGACATTCAATCCTTTGCTTTTGGCGTATGTGACAATTTCGAAAATGTCTGGGCGCGTTAAGGGTTCGCCACCTTTAATGCCAAACCATCTGACACCGAACTTTTTGACTTCATCCACCAGGTGAAAAGCTTCCTTGGTGGTCATTTCTCTTTCAGCGTGTTTGCCTGTGGCATCTACGTTGCAGTATTTGCATCTAGCGTTGCATGCACCTGTGGCCCTCCACGAGGTCATGAGTAATGGACCTTTATGTTCTGTCAAAGCAAAGTACACCTGTGAGCATTTTTCATGTTTACTTTAAGGGCAGTTTTCGCATTAAAAAAGATTGTGCGTTATGGGCGATTTTTGAGTTTTTCCTGTATTTTGCTAGTTATTCCCCTTTTTCGCCTAAACTAAAGCGATGTATTTGTTTTTAGGGTGTTTTCCGCAAGGTTTATAGTGAAACATAGCCTAAACATTCAATCTCGGGGCAAAAGGGTCAATGCAAACGAAAATACATGTCATAATTATTCTGGCACTCCTTCTTGTTTCTTCAGTTTCAGCAGGTCTTGCTGTACAATCAAGTCAAACTATTGTGGATGCACAGACAAGCTCTAGTGGCAATTTGTTGCAATATGAATGGCCTCAATTTATGGGAGACTCCTCTTTTACAAGATTCAACTCTGGTCCTGCCCCAGACAAACCCGATATTCTATGGAAAGCCAATGTCACTGGCATACAAACTTACCTTTCAGCATTTGATGGTATGATATTTGTTGGTACCAACACTTCTGTGGCGGCTTTAGACGGCGAAACGGGGAGCATAGTTTGGGAAACGACTATTCCGATGCCTCGTTCTTGGCCCATCGCCTACAAAATTGATGGTTCACACTTGGTTGTAGAGAATAGTTGTCTTGACCCAAAAACAGGCAAAATACTTTGGACTAGTTCCACTTTTAACGAGGATACGGGTATTTTTAGTGCCAATGTTTACAGCCCAGAAGAACGAATGTTTTTTATTAAAGTTGACTCATTTATTCAAGGTTGGAGTTTTGCTGATCCGTCAAATCCTCCTGTTATGGTTTGGCAGACTTATGTTCCAGGTGGTGGCAAAACTGGAATCGGAACAACTTATGGTGAAGGATTGGTTTTCGTAGGTTCTTTTATGAACCAACAGATGGCACTTGATGCTAAAACAGGTGCAGTGGTCTGGACAACTTTAACTAAGGGTCCGATGATTTTTGAAGGCGCTTATTCTGATGGCAGATTTATAAGAGGTGGAACAGACGATAACACCCTTTACTGTTTTAATGCAACTGATGGAAGAATTCTATGGACTTACTCCCCTAGAACATCGGACGGATATTTTACAACGGGACCGGCAATTGCATACGGGATGGTTTATGAACTCAATAAAGACGGTAATCTCTACACCGTAGACTTGGCAACGGGTAAATTGGTGTGGACGTATAAGGGTCCAGGTACACTTCTTTGGCCTGGGTATCCCACGGTTGCAGATGGGAAAGTATACGCCACAACAGGTGAAATTGCCCAATATGGTGGTCAGGTTGGCACTTCAGAGTTTGTATGCTTAAACGCTTATACTGGAGCAGTTAACTGGAAGTTGCCCATCGAAGCGTTGGCGCCCAGAGAATCCGTTGCTGTTGCTTACGGTCATCTCTATCTTATTCCAGGAACTGTCACTGATGCTGTTGACTCCATTTCGGGAAATGAATACACCAATTTCGACCAGGTTTGGGCAATAGGCGAACCAGAAATTGTAACCAGCGACTGGTCTATGTGGCGTTCTGATCCTTCTCATTCTTCAACTGCAAAAGGTGGTCCTTCCAGCTTGGCTTTGTCATGGAATTTTACTACCCAAGGTTCCGTTATATCTTCGCCCAGCGTTGTAAACGGTATAGTTTACGTTGGTTCTCAAGACAAAAACATCTATGCTTTAGGTGCTTTTAGCGGAAGTCTAATTTGGAAATTTGCAACAGAAGATGCTCAAGTTTCTTCTCCTGCGATCAGCAATGGCAGACTCTATACCGGAGGTGATGATGGCTATGTTTCCTGCCTTGACGCCTACACTGGTACATTGTATTGGAGAACTTTTGTTAACGGTAACTTACCCTACACTTACGGGTCATTTGTCCTAAAATCTTCTCCAGCGGTCTTTGAAGGTAGGGTATATGTTGGTTCATTGGATGGCAATATGTATGCACTTGATGCGAACACAGGCTATATCGATTGGAAATATGAAACAGGTGGACCCATTTTATCTTCTCCAGCTGTTGATAATGGAGATGTCTATTTTACTTCAGAAGAGCCCAATACCGGGGTCCTTTACAAATTAGATGCCGTCAGTGGGGCTTTGAGTTGGAAGCAAGATTTACCCTTTGAATATCAATTTACGGGCGGAACTGAGATGATTGGATCGCCTTCTGTTGCTGCTGGTATGGTGTTTGCATCTGCGGACTTGAGAACATACTTTGGTATAGATGCGAGCACTGGCGCTATAATCTGGACTTTCCGAGACCCTGACGCAATGGAATTTATTGTTTCCTCCCCAATCTACGTTAATGGTCAACTCTATATAATCGACAAGTTCAGCATAACTTCTCTTAACGCAACAACCGGACAGAGCAATTGGAGCTTTTTCACTGGTGATGAACTCTATGCTTCTCCTTCGTATGCGGATGGCAAAATTTACATGATGACCAGTCAGCGTCATATCTTCGTTCTTGATGCTAAAAATAACGGATCAAAGCTTGATAGCTATGAGATGCCTTCGGGCAGCTGGTCTTCACCCACTATCGCTAACGAAAGACTATACATTGGCAACCATGACTGGAATGTCTACTGTTTTGCGAACGAAATATCCGTAACTGATAACTCGCAGCCGACAGATAATATGCCGTATCAACCTTCACTTGCTGTAGTTGCCTTGTTGGTCATCGCAATTGTAATATTAGCTGCAATAAGCGGTACCTACTTTTTCCGGAAAATAAAAGCCCAAAAAAATCAATCATCATAATTTCTTTTCGAAAAAAGCAATAATTGTCGGTGTCTGTGCAGAACCCGTCGCAGCCAACCTCTCAACCTTTTTTAAAATAAAATTGGACTCCAACATTTTTACTAATTTTTCTACAGTGTAGAAGTTCATGTGGGAATCGTAGTTTAATCCCGCTATGCCTTCGGGAGTTTCTATTATCAAGTAACCTTCTGACTTTAGGGTTCTGTAAGCTTCTGATATGAAGTTCTCGGGTCCCCAAAGGTGCTCCAGAACCTCGGAAGCAATAACCAAATCAAATGTTTTATCAGCGAAGGCTAAGGTTTCTGCATCACCTGCCATAACGGAGGAAACTTTACATTTTTGGCTTGCGGTTGTCACTGTTGGTAAATCCACGGCCGCGACATAATGTCCCTTCTTTATCAGCGGTTCGCTTATAACAGCGTCGCCACAGCCGACATCTAAAATCCGCAAGTTATTGACACCTATGCTGTCAACCATGTTGCCGAAAATTTTGAGTCTATCCAAATTTAAGGTGTTAACGTTCATAGCTTCGGGGTGCGCCTGCATCATCATAATATGCATGTTTGCATCGTATTTTTGCCATTCGATCCATTTGCGCTTACTCTTTTTTCGTTGCCCAAACTGAATCTCTCTTTTAATTACCCATTTTAGTTGATGTGGGTGGGTTAGCAAGTATTTAATGCCTGAGACTTGTCTTGATAATGCCTTCGACATATGATCCCCTGCCGCTAATCCTGATTCTGGTTAATGGGTGCACTGTGCCCTCCAGCATTCTTTTTTGGATGATAGAGCCTACGAACTGCCCATTTTGCAGCGCGATTATTGGCCACTATATGGTTTAATGCCATACGCGCCATAACTTGGCTATAAAAGTCGCCTTTTAACTTCTTTTTTAGGTAGAAACTTGGAGAGAGATATCTGTCGTAGAATTCTTTTTTGGTTTCTTCAAGTTTTTCCAGCGGTAAAAGTTTGTTATTAAAAACCTGTGTTTGTTCATGATACTGGCTCCAATCAGAAGCTAGTTCTAAGCCTAAACTCTTTGCATAGTCGTAGAGTTCTGTGCCTGGGTATGGAACTGCTTCACACATGTAGACGTAGTCGGGTTTAGTTTTGTAGATAAAATCAATTGTTTCCTGCAATTGTTGAGGTGTCTCCCCAGGGTAACCGATAACCAGGGATATAGCGACTGAGATGCCTGCTTCTTTGGTTAATTTTATTGCTCGGGCGTTTTGTTCAACGGTTGTGCCTTTTCGCATTAGGTTAAGTATTTGTTGGTTTCCTGATTCAACTCCGAAATGAATCAGTTGGCAGCCTGTATCGTGCAGTTTTGTTAAGAGTTCCTTGGATACTTTATCAACTCGAGTTCGGCAATCCCAAGGTAAATCGAGCTTGCGTTTCTGCATTTCATCGCAAATTGCGACTGCTCTGGGTACGTCGAAGGTGAAGGTATCATCATAAAATGCAAATGCCCCTGCTCCAAACTCGTCACGTAGCCATTCTAGCTCGTTGACTACATTTGCTGGACTGCGAGCACGGAAGCCTCTTCCACACATTTTGTACGCTGCACAGAACGCGCAACTAAAAGGGCAACCTCTACTTGTGATGATTGGGAGATAAGTTTTGTTTAAAATTTTGTATCTGCCTACGTCGAAATGATTGTGAGCTGGGCGGGGAAGAGAATCGATGTCTTGCATGAAGGGGCGGTCGGGGGTGCGGAAGACTTGACCATTCTTTTGGAATGTTATACCTGCGACTTGGCTGAGTTTTTTTTGGTTTCCCTCGCTAATTAGTTGCGCAAGCTCTAGCATGGTCATTTCGCCTTCGCCGCGAGCAACTATGTCAACATACTGACTTTCCGTGAAAGTTTCTTGATCTCTGACTGTTACATGTGGTCCGCCAATGATGGTGACTACGTTTGGCAGGGCAGATTTTGCGGCTTTCAAAATATCCAAGGCTGGATTGTAGGTTAATGTGGCGGATGTTACGCCGATTATGTCGGGGTTGAGGCTCCGAAATTTGTCTTCCAAATCCTTTTGGGTTGGGTGAGTAGTTTGACAATCAACCACATCTACGGTGTATCCGTTCTTTTCCAGAACCGCTGTTAAGTAACTAATACCTAAAGGCAGAAAGATAGCTTGCGGTGCCTCAATTGGGTAAGGTGGATTTACTAGTGCTACGTGAGCTTTCACTTGGTTCCCCAACTTAGTGTAGTCAAAAACGGTGGTTGATGCTATTATGTGTTTTGTAAAATCTGCAATCCCTCAGAATCTGCCAATAACGCAAGGTTTTTTATGCAAAGCCTTCAACTAACCCCATAGTATCATTGGTACCTGGAGAAAATTGGTTTGTCAGCTGATTTGGTAATCTTTAACGCAAACGTAAGAACCCTCAACTCAAACCAGCCCGAAGCTCAAGCAATAGCTATTATTGAAAACAAAATCGTGAAGGTTGGGTCAAGCCAGCAGGTTCAACAATTAGTCGGCGAAAAGACCAAGGTCATCAACCTTGACGGTAAAACGGTGATACCTGGGTTAATTGATACGCACATCCACGTGGCAGATTTTGGGAGATGCCTAATGTGGCTCGAGTTAAAGAATGCCAAATCTATCGTTGAACTCCAAAATATGCTAAAAGAAAGAGGCCAGAATATGCAAAGGGGGCAGTGGATTATTGGGCAAGGCTGGAATGAAAACCGTCTAAAACGTTTGCCAACAACTGCAGACCTGGACGAGGCAGTGCCAGACAACCCAGTTATCCTCTATCGAGAAGCCGCAATGATTTGTGTCGCAAACAGCAAAGCCCAAGAACTTGCAGGTATAACGGAGCAGATTCCTGTTTCTTTAGGAGGGTCAATGGATAAAGACCCAAAAACTGGGAAACCAACCGGAATTTTCCGTGACACTGCAACCAACCTAATCTGGCAAGCTGTGCCTGAACCCAGTCAAGAGGAACTTTTGAAGAATGCAGCGTTGGCTTGTCAAAAAATCTCCAAAGCAGGGTTAACCAGTGTGCATTGGATTGTTTTGTCGGAAAATGAACTGCCGATTATTCAAAAATTGTATGAACAGAAACGTTTGCCTTTCAGAGTTAATGTCATTGTTCCATTCGAACTTTTGGGGAAAATGGGGAATTTCGAACCTTTTGACCCACTGGAGTTACGTTTTAGCGGCGTTACCGTAAATGTTGATGGGTATTTGGATTCTAAAGAGGCTGCTTTGTTTGAACCTTACAGTGACGACCAGCAAAACAGCGGCAAAACGCTTTGTTCTGAGGATATGTTGTCGGATTCTATTGGCAAAATGGTGGCTGTAGGGTTGCAGCCGTGTATTGTTGCTATGGGCGATAGAGCAGTGGATTTGGCTTTAACTGTGATTGAGAAGTCACCTAAATGCGTGCGTTTTCGTATTGAGCAGGCTGCGGTCTTAAACGAAGGCTTGGTTCAGCGGATTAAGCAGCAACAAGTCATTGTGTCAGTTCAGCCTAAAGTTATCTCAACTGAATTTTCGGTTTGGTCTGCAGTTGAGCGTCTCGGATTGAAACGTGCAAAGTGGTTGCACCCACTTAAAACTCTGATAATTGCCGGTGTAAAAGTTGTTGGAGGTTCTGATTGCCCTATGGAACCCCTAAATCCATTGCTGGGGATTCAAGAAGTTGTTCTTCGGCAGGTCTTTCCTGAGCAGCGTTTAAGCGTTGAGGAAGCTCTAAAGATGTACACGTCGTATGCTGCTTTCAGTTCAAGCGAAGAAGCAATTAAGGGGTCAATCGAAGAAGGTAAACTTGCAGACTTAACAGTTCTCTCCAATGACATAACTGAAGAAGCGCTGGATAAAATCAAGGACATAAAAGTCGAGCATGTTGTGGTTAATGGGGTACTTCTATACTAAGCGTTTTACTTCTTTTTTAACAGCATCTTGGTCGTCTTCACTGGATGTTTTATTGCTCTTAAAACCTTGCTTCGAGTAAAGGTTGGATTTACCATGTTTGCTTTCATGCATAGCTCTTGTAAATCCTGCGCTGAAAACTCTGGGGTTTCAACTTGTGGTTCTGTTGCTGCTAACGCATAATCACAGAAGCCTTCTTTAAGAAAACCCTTTTGTTTGGCTTGCTCGTAGAATTCTGTCCCGTACAGGGGCATTGCGATGCTGAAGATAAAGGTGTCTGCACCTAAACTTCTTAGTTTGTAGGCGAAGTTAATTGTTTCTTCGATGTCTTGTTTGGTTTCTCCAATAAGTCCGATAACAAAGAAGCAGCCGACTTTAATTCCGACTTTCTTGCATAAGATAACCGCCTTTTCAACTGCTCTGAGGTCCTGATTTTTTTTGACAACTTCATTTACGATTCGTTGTACGCCTGATTCGGGGGCAATTCGAATTTTTTTGCATCCTGCTTTTTTCATTTTACTGAGTAGTTCTTCGTCGAGACTGTCTGCGCGGATTCCGTTTGGTGTAAACCACTCAACTTTAATGTTGCGTTCCACAATTAGATCGCAGATTTTCATCATGCGTTGTCTATCCAGCGTCATGTTGTCGTCTGAAAAATCAATTTGTTTGATCCTAAAATTCTTGATTACTTGCTCTACCTCGTCCACAACGTTTTTTGCGCTTCGTGGACGCCACTTCTTGCCCCAAACTACACAGCTTGAACAAAACACGCAGTTGTAGGGGCAACCTCTGCTAGTGATGATTATTGTATAGGGCTTGGTGATTTCTCCTCGAAGGGGATTTTGTTTAACGGCTTTGGCGTAAACTTCCATGGGGAGTAAGTGCCTTGCTGGAAACGGTAGTGTGTCTAAGTCATCGATTACTGAACGTTTGCCTGTTAATATTGACTGTTTTTTTTCTCTGAAACCTAAACCATCGATTTTTTTGAAATCGCTATTTTGCTCCAGAGTGCTCATCAATTCCGAGATGGTGTTTTCAGGTTCACCCACAACCACAAAATCTACATCAACGTTTTGTAGGCAATCAAGAGGCTTCGAAGATGGATGTAACCCGAACAATACAACAATAATGTTTTTGTTGACTTTTTTAGTAGTGGCTGCAACTTCAAAGGCTGTTTTTGACCAGCCTGAAAAAGGAATCTCTATTACGACGGCATTGGGTTTCCAGTTGGCGATGCGTTCTGCAATGGTTTCTGCTGCTAACCCGACTCGGTATTTGGTTTCGTCTAGTTCTAGGAGGTTTTCCCAGCCTTCAGTTGGGGCATCGATGATGTTTACTGAGTGTTTTTTTTCTAAGACGGCGGCAACGGAAGCTATCACTATGGGTGGAAAAACGTTAGGTTTTCCCCATGCTTTGGGTTGAATTCTTGGTGGGTTGATGAGGCAAACTCGCATCGATTGCACTTCTTAGTCAGAAATAGCTTTTTGGTGTGATTAAAACTTTGCACTAAATAGGATTCTCATTTGAGTTGTTGCAACAGGTGTGGAAATTTTGGTTGCTGCCTGAGGGCGGTAATCTGGCTTGAAAACTGTTGGGTGTTTTTAGTTGCGATTTAGGTTAAGTTGTTGAGGATTTGCCTTTAGAAGATGTAGATTTTGTGGCTGAATGCTCTATTGTTAAGCTTCTAAATAGAAAAGGCAAAACTCCTAAATGGGGAAAAACCAAATCCGCATAACTACGATTACAGCGATACATAATAGTCCCCATAAAACAATCGTAGTGTCCCTAATTCGTAGGGCACTTAAAATTTTCTCTCCGGTCAATGGTTCTTGGTTGTCGCCAAGGATGTATTGGTCAGGTTTTTCTAACTGAACCCTGAGTGCGCCGGCAATAGCAGCCATTGGCCAGCCATGGTTTCTGCTAGGAGTTTTTCGATGGTCTCGTTTAGCGATTTTCCAAGCATTTTTAGCATCCATGCGCAGAATTCCTGCAGCCATAATCATAAGCAACGCCGTCAGCCTTGTGGGAATATAGTTTACGATTGTGTCAAGAGTTGCACTGAACCATCCTGTGTTTATGTGTTCTTTGGTTTTGAAGCCAACCATGCCGTCGAGTGTGTTTATGGCGCGGAAAGCAATTGCACCTGTAATGCCAAATAAAGCAAACGACATCATTGGTGATAGTTTAAAATCGATAAGGTTCTCCGACATTGATTCGATTACTGCACTGCTTATCTGGGAACCGTTTAGGGTTCGGCTGTCACGTCTTGAGAAGTGGCTATATTTTTTTGCCTCTTCTAAGTCATTTACTTGAATTGCTTTGGCAGCGGCTTTTGCCCAATCTGTTTCAAGTTTGATGCATAGTGTCATTTTTAGGAGGATTACGGCGATGAAACTGTATACGAGGATGTTGAGGTAAAAGGGTAAGTATGTATAGATTGCCCAAAATGCGAAGAAAGTTGGTAACGCAAAGGCTGCAATCACCGTTAAACCCAGTAGAACACCAAAGAATTTTTCAGTGTTTTGGTCTTTGTTCTTGAAGTAAGGCTCAATTTTTTGTATAAAATTGCCCATAAGTACAGTTGGATGCAGCTTGAAGGCAAGTTTATCAGGATAATTGG
This sequence comes from uncultured Candidatus Bathyarchaeia archaeon, assembly GCA_964413605.1. Lineage (GTDB taxonomy): Archaea > Thermoproteota > Bathyarchaeia > Bathyarchaeales > Bathycorpusculaceae > Bathycorpusculum. The sequence goes on along the minus strand of CAYPSV010000002.1, from coordinate 71,896 downwards.
GAGAGGGGTCTCCAAAGATATATGCTAGCAAGACCGCAAAAACTAGAATTACAGTTGCGACTATACTGTTTAGAGCGTTTTGCGTCAGCAAAGAATCGATGACGAGCCACATTGTTTCGATACTTTCGGTAATGTGTTTATATCAATTACGGTTAAGAAGCTGGAGCTCAATTCTAAGAGTTGCGTTTGCTTTTTTAGTACAAACACATCTATAGCATACAGTGTTTGCCTTGGAGCCAGAAGAAGAACTAAACGCTACGACCTTTCAAACTTACCTCTACCTGGTCAAGGTTGGTAAACCCGTCGGACCAAGAGATTTGATGCGTGGCGCCAACCTCAGCAGCCCCAGCGTTGCTTACCGAAACCTCCAAAAACTGATGGATTTAGGTTTAGTTGTCAAAGACAACTATGGTGACTATGTCATAAAAGAGAAATTGAGCATGAAAGGTTACGTTTGGTTTGGAAAGAACCTTATTCCCACCTTTGCAATTTTTGGATTTATCTTTGTTGGTTTTCTAATCGCAGAGATTGCAGTTTTGATTCCCCATTTGATTGTGAGTGCACCTGTTGAGGAATCTTTTTGGTTCCTAACTGCGATGACTATTGCTTGTGCACTTATTTTCTTAATAGAAGGTTTGCGATTTAGAAAAAAAGCTCGATGAAGGCTATTTCCTTCTCAGCTTCAGTTTAATGTTTGCAATGAAGTGCATGCCAACAATAATGGCAGTAGAAAGCTTAAATCGTCTACTTTTCTCAAGGAAGTACGCTCTCCGTAGATAGTAATGGTGGAATGCACCTTCACGCAACTTACCCAGCTCCTTCATACTTAGATGTGGGGTCTCAAAAATTGGTCTGGTAGTGTCGTAGAGATCAAAGTCCGTTACACGGAGCCAACCATTCTCTTTAACTATGTCATACATAGGTGTGCCTGGGAACGGTGTGGCCACATTGTAGAAGCCGACCGCGTCGGGAGTAACTTTCTCAACGAATTTTATAGTGCTCCAAGCACTCTCTTTAGTTTCACCAGGAAAGCCAAGAATAACGTTTGGCACAGGTTTCATACCGACTTCTCTTACCCAGCCAAGTACCTTCTCAGTCAACTCCGGGGTAATGCCTTTCTTCATAGCATCTAACACTTGCTGCGTTCCAGATTCAAGACCACACCAGAACGAGACACACCCAGCTTCTTTCATTTTCGCTAGCAACTCTTTGGTAACCATGTCAACACGGCTCCCACAATTCCACTCAATCTTTAAACCACGCTTAAGAATTTCATTGCATAGTACTTCGGTTCTTTCTTGATCCACAGTGAAAGCGTCATCACAGAACGTAAATTTTCTGATACCATATGTTTTATATAGAAACTCTAGCTCGTCAACGACGTTATGTGGGCTTCTCATTCGATACTTACGGCCATGCATCCGCACTGTTGTACAGAACTCGCACCAATAAACGCACCCTCTACTGGCTGCTAAGTAGAGTATGTCTTCAAGTTCACGGAATCGTTCCATTGGCCAAAGGTGCCTTGCAGGAAATGGCAAACTATCTAAGTCCTCAATGTAGGGGCGGTCTGGGTTCCGCAAGATTTTGCCATCTGTTCGAACTGTTGTGCCTATAACATTTAAGTAACTTTTACCAGCTTCAATTCGTTGAACCAGCTCCAAAAGCGTGTTTTCTCCTTCTCTCCTTACGACCACGTCAAGTTCAGGGCATTCTTCAAGGGCATGATCATCCCAAAAAGTAACATGTGAACCACCCGCAACTATTAGAGCGTTAGGTAAAGCTTCTTTTGCGATTTTTATCAGCTTTAAACCCGTTTGATAAGTCAACGTCGACGAAGTGACCCCAACAATGTCTGGTTTGCGCTTGCTTATTTCAGTGCGAAAATCCTCAAATGACAGTTTCAGTATCTGGCAGTCGATAACGTCAACTTGATAACCATTTTTCTCTAAGACAGCTGCCAAATACCCTAAACCAAGAAGTGCAAATGGCATATGCATGGCAGCGCCAATTGGCGCAGCAGGGTTAACTAGAGTTACGTGAGGCTTCATTGAGTTCACTGTTAATCTTCACAATGAATATATTTTATGCTTAAACATTTCGCCTTTAGACCAAAGAAAAAAAGTTTTTAAAAAAAGACTCTTTTTAATTCAATAAATTGGATTGTTTATTTTCCGTTAATTCAAAGCGAAAAATTCTTCAAATTATATATTAATTCGAAGCCGCAACTTACTGACAAAGCTAAAACCGATCAAGAGGCAAAAAAACTTGCTCCAAGACCAAACACTAAAAGAACAAATCCACCAAGCCAACATCGAAGTCCATCGGTCTGAAGCAAAATATTATGAGGCAATGCATCCAGAAGTTTACAGCAAAAAAGAACAAAAAAGAATATCGGAAACCCTTGCAGACATAGACAAACAAATCACAGGCACCACGAAAAATGCCTTGGATATTGGGGCAGGAACAGGTAACCTAACTGGCAAGCTTCTGTCACTAGGGTATAAGGTGACAGCAACAGACATTTCACCTGAAATGTGCGAGATTCTACGGAAGAAATACCGCGTTTACATACCTAGACATTTGACGGTAGTTAATTCCCCTATTGAAGAATTAGCTTTTAACGAGGACAAATTCGATTTAATAACTTCCTATTCTGTTCTTCATCATCTTCCTAATTATATTTCGGCTTTAACAACTCTCGTAAGTTACCTGAAAGACGAAGGAATAATTTACATTGACCATGAAGCTTCACCCTCGTATTGGAAAGGGGAATCCAGCAGCCTTGCCAGCTTTGTAAAAGCCATATATTTCCACTCTAACCCAACAATCAACGCTCTATACTTCCAAATTATCGGCTTGAAAGTACCCGAAATCGATTACACATTATCAGATTACTGGCACAAGAAAGAACACGCCCTAAACCACCAAGAAATTGAACAGGTATTCAAAGAAGCACGGTTCACCTCTTACAAAAGAATTGACCATTACCTCCATGCAACATGGCTTCCCAACCCACTGTCAATTGTTTATAGACTTTTATGCAGTCCTGAAATGAGTTATTGGATAGCAAAGAAATAACTCCTCAAAATCAAAAATAGAAGATCATATCATGAAGCGTAAACGTTCAAACAAAGCAAGCCCCTCTAACTAAACATGAGATACTGCAAAAAAACGTTGCGACTTGGATCGCTGACTGCTTTCCGTTAAAGCTATTAACTTCGCAAAATATCAAAAAGAACAATCACACTAAAGAGGCAAACAATGCACATCTTCGAAGACAAGATTTCTAACCTTAAGGAGCAAACCCTGAAATGATTCTTTTGATGACAACTGCTCCACCTGAAAGTGGCGCATGGTATCTCGGTAAACGTTTGCCTCCAATCGGCTTAATGTATGTTGCCGCAGCATTGGAAAAAGCTGGTTTTGAAGTGCAAATGCTCGACAACTACCTTATGAAGAAACCTGCAGAAGAAATTAGTCAATTAATCGTTAAAACTCAACCCCAAATCATAGGCATAACCTGCGGATCCGCTACATATCCAAAATGTATTGAGACTGCCAAAGTTATCAAACAAGTCAAACCAGACTGCAAAATCGTCGTCGGTGGATGGCATGCATCATACCTACCCGACAGTCTGCTCGATAACCCTGAAATAGATTTTGTGGTAATGGGCGAAGGTGAACGCGCAATTATTGAACTCGCAAACGCTATCACCAACGGAACCGAAAAAGAAGCAGAGTCTATCGCTGGTGTTGCCTGCAAACGCAACGGTACAAACATCAAAAACCAACCCGTTTTTATAGAAAACATGGATGAAATCCCCTATCCAGCAAGACATTTATTGCCTCTGGAACTCTACGATAGAACCATAGAGTATCTAGACGTCAAACCAGCAGATGTTATGAGCATTAGTCGAGGCTGCGTCTTCAACTGTGGCTTTTGCGAAACGCGAAAACTCTGGGGTAACATGTGTCGAAGCTTTAGCCCGCAGCGGATCGTTGGTGAAATTAAAGACCTGCAAAGTAGATATGGCACAAAAGGGATCTATTTCATCAATGACAACTTTACGCTCAGAAAAAAAGAAACAACTGAACTCTGTAATTTAATGCTTAAAGATAAGCTAAATCTAGAATGGGTATGTGACACACGTATCGACTTGGTCAACGATGAACTTTTAGCATTAATGAGCAAAGCAGGTTGCAAGACAATATGGTTTGGCGTGGAGTCAGCTTCTGAGCGCGTTCTGCAACGAATCGGCAGAAACACAAAACTAGAGCAAGTCGAAACAGCCTTTAAGTTATGCAAGAAAAATCATATAAAAACCGCTTGCAGCTTCATGCTCGGCTTGCCAGGCGAAACTCTCGCGGATATGGAAGCCTCTCTGCAATTCGCCAAAAAAATCGATCCCGACTGGTGCCAATTCAATACATTCATAGCTTATCCTGATAGTCGTCTCTACAATGAACTGCTGGAGAGCGGAAAGTACGTGAAGCTTGACGAGTTCTTGCTCAGCGTTAAGAGTGACGAATACACTTACGAGGATTTGCAGGCTATCCAGCGACGTTTTTTTAAAGAATTCCACATGGCACCGAGGCAAATTCTCAAACGTGTTCGCCGAGAAGGGGTCTTGAATTTTGCCAAACGAAGGCTTTTGGTTGGCACACGTAAGACTTCTGGAATGGCTTGAGTGGTTGTTTTGCAGAAACGTAGGCTTGGACGAACAAACCTTGAGGCCTCGCAGGTAGGGTTTGGTGGAACATGGATATCTGAACTTCCAATTTCCGGCGCGATTGCAGTCGTGCGCAGGGCTTTTGACTTGGGTATTAACTATTTTGATACCGCTAAACTCGACGGTGATAGCGAAGAAAAAATAGGTGCTTCCCTTCAAGGCGTTAGAGATCAGTGTATTATCGCCACCAAAACAGGCTCAAGAACAAAACAAGGATCAATTGAAGACGTTCAAAGCAGTTTAAGACGTCTTAAAACTGATCACTTAGATATCATTCAACTACACGGAATAGACGATGAGAAGACTCTCGACAAAGCCATGGGTCCAAATGGTTCACTTAAAACTTGCAAGGAAGCGCAAAAGCAGGGTTTGGTTAATTTCATTGGAATAACAGGACATAAACCGCGGATTTTAGTTAAGGCAGTTGAGAGTGGAGAGTTTGACACTGTTTTGGTTCCAATTAATGTTGTAACTCGACAAGCATTGGAGGAGTTGGTGCCTATTGCAAAGGCGAATGATGTGGGTGTAGTGGCAATGAAGCCATTTTCCGCAAAAACATCGAACTTGATAACATGCCTATACCAACCCTCGCTCTCTTTAATCTCTCAAGAACCCGAACTCAAAGCGCTTTTAGGTGAATCTGCCGATGAGATGGTGCGAAGCGCCTTAAGGTATGTATTATCAAACGATGTTTCGGTTGTCATTCCAGGTCTGAGCAGTTTGAATGAGGTTGAGGTTGCCGAAATTGTTGGAAAAGAATATACCTCACTTAGTTCCGAGGAAAAACAGCACTTTTCATTTCACTTGGGCAATTACTGCCGAGACTGTGGGCAATGTCTCCCTTGCCCACAAAATGTCAATGTTCCGGCAATACTCCGATTTCATAACCTTGACCAAACATACGGCTTAAAAGTCTGGGCTAATAAACTCTACAACGGTCTAGAAGTCAAAGCCGACAAATGTGCAGAAAATTGTGACGAATGTGAATCAAGATGCCCCTATCAGTTATCAATTAAGAATAAGCTGCAAAAAGCGCACCAAAACACGGAAACTGAATTTTAAAAAACTGGCGATTTCTTAGAGCAGATCTGCTTGGCAAAAGTTGTTTGCTAAGAAATTTCTCTGGAGATAATGAAAGTTTTACTCGTTTTTAATTAAAATCTGCTTTATTTTTTCGACAAGTTGTTGGTTGTCTTTTTCTGAACGGATCGTGACGCGGAAGTGACTGTTATCCATTCCCATGAAAGTGCAACAATCGCGGATTAGGATATGATCTTTGGCGAGCAGTTCTTTAAGCATTGTGGAAGTGATTTTGTTATTAAGGATTTTGACTAGGATAAAATTGGTTACCGATGGATAGACGTATAATCTTGGAATTTGGCTAAGTTTTTGGGCGAGGTCTTGGCGGTTTTTGGCGATGGTTTGTTTGGTGTTTTCGATGAATTCAATATCATTAATAGCTGCCATGGTTACTTGGCAAGCTAGGCCGTTGATGCTCCAAGGCAGTCGCTTGTCTTCAAGTTTGGTAATTAAATCTTGTGCTGCTAAGGCGTAACCAAAACGGATACCCGCCATACCATAGAATTTAGTAACTGAACGGATAACAAAAAGATTCTCGTAGTCTTCTACCATACCAGCCAGAGTGTTGTCCAAGCTTTTGTTGTCAAATTCGATATAATTTTCGTCCACGCTAAAGATAATGTCTTTTTTGTTGCAAAATTTAACCAAATCGAGGAGCTCTTCTTTGCTGTAGAGCTTACCCGATGGACTGTGAGGATTGCAAAGACACATGATTTTCGTGTCGTCGGTAACTGCCTCTTTTATTTTGTGTAAATTAAGACTATAATCTTCTGGCAGCTGAACAAATATTGGTTCACCATTTACCCGAAGGGTTGCTTTTTCATATTCTGAAAATGAGGGAACAGGAATCACTGCTCCATGCCCACGTGGCAAAATTTCAGTTATCATATATATGAGTTCGATGGATCCATTACCAAGTAGCACGTTTTTTTCTCTAATCCCACAGCCAACATATTTGGCGATTTCAGTTTTGAATTCAACTGGGTTTGGGTCGGGATAGAATTTTATCAGTTTAGAATTCTGCTTTACGGCTTCTACAGCTTTAGGTGAAGGTCCGAGGAAGTTAATGGGTCCACTGAATTCGAGCACTTCTTCAAGGGGTATTTTGTATTTTCTACTAAATCCCCAGATGTCGCCGCCGTGGCTGACGAATCTTCGTTTTTTACATGTGCTCGGCAAGTCTATGTCTCCATTAATCTTGCAATTTCTTTCTCTACTAGTGAGTGAGCTTTAAAGTGTGCGTTGTATAAGTTTACGACTTTGTATAGCCAGTAAACTGCCCCAACGCCTAGGGTAATTATTGTTATTGCAGCAAATGTTTTTATCGGTATTGTCTGAGGCATAAACATCCGTTCTGGAAACGCAGCTGCGAGGAAGGCATCTTGATTACTTTCATGCAAAAGCAAGTCTCTTGATAACTTGTAAAGAATGAAGAAAATGGGTAATACAAAAATTATGCTGGCTGCCCACGCCTCCGGGTTCATTCTTTTAACTTCTAGGCTTTTAATTGGCGACTCTCTTCCTTTGCTTTTCAGATAAGTTCCAATCTGCGTTTCTAGCATAGTTTCTTTTTCGAAATGCCTGTTTCTGCTTTCAACTAAACGGTAAAACATAGGGAAAAAAGCTATGCCGAAAGTCACTACTGCGCCAAGGAACCACATGGAAAACCACACTTTTCTGTCAGGACAAATTCTATTGTTCATAGCGGTTTCCATGAAAGTTCAATCTTCTAAACTTTTGTTGCTTACAAAGTTGGGGTAGCCAAACTTTATAAGGGCTTCCATTGGCAATTAACAATAAAATGAGCCGATCTTCAATGCTGCTTTCCATCATAATTCCCGTGTTTAACGAGGAATTGACAATAGGCAACATAATTGACCGCACCAAAACATCGGCTGAGCAGATTGGTGTGCAATATGAAGTTATTGTTGTGGATGACCATTCTTACGACAAGTCGCTTGCAGTTGCCAAAACACGCAATGTTCGGGTGCTGAGTTTAAAGCAGCATTTAGGGAAAGGCTGCGCTTTGAGAGCTGGGTTTGCCAAAGCTAAAGGGGACATCATTGTTACAATCGATTCTGACGCTTCCCACCGACCCGAAGAACTAAGTGAAGTTTTGGAACCTATTCTGGAGGATGAAGCCGACTTAGTTATAGGCTCGCGTTACTTAAACCACAAAAGCGTGGCAGCCAGAAAACTCAACGCATTTGGCGTTCGGATTTTCAATTATCTAATCCAACTTTTCACAGGTGTTGGTATAACCGATTCCCAGTCCGGTTTCCGAGCAATGAAGATTGAAGTATTGAAAAAGCAGAAATTGAAATCAGGCGAATATGAGATAGAATCTGAAATGTTAGTTAAGACTGCCAAACAAGGCTTTCGTGTAACAGAAGTGCCGATTAGTTTTGAACAAAGGACTTATGGTAGGTCAGGTGTGGACCCAATGATAGACGGAGCCAAAATATTGCTATCCATAGTCTTTTCGTATGTGAAGGGGTAAACAAATGGTTGAAACTGCAACACCTAATGTTACAATTATTGTGGCAGCTTACAACAGCCAAGATACTATCGAGGAGTGCCTTAAATCCATCTTGGCACAAACCTACCCCGCAAACTCATTAGAAATAATAGTTATGGACGGGGGTAGCAAAGATAACACTGTCAAAATCGCCCAACAGTTTCCAATTAAAGTGTTTTCAATTCGCCTTAACTGTCCAGCTGCTTACAACTACGCTCACAAAATCGCCAAATACTCGGTTTTAGGATTTATTGACGCTGACGCTAAAGTTGAAACAGAATGGCTTCAAAAACTTGTCTCTCATTTAAATGAGCAAAATGTGGTAGGCGTTAGCGGGAGTATAGAAACCTGGAACCAAGACAATCCATGGGCTAGAAGCATCGGATACGAACTAAAAAACCGCTACCAACGTATCGGCAAATACACAGGGCGAATTGCAACCATGAATCTGCTTATGAAAAAGGCTACGATTGAGGAAGTAGGCGGATGGGATGAGAAGCTGCCCAGCCAATACGATACTGACCTTGGTTTTCGGATAAGTGCAAAAGGATACAAAATTGCTTATGAACCCAACGCACTCTGCTATCATTATAATCGTCCAACTCTGAAAGCATTTTATAGGCAACAGTTGCAGTATGGAAAAAACACTTTGAAGCTTTATTTTAAACATGGACGACTGGCAAGAGGCGATGAGATTACAGATGTAGGAATGAACATTCAGCCAATCCTGATTTTGGCAGCAGTGGTCTCTTTCCTATTGGGTATCCTTCCCCTGTTAAGATTGCTCTGGGTTGCCTCTGGATTAATTTTGTTGGCGATGATTGTTTACTTTATTTTTTCTGCAGCAAAGATCGCGCAAAAATTTGAAGACTGGTCGGCAATGCGTCTTTTTGTGCTTTACTTTGTTCGATCGGGAGCATGGTTTATCGGTGCAACTATCACGACTTTGCGCTACCTAACTGGGAGGAGCAAATGATGTCGTATAAGGTCTGCTTTATATCTCCTGAATACTGGCCCCTAACAGGAGGTACAGGAAGCTATGTTTATTACCTCTCAAATGAACTGCTCAAAAACGGCTACCGAATCTATGTGGTTACAGGATCAAATCAAACACAAGACATACAAGTCAACCCTCAACTTGATGTTTCATTTCTAAAGATTCCTAAAATGCCCATAGTTAAATCCTTCATGCTTGCAGGGAACAGCAATCGCAAACTTCGAAGCGTACGAAATACTGCTAATGTCGACATTACTCATCCACAACTTCCCCTTACACCCAACTTCGCAGTGCCACCTAATTTTGGTAAAACTCTTGTTTGCACAGTTCACTCGACATGGAAAGGCGAAGCTAAAGCAATCCAAGGTGAGCCATATACCCGCTTAAACCCAAATGAAAAATTCTTGGTTAGTTTCAATTGGTTTTTACGTTTTTTCGAAGAGGGCATGTTGCACCGAGCGAGGAAAATTATTGCAGTTAGTCACTTTACAAAATGGGAATTGATGAATTACTACAAAATTTCCGAAAGTAAAATCAATGTTATTCACAATGGCGTGGACATTTTTAAGTTCACCCCAGCAATTGATAAGCGCAAAGTCAAGGCAGAGCTTGGCTTTAACCCAGACGATCTGACAATCCTCTCTGTAGGTCGGTTATACGCCAGAAAAGGCTTGTTCACCCTCATTGAAAGCATGCCGGCCATCGTAAAAAGATTCCCAAATGCGAAATTCATAATATCTGGCAAAGGGCAAAGAGACGAAATGCACAAACTTATCACTTATGCGGAACTTCTAGGGGTTAAAAACAATATCATATTCACAGGCTATTACCCAGACAAGAAATTGCCTAAGCTCTATCAAGCCGCTGACGTATTTGCATTCTCTACATTTTATGAGCACCATCCCTTTGCGGTTTTAGAGGCGCTTTCAACAGGTTTACCAGTTGTAACAACAACTGTGGGCGGTATCCCTGAAACAATTGAAAACGGCAAGAATGGATTTCTCGTTAAGCCCTTCAATTCACGTCAATTCGCTGAAAGAATCTTATTTCTTCTTGAGCATCCGACGGAAGCGGCTGAGATGGGCAAAAAAGCGAGGCAGACAGTTGAGCAACAACTGGATTGGCGGATAGTTGTAAAAGATGCAATAAAAGTTTACAATGAAGTTTTAAGTTAACCAATTTCGATTGATCTGCCCCGATACGCCATCGTAACCCTCTGGAAAAGTTTAACTATATCTAAAGAGCAGAAGAGAATTTTCGTTAGGTATTCATGCTGATAAACCATCATTTGCGCCTTTACTGGTAGGTCAATACGTGGCGGCTCAAAGCGGTAGGCAATTGAAGAAATGGGCAAACCTTCAACTCTGATTTTTTCTTCGAGGAAACCTGTTTTGTGGGTGATGTACTGCAAATAAGTTTCTTTCCAATTAAGTTTCATGATTTTGGCAGCGACTATGTCGACTGCTAACGCATCATCCCCGGTCAACATTAGATTCATCTTGACTGGTTTGCCTTTTGTTGGTCCATTGCCCTCTATACCAGTTCGAGCATCCATTATCGTTAACTGTGGATTAAAAAGTGTGTAGATACGATAAAACACTTCAGGCAAGTAAGGGTGGAGGTAGATGCGTTTGTTGCTTGGTACGCATCCAAACAGGTTTTTGATGGCGCCGCTGAAAACCATAAACTCATGCGTTTTCATCAAAGGCAAATCCACCACTGCATCAGCGTCAAGGATCGTTTTAGGTAAAAACAGGCGTTTAAGTGGTGTGTTACCTTGGAATTTGACTTCTACTACTTTGTCTTCGGAGAGGTTTATTACGGTTCCACCTGCCTCTTTAACTGCAGCTTGTGTGCCGGTTTTGTCAAAGGCAGTCCAACAAGGGTAGTTGAATCCGTTGGATTCGCCAACCACTACTTCACTGTTACCATCTCTTAGTAATCCAACAAGTTGTTGCATGAGTTCTGGGCTGGTGACAACGCCGGGCAAATATTCTGGATGACTTAGGTTTGGTTTGATGAAGATTTTGCGTTTGCCTCGTAGCCCAGAATTAGCAACTGCCTCCTTCAAAATGCTGCTTACATCATCTTTAGCGCGAAAAATTTTGACTGTTTTCTGCTGCTGCTCAAGCATTTTTTGTTTTCACTCCCTGGAGGCAACCGGGATCTCCATTCAGCATGTCACCATTATGGTATGCTGCTGATCGAGCTCGGCATCCGCCGCAGATAAACTTATAGTCGCATTTGCCACATGACCCTTTCAAATTAGCCCTGTTGCGGAACTTCTTGAAAAGGGGTGCGTTTAGCCAGATGTCATTAAACTTTTGGGATTTTAGGTTGCCGACTTTTACAGGCAGAAAAACACATGGATGCATGTCTCCTTGTGGTGAGATCGAACAATATAGTCTGCCTGCTCCACACCCCCCTATGAAATCACCAAGTGGCACAGCTTTCTTGGTGACTTTGACGGTTTGCATGTGTGCCATTGACATTGTGACTTCACCCGTGCCTCCTAAACCTTGACACTGCAAAGCCACTCGAGCCAGCTGCGGTGCAGTCGCAAGGATTGTTGTTTTACATCCGGCTGATATGCGGTTAAGTAAATAACGGAGAACTTGCTCTCTTTCCTTGGGTGACAAGTCTTGGTCAACATGTGCTTTGCCGCGTCCTGTCGGAATAAAATTAAAATAAGTAAATCGTTCAGCTTTGATGTTCTCTGCTAAATCGATAATAGCGGGTAATTCTGCCATGTTGTTTTTGCCAACAGTTGTGGCGATGCATACACACAAGTCGGCATCCACACAATTCTTAAGTCCAGCTACCGCCTTTTCAAAGGTGCCGGGGACGCCTCGGAAATCATCGTGTGTTTTGGCGGATGCACCATCGATGCTTACATCGATGTAGTTAACTTTTGCTGCCTTGATTTTTTGTACGTTTTCTTTGGTGAGAAGGGTGCCGTTTGAAGCGAGTGACACGTAGAGGCCACGATCGGAAGCATATCGTGCAACTTGGAAGAAGTCTTTGCGGGTTAATGGTTCGCCGCCGCTAAACGCCAATGCCGTTACACCTGCATCTGCAAGTTGGTCAACGACGGCCAGCGCCTGTTCAGTGGTTAATTCCTGCTCTTGGACAGAGCCGCTGTTGGAGTAACAGTGTTTGCAGATTAAGTTGCATTTATGAGTGAAATCCCAAACAACCAGAAACGGCGCGGAAAGAGACATAGGTCTTTTAATGCCAAAATAAGCAAATGACCGAACTAAATTCAAAACGGCAGTCTGCGCATAGCGGTCAGCTAAAAGCTTTTCAACCTTTGTCCGTTTAAACCCGAGACTTCTGCGCAGAAACTCCACCCAAAAACTAATGACCTGAGAGTAGAAACCACTGCATTGCTCGCATTTTTTGTCTTTTTTGCCGGCGTAATCGTCAAGTGCTGTCTCCAGCACGGTTCTGCCGCATTTGGGGCATTTTTTTAGAGAGAGCTGGAGCATCTTTTTGGTCATAGGCAGAGAAATGACTGCATTCCAAAATATATCGTGGCTAAGGATGTTCATACAGTTTTCTCCGTGCGGCTTTGGTAGTAAATTGAGTGTGTGGGATGTTAAATATTTCTCTAATCGCAACGCCGATTCAAAATGATGTAAAAAGGCAGGATAATTGAAGAATCGACTAAAGTCGCAAAACGATATTAGATTGAAATCTCGGAGTGTATTTCAGGGAAGAAATTGAAAAGACGTGCTCTGCTGATTGCAGCGATAGGCTTGATTGCAGTTATAGTGGTATCCACGTTGATAATTTACGAACACGGTGTGATCACCCCAGAAGGCTCCAATGTTCTTTGGCAACGCAACATTGAGAATTTTGCCACTGCTTTAGCCACTGATAATGGAAAGGTTTTTACGATGGACATTTATGGGAACGTTAATTGTTATGACAATCAAACTGGCAAATCTATCTGGAAGGGTAGCAGTGTGGGTGGTTATTTCGCTGCAGAACTCACAGTGGCGGAAGGCAGGGTTTACGGCGGTTACAGGCTTGCTTCCGTTGGATGTTTAGATGAGGCAACAGGGCAGTTTCAATGGAACCTTATGTATACCGCTGGCGTTAATCAAGCGCCTGATAATCTTATCGTTAAAGATGGACGGTTGTTTGTGATTGCAGAAGGCCCCGGAGCATGAGTTACTGCTCTCAATGCTTCAACTGGGCAGATTCTGTGGCAAACAACCTACCGGTTTGACATATTTGGAAACATATCCGACTCCAAGACTTGGTGGGTAAGCGGTTATCCGTTGGGAGGTTCCCCCTTTGACGGCAGCAACGTTTATGCTTTAGGCGGCAACGAATCTGAGGAAAATATTTTCAAGCTGGATACGAACAACGGCAACATACTTTGGCGTAGCAACCTAACATCATTCGTAGGGATTCCAAGTGTTATAGCAATATGCCAAGGGCAACTAATCATAGAGAGCGGCAACCAAATCCTGAGTCTAAACGCCACGCAAGGTGAACGCCTTTGGAACATCGATGTTGGCACTGGAATCCATTCCCCCGTAGCCTATCAAGGTGTCTTGCTTTTCGGAGCCTCAGACGGCAACTTTTACGGGCTCGATTTACAGAGCGGCACCATATCCGCTACAGCCAAAGTTGATAATCAAAACCTCTTCTCCCTCGCTAATAGCGAAAATGCCCTCACAGTTTTTCCAATACAAGTTAACCCTCAAAATCAACGGATATATTGGAGCTTTGGGATCACAGAACAAAACCAATTCAAAGCTACCATAGTCAGCCTCGACTTAGCCACACTAAAAGTTGAATGGACAAAACAAATCCAAGATAGCACCCTCTCCTTCGACAGCCAAACGGGTTCAGCTATCAACAAGGACGCTCTGTTTTTGACCGAGAATAATGCTCTTTGGGTTTTTGACGCCGCAAACGGCAACTTGGCTAGAAGCCAACGCTTCGACCAATACGTGTTAGCGCCAGTGGAGGCGGACGACGAGATATTTGTGGCATCAGACCTCCAACTAACCGCATACAATTAACCTTAAGCGCATTAAGTCTATTAATAGAAGGTACAATGCTATGAAGTGAGTGTTCATTTTAGAACGAAGCGCATAAAACTGAGGAGTTTTAAATTAATCCCTAAAGCTTCTTTGTTCTTGTCATTGTATTTTGGGCGATTTCAAGGTCTTTGGTTGTATTTATGTTCAGGAGAAATTCTGTTTCTTCCGAGATTATTGCGCTTGTTTCAATTTTGCTTTGGCTTTGAATTTTAGTCCCATTAATGATGTTGATCCCCGATACCGCATACCAAACTCCATTGTATTCATCGATGGAAGAAATCGATAGACCTGCGTCTTCTCTTGCTTTAATTGGAACAAAAACCGCCAAAAAATCTTTTTTGCAGAATTCAAACTCGCTAACGATTTTGTCAAGCCCTTTCCCTGTAATAGCCGGCACATCTGCTGGCAACGTGAGCACTGGACCAATCCAACCCAGATTGAAAACCGCTTGTTTTAAGTCATCATGGTAACCTTTAGCTGTTGTACGCAGGATTTTCCAGCCTTTGTTGCGACAGTGTTGCTCAGTTTCAGATGTATTACCGCTCGTGACAATATAGAATTCTGAAACATTTTTCGCGCTGGCAACTGCTTCAGCAACCCAGTCAATCAGAGGTTTACCCAAAAACTGTAACATTGGCTTTTCAGACGATAATCTCATCCTTTTTCCAATTCCGCCAGCCATAATCAAACAAGGGACCTTCATGCAATCACCATGAATGTTACGGCAAGTAAAACTAACGTTACAGCTCGTGCAACTTCATTAGTTGCTCCAATCATATCACCTGAAACCCCGCCAAAAACATTGTCTGAGACTTTACGCATTCCAAATGCAACGGGAATACTAACTAAAACCATTCCAACGCTTGCTAATCCCAAAACTAAGTTGCCGAATAAGCCGAAGCAGGCGAACGCTATCAAAACGGCAAATGCATAAGCGGCGACGTTGAGTTTATTTTTGGCTTTAGCAAGAAAAATTGAGCCTAACCCTTTATGTGTTGGTTTGCCTGCCCAGACAATAGTTACCATTGCAAGCTTCGCCGACACCTCAGCTGCAATAACCGCTCCGAATGCATATCCTGGATTCACCAAAAACAAGCCAGCAAACGCTAAAAACTCCACAGCTAACGCTAAAACTGCGCCTGCGTAAGTAACGGTCCAAGCATGAGCTTTCATTTTTCGGTCATGCACGTTTCGCAAACCAATAGCGTTGCCTAAATCGATTAAACCGTCAAAGTGTTGAAGCCCAGTTAAAACAGAGAGAAAAGCAATCGTCATGGCTGCAGGAATGAGGTTCCCCAGTACTGCTATTGGCAAAGCAACAATATTTCCTGCTAACCCGAGAATGAACGAAACTACTATGTTTGAACCGACAAAATAAAACGCTCCAAGTAAACCAATAAAGCCGCCGATTAACGGAAAAAGCCAAACATTCTCTGCTGTTGTCAAGATGAAGTCTTCTTTTCCTCCAACCGGTATGATGGTTAGGAAAGACAGCAAATCCCTAAAAGTTTTTATAGTTTTCACAGGCGACATATAGCTTACAACTACCTGAATGAAAATATAGGCTTTGTCGTGACTTGGATGGCTGACCTAAAAGGAAAAAAAGTTATGGTTACTGGCGGGGCAGGTTTTGTAGGTTATCACCTGTGTAATAAACTCCAAAATTTAACCGATGACTTAACGATTTATGATAATTTATCGAGCGGTAAGATTGAGAATGTTAATGATGTTTCGAAAGCAAAGTTCGTGAAGGGTGACATACTTGACCTGAAAGGTCTCTTTGACTTACCCAAACAGGATTTAATTTACCATTTAGCTGCTCAGGTTGTTGTGCCGTATTCGATGGAGAATCCTATGATTGATTTTGAAACAAACGCCAAAGGCACGCTTAGCGTATTGGAAAAAGCCCGCAAAGATGATGCCAAACTGGTTTTTGCTTCTAGCGCAGCTGTCTATGGCAACCCAACCCAAATGCCAACAACGGAAGAGTACGGTTTTCATCCGGTTTCATGTTATGGCTTATCCAAAGTTGTTGGGGAAGAATATTGCCAAATGTATAGTGAGCAATATGGTTTAGATGTTGTCATCACTCGGTTTGCTAACGTTTACGGATTGCGTTGCCATGGTGTTATCCATGATTTTCTTGACAAACTTGCTAGGAACCCCAATAAACTTGAAATCATCGGTACTGGTTTGCAGTCACGCGACCTTGTGCATATTTCTGATGTCGTTGACCTATTGATTACTGTTGGCTCGCTTCAATCAGTAAATGGAGAAACCTATAATGTGGGCTTAGGAAAAACAACCAAGATCATAGACCTCGCAAAAATGATGCTAAAAATTCTTGGTCTTCAAGACAGGACCCTAATCACAACTACCGGTGTATCCTGGCACGGCGATATTCACACTATTTGGTTTGACAACTCAAAAGCAAAAAAAGAACTAGGCTGGAACCCAAAGGTCACCTTGGAAGATGCTATTAAAGAAGTCGTCGCTGACAGGAAAATAAAGATATGAGCACTGTCAAGCCAGCAAGAGGACTGATAGCGCTTCTGCGACTTCCTTACTGGCTAATGACTGGTGGCTTAGCAGTTTTAACGGCGTTTGCCATCTTAAAAGGCGACTTTTCGAGCATACAAACCAATATAGGCAATATGGCTTTCGGTTTGGTTGCATTATTAACTTTTTTTTCCATGGCATTTATAGCTTCTGCAGGTTTTGCCATAAACGACTATTTTGATCGCGAAAGCGATGCAGTCATTAAACCTAGACGTCCTATTCCTTCAGGTGCACTCTCACTCAAACAGGTTGTATTTGTTTCCGGGGCACTTTTTGCGTTAGGATTGATTCTTTCATCGTTCATAAATTGGCTTAGCTTTACTATCATTGCTATTGATTCACTTTTGCTGTTGCTTTACTCGTACATGGTCAAGAAGAAGTCAGGTTTTGCAGCAAACCTATTAATGGGGATTTTAACGGGTACCGCGTTCATTTATGGGCAAGCAACCATTTCAGATACTGTAAACTTGACCTCCTTTACACTTTATCCAATTGCGTTTGGCACAATTGGCGGCAACGTACTTCGAGACATTCTCAGCCTGGAGGGTGACTCGAAAGTTGGATATCCCACGTTGCCACAGAAAATAGGCACAATTAGCGCCGCGAAAGTCGGAGCAATCTTTTTTCTCTTAACAGGATTGCTAGCGCCCCTGCCAGCTATCCCCTTCTTCGCGGGTCACTTCACAGTGTATTATTTGCCGCTAATTCTACTTTGGAGTATACTTTTAATCTATGCTTCTATACGTCTAATGACTTCAGTTTCAACTGTGCAGAACATACGCAAATACGAACGTATCGTAACCATGTCGATGATATTGCTTCCTCTTGCGTTGATCATTGAAGCAGTCCTTGGGTGGCTATTAGCATGAGTGAAACAAAAAGCATATGTCCTGAATGCCAAAAAAAAATCGATGCCCAATTAAGTCAAGCTAACGGTAAAATACAAATTACTAAGCGATGCCCAGAACATGGAGACTTCAAAGCAACCCACTGGCAAAGTAAACCCGTATTCGAACATATGCAAAAATACGACCAATTCCAATATCTGGGAGACCTAAATGCACCTAAAAACCCTGATGGCTGCCCCTATAAATGCGAAACCTGCACTCAACATGCTTCAGGTACCGTTATAGGCGTAATTGACGTAACCAAACGCTGCAACTTCAAATGTGCAGTTTGCTTCTCTACTTTTCCCCAACAAGACTCAGATTATGAACCAACAAGAGAAGCACTCGAAAATATGTTGATATTCGCAAGCAAAGCAAATCCTAAACCTCCAGCCATTCTCTTCTCAGGCGGTGAACCTCTTGAACGAGAAGACATGCCTGAAATAATCGCTACTGCTCATAAACTGAAGTTCATGACTATTTTAGCAACTAACGGAACCCATTTAGTTGACACTCCTGGCTTAGCCAAGAAACTAAAAGACAGCGGTTTAAACATCGTTTATCTGTCATTTGACAGTTTTCATGAAGAATTCAACAAAAAAGTGCGGGGACTTGAGCTTGTTGACATGAAACTTAAGGCAATCGAAGTTTGCCGTAAATATGATATGGAAATAATTCTTGTCAATACGCTCATGAAGAGCCTCAATGACAAAGAAGTTGGTGATATGATACGATTCGCCGCTAAAAACACCGATATAATTAGAGGTTTAATCTTCCAACCCATCGCCTTTACAGGGAGAGCAACCGAAAATCCTTTCCGTGAAAACTTCCGCGAATGGAGCTTTGCCGAAGGTGTTGAAAAACAAACTGATGGTGAAATAAAAGCTACTGATTTATATCCGATGTCGGTTATGACTTCGCCAATTAAAATTATGCGTAAATTCATGCAAAAACCTTGGCCGTTGTTCTCGTGTAGCCCACAGTGCGGTATAGTAAACTGGGTTTATGTTTCTAAAAACGGCAAAATGTTCCCAATAAACCGCTTCGTGAATTTTGACCGCTTCTTTAACAGCATTCGCAAAACCGCAGAGACAGCTGAATCCAAAGGCAAAATGTCCTTGCTTTCGTCACTATTCATGGCATCTATGCTATCGATGGACATGTTCTTAGTTACAAAGGAAGTAGGAATGCCAACACTTGTTAAATCAATCATGCGCATGCACCTCTCACCATCATACCAGTCGTTGGGAAAAATTCGACGCAGAATATTCCTGCTAGGCTGCATGGCGTTTATGGATTCTTTCAACTTTGACGTTAACCGCGTTCGCCGATGCGTAGTTCACTACATAACCCCTGACCTTAAAATAATACCGTTCTGCGCCTACAACAACGTGCATCGAGTGGCTATCGAAAAAGAATACACACAACGCCAAAGCAAAACCAAACCTAACTTGCCCTCTACTGTTTCTAACCTAAATTTAAATGAGATTATCCCAAACGCTAAACTGAAAAGTACTCGTAAATAGTCTAGCTCAACGATATGCTCACAAGTTTCTGTTTGTGACCACAATTGGTATTTATATGCAGAAAAACATACTTTGGCAATGTTTTAAGGCGATGAATCAACCATGACTCAGAAGTTTGCAACGACAATACTTAAGGCGCTAAAGGATACGCTGGATTTGCCCAAACTCGTAAAAACTAACACCGACCCATTTAAAACATTAGTCGTAACGATAATTTCACAAAATACTACCGATATCAATACCGAACGTGCCTTCGCAATCCTCTCCAAAAGGTTCGATATTACTCCTAAAATATTAGCCAGAGCCCAAACAGGTGCTATTGAAGAATCTATCAAAATTGCAGGACTAAGCAAAAATAAAGCCAAAACAATACAAAATGCCTCAAATACAATTATGGCGAAGTTTCAAGGTTCACTTAACCCCATCTTGTCTTTGCCCATTGACGAAGCAAGAAATATTCTTATGGACTTACCTGGTGTCGGTCCTAAAACCGCAGACGTTGTTTTATTATTTTCCGCAAATAAACCCACTATTCCAGTCGACACACATGTGAATCGGGTTTCAAAGCGGCTTGGTTTGGCGCCATCCGACAGCGGTTACGAAGAAGTGCGCGCATGTCTTCAAGCAATATTCGAACCAAAAGACTACCTAGCGGTACATCTGCTGCTGATTGCGCTGGGCAGAAAATACTGCAAAGCCCGTAGACCTCTCTGTCCAAAGTGCTCCGTTAACTCCGATTGCCCCAAAAACAGTTTAGGGGTAAAGCAATGACTATGCTTCCAAGTGAAGCTGAAGCATACTTTCCTTACAAAAGTGTACGCCCCCACCAAGATGATTTCATAAGCACAGTTTACAACGCAGTCGATAACAAACGTTCAGTTCTAATTGAGGGCAGCAACGGGCTCGGAAAGACTATTTCTTCGTTATCTGCCTGTTTGCCTGTAGCCATTAAAAAGAATCTAAAAATCTTGTATGTCGCTAGGACCCATCGTCAGCATGACCGTGTTATTGAAGAGCTTCGGGCAGTCTACAAGCGTCACCCTGTTTCTGGTGTATCTATTCGGGGACGAAATGAAATGTGTCTTAACGCGTTTGCTGCTGACGGAGGATTTGATTCAAAGTCCATGATGGAGGTTTGCGAATTATTGAAAGCTAAGGGGAGGTGTCCATTCTACGTTAATGTGGACAATCGAACCTACGATTATCTCCAGCTTCAACAGCAAGTTGCCACCCACCCATATATGGCATCTGAAATTCTACGTTTCTGCAGAAAAAAAGAACTCTGTCCATATGAGCTCGTTAAAGGGGCTGTTTCAGACGCAAAAGTGATAGCTTTAAGCTACTTGTATGTTTTTGACCCGCAAATACGAAATGCTTTTTTAAAAAATCTAGAAACCGACTTGGGAAAAATTATACTCATAGTCGATGAAGCCCACAATTTGCCTGAAACTGCCGTGGATATTTCAAGTAGCTCCCTTTCGTTATTCGTGATGAAACAGGCTGAGTCAGAAGCTAAGCACTTCGGCAAAAAAGATATTGAAGAGTTTGTAAGTTTTTTTAGAGATGAAGTCGAAAAAATAACTGACAAAGTCAGCAAAGAAGAAATTATTTCTCCTGACAGTATAATTGAAATCATCCAAAAACAGGGAAACATCGCCAACCCCGAAAAATTCTTTGAACACATGCATGATGAAGGAGGAGCCATTAAGAAAACACTTTTAGCTGAAGGCAAAAATCCCCGTTCCTATGTACATGCTATGGGTGAATTTTTGCTAAAATGGCATGATACTGTAGATGATGACTCATTCATCAACGTAGCAAGTCATTATTTCACCAAAGAAAATAACAAAACTGCAAAACTAGAAATTGTCGCCCTTGACCCAGCCAAAATAACTGAGCCCATTTTCGCGTCAACCTATGCTAACGTTATCATGTCAGGTACTCTTCAGCCTTTGGAAGCTTACGCGCGAATCACTAGGCTTCCTCAAAGCACTGTAAGGTTTCTTGCACCTTCGCCATTTGCCAAAGAACATGTTTTCTCAGCAGTTAGCTGTGGCGTAACTACTTCTATGGAAAAAAGGACTCCCCTAATGTATAAAACAATGATAGAACGCATTAACGAAGTCGTGAACAGCACCCCCACCAATACAGGAGTTTTTGCAGCTTCTTTTCAAGTCCTAAACCAGTTGTTGGAGGCAGGGTTAGAGGACTCATTGCTTAAGCCCTTATTTCACGAACATCGCGGTATGACCTCCAAGGCAAATGAGAAGCTCGTTCAGGATTTCAAAGTCTGTGGCTGCAAAGGCGGCGCTGTGTTTCTAGGGGTTCAAGGTGGACGAACTTCAGAAGGAGTGGATTTTCCTGGTAACCAAATGGATTCGGTAATTGTTGTAGGGGTGCCTTATGCAGAGCCGACACCAAGAGTCAAAGCACAAATTGACTATTATGAGAAATGTTTTCCAGGGTTAGGCCGCGAATATGGCTACATTTTGCCAGCAATGAAAAAAGCTTCTCAAGCTGCAGGAAGACCCATAAGAACTTTAGAAGATAAGGGAGCTATTGTGTTTTTGGACTATCGTTTTTCTACCACTTACTGCCGAAACTTCTTACCATCATGGATAACTAATTCAATGAAAGTTTTACCTGATAAAAGGGACGTTTTAGCAGTCGAAGTCAGCGATTTCTTTAGAAATCAATCTTGAGCTTCCTTAATATTCATATCTGCTAGAACTTGTTTCTAAAAACAGATCCTTCGTTGGCTTCAAAATGATTTTTGTCTTTTTTCCTGATGAACCGCACTTTGTTATTCTTCTGCGATTGTTTGCTGAGGGCTTATATTTTTCAGAAACAAGGTGAACCTAGGTAAATTTGTAAATAAAAGTTGTCTAATTGCTACTAATTAATTGTTTGTCGCAATAAGCTTCCTCCTTTTATGAACGTACCCAAACCTGCCTGCTATACGAATGGCTGAAGAAATGTGTCTAATTTTACGGGCATGCTTTTTTTGGGGTTTGTCGGTTCCTGCTTCATTCACTACTTCCAGCCTTACCTGGATTGGCAAGACATTATCTAGATCAATCAGCAGGTCTTTGTAAATGGGCGTTCCATTTCCAATCTTTGCCACAACATGTGTATCTTCAAAGTTTACGTTTCTTATTGCCCTAAGCGCGCTATTAGATAATTCACGAACGCTGAAATTATTACTTTCTTCAATTACTTTTCCATCGGCCAAAACAGCCAATCCAATTGTCTCACCTGGGTCAATTCCAATAACTATTCTATCAAACATTTCTTTTCCGAGAAGAATCCTTTTGATCTCGCTAATTAAATTCTCTAACTCGTTCTCGCTTTTAAAAACAAGAATTTTTCCATAGTTTACCAGGCTCTTTTCTCTTTCGGTTGTTATTACTATCTTAACTCTGGTAAAAATTGGATTACCCGGGATTATACTGCTGAAAGGAATGTTTTGTTCTTTTAGTGCGTTAACGATTAGGAAGTATGCTTTGCCTTGGACTGTTGCAACTGCAACTTTTTCTTTCATAAAGAAATCCTTAATGTATATGTTTAAGTGCAAAAATCATTATTATCTTCAAGTTAATAATCCTGATGTGAAAGAATGGTGGAAATCCAGACAGGCTGCAGTTGCATCGACACTAATATAGGCGGCGGAATCAAAACAGACGTCATAACTCTAATTTATGGAGCTCCGGAAACAGGGAAATCTACCCTCGCAATGCAGTGCTCCGTTAATTGTGCTATTCAAAACTTGAAGGTTCTTTTTGTGGATTGCGACAACACATTCTCAACAAAGCGGCTTGCCCAGATTTCTGAGGACAAATTTGATGAGGTTGCCGAACGAATTATTTTAGTTAAGCCCAAGAATTTTTGTGAGCAAACCGCTTTTATAGACCAAATTCAAGATTACTTAGGCAAAAACGTCGGGTTAATCGTATTTGACACTTTGACTTCGCTTTATGGAGCGGAAGTCTGCGAAACTTCAAGCAAAACTTTCTCTATTAACCGTGAATTAAACAGGCAATTAGCTATTTTAGCGCAGACCGTAAAAATCTGCAAAATTCCCCTGATAATCACCAGCCAGGTCCGAAGCATTTTAGGCGAGCAAGAAGATAGTGTTCGACCTGTAGCGACTAGAGTTTTAAAGTTTTGGGCAGAAACCATAATTGCATTAAAACCAACCGAGCAGCCTCACATAATAAAGGCGGTTCTTGAGAAAGAGCATGAGACTGATAATCAAGTTGTATGTTATGTACAAATAGGGGAAAAGGGAATACAAGATAGCACCCCCTAATTAATGGTTGAAAGTCATGGATATTGCACTGCTACTCGTTGAAGCTTTGAAATTCATTTTTCCAGCATACTGTGCCAACGGTACACCTGTACTTGCTGGAGGCGGAACCAAGATGGATTTTGGCAAAAACTTTGTCGACGGCAAACGCGTCTTTGGCAATAACAAAACTTTCCGCGGTTTTTTTTTCGGTTGGGCAGTTGGGTTTGCTGTTGGCTTAATGGAAGGATTTGTTTTCGGCTTTGAAAATTTTCCTGTTCTGTTTGCTTTGCTTATTCCGTTGGGAGCGCTTTTGGGAGATTTGACTGGGGCTTTTATAAAACGTAGATTAAGCATTGCTCCAGGAGGCTTGTTACCTATTGTGGACCAGATTGATTTTGTAGTGGGAGCTGTTGTCTTTTCTCTTCCACTTGCATTGACTATTTGGTCAACTGGTGTTATTCCTTTTTGGCAGATAGCTGTGGCCGCATTAATTATTACTCCGCCAATTCATCTATTAACTAATTTCTGTGCGTATAAATTGAAGTTAAAGAAAAATCCTTGGTAAAAAAAGAATAAACGGTTTAGAAAGACTGTCCGCCCGTTGCTTTGAAACCAATAGAGCCTTCTAAGAACAGATAAGCCAAAAGTAAAAATGTAACACCGACTACCAGCATCATGTAAGCTTGTCTTGGTTTATATGCACTCTTTGAGCTCTGGTAAACCATAAGTAATCCAACAAATCCTAAAGCATACAATATTACCGAGATTAAAGTATCAGATATGAATTGATGACTTATATCCGGATATAGAAAAAAGAATCGCCCGTTTACATAGGCCGAGGGTTGATGAGCTGCAGCGTCTGGGCCAATCAGAGTGTACAAGCCACCGCCAAAGAGGAATATGGCATATGCGAGCCCTGTTACTGTAACTATGAATGATGAGGGTGCGTTGGTTGAGACTTTGCGGAACCATCTGCTAAGTGAAAATGATAAGTCTCCGGAAGTTTTCTTAATTTTATTAGACATCTTTGAGCTCTTCCTCAATTAGGTACTTTGCTACATCTTTAGCCCATTCTCCAGTTAATGAATTTTTCTGAATACGCACTAGATATTGACTCCAAGTAACATCAAAGGCTTTCTTCCAAACCTCAAATTTCATAAGAATATTCCCATAAGCCTTCAAATGCAACTCGCAAAACCCCTCTTCAGAGACTTCTAGATCACATACTTTACATTTCATCTCTTTGGCTCTCTCTTTGCGGGACAATTTTGGTTGAGGCAAAATTTCCAAGGATTTTTACCTCGACCATAAACAGTGATGATTGGAAAACCACAACATTTGCAGTTGCCTAGCGATTTAATAGTGCCCTTCTGAGGAAGAGGAAACGAGTTTTTACATTTGCCTTCAAAATAATTTGTGCAGCCCACAAACCGCTTCCCAGATTTTTTAGAACGTAGAATTATGAGTTCACCGCCGGCACATTCTGGGCAAGCTCCAACGTTTCTTTCTTGCATATTTAATTGGAGGATAGCCAGACTCAATTTTGTGCCTATAGCTTCTTCTTTTTCTTTTAACGTGGCTGTTACGGTTGATAGCGTTGCAGTTGCAGTTTGGAGGACAGATTGCTTTGTTTGTTTGCCTTGTTGGATAGCCTCCATTTCTAGCTCAAGGTTTCTTGTTAATTCAGGAGAGATTATTGTCGGACAATATTTTGAGAGAACCTCTGTTACTTTGGAACCAATGTCAGTGACGGCAAAGTTAGCAGTTCCACTTAGATATTTGCGGTTAAATAATGTCTGAATAGTTGTTGCCCGGGTTGCTTTGGTTCCAATTTGTTCTTTCTCCATCTTCATTAGTAAGCTGCGAGGATTAAACCTTGCAAGCGGCTTAGTAAAATGTAAATTTAAGGCAACACGCTTAACCTTAACTTTTTCTCCCTCAGCCAATTCAGGTACGGATATTTCCTTGAACTGAACGTATGGATTGTAAAATTTTATCCACCCTTGGAACATTGTTCTTTCTGCGCTGTAAAGAAAAATGTTTTCGTTTATGTTTACTTTTGCATTTATGCTTTGTTTGAGTGCTGGTTCAGCAAATACGGCAAAAAAACGCTTAACAACTAAATCGAAGATATTTCTGTCAACAGTATCGAGTGGTTTTTTAGGGAGATTCCCAGTTGGGTAAATAGCTGGGTGCGCGGCATCGAATTTTTTGCCTTCGTTAGGCTTTAGTAAGGGTTTAGCTAGCAGTTCAGTTGCAGCTTTGGTGTAAGTTGGTGCTTTGGATAGTTTTTTCAGAATGGTTTGGTAACCTATTGAGGCAGGAAGTTTTTGGCTGCTTGTTCGAGGATAAGAAATCATTGCATTCAAGTATAAACTCTGCAAAACATTTGAAGTTCGCATAGGGGTATATCTAAAAACACGGTACGCTTCACTTTGCAAGGTTGTAAGATCAAAGGGTACTGGCGGATTTTTCTCAAACGTACTTATGTTGACAGCTTCTATAAGGCCTTCTTTAGTTTTGCAAGCAGCTTTAACCGCAATTGCTTCAGATAAAGTCTCAAGGGGCTTTTCGTATTCAACGTCAAGTACTATGTCATTTGTTTCTACTTTTGCCATTATTATCCTGTATGGTGTGGGTACAAAAGCTTGGATGTTTTTTTCCCGTTTTTCTACAAATTTTAAGGTTGGACCTTGAACTCTCCCTGTGCTAAAGGTTGAATAATGGCCCGAACTGCGTTGAACTGCTTGGGTTAATGCTCTTGATAAGTTTATTCCGTAGAGCCAATCCACTTCATGCCTTGTTAAACCTGCTTCAACCAAAGCAAAATCTAAATGTGGCAGCAGGTTTGAATAAGATTGCTGTAGCTCCTCTTTGGTAAGTGTTGAATATTTCATTCTTTTAGCTACTTGTTCTTTGCCGTTACATGCATACTTCAGAATGTTGTAACCTATAATGCTGCCTTCTATGTCAAAGTCGCATGCATCTACAAAGGTTTCAGCTTTCTTAGCTAAATCTGAGATAACTTTCAGCCAAATCCTGATTAATGATGTTTTGCGTTCTGCTTGGTATCGTGGAACCCATTGATAGTCAAAAACTGGATAATCGCGTTTGCCTTTTTGCTTGCTTGCTATCGTGTATAGATGTCCCAACGCTGGGACCACCACGATTTTGCCTTTGTTGTACGCTTGATAATTGGGTACGTTATTAGTGATTATTTTTTTAGCTTTTCCATTTTCATCTAGGGCATTTGCTATTTTGTTTGCTGCATCAGGCTTTTCAGTAATAATAAGCGTGTATTTTTCCAAAGACTCAGAAGACATACTTGGCATTTCAAAGGAAAACAATCATCACAAGCATTAAAGTAACTTTTCTCTATCCAGCCAAGTTAAGGCTTAATTATAAAGCAATCAATAAATATTCCATACTCTTCTATATGGCGGGGGATTTGAGATGCCGCAACGCGTAATTTGCCATGGTTGCAGTCATATTTTATATGAAGGAAATGAGCTAAAACCGCCTGACGAAGTTATTTCCCTAAACGGCGGCAAATGTCCGAAGTGTAATAGAAAACTTTCTTTGTTGCCCATTGGTGTAGAAGTTAAACCAGTTAACAAGCGTTGAAACCTACCTTGGATAGTCAGCCTGCAGTATCCTTAGATTTGTCAGTTGAAACTCATTGGGAGACAGCCGCTAAAACCAAAATGGGCAAGTATTTAACTAAACTTGAAACAGCCTTTATCAATAAATCTGTAATGCTTGACAAAGAAAATTTGACTGTGATGGATGTTGGCGCCGAAGCAGGACGTTTTTCCCTTATGGCATCAAACCACAATGCAACTGTGTTGAGTGTCGATGTCGATTCTTACGCACTTAAAAGACTCAAACTCAAAGACAAACAAATCAATATTATTCAAGCTGATGCGCGAAAACTTCCACTAAGAGACGGTCTTTTCGATGTTGTTTTTATGATTGAAGTGCTAGATTATATTCCTGAACTGCAAGAAGCTTTGTTGGAGTGCAAACGTACGTTAAAAAATAACGCCTCTAGTATTCTCTCTTTCGGTAACAAGTCAAGTCTTAAAGCAAAACTGAAATCGATCAAAGGAAAATCTTATCGACACAACTACCGAGAAGTAATAGAATGCTTATCTGAAACAGGGTTTACAATGAACATGAAAACTGGTTACAGCTGGTTGCCTTTTGGAAGGACTTCTCAAAATCAACTGATTCCTATTTTGGCAGGTGTTGAGCGATTTTTTGGGTTAAGACGAATTGTTAGGTTTAGTCCCTGGGTTATTATGTATGTAACTAAATCGTCTTAACTGCTTGAGCCTTCTTCATGGGTTTTGGAAAGCCATAAATAAATCGCCAATGTGTAAAATACACACAATCGGAAAATACAGAGAAAGAGATGGCTAAAGTGGGGGACTCAGTTAAGGAACGACTCGGTAATAGCTTGTCTATTTTTAGCGGGTTACGTATTCAGGTAAGTCACGGAACAATCATAGCTTATTCAGCGTTAATTCTAATTTTCTTTATTGCCTTCACAATACGTATTTTGCCGCTGCGATGGGAAAACCTCTCAGGAGGCACTGCTCTTCTAAATGAGTTTGACCCATACTA
This sequence comes from uncultured Candidatus Bathyarchaeia archaeon, assembly GCA_964413605.1. Classification (GTDB taxonomy): domain Archaea; phylum Thermoproteota; class Bathyarchaeia; order Bathyarchaeales; family Bathycorpusculaceae; genus Bathycorpusculum. The sequence goes on along the minus strand of CAYPSV010000002.1, from coordinate 43,622 downwards.
TCAATTCAGCATAACCCAACACATGGTTAACGACGGGTTACTATCACCTTATTGGCCAACTCATTGGATAAACACCATGAAATGGTTCCCCGATGGCTTAGACATGTCTACTTCACTTCCAGCTCTGCCAATGACTGCAGCGGCACTCTACCAAATCTTCTCAGTGTTTGGAGCTAACATTGATTTAATGACCTTCACTTCGATACTTCCAGCTGCAATAGCCGTAGTTTCCTGTTTCATACTCTATCTAGTCGGCAAAGACATGGGTGGACGCACTGTGGGGCTATTCTCTGCGCTATTTCTTGCATTGGCACCATCGTTTTTACAAAGAAGTTCTCTGGGATTTTTCGACACTGAAGTCCCCGGTGTACTTGGACTAGTTCTTTTCATTTTCTTGTTCCTTAGGTCATTAGACGGTAATCGAACTTTGCGCGGATCCATAATGTACTCATTAGGTGCAGCAGCAGCATTAGGATATTTCATCGCAGGATGGGGAGCAGCTTACTACTTGATTGGCCTATCAGTACTATTTGTTTTCGTCTTAGTTCTTCTTCGAAGATACAGCCAAAGAATGCTTATCAACTATAGCATAACTTTCGGACTTGCACTTTTTATAGGAACAAAAGTCCCGTACATATCTCTTAGTTACCTCATTTCAGGTGCTGTTCTGCCCGTGGCGGCAATGTTTATCGTGCTTATAGTTGCAGAAATACTGCGTAATAACATCTCCATGAGAACAAAACTCTCCCTTGCAATAGGTACTATGATTGCAATAATTGCTGGATTTGCCGCCCTATCCCTAACAGGCTTAATGGGTAGCATCGCCGGAAAATTCATAACGGTTCTTGACCCCTTCATCAGAGCATCAAACCCACTCGTTGATTCAGTAGCTGAACAAAGAATTTCAGCTTGGGGAAACATCTACATCGAACTAGGCATCAGTATACTCTTCTTTTTGGTTGGTCTATACTTCACATTGCGAAATCCAACCAACCGCAACATCTTCTTCCTGCTTTTTGCTGCAACATCACTTTACTTCGCAACATCCATGGTTCGATTGCTAGTGCTTTTCGCACCGGCATTTGCGATAATAGCAAGTATCGGAATCATTGGAACGCTTAAACCGTTTTTCACATTGCTCCAGGAAGCACCAAGAACATTAGCAAAATCAAAACGCAAGTTGGCGCGCGTAAGCAAAGAATACAGCGGTGTAGCAGTATTTCTTTTATTTATGATTCTTGTAACAAACTTTGCGTTTTCACCCCAAACAGGCGGAATGCCAAGAGTGGTCGATCAAGCATTCATACCTTTAGCAATCACTGGTTCAAGCCTTCCCGTTGGCGGAGCGAACCTCAACGCGCCAGTAGGGACATGGCTGGAAGCAGTTAACTGGCTAAAGGAAAACGTTCCTTCAACCACCGCAGTGGTAATGTGGTGGGACTATGGCAACTGGCTAACTGACCTAGGAAACGTAACTAGCTTAGCCGATAACACAACAGTTAATGCTACGCAAATACAGAACGTTGGATTCACATTCATGGGTACCGAAAACCAATCTCTAGCAATGCTTAGCGGCTATGGACAAGACCGAGTCAAATACATCGCAGTATTTACAGTGCTCCAAATATCTCAGCAAGACAGTTCAACCTATGTTGCAAGCCCAGCTGGATACGGAGATGAAGGCAAATGGGTATGGATGGCAAGAATCTCAGGACAAGGAGCAGAACGATTAGTAGAACAAGGATACATAACTAACGGAACCATGTGGACGGATGAAACAGCATTTGGCGCCACTAATCCAACGACAGGCAGATTTGAATGGAATGACCGCGGCTTGAATTGTACTGTCTTTGAATTAATGAACTACGCCGAAGTACAATATGCCAACACTGTTACAGCTGCACTTAGCTCACAAGGAGTATCAGTAGTACCTGACCAAACAACTACTGAACCAAAATACTTCCAGATGGCAGAATTTGCAGGCATAAACGCATCACCCTACCAATATGGCGGACTAATCCCAATCGTTGCTATCTACTCAATTGACTGGGCATCATACAACGCAGACAATGGCATAACTCCTCCAACTTAGGCAGGAAGAAAACCTTGGTATTTCCAAAGGTTCCCGACCAGCACAAAGTTGGACGACCTTTAATACCAAATGGTTTAGGCGCTATCTACGTCATAGCCACAATAGTCTATCTTTTCTCGATTTACTTCTTAAATAGAGTCTTTACTTTGGGGATAGATACCTCAATAAACAGCGTTTCTGCCGCCTTGACACTTGCAGTTTGCATCCTATTCGGAGGCTTCATGGGACTTCTCGATGATTTTATGGATTTGAAGTGGCGATACAAAGCCTTCATGCCGCTGATTGCAGCCCTGCCTTTAATGTATTACGTTTTTGAGGGTCTCCAAACTGGGGCCATAAGGACTTCTATATCACTCCCATTTCTGGGAACTATACCTTTTGGAGCCTACTACGTTTTCCTTATAGTCCCCCTAATTGTAATGATTGTCACAAACACCGTTAATCAGCTCGGCGGCTTGAACGGGCTAGAAACCATTTGCCCAGCCATAGTTATTTTGGGGTTGATTGCTCTTTCCCCTTCCCCCTCATACATTCTTATGATTGGACCCTTAATTTTCTGGTTATTTCTCGCTTATTTTAACGTAAGAGGCAAAATTTTTGTAGGTAACACAGGCTCTTTTGCAATAGGAATAAGTATTGCATCTTTCGCTGTAATTTCTGACTTAAAAGTTGACTTGTTAATCTCGATTTTGCCTTTCATTTTCAACTCTTCAATTATACTTCTCTCAGTATTTTTCGTCAACAAAAAAGCTTCAGTTACCTTTGACGGAAAAAAACTCTGCTCAGACAGCAGAAAAAGTCTTGTCACCACCATAACTTACCGTCGTCCTTTAACAGAACGACGAATTGTTCAAATAATCGCTGGCATTGTAGCGCTCTGTACCCTTTTAGGAGCCGTAATTCAGTTACTTTAAGTATTAAGCCACTATATTGAGGCTTAACTTTCAGTCTATCGATAAAACGGCACACGTAATAATTGTTAAGCAACCAAGGCAGCACAAATTTCCAGATAATAATTCTTTTTATATTGTTTGTGATTTGTTTTACAGTCATGATTGACGCACAAGAATTTACAGGTATTAGGACTTTTATTTTCTTAGAGGAGAGCGCCTTAATCTTTTGACCTTGGATTCTGCCTTCTCTTCCAAGGTGCATAGGTCATCTTGGGTTAGTTCAGTTCTCCCTTTTAACATCGCATTAGGCCCTGTAAGCACTCTTGTTCAATTGTTGATATTAAACTTCAACGGAACCGTAGTGGAGGTTGGATTGGCGCTAACCTTGTTTAACGCTGTAAGTATTCCAGCTGCGTTGTTCTGGGGTTTAGTAACGGACCGCTTTCAGCAGCGTCGTAGAATGATTTTAGCAAGTTTTTTGGTAACACCTTTACTGTTAACATTGTTTCTGTTTGCTAGAACGAGTTATTCAATTTCTTTTTTGTATGCATTATTATCTTTCGCTACAGCTGCTTCCACTACTCCACTAAACCTGCTGGTTATGGAGACCGAACAAAAATCTAAGTGGGCTTTAGCCTTCGCAAGATTCTCCATGATCGTAACTATCGGACAAACGCTTGGCCTGTTTTTAGGTATGGTATGGACATTCTACATTCCTTTAGATTTATTGGTTATTCCTTTAGCTGTTTCGTCCTTGATTTCAGCTGGGATGGCGACATATCTGATTAAAGAACCTAAAATCTTTTTTGAACGTCAAGTTTTGGTTATGAATAAACAAAGTTTTTTCCATAGGCTTCGCCATTCTCCATACTTATTTCTAAAAATTCCACAGCGCAGGGATTTTAAGGGTGTATTTAGGCATCTCCGGCATGTACTCATAAGACACACTGCCCTGCTCTATCTTGCCATTTTTGCCTTCTTCTTATCCGCTGGCATCTTTAATACTTCACTGGTTCCAGCTTTGGACGCTATCGGGGTCTCCAATTTACTCATTTTCTCCGTGATAATGTTAGGTATGATCGTTCAGATCATTTCGTTTAGATTTGCCGGACCGTACACTGAGAAAAAATCGCCGGTTAAAAGCGCTATTTGGGGGCTATTGCTCAGAGCTTTTGCATATGGTTTGATAAGTGTCTTTGCTTACTTCTTAACTGGTTTTTCGTTTTTACTAATTGTTTTGATTTTTTACCCCTTAGCCTCTGGAGTAGCTTATTCAATTTACTATACCGCTTCAAACACTTTGATTTTTTACTCGCTCAGTCCACGACGAAACAGTTCCTCTTTAGGAGTGTACAGCGCTTTAGCAGGCGGAGCAACGATGTTAGGTTCTTTCTCTTCAGGATTCTTATCGTTTTACGGGAGCTTCTATTTAACATTCAGCATTTCTGCTGTGTGCTTGGTAGTTTCCGCTTGGCTGCTATCATTAATCAATCGTCCAGTTGCAGAAGTTGAAACAATTAATCCTGGCTAATTTCATTTTTACTTGTTAGCTCAACACATTAATAACCCGTGCTCAAAAATTCAATAATGGCTAAATAAGTAAGATGAACTCATCGTTATGAAAGACTATTTTTAGACTTTCCGCAGTTACCTAAGATATTGCCATTTTATATTTTCAATTTGTTTCGCAACCAAACACACGCAAAAAAATTGGGGCGCCCTTTGTTCGATATGTTTTTTACGGTAAATCGCTAGTGCTAATGTGGGAACAGTTTTGGTGAAACTCAAAGGCTTCCAAAAACTAACTCTAACTGACCAAGCAATGCAAAGTTGGTTTGACGAATTGCAACTTGGTAAACCTAAAGTAGCAAAAGTTGCTTTACAGAATGCCTTAAGTAGAATTTTAGTTGAAGATCTAATTGCACAGGAAGCTTTGCCTCGTTTTGACAAGTCAGCCATGGATGGCTACGCTGTTAAATCAGGAAATTTGGTTGGCGCAACTCAATTTAAACCTGTGATTCTCCAGTTAACCGACGCAGAACAAGTCGGCGTCAACGAAGCTAAGCAGGTTTGGACAGGAAATCCAATTCCTCACGGTGCAGATGCCGTAATTATGATTGAAAATACTCAAAAACGTGAAGGGAGCTTGAATGTTGGCAGTCAACTTGCCCCGGGAGATAACATTTCAAAAAGAGGAGAAGACGTCAAGAAAGGCGACGTTGTAGCTAAAGCAGGCACACGATTGAACCCTTACCACATCGGTATGGCGGCAGCATTAGGTTACACTTATCTTGAAGTTGCCCAGAAACCCAAAGTGGCTATCTTGCCCACAGGCAATGAACTCGCTGAATTGGGCACGGAACGCAAAACAAACCAAATTTACGATTCAAACAAAACCATGATTTCAACAATGTGCAATGAAATAGGTGCAGAAACAGTTGATTGCGGTTTGGCAAAAGACAACCTTGATGAAATCGCCGAGAAAATCCAAAGCGGCCTAAAAAGTAACGACGCAATAATTACCACAGGCGGAACAAGCGTTGGCGGATTAGACTTGTTGCCTGAAGCAGTTAGCAGATTAGGAAAACCGGGGGTAATTGTACATGGAGTTGCATTGCGCCCTGCTATGCCCACCGCTCTTGCAGTTTTGGATGAAAAACCAGTGCTGATTCTTTCAGGCAATCCAGTGGCCGCAGTAATTGGATTCGAAGTATTCGGCAGACCTCTAATTTGCAAAATGCTCGGAATGCCCAAAGAAGAGCCACGCCCCATAGTCTCTGCAAAACTATCAAAAAGAGTAACCAGCGCACTTGGCAGAAAAACATACATTCGAGTAAAAGTAACCTTAAAAAACGGCGAATTAATCGCTGAACCCGTAAGCGCAAAAGGTTCAGGTTCAATATCAACAATGACCCAAAGCAACGGCTTTCTAATTGTTCCTGAAAATCGAGAAGGAGTTTGCGAAAACGAAACAGTGTTTATCCAGATGTTTAGCAGTTTGGAGTCAGAGTAAATGTTTAGAAAACTGTTAACTTTTGATGAAGCAAGAAAAATCATACAAGACCATTTTAAACCCCCATTTCTCGGAGAGGAAGACATCGTGTTGTTGGAAGCATCCAACCGTGTGCTAAGCGAAAACGTGGCTTCAACTTTAGATATTCCACCCTTTAACCGTTCAACCGTTGACGGCTACGCTGTTAAAGCTCAAAACACGTTTGGAGCAGACGAAAACTCGCCTATTTCTTTAAAGGTTTGCGGTGTTGCCAATGTTGGTGAGCAACCAACCGTCAAGATTGCAGATGGCGAAACAATAGAGATTGTCACTGGTGCTCCGATCCCTCTTGGTGCAGACGCTGTTGTTATGGTTGAAGATACAGAACGAGAGGACAATGAACTCCAAGTTTTTGGTGCTGTTACTGCAAATGAGAATGTAATGAAGAAAGGCTCAGACATCAAGAAAGGACAAGTAGTCCTTAAAAAAGGACAATTGTTGGGTTCAAGCGAAATCGGGGTATTAGCAGCTTTAGGTTTAACTTCGGTTAAGGTGCTTAAAATTCCCATAGTTGCAGTTCTCTCAACGGGTGGTGAAGTAAATGAGCTGGGCAAAGAGTTGCCGCCGGGAAAAATCTACGACATAAATGCCTACAGTGTAAGTACCGCTGTTATCGAAAGTGGCGGAAAACCAGTTTACTTAGGTGCAGTTCCTGACGACAAAAATGCCTTAACAAAAGCGATGCAAACAGCTTTAGCTTCTGCGGATATGGTTATTACTTCTGGTGGTGTTTCTGTTGGTCCAAAAGATTACACGCCGCAAATTGTTGATTCATTGGGCAAACCTGGAATCGTAGTTTACGGAATTGCGGTTAAGCCGGGTAAACCAACTACTGTGGGTTTTGTTGGAGACAAACCGGTGTTCTCGTTGCCTGGTCACCCCACTTCAGCGTTACTAATTTTTTATTTGCTTGCTAGACCCCTGATTTTGCAATTGGCTGGAAGACCAGAGGGTGGTTTAAAGACGGTTAAAGCAATTGCCGGTTCTCGAATGTTTAGCGCAAGAGGCAGAAGAACCTTCGTGATGGTCAAATTGGAGTTCGATAAATCTTGTCGTTTGATTGCTGCACCTGTGGAAACCGGCGCTTCTGGCGCAATTACAACTTTGGCAAACGCCGATGGATTTATAGAAATTGCTGAAAATGAACAGTTTGTAGATTTGGATCAAGAAATTAACGTTTTTCTATTGAGGGGTTTCGGCAGAGGGGTTTAGCTTCTTCTTTTTAGAAGCATACCGATCGCTACCAACCATGTTAGTATGACTAATGCTATCATGCTTAAAGCAACTGTAATGTTACTCAACCCAACTGCAAACAGTGTGTAGAGAGAGAAGACTGTGTTAACAATGAATAGAAAAGCAACAAGCCAAGGTGCCCACGCTCTTTTTGTGAAAAGACTATACGCAGTTATTAAACTCGCAATTGCCAGAAACCCTACATGTGGAGGATAACCTGAAAGCGGTAGAGATGCCAGAAAAACTATCCCTGCAACTCCAAAGAATGCAATGACTGCTAATTCTAAGCGGTTGAAACTCTTGAGTCTTTTTGCAATGGACATGGTTTTTCGCCTTTACCTTAAGCAGTGAATGTTTTGTTAATAAATTTAATGTATTTGATTTGGCTGACTTATGCCAAAATAGGTTAATTCGCTTTTGGCTTGTACCTTTTCCCTATAACCCTTACTATTTGCTGAGCAATGAGAATATGTTTGATGCTGAAGTATTTTGTTTCGGTAAAATTAACTCCGACTATTTTTTTATTTTAGTTCAATATGTTTGCTAGCTTGATTTATTTGTAAATCTACATTATATTAATTAGAAACGAGGGATCGCAATGCCTAAAGAAGAGCTATCTGTCTTAACAATTGGGCACTCTACTAGAACGCTTGAAGAATTCATTGAACTTCTGGAAGTCTACGGAATCACCTTAGCTGTCGATGTACGAACCGTTCCACATAGCAGACACAATCCCCAGTTTAATAAAGAAGCAATGCCAGCTAATCTTAAGCCCTGTGGCATTGGCTACATTCATATTCCCGACATCGGTGGTTTTCGCCGCCCTAAACCTAACTCAGTAAACTCAGCTTGGGGAAATGCTGGTTTTCGCGGATACGCCGATTATATGCAAACTAAAGAGTTTACAGAAAACTTGCTAAAGATCATCGCTCTAGCTAGAGAAAACCGTTTGGTGTTGATGTGCGCGGAAGCGTTGCCTTGGAGATGCCACAGAAGTCTAATCAGCGACGCTCTAATTGTAAGGCATATTGACGTTGGACATATTATAAGTAAAACCAGCATAATAAAACACAAACTAAACGAATCAGCCTACGTGGAAGGAACAAAAATAACCTATCCACTATATACCAAAAAAACCCCTCAAAGAAGTCTAAGCGACTTTGGATCCCATTTCGAACCAAAGAATAAGTGAGTTAATTCGCTTTTTCCTTTTGAAGTTTTGCAATAAAGAAGCCGTTACATTGATGGATGTGGGGGTAGAGTCGTTGACATTGGACTAAACCTTTTAGTCCTGGCAAGCCAATTTTCGGTTCAATGTCTAACAGCTTGAAATCAGGATGCACCTGAAGGAACTGCTCAATTATACCCTCATTTTCTTCCAAGGTTATACTGCACGTAGAATAAGTCAAGATACCTCCAAGGGCTACTTTTTCTGCGCAATTATTAATCATTTGCCATTGGATTTCCGACATGTTCTGAATTGATTTTGGGCTTAAGCGCCATTTCGCCGAGGGTTGTTTGGCAAAAACACCCGTACTTGTGCATGGTGGATCCAAAACCACTAAATCTGCTTCACCAACAATTGGCAAAGAAACCCTAATATCAGCGACTACTGGCTCTGCAATTTTTGATCCCATCCGACTGTTCTCTTTTTTCCAGGTTTTCATCCGTTTAGCAGAAAAATCAACAGAAAAAATGGCGCCTTGGTTTTGCATAAGTTGGGCGAGGAAGGTTGTCTTAGCTCCTGGAGCAGCACAGACATCAAAAACTGTATTCCCAGGTTTGGGCGCGGCTACTTGGGTTGCAAAACAGCTTGCTTTATCTTGTATATAGAACAGGCCTTCTGCATAACTCGCAAGCGCGTTTAGAGGTTTTTTAGTTAAATTTACCTTGTAAGTATAAGGTAACTTTTCGACTTTTTGGAAATCGACACCTTCTTCGGTTAGCCTTTGCACAAAGTCATCTTCGGTTGTTCTCAACTCGTTAACACGGATATAGTTAGGGGGAGTTTTCATACTGCCTTCCAAAAGCTCTCCTGCAGCGTCTTCACCGAAAAGTTTGAAACAATACTCCACAAACCACTCAGGATGAAAAGTCTGCAAACTAACCCGCTCCAATTTAGTGACGCCTTTCATGATTGACTCGACTTTCTCGCTCAACAAAAAGCCCAAATACGGCTCAACTTCACGCATAGTCTGCCAACCAAGGATGGCTCTGCCAAGGCTAGCGATAGACTCAGCTTCTTTAAGATTGAATTTATCCCAGTTTTTGGTAACCCGAGTCTGATAAACATACAATCTCAGGAAGGCTTGGATGCCAAGGTTATACTCCCCTATTTTCTTGGGCGTTACTACGCTATTGATGAATTTGTCTATGAGGTTGCGGCGGCGTTCCGTTTCAACTACTAAGCCATAAGCGAAGCGAATGGCGTCTGGGTCTTTAACGCCAAGTTGTTTCACAGTACGCATTAAGGCAGCCCGCTCGTTGAGACGACGCATCTCTATCCAACTAAGTGTTTCAATAGCAACTGTCCAAGCTTTGCGCAACAAATCTTTTCACAACCCCTAAACAATACATGTCCAATATTAAGGCGTTAAAAGAAGTCTGATAATACATCCCGTAATTGAAGTCGAAGACAACCTGCATCCTATCTGCAAATTATTTATTAGCTCAAATCAAAATAGATCTCAAAAGGGAGAACTATGTCGTGAATTCACAATCATCACTCAAAAATCAACGTAAACTTGTTTTAACACATGATGTTGACTGGCCGTTTAAGGGTCCTGAAAAAACACATGTTTTGGCCCGGCAAGATAGATTCACTCCCGAAATAATCCAAAAAGTCAAAAATGAAGATTTCAACCCATACTTTGGGGTGCCTAAGGTCAGAGAAATTGAAGAAAAATTTGGGGTTCGTTCAACTTTCTTCTTTAGACCAATTTATGATGACGGAAGCAAAATCGACGAATACACACAAACCATACGCGATCTTGTTGCGCATGGTTGGGAAGTTGGATTACATGCAAACAACACTTCAACTGTAGAACATGTGAAAGAGGAAAAAGGCATAATTGAAAAAGCTTTAGGAAAAACTATTTGCGGCTGCCGTGTACATTGCCTAAAACTCTACGAAAACACATACCTCAACTTGGCATCCGCGGGCATAAAATACGACTCCTCTATTTCTTTTGACAAACGAAACATAATTCCTAAAAACACGGGTTACCTAAATAGAAACGATGTAACCATTTTCCCTATAACATTCATGGACGCATACCTTTTCACCTATATGGGGCTTACTGAACAAACCATCGTTCCATTTTTAGTAAAAACTACTGAAAGCCTTTATGCTTCAGGGGTTCAACTCATCATGTTGCTATGGCACGACAACTCAGTTATGATGAAAGGCGGTCGAACATACCCCCAACTCATAGAGGAACTTGCTGCCAAAGACGATATAACATTTTTAACTGGATTAGAAGCCTTTAACCAAGTACGAGAGACTGAACAGAAATGACGAATATATTGGTAACTGGAGCAGGTGGCTCAGGCGGTATAAGCTTCATCCGGGCACTTAGATTAGCTGAGAACCAGAAAAAAATAAAAATCTATGTTGCAAGCACTGACCACAACCCTCACTTTTTGAACTTCTCAGACGCCGAGGTAAAATACCACTCACCTCGACACGACGATTCTGCCTTCATACCAATGTTGCAAAAAATAATTCGTCAACACAACATTGAATTTTTGCATCCTCATCCCAGTAGTGAAGCCCAGAAGGTCTCAGAAAATTTGGCGCAATTTAAGGACGTCAGAACATACCTCTCCAAACCCTCAGCGATTATGCCCGACAAACTGACAATATACAAAATCCTGAGCAAAAAGGGTATTCGCGTACCCAAAACCATTGAGGTTAGAACTTACGAAGATATTGAGAGAGCTTTTTCAGAAATCGGTAAACCACTCTGGATTCGAGCGCGCTGCGGCGCAGGCGGAAGGCTTGGTTTAAAAGTGGAGAACTCTGAGCAGGCAATGCATTGGGTGGAGCTTAATCGGTTGCAGGGCAGAAGTAAAGTATCAGATTTTGTGATTCAAGAGTTTCTGCCTGGCAGAGACTTAGCATTTGATTCCCTCTGGTACAAGGGGAAACTGGTTACATCATATTGCCGTGAACGGTTGGAGTATTTCCTAAAGCACATTTCACTTTCAGGCATCACAGGGACACCTACAATTGCTCAGACAATAATTGATGAAAAGATTAACCGAATCGGGGTAAGCGCAGTCAAAGCCCTCGATCCAAAGCCACACGGTTTCTATTCAACAGACATCAAAGAAAATTCACAAAAAAACTGCGCCGTCACAGAAGTTGATGGCAAATGGCATACAACTGCGCCGCTCTGGGGCTATAGCTTCTCAAAGGTCTTCAACAAACCAGAACTCAACATCACTTACCAATACCTCAAATTGGCATTGGAAGGAAAAACCGATGGAGATTTACCAACTTATGATCTGTTTCCAAGTAACTATCTTTTGGTGAGGCAGCTGGATGCAGGTGCCATCCTCGAAAAAAAGAAGGACGCGACATGGCGAATAATATAAATTCCAAAGTCTCAGCAGTAGCTCTTGACTTCGATGGCGTAATTGCTAACTTGGAAATTGATTGGAAAAACGCTATTAAGCTAGGCTCAAAGATAGTTGGCTACGACATCAAAAGTTTATTACTGTTCTACGAAGAATGCTTTGGCACCCCTATCTTTCAGAAAGTCAGTTCAGAAACGGAGAAAATCGAGTTAGAGGCGCTAAAAAAAAGTCAAACAGTCCCATATGTTGCCGAGTTCCTGCAGAAACTTTCGGAGAAACATATTGAAATCTACATTGTTTCGATGCAAAGCCAAAGAGTAATACAAACTTTCCTTAACCAACAAGGCTTGAATAACTACTTCAAAGAAATCGTAACTAGAGAGCAATATCCAACTAAACAAGCCCAAGTCCAATATGTCGCAAAAACAGCATCAGGCAAGGTGTTATTTGTCGATGACTCCAAACGCAACATTGAAAATTGCAAAGGATTGGGAGTGCTGTCTTTCTATTTTGCCCGAAACCCCGAGCCTAAAGACGCAGAGAAAGCGTGGTATAAACTATTGAATTTAATAGATAGCTGAATTCGTGCAAAAAACATCATTAACTCTTTCTATAGACGCCCAACTAATCCAACATGTTTTAGTCAATAAGGATTTTAGTGCGTTTTAACCATAGTGGATGCAAAGGTTCACTTTGGATGCCACAGCAAAGTTTAGATTCTTTCTGGGTTACACCTAAAGAAATTCAGCAACAACCAAAACCAGTGTTGCAACAAGCCCCCAAAGCTACGGTTGACGCTAAATCAGAACCGAAAAAAAGTGAATATAAACGTCCAGTGTTCCCACCTTTGGCTCCAGTGAATCTTCCCGCGTCATATTTCGTATCCGCTACATACGATGGGAAACAAAAAAAAGCAGTAATCAAACTCTATGAGCCAGAATCCGGTGAAATCTACTTCTGGTACGACAATACAGGGCATCTGCCTTACCTATTAACTAACCTTTCAGTGCATGAATTAGGCAAACTCGACAGAGTTATGCAACACGAAGGGTTTGACCACTTTGAAACTGAAGAAAAAATTGACTCTCTGATGGATAAAAAAGTCATAGTAACAAAAGTAGTCTGCAAAGACCCCCTAGCAATCGGGGGACGACCTGGCGGCACAATCAGAGATATAATACCTGATGATTTCCCTAGAGTTGCAGAAAGCTATGTTGACTCTAAAGAAATCAAAGTATGGGAATCCAAAATCAAGTATTATCAAACATACATTTACGACCGAAAGCTCTTGCCAGGCATGATCTACGAAATTACAGACGGAAACTTGGTGGAAACGGTCGTAGAGCAAGCTGCCGAGAATTTGAATAAAATCCGAGAAATCTTCAAAGATTGTACAGCCGAAGAACAGGAATTTGTTGAAATGTGGGCAAAGCTTTTGGAGTATCCTGCACCCAAATTCCGACGCGCAGCTATAGACATCGAAGTCTTCTCACCTTTGGCAAACCGTGTACCTGATGCACGTGAAGGCGCCTGCCCTGTAATTGCCTGCTCTATATACAGTTCTGATGGGGAAAAACGTGTGCTAGTGCTCAAACGGGAGGGTATGCAGCAAGGCGATAGCTCCCTATCTGAAGGCATTGACGTTGAGTATTGCGAAACAGAAACAGAATTGCTAAAGAAAGTCTTCGAAGTACTCTGTACTTACCCATTTATCTTGACTTTTAACGGAGACGATTTTGACCTCCGATACCTTGCTCACCGCGCCTACAACTTGGGCTTCAACAAAAAAGACATCCCCATTAACATCGGCAAACGCGTCTGCCTATTACGCTATGGAATCCATATAGACCTCTACAAGTTCTTCTTCAACCGCAGCGTTCAAATCTACGCTTACGGGGGGCGCTACAAAGATGTCAGCCTCGACGATGTCGGCAACGCCTTAATCGGCACACAAAAAATCCACATAGACAAAGACTTTGGCGACCTTAACTACAGTGAACTAGCCGCTTACTGTTTACGTGATTCTGAAATCACATACAAGCTGACTAGTTTTGACAACGACTCCGCCATGAAGTTGCTGCTTGTACTTGCCCGAATCAGTAGCATGCCAATGGAAGACGTAAGTAGACAAGGTGTAAGCCGCTGGATACGCAACTTTATGCACCGGGAACACCGCAAACGTAACATGCTTATACCTAATGCTGAAGACATCCTCACCAAGAAAGGCAAAACCAGCACAACCGCAGTTATCAAAGGCAAAAAATACAAAGGCGCCATAGTGGTGGAGCCAACGCCGGGAGTACATTTTAACGTTGCCGTTATGGACTTTCCCAGTCTGTACCCCTCTATTATCAAAGTCTGGAATCTAGGTTATCAATCCATCTGCTGCAATCATCCAGGTTGCAAAGGGCACACGATCCCAGATACCCCGCACTGGGTTTGTACAGAGCAAAGGGCGCTTGAGAGTCTCCTTATAGGTTCGCTTAGGGATTTGCGTGTGCGATGGTACAAAAGTCGTGCCAAAGATAAATCCTTACCACCGGAATTGCGCAGTTGGTATAATACCGCGCAGGGAGCGCTCAAAGTCATCTTAAATGCCAGCTACGGTGTCTTTGGAGCTGACAGCTTTGACCTTTACTGTCCGCCGGTTGCAGAAGCAACTGCTGCTATCGGACGCTACAGTATCACCCAAATCTTAAAGCATGCTGAAGCAGTGGGAATCAAGGTGCTTTACGGCGACACCGATAGTGTATTTTTGAAAAACCCAACTAAAGAACAAATCGAAGACGTTGTCCACTATACTGAACACGAGTTGGGCATGGGTATAGACATGGAAAAAATGTATCGCTACGCCGTTTTTAGTTCCCGTAAGAAAAACTATCTGGGTGTATTAGAAGATGGCAGCGTTGACGTAAAAGGGTTGACAGGCAAGAAAAAACATATACCCCTCTTCATCAAGGATGCGTTTAACCAGATGAAAGAACGGTTAGCAAAAGTCAAGAACCCAGAGGATTTCGAGAAAGCGCGAAAAGACATCGCAAATATTGTTCGGGAACGTTACAATGTTCTTAAACGTCGTGAGTGGGGCGAGATGAATGACCTTGCGTTCCATGTAGTTTTGGGTGATGCGCTTGAGCATTACACTAAAACAACTCCTCAACATGTGAAAGCTGCAAGAATCTTGGCTGAAAGCGGTAAGGAACTCCGTGCGGGTGATCTCATCAGCTTTGTCAAAGTCAATAGTAATAAAGATCGCGTAAAACCCGTAGAGCTAGCAACAAGAAACGAAGTTGACGTCGACAAATACACCGCTTATCTACACAGTACATTTGACCAAGTATTAGACGCCTTAGGTCTTAATTTTGACGAAATCATTGGATTAACACGACTTGAAAGTTTCCTCGGAGCCTAATCACAACTTTTGCTCAAATGAACCTTTAATTTATTTTGTTGATTTCATTATGTTTTCGAATCGTGTGTTGCTGATGGGGTGATAGCTGAGGATTTTGCCATTGTAGATTATGCAGAATGTTCCAAACGCGCAGGGTGAACGCTTAGCCAGCTCAGAAGTTGCCAAATCGATCAAGTTTGTTTTAAGTCCCAATGTTTTGGAGGTTTCTAAGATTTTATCTACATTTTTTACAGAATAAGGGCACTGCGGAGAACGGAGGATGGTTAAGCCGTCACTGTGGCTTTCCAATTTAGGAATGTTGAACTTGGGGTCGGCGGAGTCGGCATGGAATTTTAGGACTAAGAGTTCAAAGTCAGGCTTAGCTTTATCAATGACTGAGAAGCCTTTTTTGAGGAATATGTCTTTTTTTGCCATGAAGGGTCCTTTTCGGGTAACCACTGCGACTCCCTTCATACCTGCGTCTTTGGTTTCCTTTATGCAGGCATCAAGCATGGCCGAAGCGTAGCCCTTGCCTTTAAACTCACTTTTAAAGCCGACGAAAATGCAGTGAATAAACATGAAACCATCCGCAACTACGGGTCGATGAGCGTATTTTCCAGGGATGTATTCCAGCATGCCTTGGTAGCCTCCTGTTTTGGAAACAAGTGCCTTAATCCGCAGCCCCAAATGGTAGTATTTTTTGAACCATTCGATTTTTCGTCGTAGTTCCAGATGTCTAGTTACGTTTTTGTATCCGCAGACGCCAAAATCTACAATGTTCTCGGGTGTGAGGTCGATTATGGAGATATCGTTTGCTTCTTGGTTTTGCTGCAACTTCATTTTCCCCTAAGAGTTAAAAGTTCATTGCGGGTTTAAGCATTTAGATTAAGCTTGAGAGCCTTCTTGGGTTAACAAATTGCCTCTCCTACTCTTTTCTCCTTCATAATATGATCAATATTACAGTTCAAATTTTCGGTGTTTGGCGGCAATGACTTCTCTTAAAGTCTGCTGCATTTTTCGAGCATCAATGTCCAAGATAGGTGATTCACATATTATAGTTGGATGCATCCCAAAATCCACGAACACCTCTGCCAGCATTCGAAATTCTGGTCCGTACCTCTCTTCATCAAGGGTATGGTGACGTTTTTCTCCTTGACTGCTGAATTCGATTTTAGAGAAATGGCAATGCATGTTTCGTAGGGTTTGGGTGCCTAGTTTTTCCTCCACTTTTTCAGCAATTTTGCGGAAGTCCTCAACTGTCTTAAATGCGCCTTGATGCAGCGCGTGTAGATGTCCCCAGTCAATTACAAGTTGAGTTGCTTCGACTTCTTGATTGATGGCGATTATTTCATCTATGTTTCCGACTTGAAATTTTCTGCCCATTGTTTCCGGTCCCAACTTGGCCTTTAAGCCGAGACTTTTCATTTCAGCACTGATTTCTTTGAGGGCAGTTAAACATTGTTTGAAGGCAAAATCCTTTTCGAACTTGCCGTAAAATCCACTGTGAAAAACAACAACGTAAGCTCCCATCCAATCTGCAGCAGTTGCTGCGGCGATTAAGCGTTGTTTGCTGGCTTCAACCACTTCTTTTTTGCCTGATAAATTAACAAAGTATGAGCCGTGCATGCTGAGGCGAACATCGTTTTTTTTGCATTCCTCCCCAAGTTTCTGGGCGTCTTCCGTCTTTATCTGCGGTTTTGCACCCCAACGTGATGCTTGATACTCTAGAGCGTCAAGTCCTTCTTCACGCAAGAGTTTTGGTACATCAGCTGTAGTCGCGCCTAGCATCCTGAACATTGGGGGTACGCCTGCTGGACCAAAACGTGTGTGCTCAGCCATAGAATCCCTTTTTCACCCTAAAGGCTGCGTGGGCAATAACGTTTTCTCTAAAAGTTAGTCAGCGGTGCAGATTCTACTTTTTTGTTTGCTTCTTTTTAGAGAAATTGTGTTATGTTTGGAATCGGCACAAAAAAGTGGATATAGATAGTTACTGCAAGTATTCCTGCAGTAATTGCCAACAAAACAAAATCCCCCCTGTGCAGTTTTAGAGCATACAGATTACTGCGTCTTTTTGTTGCTCCCCAAGCACGTGACTCCATGGCTTCTGCAAGCTCAAGGCTACGCCGAATAGCGCTAACAATTAACGGGATGAGAACAGGAACGTAATTTCTAATTCTTTTAAGCAGGTTGCCTTTTTCGAGTTCGAGCCCTCGAGCTTTTTGGGCATCCATGATTGTTTGGGCTTCTTCTGCCAGAACTGGAACAAATCGTACTGCAGTTGTAAAAGCAAAAGCGAATTCATAAGGCACTTTTGACTCTT
The DNA here is from genome assembly GCA_964413605.1 of uncultured Candidatus Bathyarchaeia archaeon. Taxonomy (GTDB): domain Archaea; phylum Thermoproteota; class Bathyarchaeia; order Bathyarchaeales; family Bathycorpusculaceae; genus Bathycorpusculum. The sequence goes on along the minus strand of CAYPSV010000002.1, from coordinate 26,060 downwards.
CCAGCGCCAACCCCAAATGGTCAGGGGAGGTAGTTAAGAAGAAAACTGAAAACGATTCTACTAACACCACAAACCTCAAAGTTAATGAAACCGCATTTTCCACTGCTTCAGCAGTTATCGTATACCCTGAGGTAAAGTAAACTGTTGCTACATTAACTAAAAATATGAACGTGGCCAAAAAAGCGGCTCCCCGCAAAGATCTTAACCATTGTTTTTGGACATGAGCAAGCAAAACGAAAGGAATTTGCATTAAAAACAGAATAGCCAGTGGAATAATTTGTGAAAAAAGTATTGCAACAATAAAGATTGCAATAACGTAAACAAACTTGATTCTTGGATCTAAATTATGGATGGGAGAATAGACTTTTCGGAATCTTAAACCGTCAAAAACACTCATAGACGGCGTCGACTCTCCTTAGCTTTCATTAAGATGTCCTTTGCTTCGTAAATATCAATGACATCTTTAGGCAACCCCAAAGCTGAAAGCTTGGTGAAAACTTGGGCAATCTGCGGCAAAACTATAGACGACATCTCCAAAATCTCTGGATCAGTTAAGATTTTTTTACCTTCACCATCAGCAACAATTTTGCCCTCTTTCATTAAGACTACGCGTGGGTTACATTCAGCTACAAACTCAACATCATGGGTTACGGTTACAACTGTTTTCTTTTGAGTTTGCAGTTGCAAAATGAATTGACGCAATTTTTCTTTTTGCTCATGGTCCTGTCCAATTGTTGGCTCGTCTAAAATCAGTGTCTGTGGATCCCACGCCAAAACCGAAGCTAATGCCACTCGTTTCCGTTCTCCACCGCTAAGCAGAAACGGAGAGGTTTTCCTATACTGGGTTAACGATAAAAGATTCAAAGCCCAAGTGACACGTTCATCTATTACCTCAGGCTTAAAGCCAAAATTTTTTAGCGCAAACCCTATTTCTTCTTCGACTGTTTCGCTGAAGAGTTGATGATCGGGATTTTGGAACACAAAGCCAACATTTCTTGCCAGTGAGGCAACACTGGATTTGGTTGTTTCAACTCCGTTTATACAGACAGTTCCTTTAGAGGGTTTTAAGAGCCCGTTGAAGTGTTTAACAAAAGTTGATTTTCCTGCGCCGTTTTGCCCCATTATCGCTACGAATTCACCGTTTTGGATGGTTAATGAGACACCCTTCAAAGCCTCCACCTTGTTGGGATACGAATAGTGCACGTTTTCTGTCTCAATCACTTGGGCAACAACGTCTCCAAAAGTTGATTTGCTAACTCCTCTGATGACAGCGGTGTTTTATCGGCAAGACCAAAGCTTTCTTTCTTTAACATTTGATAGAGAAGAGTTGCTTTAGGAATTCCGACACCCATTAAGCGAGTTTCTTCGGAACTTAGGATTTGGCGAGGGTCGCCTTCTAAACGAATTTTTCCCTTGTCCATCACAATAAGATGATTTGTGTATTTTGCAGTTAAATCTAAACGGTGTTCAACCAAAACCACCGTAATTCCCTGTTGCTTGTTTAGTCTGTGAATGACCTCAAAAATTTTTTCTGCGCTGAGTGGGTCAAGAAAAGAAGTCGGTTCATCCAAAACGATGATTTCAGGGTTCATCGCCAAAACAGACGCAATCGCCACCCTTTGCTGTTGACCGCCTGAAATTTCATGGGGCGACCGCTCTCGAATGTCGTATATGCCTGTTTGGTTTAATGCCCAATCAACTTTCTGACGCATTTCTTCACGGGGGACTCCGTTGTTTTCTAAACCAAAAGCAACGTCTTTCTCAATTGATAAAGCAAAAAGTTGGTTTTCGGGGTTCTGAAAAACTAAGCCCACATGCTTGGCCATTTCATAGGTATGGTGTTGCAGGGTGTTGATACCAGCAACAGAGATTTCACCTTTTACATCGCCTTGATAAAAATGCGGCACCAAACCGTTGAAAGTTCTACATAGTGTAGTTTTTCCGCAGCCACTTGGACCAGTAATTAAAACAAACTCGCCCTTCTCTATACTGATGGATACATCGTCAATGGATGATTTTAACGCACCAGGATAAGTGTAGGTGAGGTTTTTTATTTCAATTATAGCCATTTTGTGTATGCTCATCTTAAGCGTGAGAGTTTTCTCATTTAAGCGTAGCTACACTTTTTTGGCTATTTTCTGCTTTAACAACAAAAGACATTGGTCAAGGGCATCTTTGATTTCGCCTTTGCCGCTTACTCCTGCAGCCATAGCGTGTCCTCCTCCTGTACCCTTCAAAAATTCTCCCAAAGGAGTTGCTATGTCTATACCTAAATGAACCCCAGCATGTTCATTAAACTGACGGATACTGCGTAGGCTCAACTCAACTTTTCCATTCTTTTTTCCCGCAACAGCCGACATGTGCGCGCCTATATCCACTAACGCCTTAGCCGCCGGAGCCTGGTAAGCGCTGACATGGGATAATGCAATTATCCATCCTTCAACCTTTACGACCCTAGCTCTTTTACATGCTTTTAGTTTCGCCACTCGCTCTGAGGGCTCAATGGGCAGAGCGTATTGGGCTAAAGTTGCCTGAGCATTGATGCCTACAGCTACCAGCTTGGCAACAACTTCAAATGTTGGAGAATTAGCCAATGCAAAGTGACGTGTATCAAATGCGATGCCAACAAACAACGCAGTGGCTTCGTTAAGGTTAGGCGTAACGTCTGCTTGACTGTAGAGGCGGTAGATTAATTCACAGTTAGCAGCAGCTTTATCGTCGACCATGCAAACCCTGCATACCCGTAATGTTTCTGCACTTGGGGCATGATGGTCGATTATTATTTTTGGCGCTGCGGACTTCTTTATGACATCCGCAACTTCGTCAAGCTGCTCGACGGTATTCATATCTAAAAGGACTATGACCTCCGCAGATTCGATGTTGGGTTTAAGATTTACCGAAATCGGTATGTTATCCAATAGAGTTTTTGAAGGTTTGTTAATACCTTGGGGGCAACCTATCTCCACAACAACATCAGGCAAGAACCTTTTTAGCAACCCCTGCAAGGCGTAAGCTGAACAAATCGCGTCAGCGTCAGCATTTCGATGACACAAAAGTAAAACAAAAGAAGCCTTCTGTTTCTTTAAGGTTGATAAGATTTCTTTAAAGCTCATTTTATCTTTCTCAAAAAGTTTTCAGTTGCTTTATGTGCTTCATCCACCGCTTTCTTAACCAAAGCTTCTGCGTCTATATCTTTTGCTTGGGGTGATAAGACTAGCTCGATTTCTACATTAACGTTTACGGGTTTAGTTCCCTCGGCTTCGACACTAATGTCTAACCGGTCAACTTGTTTGCTGGAAATCTCAGAGAAAACGTATTTTCGGGCTGCTTCTTCTGCGGTTTGACATAAAAGTTCGATTTGCTCAGTGGTTAGCTCTGGAATGCCGAGCTCTACCATCAAGCATACAATCCTTTTAGGACAAAGGTTGACCTGAGACGGGGCTAAGGTCTTCTTGAAGTTTTGTTTGGGCTTCTTTAACTTGGCTGCGTATCCTTTCTTCTTGTCTGGCAATTACGGCGCTACGTGTACCCAAAAGGTCTTTACGTTCGGTTAATTCTTCAGAGACCTTGGCTTTTTCAGCTTTAACCAGAAGTGAACCTATTGCTTTGTACATGATTGCGTCATCAGCCGTTTTTGTAAGCTCTGCCAAGGTTTGTTCAACTTCATTCTTTTCCATTTCAACCTGCTGTTTCTGTGCCAAAATAGATTGTAAGGTCTGTTGCAGTTGCTGTAACCTCAGAAGCCTTTCTTGAACATTAGGCGGTAATTTCGATAGATCATCACTCAAATCTAAATCCTTCCGTACCCAGAAAAGAGAAGCACTCTTAATTAAGCATTTCCAACCTAAAAAGGGATTTAGTCAGCAGTTAGAGGGCGGTTGAATTCCAGTAATAAACGTGGCGATAACCCATATTAGCCACTGGAAACGCGGGGTCTTGGTATACTATATCAAGTTGGGTGCCATAGTAACCCAATAGCATGCTTGTTATCATTGCAACTTGGCTTATTCGGTTGTCTGTTGTCGTTGTCCAGAAACCCCAAATAGTGTCGTTAGGGTGACGCATACCCCAGCCAAAATTCTGTGGCAACACCAAAGCTGCGTTGGGAACACTTAAATCCGGAAATTTCTGAGTTGTTATGTCGTTCCAGAATCTGTAGAGGTAAAAGAATTGGTCATTGCCCAATGTTCCATAATGTCCGTCTTCGTATGGATAGTTGAAAACAGTGATGAATTTTGCACCCGCTTGGTAGGCTGCCGTCATTTGATTGTAAATTTGGTATCCTTCGTCAAGGTAAGGTGAGGAATCGTATTTCCAAGTGATCATGGCGCCCCACTCTTTATCCTGCATGCGTGCAGCACCTTTAACTAACGCTATCTGTTCGGCTACACTGGCATTCCAACCGAGTTCCGCAAACATCACATTGTATCCGCCCAAATAATCCCACCAGTATAAGCCATAATCAGAGGTGAAGGTGGTTATTCCGGCGTTGTTTAACTCGACAAAACCAGGATCCGATTTTAACACCCCGTTTACAAAGAAATTAGCTTCTAAATCATAGTTTTGAGGTAACGTTCCGTTAATCATTGTGTCTTTCATTTTTTGGTAAATTTGGTAGAGGAGATCTGTTGTTTCCCAACCAATTTTGTTCAGGTTTTCGCCGTTGATGAGTCTAAACCAGTTAGCCCAATCTCCATCAAGTTGGATTCCGCCTGGCTCATCGTTGTAATATATTCCTAAGAATTTGCCTCCCCAACGTTGGTTCCATCTTTCAATTGTATCATTTATTGGTTGCTGCCAAAACCATGTAGAGTCACTTTTATTGTCCACAACGTCAATGCCCAAGTTGACAATTATGCTTAAACCCTTAGCAACCGCATAATCACAAACTTCCTCTACGTTTGTTTCGTTTCGGCTAAGAGCATTTCTGCCTGAATCTAAAATGAATAGGTTTGTATAACCCTCAACGCGGTCGATTAACGTTTTCGCATCTTCTGTGGTGTCTCCTCCATAAGCAATACCAACATAAACTCCGGGATCAGCTTTTGCTGGAGTAGCATTAGAATAAAATAACTGCACACTAAAAATGGAAACTCCCAAAATTACAACAAGGAAGACTATACTCGCAATTTTTACTGCTCGTTTAGAAACACTGCTCATGCTAAAGTCTGATAATACACTGTTTGTTCGTTCCCTTATATTTTCTGTAAAAAAACTAAAAAACAACTACAAAACAAGACGTGCAAGATTTATCATTGATATAGAAGGGTTTGCTGCCTTACTCGAAGGTGAGGACAGTAACTATAACGCCATGTTTAGCATAAAAAAATTGTTGCAAGGTTATGTAGTTTGTGTGAAGTCTTTTTTAACTAGGCTGCGTAACCAACACTTATGGAGCGAAAAATTTTGGACCGCGCTAAAGTCCAAAAAGAAGAGTTGGATCATCAAGATACACGTTTCTTAGCAGTCTATGTTGAATCTAAAAACTCATGTATGGTTATGCTAAGCGAAAAAGAAGACAAACTTGGAACAATGGCAATCGCTGTACCCAAACCCCAAAACATGGTTGGCTCAGTAACCTCATCGATACTGTTGGGTGACAGAAACATTATTTCAGCACGTATGTTTGCTGAATATGTGGCTTCAAAAAAGGGCAAAATTGCAGTGGTCTCAGTCTACCTAGAAAAAGCCAGTGAAATTCAAGCACAAGAATTCTTTATGAACCTAATTGACAAAGTCCTTAAAGCCGAAAGTCAAAAAGAACCAACCGCCATCTAATTCCCCACAAATTGGCGCCTTGATGATTAAAAAAATCACAGACCAGGATTTTAAAAAGATTTTGGAAGTAATCAATCAAGCCGCAGTAGTCTACAAGGGAAAAATTCCAGTTGACTGCTGGAAAGAACCATACATGAACGCCCAAGAATTGAAGGAGGGCATCAACAGCAAAGTTCAATTCTATGGGTGCCTTGAAAATGATCGCCTAATTGCCGTCATGGCGATTCAACCCGTTAAAGATGTCACACTAATAAGGCATGCTTACACAATTCCCAGTCGCCAACGACAAGGGAAAGGTGAAAACTTGCTCAATTATCTATTGAATTTAGCTAGAACCCGACGCATTTTGGTAGGCACTTGGGAGTCTGCGCCGTGGGCAATCAAATTCTACCAGAAACATGGTTTTCAGTTACTTTCGAGAGAAGAAACAAATAATCTGCTAAAAAAATACTGGAATATTCCCAACCGACAAGTTGAAACCTCAGTTGTTCTTGAATTAAAAAGGCTAAAATCATGAAAACCGTTTTGCTAAAAGTGGAGCCAGAAAATCCTGACTTAACAAAGATCCAAGTTGCAGCGGACATAATTCGAAGTGGTGGGTTAGTTGCTTTTCCAACTGAGACGGTTTACGGTTTAGGAGCAGACGCACTTAACCCTGAGGCTGTTGCGGCTCTTTTTGAAGCGAAGAAACGACCCTTGGACAACCCTCCCATTATCCATGTTGCAAATGTACACGCAATTGATGCCTTAGTTGAGGAAGTTCCTCAGAAAGCCAGATTGCTAATAGAGCGTTTTTGGCCTGGCCCTTTGACCTTAATCTTCAAACGCTCCACTAAAGTTCCAAGCTTAACTACCGCAGGATTAGACACAATCGCAATTCGCATACCAAACCACAAAGTTGCTCTAGCCTTGATCAATCAAAGTCAACGCCCCATCGCAGCGCCTAGTGCTAACCTCGCAGGTAAACCAAGCCCTACAACCGCTCAACACGTTTGTGAAGACCTCGGCGGCAGAATCGACATCATAATTGACGGCGGAGCAACCAAAATCGGAGTAGAATCCACCGTTGTTGACCTAAGCGTTGATCCACCATTGCTTCTTCGACCTGGCGGGACGTCTTTCGAGACATTAAAAAGAGCCCTTGGCAGTCTGGAACTTCATCCATTTGTTGACGCAGAAGAAGAATTAACACTGCAACAAATTAGGTCTCCTGGAATGAAACATAAACATTATGCGCCAAAAGCTGAAGTGATTTTGGTGGAAGGTAATATTGAAGCTACAGTGATAAAAATCAAAGAGCTATCTGAATCTTACAAGCACAAAGGCTTCAAAGTGGGAATCTTGGCAACCGATCAAACCCAAGAAGCTTACACAACTGACGTTGTTCGATCTCTTGGCAGCCGTTTCAACATAGTTTCTGTTGCTCAAAACCTATTTCGTCTTCTGCGTGAAGTTGACGCTTTGGGTGTTGATGTTATAATCACTGAGAGTGTGCCCTCTGAAGGTCTTGGTTTGGCCGTTATGAATAGACTCAGGAAAGCTTCAGGCTACCACATAATCAAAGCGGGGTAGGTCTCTTAATTGCTGAAACTAAAGAGAATACCTGTCTGTAGGCGTGAAGGTGTAGCAGAAAACTGATTTTGCATCAACATTAAGGCTGTTTATCCGAATAATTGGCATACCTCTGAGAAAAATTTATATCCTAAAGATCTGTCTTTCCGTTTAGAATTATTTGGTATTGGTGAAGAAAATGTCTCAAGGTTCAGGAAACATTCCCGTTCTTGTATTAAAAGAAGGCACAGGCCGATCAACCGGTCGCGAAGCCCAAAGAAACAACATTATGGCTGCAAAAATCGTTGCCGAATCAGTTAAATCAACGCTCGGTCCATGCGGCATGGATAAAATGCTTGTAAGCAGCATGGGCGACGTTGCAATAACGAACGACGGTGCAACAATCATGAAGGAACTTGACGTTCAACATCCAGCAGCAAAAATGCTAGTAGAGGTTGCAAAAGCCCAAGACAATGAAGTTGGCGACGGAACAACTACCGCTGTTATCCTTGCTGGAGAATTACTTGCAAAAGCTGAAAGCTTACTTGACAAAAACATACATCCAACAGTTATTATCGATGGTTATAAAAAAGCCAGCGACGAAGCTATGAAGATTATCGATAAAATCTCCATCCCCATAAAATTCGAAGATGACAAGACACTCAAAGAAGTAGCAATCACATCCATATCGAGCAAAAGCATAAACGTTGCAGAAGACCATTTTGCAAAAATAATCGTTGAGTCGGTAAAACAAGTCAGTGAAAAAATCGACGACAAATATGTAGCCGACATTGACCTCGTTAAAATCGTAAAGAAACACGGCAAAAGTCTAGACGAAACAGAACTAGTCAAAGGTATGGTTATTGACAAAGAAATAGCAAGCAGTGGTATGCCCAAACTTGTTGATGGAGCAAAAATTGCCCTCTTAAACGCTAAGATTGAAATCGAAAAAACAGAGTTCGATGCAAAAATCAACATTGAAAGTCCAGATCAAATGAAAATGTTCCTTGATGAAGAAGAACGCATGATTAAAGATATGGTTACATCTGTGCAGAAATCTGGTGCAAATGTAATTTTCTGTGAAAAAGGCATTGACGATATGGCACTGCATTTCCTTGGCAAAGCAGGTATTATTGCAGTCAAGAGCGTTAGTAGCAGTGACATGGAGAAACTCTCCAAAGCAACAGGGGCAATGATAGCTGCGAGCGTAAAAGATCTTGCGGCAAACTCGCTTGGCAAGGCTAAACGTGTAGAAGAAGTCAAAATAGGTGATGACAAACTCATCTACATTCGCGACTGCAAGAATCCTAAAGCAGTAACAATTGTAATCCGCGGTGCATCCAATCACGTAATCGATGAAGCTGAACGAAGTCTACACGATGGACTCTGTGTGGTTAGAAACGCAATTGAGGATGGAAAAGTAGTTGCAGGCGGAGGCGCCCCCGAAGCAGAAATATCAAAGAATCTGCGCACATTTGCAGTTAAAGTCGGAGGTCGGGAACAGCTCGCAGTTGAAGCATTCGCAGACGCAGTTGAAGAAATCCCCTTAACCCTTGCTGAGAATGCAGGCTTAGATCCCATTGACATTATGGTTGCCCTACGTAGTGAGCATGAGAAACCAAACAGCAAAACATTTGGCATCGAAGTAACCACAGGAAAAATCGTCGACATGTACAAAAAAATGGTGATTGAACCCCTCCGGGTAAAGCAACAAGTTATAAAATCAGCAACAGAAGCAACTAACATGATACTGAAAATCGACGACCTCATCAGCATAAAAAGCGGCGGCAAGATGCCTCCAATGCCTCCAGGAGGAATGGGCGGCATGGGTGGCATGGGCGGAATGCCTGGCGGTATGGGCGGCATGCCCTACTAAGCCCCAAACTTTTCTTTTTAGTAGTTTAATTATTAAGTCAAAGTTTGTTTGTTCGTTTTTCTATACTGCAATTTTTTTAAGTGTAACCTTATATTCGGAATTGCAGATTTATTTTTGTGTCTTGGAGGCCTATCTGTGAAGCATGTAAAGATTTCAGCATTTGACTGCCCTGATGCATGGTTCAAAACATTAAATACCATATGGAAAGAAGGCGACGTTTTTAGAGTTGGCTTCGGGTCAGAGGAGACTGAGACTAAGAAACTGAATCTTTCGATTGAAATCACAAACCCTGAAAATAGACCATTAGTAAGCGAAAAAGCGCCATGTGACTTTAAGTATGTTCAAGGTTACGCACTGGAATATTTATGGTGCGGAGAAAAACAAGAGGATGAAACCTACACCTACGGCAGTCGTCTAAATCATCCGATTGACCAAGTTGAAGAAGCAATAAAAAGATACATAGAAGAACAACAGGACCGGCAGGTCACGATGGTTATTAGGCTTCCGAGTGACATAAAAAAATACAGTGAAAACCATAAAAAAAGTGAACCGCCCTGCTTGAGTTTGATTGATACCGAAATTCTTGAAAATCGAATGCATTTTACCTGCTATTTTCGGAGTTGGGATGCTTTTGGCGGTTTGCCTGCCAACATTGCTGGGCTGCAACTTTTCAATGAGGCATTCGTTAACGAAATAAATGAACGCGGCAATATGTCCCTCAAAACTGGTAAACTGATTTTCCACTCAAAGAACTGCCATATATATCAACGACAATATAATCTGGTCAGAGAACTTTTAGAACCCAAAGGCAGCGCAAAAACCAGATTAGCTAAGACCCTTCAGCAAACCAAAGAGTAGGCATCAAAATTGTTTTTTTGTGGGGTAACTTAGTGATGTCCACGCCGTCATTCCTCCAAGCACGTTAATTGTGTTTTTAATCCCTGCACGTTCCAGTATGCTTATGGCGATGCTTGTTCGGTTTCCGACGGAACACATGACGGCAATAGGCTTGTCGAATGGCAAGGAAGTGACTTTGTCTGGTAGATCGGCGAAGAAAATTAGTTTAGCCCCTTCAATGTAGCCGTCATCTCTCCACTCGATAGGCTCGCGGACATCCAAGAGTGTAACTTCACCTTTTTCCATTTTCCTTTTAATTTCAATAACTGACATCGTCGGGTTACTGCTAAGCGGTTTTCCAGCTTCTTGCCACTCGTTTATGCCCTCGCAAAGGTAACCGCAAAGGTTGTCGAGACCTAACCGCCTAAATCTTGGAACTACCACGTCAATGTCTTCTGGTCGTTCATTTACAAAAAGCACATATTGATTAGTTTCGAGGAGAAAGCCTGGGTAAATGCTGGTTCCGCCAAGCCATATACTTAGTGAGCCCGGGATATGTGAACCTGCAAACGCGTAAGGTAAACGTGTGTCTACAATATTCACTAGCTCGTTACCAACTTCTTCTTCAAACTCCGATTGTGATAGAGGTTTAGGGTAAGAGCACTCGTTCAGTAGGGGTGCTCCGTTCTGATTATATTCCTCCATCTTTTTGAAATATTTTGGCACAATAAACTCGTCGCGAAGACACTTTTGGATAAATTCTTCCTTGCTTAGCTGAAGATACGAGTTGGTTTTTTTCTCATAGCCGATTGTGGTGGGTTCTTGTCCGTTTATGCCGTGACCGCAAACGCTGCCCGCACCATGTCCAGGATAAACTAGAACGTGATTGCCCAAAGATAGTAGTTTTTCGTGGAGGCTAAAGTAAAGTTTTTCAGCCTGAATCGGTTGCGCGGTTTTGCCATAAAGGTCTGTTCGCCCAACAGAGCCAGCAAACAAAGTGTCTCCCGTGAGAACCATATTAGGTTCAGAGCTTTCAGGGGGATAAACAAGGTAGCTTAGGGATTCATTTGTGTGTCCTGGTGTGTAGAGACTTTTTATTTTGGAGTTTCCTATGTTTAAGCTGTCGCCATCATTGAGGTTGTGTTGACCATATTTGAAGGGCAAAGAGTTCCCATGGCCAATTTCCGCCTCTGTCATGTTTTGAAGTTCAAGCGAACCCACAACGTAATCTTCGTTTCGATGCGTTTCAAGAATGTACTTAATTTGAACACATTTTTCTCTAGCTATTTTCGTGTAGACTTCACAGTCACGTCTAGGATCAACAACTGCCGCTTCATTTCCTTCAGATAAGAAGTAACTATTGTGAGCTAACCCTTCAGACTTTATTGTTTTCAGCTGCATTTAATCACCAGGATAATTGCAAAGAAAAAAATTGAGTGCTTCGAAAACATGGATGGGCAAATACCCTTTAATTGAGATTTATTTCTCCGCGACAAAATAATTTATCCTCAACAAAAATATCAACGACCATTGAGATTTATTCTTTTCTAAGGCCTCTTCGGAGTAATATTTTATAGCTTACCGGCGTAATTGTAAATGAGGAATTAAGTTATGGGTCACAACATGGCTTCGTGGAAACTTCTGGAAGAGATGGTCATAGAAGTAAAGAAAAAAGGCGTAAGTATTCCAGAGAACATAATGGGTGATTTAAGATCCGCCAAATCCATGATAAAACTCCATTGTACCCAAGCACAAGGAGCTGGTGACGCTCTTCAGAAAGCTGAAGAATTATCGGCGAACGTCGAAGCCTTTATTGTAACTGAAGCCCAGAAGCTTTTTGGTTCGGAAAAAGTTGATTCATGGCTCAGGAGATTAGAGGAAGCAAACGCTGAAGTCTGTGAAGAACCTCTTATTGAAAACAAGTTTGTCACAGGTGTTCCACGAGACCAAAAATGGGTTCGTGTAGAACCAATAAACACCCTGTCAACCCAGCGTTTAGGTCAATTAGCTAAAGAGCAAAATCTTCAAATTACTCCGCAAAAAGACGGTAAACTTGTTGTGTACGGGCAAAATGAAAGTTTAAAAGAATTCATCAAAAAAATGACCCAAGAATCTAAATTATAATCGAAAAAACCCAAGTTTTGATTTCAATAACGACTAAGGGTGCTCTCGAGATACCTATTTTTGGACAATAGTCGTTCGGCAAGTTGAAGTTCGGCAACGGTATTGATGTTAACAGCCAGTTCTTCTTGAGTCATCAAGTAAATGTCTTGGTCAAGCCATTCATCGCTATACCTTTTGTGTCCGTCAATGACATTTATTCCGACTGGAACAACGTCTTTGTTGTCATTTTTGAAAGAGTATTCTATGCACATGCCTAGTTTTGCTTTGGTTTCCAGCGGAACTGCAACTGTCAACGCAGGTTTGCCGCAAACCCCATAGCGGTTAACAACAGCATTAATCATTTCAGGTTTTACCAACGGCAAGTCAGCTGAGATAGCTAAAAAAACGCCAAACTTGAGGGTTTGGACAACATAGCCCATATCTGAAACGTAGTCTTTGCCTGGGGTTTGGATCACTTCCACACCGAGCTGAAGCATCATTGCAGTGGTTCTTGGTGTATTTTCAGTTGTAGCAACTATAATCCTGTCGATTTTCTCAGCGTTTTTCAAGGCTGCAAGCACGTATTCAATAACGGGTTTACCGCAAACTCTGACAAGCGGTTTTTCCTCGTTGAGTTTCATGCGTGTGCCTTTTCCGCCAGCCATGACAAGCGCAGTTACCGTACAACCACCGCCAACAAAACAATCACACAAACCAACCTTGTTAAATCGTTAGTTGCCCCAAAGACGTCTCCAGTTACGCCCTTAAAGTGTTTATGCGCAACCGCAACCATTGCCAAACCAGCTAAAATAGCGCTTAAAACAACAAAGATACCTGCTAACCTCAAAAAAATCAATCCAATCATGAAAGAAATAGTTAATGCCACCAGAAGTCTCCAGTTGCCTCCTCGACCATGCATAGCCTCCAGAAAGGGTGAATTCATACCTTGATGGATGGATTTACCTGCCCAAGCGGCAACAACCATTGAGAGTTTTGCGCACATTTCGACAACTATAATTGCGGGGAATACGAGGGGAACATTGAATCTTCCAACTGGTACACCTAGTGACCCTATTGCTAGTGCAGTAATAAGCATAGTCAAGATACCCAATGATAAACCGCCCGCACCTGTAAGTTGGTCATGCATTACGTCAATTTTGTGTTCAGGCGTTCCGTGTGCCATCACGCCGTCGCCAAAATCCAGTAAACCATCCGTGTGGTGTAGTCCAGTCATCCATAATAGCAATGCAAAAACTAACGCGCCTGCCACAATGTCTGGCAAAAACCGGAACGCAACTATTCCAAACAAGGCTGCTAACAATCCGATAAACGCACCCAGAAAGGGAAAAGCCCACATGCTTCGTGCGCAGTCAGTCAGCAGGTCCTTATCCATGGCGATTGGGAAAACTGTTAAGAACGATAGTAGATTTTTTAATTGTTTAACGACCAAGCACTTCACTTTATGCCCATCAGTAAGGCATAGTTACGCTCTATTTCCTTAAGAAGTATATCCTTTGTGACTGCGCTGCCCGTTTTTGCCATCGCTGCGATCGATGCACCGCCTGCTCCTACACCTTCTTTGACCAGTCCAGTCTCATAGATTCGCAAACCAGGATACTTTGCCATACTAAAGTCTAGGTCAGCTGCAATAATTGGCACTTGGCAAAACTGCTTAACTATGCCGCATATGTCAGACTTTACGTCCTTTGCCACCCACCGTGTCGTTCCCACAGCTACGTTACAAAGTGATTCAGGGTTCAAAGCGTTAATTACTGCCAAAATCGCGGTCATCTGAGTCCCCCCAGCCATTAAAACTGGACCTTGCTTTGCTCCTCCGATAACTAAGCCTGCTAATGCCGCCATCATTGGATCTCCTATGCATGAAATTGCTTTTATCGGGTTTCGTTTTAGACTGCCGAATTTTTCACCTGCCGCTTTGAGACCCATCTCAACTACTTTGGCCTTCAAGTTGTGAGGGTTTTCAGGAAGGGTACTGCTGACTTTGCCTTGTGCCTTTATGCCTAAAGCTGTCAAGACACCGAGTGCTGTGGTTGTTCCACCTGGGATGCTCTCGCCGATAACAAGATAATCTGCTGTTTTAGCTAACTGTTCGCCCAGAATCTTAGCCCGTTCGATGACTTCTTCTACGTTATCAACTGAGTTGCCTGACCGGATATCTCTGCCGGAATTGCCTCCTAGTTCAACGTAGGGAATCTGCGGTTTAACTTTCACTCCGCCATTAACGACCAGCATAGGGATGTCTGATAAGTGTAGAGCCGACGTAGTAATCAAGGCAGGTGTCGGAATTCCATCAGGAGTGATGGGTACGCCTTGTATGGATTTACATTTGCCCAACAGCAACAATTCCGCGTCGGCTGGTGGAGTGAAATCGGTGAAGTCTGGGTTTGCGCCTGCCGCAGACAGTCCGGGGATTTTGCCGGTTTCTGTAGTGGCTATAGTGCAGATGAAAAGTGGGTTTTTTGCTTCTATTTCGTCCATGAAGGCTTTTGCTTTCAATTCGTTATTTGCAATTAAGACATCCATTGGTGTTCCCTTTACTTGGGCAAAACTTTGAATTCTTTGATTTCCAGGTATCCAAAGCCGCCTTCTATCTTATATTTCTGTGTTTCTTGGATTTCAATCTTTTTCTTGAATGTGGGTCCGTCGGTTATTACGGTATGGTATTCTCCACCTTCTCCGCAAGCATCTACATTACCGAGTTTTAGGATGTCGTCATAGAATTTTCTGTCCAACTCTCTACCTAGCCACTCAACGCCAAGTAGGTCCAGTTTTGTGCGCACTACAGTGGCTTTGAAGCCTGTTTTGAGATAATCTAAGTAGATTTGTTTTGTATCATGCATCCACAGGGGCTTTATTGGTGTTAAACCAATTTCTTTGCAGACTCTGCCAAGCCAGCCTTCCTCATGGCCTGCCACTTCGTAGATGTCTCCTGTGACTAAGCCTTCTGCACCGTGCGCTTTGCTTTCAAGAAGTGCCGTTTTGAAGTCTTTCTCGTACGTTGATGCAGAAGTGATTTTTTTGATTAGAGGAATCCCTATAGCTTCGGCTTGAATGTCAAGAATTGTAGAGGGAATCATGTGGAAGTTTGATTTGGATTCACTCATCATCATAGTAAACAGATTGATTGCTTGGTGTCCCTGATGGGTCGCCAAGTAGTGTGCGTAGGCGCTGTCTTTGCCGCCACTCCATGAAGCAACAACTTTCATCTCTTTTTTCCTCCGATTTTATTTCACCTTTTTTCCATTACTTGGGTTACTATTTTTAGGTGACTGTGAAATTCGTTTGACATTAGGGAAAATAGCTCGGAAACGAATAAGCATAAAAATAAAGTTTTTTCGGTCAAATTTATAGATAATTTGCATTTTAGTGAAACTTTGACTCGAATAGATAAAATTTTCTTGATGTTTAGCAAATTATCACACAGACCATTTGGTTGGTTTATCTCATCTCTTCATATAAGCATTACGGTAAACAGAGTTACAATAGACTTAAAACAGTCTTTGTCTCTAAAAATGCTGTTGAAGTTCATGAATAACCAAAACCCGCCAATGTTAACTTACCTTGAGAACAAAGGCATTTCATTGCAAGATCTAATTGACAGCGCGCTAGAAATGTATGTCCCTCATCCAGGTGTAGAAACAGAAAAGAAAGCCACTGAATTGTTAAAAGAAGAATTCTTAAACATCCTGATGGACGTTAACGTTTCCACTCTTATAGTTGCTGCTTTCCATGCGCAAGAAGAAGCTGAAAACGGTCGAATTCCAGGCTTGACAAAGGAGCGTTTTTTGGGTAGACCAGGACTAATTGCTGATGAAATTTTGGGCGTAGCCTTAGCCACCTACATTGGCGGGTCAAGAGCAATGTTTGAATTCGTACGCTTCGACCAAGCAAAACCGGGTATCCTTAAGAAACTGCCTCCTTTGACAAACGACACCATAGGTGCATTGGTTGCGGGTGCATCTTCAAACATTTACACCAATTCCTTGAAGCATATTGAAACAAAACCCTAATTTTTCAATTTTTGATGCGCTCGAGCTTTTCCGGTATTTACCAGAAGCTTATAATATGGTGCCGATTGAGAATTTACTTGTTGGGCTCCATGGCTAAAACAAAGCTCTGTATTGTTACACACACTTTTTTGCCTCATGTTGGCGGAATCGAGAAAGTGGTCAATGAGCAGAGCAAGCGATTACAGAACAAAAATTTTGCGCCCACAATAGTTACAAACAGGATAGATACCCCAAAACGCTACGTGGTTGATGACGTACCTGTCAACTGCTATGAATCTTTGAACACAGGATTTCGACTGGGGATACCTTATTCGATTCCAACGGTGCCAAGCTTTGAAACCTTTGTTAAAGAAGTAAAATCAAGTGGAATAGTTCACGCTCATGGACACCCATATCTAACCTCGTTAACAGCCGCCAGGTTAGCCAAACTATACGACAAACCCTTTGTGCTTACCCAACACAACACCTTCATCGATTATAACAACATCTTTGATTACGTTGAGCGCCTAAACGATTTAACCGTGGGAAAACTGAACCTAAAAGCCGCTGACAAAATCATAGCAATAAGCGGTGCTACAAAAGATTATGTTTTGCGGTTAGGTGCCAAACCAAGCAAGGTTAAAGTACTCTACAACGGTGTGGACTTGAAGAAGTTTCGCCTAAACATAGGAAAACGGGAGGCGATGCGAAAGAAACTTGGTATCCTCAAAGATGCTGTTGTCGCATTGACGGTTCGACGACTGGTTTACAAGAATGGAATAGACACACTAATCGACAGTGCTAATACAGTTATCAAGAAGAACTCCTTCATCCAATTTCTGGTTGTAGGAAAGGGACCAGACATGGAAAACATAAAGATGCGAGTTACACAATTGGGGCTTTCATCGAATTTTAAGCTGGCTGGTTTTGTAAGCGATGATGACTTGCCCTCTTATTATACCTTAGCTGACCTTTTCGTGTTGCCTTCTAAATCAGGTGAAGGTTTGCCGCTTGTCGCTCTTGAAGCCATGGCATGCGGACTTCCAGTGATAGCAACAGATGTTGGGGGCATAAGAGAAATTCTAATGGAAAAGTACGGGAAATTAGTGCCACCTAACCAGCCTGAGTTACTTGCAGCAGCAATTTTGGATTTCGCCTCAATTGATTTCTCTACACACAAGATGGAACTTAGAGCAATGGTCGAAAAACACTTCAACTGGGATTCAAATGTTGAAAAACTCATCGAAATATACGAAGAGCTTATTTAACAATGTGACGGAAACATATTAGCCTTTGAAAAATGGAAGAGAGTCAATGACATCAAAAGTTGAAATGGTATCAGTAGTAATTCCCACCTTAAACGAAGCAGGCACCATTTTTGAAGCTGTCACAACCATCCACAAGAACTTGCATTATCCACACGAAATAATCATAGTGGACAGCAACTCAACAGACGGAACAATAGAAATCGTTAAAGACACAAAATTCTGCAGACTAATAATTGAACCAAGACGAGGTTACGGTATTGCCCTTAGAACAGGAATGAAAAATGCCAAAGGCAACATCATCGTTATGGTTGATGCTGACGGTACTTATGAATTCAAGCATATCCAACGTTTGCTTGACCACATGATTGCGAAAGATGCAGATATGGTCTTAGGCACCCGAATGTACGACCCCAAAAAGGCCATGGGCTTCTTTAATTTCCTTGGTAACAAAGTGATTACTTTCTGTTTCGACTTTTGTTATAGCCAATTTCTAAGTGATTCTCAGTCTGGTTTTAGGGCAATCAGCCATCAAGCAATAGATAGGGTCAAACTGAAAGAAACTGACATGGCGTTTGCAACAGAAATGCTAATACAGTTCGCCAAAGAGGGCTATTCTATGATGGAAATCCCTACAACTTACAAACATAGAAGTTATGGAAAAACAAAGCTTAAACCATTTAAATCTGGGATTCAGATATTTAGCACTATGTTTAAGGGGCTTTTGGATGCGGATACAATTAGAAAGTGTCAACAGAATTGGAAAAAGAATCGGCTTAACCGGTGAAAAAAGCTACTTACTGGCTATATTTCTAGCGTTGATTATAGTTTCTGTTATCATTGGGGGTTATTATATAGTTTTTAAACCCCAGCCGGAACCATATAATACAATTTACTTGTTGAACTCGCAGAAGCAAGCAGACGATTATCCTCAAGTTTTGATTGTAGACCAGAACAGCACTTTTAGTGTATACATTAATGTAGAAAACCATATGGGAGGAATTCGAAATCAGACCTATCAGGTTCAAGTCAAAATTTCTCAGAATTTTTTATCCTTTCCAGTTCCAACTGAACCGATTTACGTTTATAATTTAAGTCTAGCAGATGGCGATACTTGGAGTAATTTGGTCACAGTCACGGAGAATAATGTTGGAAGTTACTGGGTGATTTTCGAGCTTTATCAAAATAATAACGGTGGTCTTGTATTTACTGAGAACTATTGTGTTTTGAACATTGAAGTGATGAACTAAACTATTAAAATATCGCTATTATTGCCTTTAATTTTGCCAATTTTATTCTTTAGCTGCAATTCAAAACTGTTTAATCGCTTTATCCTGACTTTTGCTTTTATAGGAAAGGTTTTTAGTGTAGTTATTGTATGAGTCTGTGAAAAAGCGTATAGTGTAAAGTGAGGTTAAATTATGTCTGTATTTGCAGCACCAGGAGCATATGATCGCGCCATTACAGTTTTCTCGCCTGATGGTAGACTTTTCCAAGTAGAATACGCGATGGAACTTGTGAACCGTGGAGCCACCATACTTGGCATCCAAACCGCAGAAGGGTTAGTTCTCGGTTCCGAAGAGAACCTTGAAGTACTCGAAGAAGCAGGTTACTCTTGGAAAATTTTCAGAGTGGATGACCACATTGGAGCAGCCATCGTTGGTTTAAGCTCAGATGCAAGAATTCTAATTGATCAAGCACGTATCTATGCTCAAAGTAATAAACTAACTTATGATGAACCCATCGATATAGAAGTTGTAACTAAACGTATTTGCGATATCCAACAAATGTACACCCAACATGCAGGTGTAAGACCATTTGGCGTTAGCATAATCTTCGGCGGAGTCGACAAGACTGGACCCCGTGTCTTTGGCACACATCCGAGTGGAACATACCGTGGATATAAAGCAACAGCACTCGGTGCAGGTAGGGAAATCGTTTTTAACATTCTAAAAGAAGAATACAAAGAAGAAATGAGTTTAACCGACACCACAAAACTTGCAGTAAAATGCTTAGTTAAAGCGTTGGACTCACGTCAGTTGCCAGCAAGAATAAAAATCGCGATCATCCCGACAAAGACTAAGAAAATGGAAATGCTAGACGACAACGTTGTAGAAGGCTACATAAAAGAACTGGGTTCAAGCAAGTGAAAACCCAATGAGTGAAAAGTTCACCGTCGCTCGCTTAACAAGAGAAAACGAACACTTTGAAATCCTAATTAAACCTCAAAAAGCGCTCGACTACCGCAACGGCAAAATCTCTGGCATAACTGAGGTTCTAGCCGCTGAAATTATTTTTTCTGATGCAAACAAAGGAACAAAAGTCTCCGAAGATGCAATGAAAAAAGCCTTCAACACAGTCGACCCACTCAAGATTGCTGATGAAATCTTAAAAAAAGGTACTCTACAACTAACGACTGACCAAAGAAGAAAAATGGTAGATGACAAAAAAAGACAAGTAATTGATTTTATTGCAAGGCAAGCTGTTGACCCAAAAACTAACTTGCCTCATCCACCAATGCGCATCGAAAACGCAATGGATCAAATCCGCTACCCCATTGACCCCTTTAAGCCTGTCGAAGAACAGGCCAAAGATATTGTTAAACTTCTTCGCCCAATTTTGCCTTTAAAAATTGAGCAAGTTGTTGTTGCGGTAAGAATCCCAACACAGTATGCAGCCAGAGCTTATGGCGCAGTCAAAACATTGGGTACAATTAAAAAAGAAGAGTGGCGCGGTGACGGCTCTTGGTATGGTGAAATAGAAATTCCCGCCGGAGTTTATGCTTCACTGTTAAATAAGCTTGGTGATGTAACCAAGGGAAGTGGAGAAGCAAAAATAATCTCTTAAAGTAACGAAAAATATGAAGTGATTTTATGCCAACATTCTTTGAAAAAAAACAGCTTGTTACGCCCGGAGAAATGCTCGCTGAAGGCGACTATTTGCCTGGCGAAAACACGTATGCAGAAGCAGGCAAGATCTATGCCTCGAGGATTGGACTCGTAGACAGTGACAATAAAAAAGTAAACGTGGTTGCACTGAAAGCATTTTACGTGCCTAAAATGGGTGACATTATAATTGGAACCGTCGCGGAAGTTGGATTCAACGGCTGGACAATCAATATAAAAGGACCCTACACGGCGCTGTTACGGGCATCAGATGTATTAAGTAGACCCTTTAAACCTCAAAACGATGAATTGTCCGCAGTTCTCAACGCAGGCGACTTAATCGTCGCCAAAATCGCATCCTACGATCGAGCACATGACCCGCAATTAACAGTAGGGGAACCAGGACTAGGAAAAATTACCCGTGGCCAAATAATGTATGTTACACCAACAAAGATTCCTCGAATAATTGGGCGAAAAGGCTCAATGATTTCAATGATAAAACAGGTGACTGACTGCCAAATTATCTTAGGCTTGAACGGTGTAATCTTGGTTACAGGCAAAAGTGAGGAAGACGAGGAACTGGCTATCACCGCGATTCGAAAAATTGAGGCAGAATCCCACACTAGCGGTCTTACCGATCGCATTACCCAGTTATTGAAAGAAAAGAAACCAGAAGCAAAAGTGGAGGAAAACAAAGTTGAATGAAAAAACAGAAAAATTAATTGACAAAAAAGGCATCAGATTGGACGGCAGAAAAGCGGATGAACTGCGTCCTGTAAAACTTCAAGTTGGTGTGCTCTCAAACGCTGACGGTTCAGCTTATGTTGAACACGGAAAAAACAAAATCTTGGCAGCTGCATTTGGTCCAAGAGAAATGCATCCAAAACATCTTGCCCAACCAGACCGCATGGTTCTACGTTGTAGATATCATATGGCCCCTTTCAGCGTACCCGAAAGAAAATCGCCCGCTCCATCCAGAAGAGAAGTTGAACTTAGCAAAGTCATCAAAGAATCCCTTGAACCTGCACTCTTCCTTGAACTCTACCCGCGAACAGGTGTGGATGTTTTTATTGAAGTCTTACAGGCAGATGGAGGAACAAGATGTGCAAGCATTACCGCTGCAGCTCTTGCACTCGCTGACGCTGGTGTTCCAATGAAAGACCTAGTTGTTGCATGTGCCGCCGGCAAAGTCGAAGATAAAGTAGTCCTTGACCTATTCGACGCAGAAGACAAACTTGGTGCTGCAGACGTTCCAGTTGCTTACATGCCAAACTTAAACGCAGTTACTCTGCTTCAGATGGATGGTATCCTAACTCCAGACGAGTTCGAGAAAGCAATAGACATGGCGATGGATGGATGCAAAAAAATCTATGAGTTGCAAAAAGAAGCACTTAAAACGAAATATATGGTTATTAAAGAGGTTGAAGAATAAATGTCCTCACTTGTAACAAAAGTTAAATTGAAGCAAATCGAACAGATCATCGAAAAAGGCAAACGTCTAGATGATCGAAGCCTAACGGATTACCGAGAAATCAAGATTGAACAAGGCGTTATCGAAAAAGCAGAAGGCTCAGCTCGAGTTTTACTCGGAAAAACTCAAGTTTTGGTCGGCGTAAAAGTTGAAACAGGCGAACCCTTCCCTGATACTCCAAATAATGGTGTAATGACTGTCAACGCCGAACTTGTGCCGCTAGCTTCTCCAAACTTTGAGCCAGGTCCGCCTGACGAAAACAGTATTGAGTTAGCTCGAGTTGTTGACCGTGGTATTAGAGAGTCACATGCTATTGACACAGAAAAACTCTGTATCGAACCTGGCAAGAAAGTCTTTGTTGTTTTTGTCGATGTTTATGTACTTAATCATGATGGAAACTTGATTGATGCTTCTGCAATAGCTGCTGTCGCTGCTTTAATGAACACTAAAATGCCAAACTATGAAATCAAAGACGGCGAATTAAAAATCAAACAAGGCTACACGACTCTTCCTATGAAAAGTCACCCCATAACTGTTACCATCGGAAAAATCAACGGTCACCTAATCGTAGACCCATGGATCGAGGAAGAATCTGTTATGGACTCACGTATTACTTTCGCATCCAATGAAGACGGTAACATCTGTGCAATTCAGAAAGGTGGCTCTAGCTATTTCACACCGCAACAGATTTTAGAAGCATCAAAGATTGCTCTGGTCAAAGCAGCAGAATTGCGAAAAAAATTCGATTGGTGAAATAAAAGTTGCCGAAAACAAAGAAAGTAGGACCCACAAGAGGATTAGGTCCACGCTACGGTTCTGCAGTACGAAAACGCTACATTAGAGTGATAGCTGGGCTCAAAAAACCTCACAGATGCCCTCAATGCGGTTTTGTCCGCGTAAGACGTGAAAGCGTTGGGATCTGGAAGTGCAGCAAATGCGAGTTCACCTTTGCAGGTGGAGCATACACACCAAGTACTAAACTCGGTGTAGTAGCAAAAAGAGCAGCCAAAGGCACGCGATTTGAAGAAGAAACAATAGAAGCGGCGCCAACTGAAGTACCCGTTGTTGAATCGGCAACTGAAGAAGAAACCGATTAAATTTTCTTTTACTTTTTATTTCTTTTAGTATTTACTTATTTAACTTAACTTTCTACTACGTTCTGGGACCCTGAATGTCAGTCGGAGCAAAAGCCAAAATAAGATTAAAATTCACAAACCAAAAGCAAATTAATGCTGTCTTAGAAGCTTTAACACCTGAAGCGAACTCGCCTTTAAACCATCGTGGGAACGTCAGGTTCAAAGAAGACGGCCTGTTTCTCGTTTTGTTAATTCAGGCGGAAGATACTGTTGCACTTCGAGCTATATTGAACGCTTATTTACATTGGATAAACTCTATCATCAATGTGATTCACATATTTAGCGCCTCTTAACTGCTCAAAAAGACATATTCTTCAAAATACACCATTTGCTTCTCTGGAATAAAATGTTGCTTGGTAACAAGCCTTCAGACCAATAATACGTCGAATCCTAAAAGACAGAGCATATATTTATGGAAATATCTTGGTGGATTTGGTTTATTACACTTTGACTAGTTGCGGCATGAGTGACATAATGCTGATATCAGGAGACGATAGCAAATGATTGTTAAGGCTTCCAATTGGTGCTTTCGTTGTTTTGTAATTGTATTTATGTTTCTGTTGCATCTTGTTTTTTCAATGAAGGTTGCAATAATCAATGTTTTTCTTTGACGGTTGATGGTTGTTTTTGGAAAGGAAGGTTTAAATAAATACTGACTCATTTCGTATATGCTTCAACCTAAAAACGGATGAAAAACTTAGATGTCACAGGAATATCGTTACATACTTCGTATCATGGGCGCCGACGTTCAAGGTACCCTTAAGACTTCTTACGCAGTGGCAGAAGTTAAAGGCGTCAGCGCAAGCCTTTCGAACGCAATTCTCAAGAAGGCAGGCGTTAACCCTGATCTGCGAGCAGGCTTTTTAACAGACTCAGATGTCCACAAAATAGAAGACGTTATTCGGGAACCAGCAAAATATGGAATACCAAGCTGGATGTTTAACCGCCGAAAAGACACAGAGTCTGGAAAAGATGCCCATCTTATAAGCTCTGAATTACTTTTTAAAATTAAAACTGACATTGATGGAGCCAAAGCAATCAGGTCTTGGCGTGGATATCGCCATGCTTACAGCCTGAAAGTTAGAGGCCAAAGAACCAAGACAACAGGACGCGCAGGCAAATCCTTAGGCGTCAAGAAAAAGACTCTAATGCAAAAGTCCGGTTCTGAAGGAGGCAAATAAGTATGGGCGATCCAAAGAAACAACGTAAGAAATTTGATACGCCACGTTTTCGATGGCGTAAAGATATCCTCCAAGAAGAACTAAAACTTCTAGGACAATATGGTCTACGGAACAAACATGAACTCTGGCGACTAAAAACCACCCTCTCAAAGAGCAGAGGCATAGCTCGTTCACTAATTAGCAAAACTCCTGAAGACCGCGAAAAAATGGAAAACGAACTTCTCACACGCTTAAAGAAACTTGGTATCTTACAAGAAACTGCTGTTCTGGACAATGTACTTGACTTGACAATCGAAGATATCTTGGAGCGAAGACTGCAAACCATTATTTTCCGTAAGGGTTTAGCACGTACTGTATTTCAATCGCGTCAACTAATAACTCACGGACACATAACCATTGATAACCGTAGAGTAACACTGCCTGGATTCATCGTGCCAAAAGAAGAAGAATCCAAAATCGTCTATTCACCTGAAAGCGCAATTGCAAGTCAAACACATGCATTACGACTTGGATTAGCGGTGGTAGCTAAACAACCTGTAATCAGACCGCCTGCACGAGGAGGTCGGAGAGGCAGACGAGGAGGTCGCAGATTCTGAGCACCACAAGCAGTAAACGTAGCGAGAAGTGGGGAGTTGTCCACATATTCAGCAGCTACAACAATACCTTAATTCATATTACTGATATCTCAGGCGCGGAAACAATTGCCCGCACGACCGGTGGTATGTTCGTTAAAGCCGACCGCATGGAATCTTCTCCGTATGCAGCTATGCGTGCAGCAACTGGTGCCGCTGAGATTGCAAGAGATAAAGGTATAACTGCCATTCACATCAAAGTTCGCGCTCCCGGCGGCAGTGGACCAAGAACACCTGGACCCGGTGCACAAGCAGCCATTCGAGCGTTAGCAAGGTTTGGTTTCCGCATTGAACGTATTGAAGAAGTCACACCAGTTCCACATGATGGGACAAGAAGACCTGGCGGTAGAAGAGGACGAAGAGTTTAATCTATTTCTATCTCCCTTTATTGATAGAAAAATACAAATAATGCACCGAAATATCCTATTGACCGCAAAGTCACAAAATTAAGTTTATTGGAGTGTTTCAGCAAGTGAAAATTGAAGTCTTAGAAAAAAACGATAGTGCCCTTAGCATACTTGTTAAAGATGCGGATGTTACTTTAATGAACGCTCTGCGTCGTATTGCACTTGCTGAAGTTCCATGCATGGCAATCGATGAAGTTGTAATGATAGAAAATAGTTCTATTTTGCAAGATGAAATCATAGCTCATAGACTCGGGCTTACCCCTTTAAAAACTGATTTAGATGCTTATAGTCTTCCTGAAGAATGTAAATGTCAAAGCGAATTCGGGTGCTCAGAGTGTCGTGTGACATTAACTTTGGATGCTGAGGCAAAAGATGGAACAAGAACTGTTTACTCAGGTGAAGTTGTGTCTGAGAACCCAGAAGTTGTTCCAGTAAGTGACAAAATTCCGATCGTAAAGTTGGCTAAGAGCCAGAAGTTAAAGCTTGAAGCTTATGCAAGGCTTGGCATAGGAAAAACCCATGCAAAATGGCAGCCTGTTTCTATGTGTGCATACAAATACTATCCAAAAATAACCACTCCCAAAGAGAAATGCGCCGATTGTCAAAAATGTGTCGAGATATGTCCCAAAAAAGTTTTCTCGTTCAAAAATGGAAAAGTCGATGTTCGGGACCTTTTGGCATGTACTCTTTGTATGGATTGTGTTGAGGCATGTCCTCAGAAACCTTCACCTCTAACGGTCGAGTGGGATAAAAATGCGTTTATTATGAATATTGAGTCGACAGGTGCTCTTCCTCCTGAACGTGTGCTCAAGGAAGCCACTAGACTTTTAGACAAACAGCTAAACGAGCTTGAAGAACAAATAAAGGCTGAATAACAATGAGAGAAACCAAAACCACAAACCCTCAACTAATCAACCTTATCAGATTG
>CAYPSV010000001.1:4177-154729 GCA_964413605.1 uncultured Candidatus Bathyarchaeia archaeon | reverse complement strand
AGTCTAACAGAAAAGAGTGAGGCTGCTAGAACAACACCTAAAATTCTTGTTGTTGTTCTACCAACCCTTCAATGATGTAAAATGCAGCTTTAAGTGCTCACAGTTGCAGAATGTTTCCCGAGAAGAAAAATGGTTTGTTTTGCCAGCGAGAATAGCATTTTTACCTTTGCTTTGTGGGAGGTTGAGTAGCGATGGACCGCTGCGGTTTGACGCCTAGACTCCGTCTGGAAACCTCAAACCCTACACTCATACCCGCACCCCCTTGAGCGCATAACGTCCAAACTTAGGTTGCTCTCTCCCGAGCCTAGCCGGTTTCGCCTGCTAAACAACGAAGCAGTTTCCCTACGGAAACCACCCGTTGACCGCCAGCCTCAAAGGACGGATACTCAACGTTTCGGAAATGAAGATCCAAGCGGCCTTTGACGCCTCATCCGCAGATGTCAGCCCGTCATGTAGAGGATTTACGGATACAATGGACCCCTAACCCACCGCTTAAGATCCATCGCCGCAACTTATTGGTTTAAGGAGACATTAATACTTTCCCTGAAAGGGACTTTAGGAATCTATGATCCTTGTGGCAGCCTTAAATTCACGGACGGTTGATTGCAAGTCTTTTAGCATAGTTTTATTGTTTTCTTGGATGATTTTTACGAAGGAACTTCCGACGATAGTTGCATCAGCTCCTGCTGCTACGATTCGTTTTATGTGCTCTGGTTTTGATATTCCAAATCCTACAGCCAAGGGAACCTTTCCGATGGTAAAAGGTTTAACCCGTTTAATGAGTTGAAATGTGGAGTCTTCAACGTTCGACTTGGTTCCTGTCACGCCAAAATGGGAGATAAGGTACAGAAAACCTGAACATGCAGCAATGATTTTGGATAATCTTTCGTTTGAAGTTGATGGGGCAGCTAGAAATATTGTGTCTATGTTGTAAGTATCTGCGGTTTTCTTGTATTCGTCTGCTTCTTCAACGGGCAAATCAGGAATAATAAAGCCGTCAACTTGGCTTTCTTTAGCAGTTTGACAGAAAAGGTTGAGACCTATTTTGAAAACTGGATTAAAATAAGTCATGATCACTATCGGAACGTCGCTATGTTTCTGTTTTATTTGTTTAGCAATTCTTAAAACGTCCATCGGGGTTGTGTTTGAAGCTAGGGCACGAATGCTTGCGTCTTGGATTGTTGGTCCGTCAGCGATTGGGTCAGAAAAGGGCAGTCCTAATTCTAAAAGGTCTACGCCTCCTCGGATAAGGGCATCAGCTATTTCTGGTGTTTGCTGTGGTGTTTGGTCTCCTGCCATGATGTAGCCGATTAGAACAGCGTTACCTTGCTGGTTTTGTTTTTGGAATGTTCTGGCTATTGCGTTCATATTTTTTCACCGATAAATTTTGCAATTGTTTCTACATCTTTGTCGCCTCGTCCGGATAGTGTAACGACTATAGTTTGGGTTTTTTTCATTTTTTGCGCTAGCTTCATAGCATAAGCAATTGCATGTGATGATTCCAAGGCAGGCAGAATTCCTTCTTGCTTGGACAATGTTAAAAACGCATCTACCGCTTCTTTGTCAGTGATTGATGCATATTGTGCTCTTTTTGAGATCTTTAGGAAGCTGTGCTCGGGTCCAACGCCTGGGTAGTCTAAGCCTGCGGAAACGCTGTGGGTGCTTGCGATTTGGCCGTTTTTGTCTTGCAGTACGTAGGTTAGCATTCCGTGGAAGACGCCTTCTGAGCCTGCGCCGATTGATGCTGCGTGTTTTCCGGTTTTGATGCCTGCGCCTGCCGCTTCTACTCCGTGGAGAGCGACTTGCTTGTGGTCTTCGAAGGGATAGAAGGTTCCGATGGCGTTGCTTCCGCCGCCTACACAGGCTACTAGTGCATCTGGCAGTTTGCTTTCTTTTTGTTTAAATTGAGCTTTGAGCTCGTTGCCTATTACGCTTTGGAAGTCTCGGACGATCAACGGATAAGGATGTGGACCTACGACTGAGCCTATGAGGTAATAGGTTGTTTCGATGTTGGTCACCCAATCGCGGAATGCTTCATTAATAGAGTCTTTGAGTGTTTTAGAGCCTGAATCTACGGGGTGAACCTTGGCGCCTAATAGTTTCATTCGAAATACGTTTAGGCGTTGCCGTTCGCAGTCTTCGGTTCCCATGTAGACTTCTGCTTTTAGTCCTAAAGCTGCGCATGCGATGGCGGTTGCTACGCCGTGTTGTCCTGCTCCTGTTTCTGCGATGATGCGGGTTTTGCCCATGCGCTTGGCTAGAAGCGCTTGACCTATTGTGTTGTTTATTTTGTGGGCACCGCCATGGGCGAGGTCTTCTCGTTTAAGGTATATTTTTGCTCCGCCCAAAGTTTTAGTTAGGTTCTCAGCATAGTATAGAGGTGTAGGTCTACCCACGAATTCTGCCAAGTAGTAATCGAGTTCTTTTTTGAACGTTGGATCTTTACTGACTTTTTGATAAGTTTTCTCGAGTTCGGTAATGGCTTCCATTAGGATCTCCGGGATGAAGCGCCCGCCGAATTTGCCGAATTTTCCGTCCACTGGGAAGTTGCTTAGTTTCATGCAAGTACAAACTCCTTAACTTTCTCTTCTGTGTTCTCGGTGAGCATTATGCTTGAGCCGATGAGGAAAGCGTTTGCGCCGCAGCTACGCAGAAACTTAAGGTCAGCGGGAGTCTTTATTCCGCTTTCGCTTACGACGAGCTTGTTGGGCTCTTTATGTTTTTGGAGAATTAGTCTTGTGGTATTCAGGTCAATTTTTAGGGTTGCGAGATTGCGGTTATTGATTCCAATAAGGTCGGCATCTGTTTCAAGAGCTTTTTGGAATTCTGATTCGCTGTGAGTTTCAAGCAATACTTCAAGACCTTTTGAGTGCGCAAAAGAGATTGTTTTTTCGACGTCCATTTCACAGCATTCTCTATCGAAAAGAGCTTGGATTAGCAATATGGCGTTCGCTCCGATTTGTGCCCCGATTTCGATTTGGTCGGTAACGATTACTATATCTTTCATCAATATTGGTAGCTTCGTGGTTTCTCTTGCTTGTTTGAGTGTAGCTATGGAGCCGTTGAAGTGTTTAGGCTCTGTTAAGACTGAGATTCCAGCTGCACCTGCTCTTTCCATTGCTTGAGCGATTTGAGGGATATCGATTTTGTTTCGTATAGTTCCGATTGATGGAGAGGCAGCTTTGATTTCGGAAATGATTGGGTTATGCTTGCAGTTGAGAATGGATTGTCTAAGGCTTATTTTTGGCTGTTTTTTCTTTGAATTGGTTTTGTAGTAATCGCTGTCAACAGTCTTAGTGGCATCCATTGCAAGTGTATCCAGGAAGTCGGTCATGCTTTTTTTTCCATCTCCTGGAGCATTTGCGGGTTTCCGCCAGTTATTTCAACCAATTCCTTGAGTTTAGCAAATGCGGATCCGTTTTGGATTGATTCTTTTGCCATTTGGATGGCTTCCTTGAAGTTATCTGCTTTCCCGCCTACTATAATTCCGGCGGCGCTGTTCATCAATACTATATCAGTTTTTGTTTTTACTGTTGTATCTCCCTTCAAGATTTTAACTATAATTTCTGCGTTTTCTTCAAGTGTGGATGCCTGCAAGTCGGCAAGGTTTGCTTTTTTGATTCCAAAGTCTTCTGGGGTTAATTCTGATTCTGTAACTTTTCCGTTTTTCAAGTGGGCAATGAGTGTTTTTCCGATTGTTGAAATCTCATCCAATCCATCGAGACCATAAACGACCATTGCTTCTTTGCTTCCAAGTTGCTGTAACGCATAAGCGATTGTTGCAACCATTTTGTGGTCATAAACGCCCAATAGCTGAGCGTCGGCGCATGCTGGGTTTGTCATAGGTCCGAGAACGTTAAAGACTGTTCGGATACCGATGTCTCTTCTGGCTTCAGCTGCATATTTCATGGCTGGGTGAAAAACAGGGGCAAACATGAATCCAACGCCGACTTTTTCAATCACTCTTTCGATTTGTTTTGGCTCCATTTTTAGGTTTAAGCCTAGTTTTTCTAGAACGTCAGCGCTACCGCTTTTGCTTGTAACTGCTCGATTTCCGTGTTTGGCTACTGCGATACCTGCACCTGCGATAACGAATGCGGCTGTTGTACTGACGTTAAAGGTCTTGATTTTGTCTCCGCCTGTTCCGCATGTGTCGATTAGTCTTCCTTGAACTTTGGGGTTTATCGTGCAGCAGTTGGTTCTCATAATTGACGCGAAGGCGATTAGTTCGTCTGTTGATTCTCCTTTCATGCGAAGGGAGGTTAGAAAGGCAGCTGTTTGGGCGTTGGTTGCTTTTCCTGTCATGATTTCGTTCATTATTTGTTTTGATTGATCAGCGTTTAGGTTGTTGCCGTCGACGATTTTTTGTATTCCTTCACGAATCATTATAGTTTTCGCTCCAAGAAATTCTTGATTATAAGCTTGCCGTCTTCGCATAGGATTGATTCTGGGTGGAATTGAACTCCATAAATGGGGTATTTGACGTGTTTTATTGCCATGATTTCGTTGTCGTCAATTGCTTCGGCGGTGATTTCTAGACAGTCTGGGATTGAGTCTCTTGAGCCGGCGAGTGAGTGGTATCTTGTTGCGTTGAAGGGGTTGCGAACGCCGGCAAAGATGTCTTTTTGACTGTGTTTTATGGTGCAGGTCTTTCCATGCATGAGTTTTTTGGCGTGAATTATTTTTCCGCCGTAAGCGTGAATTATTCCTTGGTGCCCTAAACAGACGCCCAATGTGGGGATGACTGGACTTAGGGTTTGGAGGATTTGGGTGCAAACGCCGAAGTATTTTTCATCTTCAGGGTTTCCTGGACCCGGTGAAATAACGATTCTATCAGGCTTTAGCTTGGCTACGTCTACGAGACTTATTTGATTATTCCGATAGACTATTGTTTGTGCGCCCAGTTCACCAATGTATTGTACAAGGTTATAGACGAAAGAATCATAGTTATCTATAACAAGAACCTTTAGTGGTTTTTTGCCCCCAGCGATTTCAAGAGCGCTTATCAGTGCTTTTGCCTTGTAGTCTGTTTCAAACCATTCTCTTTCTGGGACAGAGTCTGCAACGATTCCTGCCCCTGCTTGGAGGTACCCTTTGTTTTCATCGGCAAATAATGTGCGAATCGTTATGGCAAAATCGGCATTGCCATTGTAGGAGAAATACCCGACCGCTCCAGCGTAGGGTCCTCTAGAACTTGTTTCAAGTTCATCGATGATTTCCATAGCGCGAACCTTTGGTGCGCCTGAAACGGTTCCTGCTGGGAACACTGCTCTAACTGCATCATAACTTTGCAGTTCGTCTTTTAGTTCTCCTACAACTTGTGAGACGATATGCTGAACGTGACTGTATTGGTGTACCTTCATAAACTCTGGTACGCTAACTGTGCCATATTTTGAAATTCGACCAAGATCATTTCGAGCAAGATCCACGAGCATAACATGTTCTGCACACTCTTTTGGATCTGAGAGTAATTCAGTAGCTAGTTTGGTGTTTTCTGCATGTGTCTTGGCAATTGGTTTAGTGCCGGCAATCGGGAAAGTTTCGACCATTCGATTGTCGACGCGGATAAGCATTTCAGGGCTGGAACCAACGATTTGATGTTTGCCAAACTTGAGGTAATACATGTAGGGTGATGGATTGATTTTTCTAAGTGCTTCATAGAAGAGGATTAGGCTTCCCTGCAGTTTAAATTGAAAACGTTTGGAGAGGACAACTTGGAAGATGTCTCCTGCGTTGATGTATTCTTTGGCTTTTTCAACTGCTTTTTCGTATTTTTCTTTAGTTGTTTCAACTTTTGGGTGAGTGTACGATAGTAAGTTGGGCTCGTAGGGTTGTCTTAGTAGATCTTCAACTTCTGCGAGCCTATTTTCATTTCGATAATAATATAGAGCTTGATTTTCGATATGGTTTATGATTAGGCCGTCCTCGAAAATTCCAAACTCCACGTCTGGAAAATCACAATTCTTGTTTTTATGAGGTAGATTTTCCCAGTAGCGAATAGCGTCATAAGAAATGTAGCCTACTGCACCTCCAACGAATCTTAGTTGTGTGTGTTGGAGAGAATTTTTTTCGAGTAGTTTTTGGATCAGCTTTAGAGGATCGTTTGTCTGTTCAGTTGTGGTTTTTTGGGTTTGGGTGTGGGTTATTTTTGCTTTGCCTTTAGTGATTTGAATTGTGGTCTTTGGATTAAATCCGATAAAGGAGTATTGGGCTAGTTTTTGTGGTCCTTCGATAGACTCGAGAAGGTAGACTGTTGGGTATTTTTTTTGGAGTTTTGAGAATATTTCTAGTGGGGTTTGGCTTAGGTTGATTTTTTTAATATTTAGTTTGTTTTTTGGTTTGGTTGTGCCAAAGACGATTCCCCATTGTAGTCAATCTCCGTGTTAGTTCACATCAATACATAACTGTATTATTTAAGGCTTATCTGTACAGTTTTGTACATGTACATGTTATTTTAGAGCTCCATCAATCCAAGCTAGGTAATCATCCGAACCGACTGCAATCGGGATGGCTAGAACTTCAGGAACCTTGTAACTATGCAAAGCTTTCACATGTCCAGTTAACTCAGAGAAAAGATCTATTCGTGATTTCATGATTATTAAACACTCTTTGGCTTCGTCGATTTTCCCCGACCAATGGAAATGTGAAGTAACAGGATCAATTATATTTGCACATGCGACAAGTTTTTCTTTTAAAAGTTTCTTTGCGATTTTTTCAGCTTCTATTTTATCTTTTGTTGTAACCAAAACCAAAACGTACCGAGTACTCATGAATTACCCCCTTCTCATATTGGTTTTTGAAAGTAAAAGAATTCCTATTCACTTTTGTTGAAACGACATTAACACATTTAAATTTCTCTAATAATAGATAATAAATGTACTAAGAGGCGAAACTTCTTGAAGGAAGAACAAATCAAAATTCTAAAAACGATGAACGAAGCCACTAATCGAATGGACATACATATGTTTGCACAAGCGGTAAACCTAGAGCCAAACCAAGCCATAGGGCAAGTTCAAGAGCTTGCCGCGGAAGGCTTTCTGCGCAAAGTCGGCGGTGGTTACGGCTTAACAGAAAAAGGGAAAAACGCCCTTAAAATATGCACATCCATTTCAAGCGAAATGAGTTTTAATTTCTACGTAAGTGTCGATAAACCCTTAGGTTTCTCTGCAAGTTCATTGATAGAGTTCTATAGACAAATAAAGCAGGTTACAACTGATTCAATAGAATTCCACCTGTATAGGGGCGATTTTGAGAGTTGGTTGAGTGATGCTCTGAAGGATCCAGAGCTGGCTAAAACAGTTGGAAAACTGAAAACTGAGGAATTGAAAGGCGAACCACTTAGAAAAGCTCTCTTGAAAGCTATCGATGCCAAATACGGGGTTGGCGATTTGCTTTAGCTTATTTTTTGTCTTTTTCTAAGTTTAGCCACCAATTCGGAACCCTTGGATTTTCAGCTATATCCCAGTGGTCATAAGGCTTAATATCTAATACCGGAGTACCATCGAACGCATCTAATCCTTTAACTGTCAAAATATTGTCTTCAACTGCAATTAACTCTACCAACGTTAGTCCGATGGGGTTTGGACGAAGCATGGTTCTTACAGCGAATACACCTGTTAAAGGTAAATCAGTTCTCCCTCTCGGATGAACCTTCAACATTAATCGTTGCTCTTCTTTGATCTGGTTTAACCAAAACATCACAAATAGATGCGAAAAACCAGAAATCCCTTCTAAAGCCGCATCCAGATTTCTGTTAACTATGATCTTGGAGTAACGAGATTTTTCTCTAACTTCATCGCCCTTCGCATTAGTTTTGACGTAGCCAATTGAATTTAGAACGATTTTTTCATTAAACAAGAGTAAACGTCCTCAAGATAGAAGAGTGTAAAATAATAATAAGGGTTCTTTTTTGTTATAACAGATTTCTATTTTTATAAAAATTAAAAAGCATATGGAATGCGCTTGAACATTATGCTGGAACTATTCAAGACGCAGAAAGGATTGGGAAATGTCAAGAAGAGCAGTAATTTAAATTAATATTTATGAAATAAAGGAAAATTATTGGATTACTGATAAAGCGTGTTTCCTTTTCTTGCTAAAGTAATAGAATAGACTTACCCCAATGATCACAATTATTAATGTTGTTGCTACGTAAACAGTTTCCTCCACTTTGAAACTAGATTCAGGTTCCGTTTTAGACGTTGTTGGAGGAGTCGCGGATGGAGGTGGAGAATTATTTGGAGTATTAGACGGGATAGAGCTGGGAGTAGAAGAAGGGATTTGTGTGTTCAAAGCAGTTGGGTTTGGAAGTTGGCTTCCTACATCTCCGGGGCCGCCTAACATTGTTGTGAGCGCAGTGTCAGAATAACCTTGACTCTCATACCTTCCCAAGAAATTATAATTCACAATTTCGATTCTAGTGAGATGATAAATCCATTTATACCCCCATCTACCCGGTACGACTAAACGGAGCGTTTCATCGAGAGGCTGGCTATTTTTTTCATATGCAACTATAACGCTATCATCCATTGCGTACAATGGCGTCAAGTCAGTTGTGAACCCATCGGTTGCATAAAAGGCAATTTTAATCGCGGCAGGATCAATTCCCACTTTCTGGAGTAACAAATTAAGTTTAACCCCTGTCCAATTACCTTCTTCAACAAAAAAACCTGGAGGACCAACGCAATATATTTGTGCAAAAAGCGTGGTCTGCGGCATAGTCAACAAATCAGCTATTGTCAAGTTTAAGGGCTTATCAACTTGTCCAGTGATGGTTAATTCCCAATCTGTATTTAAGGCAGCTGAACACATTATTGAGTCTGTAATGCTAAATAGAATAGAAATAAGGATCACAATAGCCATTGATGCTGCTACAGAACAATGCTTCCTCATCAAATTGACCTAGTTAAGATTGATTTGCCGATTATTTAAGAATAATCAAAAAATGCAAATGAAAATGATTAAAATTATGTTCTCAGTTTTAAAGTAAAATCTTGAAGAAAAATGTTTTAAAAAATTTTATAACCGATCCCAAAAATTAAGCTACTGCTAAATGTTTTCCGCTTAAAACTAATTCTTCCCAAAAAAAGAAGGGGTATTTTTTTGAATTATTGGCGTTTTCTGAGTACAAGTACGAGAATAAGGACTCCGATAATAACGATGGCTACGATTATTGCGATTGTGGCGTAAGTAAGAGCCATGACAGTATCGCTATTATTACCCGTTCCTGAAGTATCATGTTGGGCTACAGGTGCTAGATCAACTACGAATGAAGCAACAGCGTACGAGGAATAGTATGATTCTGAGCCATTGAAGTTTGCGTAGACAGTGTATGGTCCTTCGATATCTGGTTTCCAGTTGAACGTAAAGAATCCATCTGCTGTGCTAGTTGTTGTACCAATTTCTCTAAAGTTGTTGTTTGAGTCAATAACGTTTAAGGTAACATCGACACCCATAGTATTCATTGGACGTACAAACTGTTTGTACACGTAGAGCATCCAGTCACTCATGCTAGCGTCAGATACTGCTGGAACTCCGTTGGGCAACTATAACATACTTCGTTCTATCATCATTTTGTGACTGTATCTTCAGCGACTTTTTAAGAATGACAAAATAATACAGGCTTTTCTGTAATTAAACGGAAAAATTATCCAACGAATAAAAAAACATAACATTTTGAGAATACGAAATGTTTGAGTTTCCGAACATAAGAGCAATAACTAAATGAAAGATGAAATTGGTTACAAATACAGTAATAAATCAGCAATTCTTATTTTTGACTCTACTACTGGGAGCAATGACGATACCTTGATTTTATAAGCTAATTAAGAATTATAATTGCATCTGAAATTGAAGCATTTCGATAAAAAGGTGCATATGAGCGTAAATTATTTTTTAAGAACCCGCTCAATTCGCTCAAGATCAACAAAGGTTTCATTGTTGAGTGCTGTTAGTTTTATTTCGTCTGCCGATTTGGCTCCGAAGCCCAAGTCTGCTGCTCTTTTAAGTTGGTCTTGTTTAAAAATGTCTTCTTCGCCAATCTTGCCTTTAGCTCCATATAATTTCAGAATTGCCACTCCGACCGCATCGATAGCTACTCGGTCTCTGCTTGCCAATAGTAGGTTTGGTTCAACCACTGCTCCCTTTTCTGGTCCTTGACTGATGAATGCTTTTATGCCGTCCATCACAACAAAGTCCAAGTTGTAATTGTTGTTTATTTCGGCAATCATCTGACGCTGAAATGGGGATCCATGCAGCTCCCACATGTAGTCGTAAATTGCTCCTGGAACTTTCTTTGCTATCATCCCTACAGAGTTTTTTAGGGAAAGAGTGAAGTGCCCGCCGAATCGATGGGTTTTTAGGCAGCAGGTTTGGACGATTTTGTCTGCGTCATGGAAGACTTTAGCTAGGTAGAAACCGTGCAGCCAATGGGTTTTTTCTCGGTTGAATTTTACCCAGCCGTCTTTGTCTATATTATCTAGAATAAGTGTTTCGAAACCCAGTTCTTTGGACAACGCGAAAACGCCCATTTGCTCTAGCACGTTCTCGGTGTTTCCCATGCCGCTGCGTTCCGCCAAAGTTACGCCGCCCACATCCGCATTCTTTAATGATCCAATAATCGCTCGTAAAGTGTCCACGTGAGTCGAGGCAGGAAAAGGGTCAGCGCTGTTAAAATTAGCTTTAATTGCTATCTGTTTTTCAGAATAATCAGACAAGCCGATCCGATTGATTAATTCAGGTACTCCAACCGCTCGATTTGTTGTTTTCAGGAGAAAAACTTCACCGAGAGAATCAACCATTAAAACTTCTCCAAGAACCAATTATCCACCTTTGTTATTAGGCTTCGCTGCATCAAGCTGCTACAACAAAACCACAAAATCTATATTGCTCAATGAAACCTTTTTCAAAAGTGACATCAGCGGGCCCGTAGCTCAGTCAGGCCAGAGCGGCGGACTCTTAATCCGTAGGTCGCGGGTTCAATTCCCGTCGGGCCCGCCAATTTCAAACTTATGTTTGTAGTTTTTGTTTTAAGCGGTTAGCTAATGCTTCGCGTTCGGTGGGTTGTTTCATCCATAAGGTGCGGTTTTCTCGGAATTGTTCCCCTGTGATTTTTTGTTGTCTTTGAAGTTCACCGAGCAGTTTCATGAACCCTTGAAGATCTAGTTGTTCTTCGGTGATTACTGTTGTTTTTCTTTGTTCAGGTAATGGGGAGGATTCGCTGTCTGGTGGTGGAAAAGTTTTGTAGAGGAACCGTGTGAGGTACATATTGTTCCATGATCGAGTTAGAGGCAGACTATTTTTAGCATTTAAAATATCTGCAGTATAATTTTCATATTCTTGTCCTGGCGAGAGGTACTTTGGCTGCAGATTTGGCGAATCGACCACTCGGTTAACAAAAAATCTCAGGTGTTGGTTGCTAAAAATAGGCAGAATTGTTGGGTTTTTGTAGTTGAGGCAGTAAATGATTTTTTTAGCTAGCCACTTGTCTTGTCCAAATCCGCCGATTCTTTCCCAAGGAGCACCTATTTTCTGAGCCAAAGACTTGCGGCTGTCTACTGTTATTCGAAGTAGGTTTTTGAATTCCTTTATTTGCAGGCGTGCGTTGCGGTAAATGTTGGAGCTACCAAAGGTTGTGTGGGTGAATGGTTTAAGATAGCTTTCTAGAAAAAGGAAGAATTCTCCGATTTCATCAGGGTTTAGTTTAAAGAGTTTATCGGGATCTAGCCATTCTATTGTCTGAAGGTTCTCGGCAAAAGGATATTTTTGATTAAATTCTTTGAGGGCGCCCAATGCGATTTCGACTTCATGTTTTACTGAACCGTTTTTGTCAAAGGCACCTGCTTGTTCAAGCATTAAGTTAGTTCGTGACATTTTTCAACAACTAACTTGGTTTTGACCTAAATATGGTTTGCAGTTGATTTTATTGAAGATTAGCGAAAAGGTATTATAATTCTAATTTAGAAATCAGGGGTGGGTATTCGATGGCAAATAAGTCGCTCGTAATAATCGGGTCTGGTCTTGCAGGTTTAGCCGCTGGTTGCTATGGACAGATGAATGGTTATGATACGAAGATTTTTGAAATGCAAGAAAAGCCTGGCGGCGTTTGTGTTTCTTGGCAGCGAAAGGGATATCTTTTTGATTACGCGGTCCATAACGTATTTGGTCTTACGCCAAATTCAGTTAACAACCATATGTGGCAAGAACTGGGTGCATTGCACGAATTGCAAATTCATGCTTTTGAGGAGTTCACTCAGGTTGAGGATACAAATGGCAAGGCTTTCACGGTTTTCGCTGACTTAAAAAAACTTGAAGCGCATATGAAAGAACTTGCACCTGCCGACCAGAAAGTCATAGAGGAATTTGTGAAGGCTGTGCGCAAATTTAGCGGTTATGACTTGTTTGCCGCCATGTCAGGGGGGGCTGCGACAAAACTAAAGATGCTTCCGTTGATGAGTGCTTTGATGAAATATAGTAAGATGACACTCAGAGATTTTGCAGATAAATTCACTGACCCGTTCATGCGTAAAGCTTTTGCAACTATACAATACGACATCCCAGAAGTCCCAACGGTGATTGCCTTGATTTTCTTGGCTACTTTGAATCAGGGCGATGGCGGCTGGCCAATCGGTGGTTCAATGGCTTTGTCGAAAAATATTGAGCATCGTTATTTGGGACTTGGAGGTCAAATAGCTTACCATTCAAAAGTGAAGAGTATTATCGTTAAGGATGGAGTTGCAGTGGGTGTGCAACTTGAAGATGACTCTGAGCATTTTGCAGATATCGTTGTTTCTGCCGCAGACGGTTACAGTACAATCTATAACATGTTGGAAGGCAAATACGTGAATCCAACTATCGACGCCTATTACAAGGCTTATCCGAAAGTTCAGCCGTTTGGGCTAGAAGTTTGGTACGGTGTTGCCAAAGAATTTGCTGGTGAACCGCACGCGTTAGTGCTCTTCCAAGACCAACCGTTAACGGTGGAAGGCAAAGCAAGAGACAGGTTAGATGTTGAAGTCTTCAATTTTGATCCTACTTTGGCGCCTGAAGGGAAAACAGTCGTCAAAGTAGTATTAGAATCTGATTATGATTACTGGAAAGCGCTTTCCGCTAACAAGGAGATATACCGTGCTGAAAAACAAGAAGTTGCCAAATTAATTGCTAATCGATTGGAGAAGCGGTTTCCAGGCTTCGAAGGCAATATTGAAGCAACTGAAATCGTAACACCAATATCGGTTGAGCATTGGACAGCGGCTTACCGTGGTTGCCAAGCGTGGGGTGCACCAAAAGAGTATGTCAAAGAAGTCACCAATAATGGAGTAAGCAAAAGACTCCCTGGTCTGCAGAACTTTTACATGGTTGGACAATGGGCTATCGGCACAATTGGATTAAACACTGTTTGCTTGACTGGCCGCAACCTAATCCGAGAATTGTGCAAAGAAAACGGCAAAAAATTCCAAACAACAACAAAGCCATGAGGCAGCAAAAATTAAAAATAAAACATATTAGTCTTCGTGTTTGTTGAAGTACGGTTACTTCGATGAAGTCAGTTTTCATTTCAGGTCCCATTATCGATATGGAAAAAAACCAGGACTACCGAAAATCTATCACTAAAATCGCTGAAAAAGTTGGGTTTGAAGTTATAGATCCCTGGAAGAGGGAACGCGTAATTTATCAGGGCACGGAGGATTGTTGGTGGGATAAGGTACCGGTCTTTGACTTTATTCAGCGAGACTTAGATGATGCAGATAGATGTGATGTAATGGTTGTTTACCTGCCTATTCTTTCTGCTGGTGCGTGTATGGAAATGTTCTATGCTAAACGAAAAGGAAAAAATATCATCGTCGTGTCTGAAATAAAGTGCCTGAGTCCATGGATAGTTTTTCATTCCGATAGGATAATTAAGAGTTTTAGCGAGCTTGAGGAAGCTTTGAGAGAGTTTCAGTAAAGTCGTTGGATGATGGCTAATTCTTGAAGCATTCTAACTTCACAGACATTTACGCTCACACATCGTTTAAAACTTGAACGTGATAACAGTTATCGTGAATTGAACAGTAATAACCTACTCTAACTCGATTGGTCATGAAAGAACAAGCAAGCCTTCCAGTTTTGAATGGATTATTTTTATCTAACATTGTGTGCATTAGTGATTGCCTATGACGATTAACACGTCAGTCTGAGATGGGATTGGTAGTCCCTGAGATGATGACGGTTATACGAATGCTGAGGCACAAACCCATTCTCTAATAGTTTAACCATTGAATTTCTAATATGCGTGAAACGTATTGTTTCTAATCCTGCATGATAGAATTTTTGTTTACTTCGGGTTAGGTTTTTTTGGTTTGAACTCTTCTCTGATTTTCATCTGTCTTCGTTTGCGGTTGTAACCTAATGAGAAGTCGTGGGCTGCATCACGGATTTTACGTAGCAGAAGCATCATTCGGTTATTCTTGTCAAATCTACGAGGTCCAGATTCGCCAGGTAAGTAAATTTCTTCATGCTCTTTGGCCAAACCGATGATTGGAAGCTGCAGTCCAAGTGTTTGCAATGCATGCTTTGCAGCGTTAACCTGTCCTGGTCCGCCATCTATAACCACCAGATCGGGTAATTGGTTTTTCTCTTCAATTTGGCGTTTGTAGCGTCTTGCGACAACTTCATTGACGCTGGCAAAGTCATCTTGTCCAGTGAAGGTTTTGATTTTGAATTTGCGGTAGTTTTTCTTGTCAGGTTTAGCATCTTTGAAAGCAACCATACCTGATACAACGTGTTCTGTGCCAAGGTTAGATATATCGAAGCATTCTATTACTTGAGGCAGCACGGGCAGGTTTAGGTTGTTTTGCAGATCTACAAGTGCGCAGTCAACATCTAGGGATGATTCGAGATTTTTCTCAGCCAATCTTAAAAGTGCCAATTTATCGGCTTTTCTGGGAATTCGTAATGAAACAGGAGCCAGTCGCTTGGCTGCAAGAAACTCTTCTAATGCTTTCTTTTCTTCTGTGTTTTGCCAGCAGGGTTTGTTTAGTAGGATTTCTCGAGGGATCTGGTTGGCGGTGTAGAAGGCCTTCAAGAATTCTTCTTCAATCTGAGGCTGAACTTCAACACTGAATTCTTTCTTGCCTAAAAGTACTCCCTTGCGTATTCCCATCTGAACAGCTAACATTTTTTCACCCACCCGCCGAAAAACTAGTACATCTTGGTCGAAGCGTCGCTCGTTGTCTACGATTTGGCGCTCGGTCAGGAGCCAGATTGATTGGATTTGGTTACGAAGTTCAAGAGCAGTCTCGTATTGCTGCTCTTCAGATGCAGCTATCATTTGAGCTTTAAGTTGCTTAGCCGTTTGTTGGTAATTGCCGTTGAGGAAAGATCTTGCTTGGTTTACCTGGGTGGAGTATTGTTCGGTGGTTACTTTTCCAATGCAGGGAGCGGTGCAAAGGTGAATGTGATAATTCAGGCAGGCGCGTTTGGGCATGGTTTTACAGGTGCGTAGTTTAAACACTCTGACTACTAGCCGTTGGAGGTCTTGGCGTGTAAAGCCGTCGGTATAGGGACCGAAGGACTCAAGTTTGCGCGACACCTTTCGGCTGGTCAATATTCGAGGAAAAAGTTCTCTGGTAAATGCGATATAAGCGAATGTTTTGGCGTCTTTGAGGTTAACGTTGTATTTGGGG
This sequence comes from uncultured Candidatus Bathyarchaeia archaeon, assembly GCA_964413605.1. GTDB lineage: Archaea > Thermoproteota > Bathyarchaeia > Bathyarchaeales > Bathycorpusculaceae > Bathycorpusculum. Next base: position 139,064 of record CAYPSV010000001.1, on the reverse strand, counting down.
GTGTGTTGCTTGATGAGCTTGTTCTCTAAAAGTAGGGCTTCGACTTCGTTATTCACGATGACCCAGTCAATTTTGCGAATTCGAGCCACAAGCTGCCGTGTTTTTATGGGCTGATCTTTGCTTGCAAAGTAATTTTTTACGCGGCTACGAAGGCTTTTAGCTTTGCCCACATATAGAATTTCATTTGCTTCGTCGCGGTACAGGTAGACGCCTGGTTCGGTTGGTACATGGGAGCTTTTAAAGTCAGAGGGTGAATCAATTTGAATCATGAAGACTGCTTCACTGTTAACATAATTTCTTGGAGCTCGTTGTTAAGTATCTTTTCCAAGAACTTTCCAGTGTAAGACTGCTCTATTTTTGTTAGTTCTTCAGGTGTACCTTGAGCTAGGAGTTCGCCTCCCGCTGCTCCGCCTTCGGGACCTAAGTCGATGAGGTAGTCACAGCTTTTTATGACGTCAAGGTTGTGTTCAATGATGTATACTGTGTTGCCATTATCCACTAGTCGATTTAGAACACGAATCAACCGCTTTGTGTCGTCAAAGTGCAAGCCTGTTGTGGGTTCATCTAGCATGTAAATGACATGCCCTTTTTTGTGTTTGCTGAGTTCTCGGGTTATTTTGATTCGTTGGCTTTCCCCGCCTGAGAGTTGGGTTGAGCTTTGTCCTAACTTAATGTAGCCTAACCCTACATCGAGCAGTGTCTGTAGTTTTCGAGAGACTCGTGGGGTGTTTTCAAAGAATTTTGCTGCTTCTTCCACTGTCATAGCGAGAATTTCGGCGATGTTTTTGCCTTTGTAGGTAATGGAGAGGGTTTCTTTGTTGTAACGTTTGCCTTTGCATTCGCTGCATTGAACGTATACGTCAGGAAGGAAGTTCATTTCGATTCTTATTACACCATCGCCTTTGCAAGTTTCACATCGACCCCCTTTGACGTTGAAGCTAAATCGGCCTTCTTTGTAGCCGCGGGCTTTAGCTTCTTTTGTGGAGGCGAAAATGCGACGAATTTCATCAAAAAGTTTTGTGTAGGTTGCTGGGTTGCTTCTTGGTGTTCTGCCGATTGGGTCTTGGTCGATAACTATTACGTTGCGTACAAATGGTGGAACATCCAGCGCGTCGTGTTTTCCAATTTTGTCAACTTGTTCTCCGAACATTTTTCGCAATGCTGGGATAACTGTTAAGTTCATCAGGGTGCTTTTGCCTGAACCTGAAACGCCCGTGACTCCGCATAGAACGCCAAGTGGCAGTCGAATTTTGAGGTGCTTAAGGTTATTTTCTTCTGCGCCGCTAATTACCATGTAAGTGATGGGTTTGCGTCGTTGGGAAGGGATTTCGATCTTGAGTTCACCCGAGAGATATTTCCCTGTTAAGCTTCGGGGGTTTTCCATGATTTCTTGGGGCGAACCTTCTGCAACTATGTGTCCACCATGGACTCCTGCGCCTGGTCCCATGTCGACAATGCAGTCTGCATGCCTCATGGTTTCTTCATCGTGCTCAACCACGATTAGGGTATTGCCTAAGTCGCGTAGGCGTTGTAGGGTTCGGATGAGTTTGGCATTGTCGCGTTGGTGCAAGCCTATGCTTGGTTCATCAAGAATATAGAGAACGCCCATAAGGTTGCTGCCGATCTGCGTCGCTAATCGAATACGTTGGGCTTCTCCGCCAGAAAGAGTCTTGGCGGCTCTTGACAGAGAAAGGTAACCTAATCCGACATTCTTGAGAAAGCCTAGGCGTTCGTTGATTTCTTTGAGAACCTGTTTAGCTATTGTGGTTTCTTTTTCGTTCAATTGGGGGGGCAGATCGCGGAAAAAGTCAACAGATTCTTCAATCGACATGTCAGTGACGTCAATTATGCTTTTGCCTAAGATTTGTACGGCGAGGACAACTGGCTGGAGTTTTTTTCCTTTGCATGTTTGGCAAGGTCGGGCAGTCATGTATTTTTCGATATCTTCTTTTCGCCATTCACTTTCGGTTTGGCGGTAGAGTCTCATGGTTTGTGGAATTATTCCTTCCCAGCCATCTCGCATCCACATGCTGGCGCCGTTAGACCAGGTTCCATCGATAGGTTCTTTGTCGCCGTAAAGTAGAATTTGGAGTTGCTTTTCCGTAAAATCTTTAATTGGGGTAAAGATATCGAAACCGTATCTTTTACCCACTGTTGCTATTTGTTGTGCGCGCCAGCTGAGTTCCATAGTACCTTTGTAGACTACTAATGCGCCATCCATGATTGTGAGGTTTTTATCTGGAATTACTTTGTCTGCTGTAACTTCGGTTATTTCACCCAGTCCGTGGCAGGTTGGGCAAGCGCCAAAGGGTGAGTTGAAGCTGAACATGCGGGGTTCAAGGCTTTCAAAGACGATTTCGGGGTGGTTTGGGCAAGCACCAAATGTGCTATACATGGTTTCACCCTCGAAGCGTTCCAATTCTTTTTTCTTGCCAGCATCCTGGTTTGCTGCATCGATTACGATCATAGTGCCTTTGCCTGTTTTTAGGGCTCCCTCGACGGCTTCAGCTACTCGAGAGCGTTCCTCATCAGAAACCAAGGTAGTATCTATGACGGCTTCTATCCAATGTTTTTCGTATCGAACGAGTTTTACTTCTTCTTTTATGTGGTCGGTTTCATAGATTTTTTGGTCGACGCGGATTTTGGTATAGCCTTCTTTTTTGAGGTCATCGAAAACCTGTTCATGTGTGCCTTTCATGCCTCGGATAATTGGAGCTAGAAAAACTAGTTTTTTTCCTTTGTCTGCCATGATGAGACTGGTGATGTTTTCTGCACTCTGTGGATGGATGCTACTTCCGCATTTTGGGCAGTGATGAACTCCGATACGTGCAAAAAGCAATCTCAGATAGTCGTAGATTTCGGTGACTGTTCCGACCGTGGAGCGGGGGTTTTTGCTGGTGCTTTTCTGTTCAATCGATATGGCAGGTGAGAGTCCTTCGATGGAGTCAACATCAGGTTTATCCATTAAACCTAAGAACTGCCGAGCATATGCAGATAAGCTCTCAACGTATCTGCGTTGACCCTCCGCGTAAATAGTGTCAAAGGCTAATGTCGATTTTCCTGAGCCTGAAAGCCCAGTAATAACTATCAGCTTGTTTCGGGGTAACTCTAAATCAATGTTTTTTAGATTGTGCTCTCTTGCACCTTTAATTGAAATGTTATCACGCATTACTTTGAACCCTTTTTTCCTTCTCCGTTTAGTAACTTAAACCAGTTTTAATTTGAGAGATTAGAACCTTTTTGCATTAAACACTAAATTTCTGGGTTTAATACTTGATTTTCTGCCTTACGAGCAAGCGCTTTGTTAAGTTCTGCGATCGCATCTCTTAGTTCAATTGCTCGTTCAAAGTCCAGTTTCTCAGCGGCTTCATGCATTTTTGCATCTAATTCGACTATTTGGCGTTGTAGGTCTGATTTTGGCAAGTGCTTTGTGCCTTTGATTACGCTTTCCTTTTGGGAGACACCTTTGACGATCGTTTTTGGGGTTATGTTGTGTTGCAGGTTGTAGCGTCGTTGGAAGTTACGTCTGGAATAGGTGGTCTCCATAGCGCGTTTGATTGATTTTGTCTGGTTGTCGGCGTAGAGTATGACTTTGCCGTTGACGTTTCGGGCGGCGCGTCCGATAGTTTGAATGAGGCTGCGTTCGTCACGTAGGAACCCTTCTTTGTCAGCGTCCAAAATGAAAATAGTTGCTACCTCAGGAATGTCTAAGCCTTCTCGCAAAAGGTTGATACCGACTAAGATGTCGAATTCGCCAATCCTTAGTTGTCTAACCAGTTCTATTCGGTCAAGGCTGTCGATGTCAGAATGCATATACCTAACTCGAAAACCCTCTTTTGAAAGGTATTCCGCCAAGTCTTCCGCCATGCGTTTTGTGAGAGTGGTAATTAGAATTCTGTCACCACGGTCAATAGTTTTCTTTGATTCAGCCATTAAATCTTGAATCTGATCCTCAATTGGACGCATCTCCACTTCAGGATCCAATAGGCCTGTTGGCCTTGTGATCAACTCAACAGGTGAACCGCTCTTTTCTAATTCATACTCAGCTGGAGTTGCGGAGACAAAGAGAACTTTCCCCATTTTAGACTCGAACTCTTCAAACTTTAAAGGACGATTATCAAGAGCGCTGGGGAGCCTAAAACCGAAATCTACAAGGTTCTTTTTGCGGCTGTAATCGCCATTGTACATAGCTCGGGCTTGCGGGATAGTTTGGTGGCTTTCGTCGATGATGAGCAGGAAGTCTTTTGGGAAGTAGTCTATCAAAGTGAAGGGAGGCACTCCAGGTTTGCGCCCGTCAAAATGTCGACTGTAGTTTTCCATGCCGCTGCAGTAACCGATTTCTTTTATCATTTCGAGATCATAGTTTGTCCGTTGTTTTAGGCGGTGAGCTTCAAACGGCGGAAGCTCCGGCAAGCGTTTTTGCAATTCTTGTTTTATAGCTTCAAGAGCCATAGCGTGTTTTTCTTCTGGCACGACGTATTGACGAGCCGGATAAAGTGTTAGCTTATCAACTGATACTTTTACATCTCCATTTAGGAGGTTGACTTCTTTAATCTTCTTGATTGTGTCCCCTTCAAGTTCAACACGTAAAATGTCATTTTCATAAGAGGGCACAACATCGATCGTTTCACCGCGTACTCTAAACCTGCCTGGCTCCAACACCATGTCGTTGCGTTCGTACTGCATGTCTACTAGGTCATGGATGAGTTGACCACGGGACATTTGTTTTCCTACTTCTAGGTTGGCTGCCATAGTTCTGAAGTCCTCAGGGTTACCTAAGCTGTAGATGCAGCTTATGCTGGCAACGATTATGGTGTCGTTTCGGCTAACTATGCTTGAGACAGCGTGCATGCGCATTTTTTCTATCTGTTCGTTGACATCAGAGTCTTTTTCTATGTACATATCTTGTGCTGGCAAGTATGATTCAGGTTGATAAAAGTCATAGAAACTGATGAAGTATTCAACACGGTTTTGGGGAAAAAGTTCCTTCAATTCGCTATATAGCTGCGCGGCCAGCGTTTTGTTATGTGCCAAAATCAAGGTTGATTTTTGTAGTTTATTGATTACGTTCGCCATGACAAAAGTTTTTCCGCTTCCTGTGATGCCAAGAAGTGTCTGCTTGTCTTTTGTGGAGAACTTTTTTGATAACTGCTCAACTGCTACTGCCTGTCCAGGTGACATTCTATATGGAGCAATAAGTTCAAACTGCACAATTCTTCCCCACAAACACAGAAAGTTCCCAATTAATAACTAAATTAATAAGGATTTTCTAAGAAGCCCATTTTTCTAGCGTAAGGGCTCTTGTTTCAGAAATTGTCGCTGGAAGAGAATCAAAACAAAAAGGGTTAATGGATTAGAATTATGTCAAGGGTTTTGCAATTTTTTCTAAAAGTTTTAATTAAACATGAGTATATGCATTTATTGTTCTTCAAGAAAGTATTATATTACTATTGCTACATGTGGTAAAGTGAAGGACTCTGATTTTGAAAAAAACTGTTCCTCTTTTGCTTTGCGTCTTACTTTGTTTCCTACTGCTCTTCGGAGTCCTACCTCCACTCAAGATACAAGAAACATCTGCAACCGACAGTCTCACGCCAATAGAACTGTTAGGGAAAAATCTTTTCTTTGACATACAATTGTCAACGCCATCTGGGGTGTCTTGTTCGTCATGCCATTCTCCAGAAACAGGATTCACAGGTCCAGACTCTGACATCAACACCCATGGGGCAGTCTACGAAGGCGCCATTTATACCCGATTTACTGCACGAGCGCCACCCAGTGCCGCATATGCAGGTGAAAGCCCCGTGCTTTACTTTAATGAAACAAAAAGCCAATGGATAGGCGGTATGTTCTTTGACGGTAGAGCAACTGGCTGGACACTTGGTGACCCCCTTGCGGAACAGGCGCAAGGTCCATTCTTAAACCCTCTTGAGCAAAATATTCCAAACAAAGAAGTCGTGGTTTTCAAGGTCAGTTTATCCAACTACACCAATTTATTTGAAGAAGTTTGGGGAAAAGGATCATTAAACAATGTTGATGGAGCTTACGACAAGATAGCGATGTCAATAGCTGCTTACGAAAGATCATCTGAGGTTAACCTTTTCACATCTAAGTATGATGCATATCTTGCGGACAAGACTCAACTTACCCAAGAGGAAGCTCAAGGCCTAAAGCTATTTCAGGGAAAGGGTTTGTGTGACAGTTGTCATCCTAGTGAACCGACGTCTTCAGGTGAACTCCCCGTGTTCACAGATTACACTTATTGGAATCTCGGCATACCCAAGAACCCAGAAAATCCTTTCTACAACATATCAAGTGAATTTAACCCTGATGGCGCAAATTTCACAGATCTTGGGCTTGGAAGCTTTTTGAAAAACGCGAGTTACCCTCCAGCTGTATATGAACCTGCATTAGGCACATTTAAAGTTCCAACACTCCGCAATGTTGATTTAAGACCTACATCAGAATTCGTAAAGTCATACGGCCACAACGGCTACTTCAAATCGCTCAAAGAGATAGTACATTTCTATAACACTAGAGACGTGGCAATTTGGCCTGAACCAGAAGTCTCCGACAATCTCGCTTTAATGAATATGGGAAACTTGGGTTTGACTTTAAATGAGGAGACAGCAATCGTAACTTTCTTGAAGACTTTAAGCGATGGATACACAGATGGGTCTTCAGAGTATGAATTTCAAGTAGTTCTCGTTGGCTCTCTTGTTGTGGTAATAGCATGCCTTGTTGTCTTTGCAGTTTTTAGGAAACACAAAAGTTATCAAAAGACCAAGGGCGCAACCTAAATTTTCACACTTGTACCGCCTTCGGATGATTACTGCTGCATAATTACCATAATTGTGAAAAACCAATGGTAAAATTAAGAGTTATTGAGAAGGTAAGAAAAACAAGATAGCTAAAATATGTTCTTTAAGCGGATTATCACTGAAATATAGATCATTTTAGAGGACCTCGCAAAGCTGTCAAAAATTTTTTTATTCTTCAAGCAGCTTCTGCAAAAGTTTTATGGCAGACCAAGCTGCTAAAGCACTTGTATGTGGATTGTCTGGATGCGGATCGTTAGCAAACCTCATCGTCATTTCGCCAAAACGCCACTTAACGTGGATTTCGTGTGTATTGCGTTTAACGGCTGGGTCAGAGATTACTTTAACTTTGACTTTGGCAGGTTTTACAGTTAATGCAAGTGTTGCGGCAACATTCATTTCTCTCGGAAACTGTTTTGCCGCTTCTTCGGCATAGCCTTCATAGACCGTGCTTTCTTCAGTATTGGTTTTTCCCAAGGCTGTGGGGTTTTTGCGAGAAGTCAAAGTAAGCTCTTCAATGCCTGCGTTTGCCGCTGCTGAAAGGGCGTCGAGTCCCCCTATTGCGCCCGCTGGAAAATGAAGCTTAGGGCTTGAGATGTTCAGGTCAAGGAGCGCGCCTGTACTCATTATTATGAAATTAGCTTTTGACACCAGAAGTTTGTCGTAGTATTCTTGGACTGCCTGTTGCCCCGCTGCCTCTACAATTACGTTTGGCTTAGCGGCGAACAATTCGTCTATATTGGCAACAATTTTAATTGGAAAATTTAGAGCTTGCTTCAGTTTTTGGGCTTTGGGAATGTCAATGTCAAAAACTACTAATTCGTCACAGAAAATCAGTTTACGTTCGATGGCTTCTGCTAGAACGGTTCCTATGGCACCGCAGCCAATTAACCCAACCCTTTTCATTTCTTAGTTACCGTCCCGAAGATGGTGACAGGAATTACCCCTGGAAATTGTGGCACTTCTTGTCCTTGACCTGCTTTGGGAATAACATTAAAATCGGCTAGGGCAACTTTGAGAGTCCCTGCGATATCTTCCTTGCTTGAAATGATTATGTCAGCGTTTGTCTGAGTTCCCGCATAGACTTCAAGGGACAAAATGGGAATATTTAGCGGCAACTTTTGTGCTGCTTTCTTTCTTCGCACATTCTCAATCAAAGCCATCACTTTGTCGGCTTCATCTTCTATTGTCTCGTCGATAAGGGTGCTATCTGCCTTTGGCCAAAGTGTGATTTGTAAGCTTTTAAAACCCTTATCTTCGGCGTACAATTTTTGGTAGATTTCCTCCGTCAAGTGAGGGGTTATTGGAGCTAGCAACTGTAAAATTTTATACAGAACACCGTAAAGAGTTTGTTGAGCAGCTCGCTTCTTAGCTGCACTCTTCTTGTCCTGGCGATAAAGTCTATCCTTCACTGATTCAATGTAGTAGTCGCAGAATACATGCCAAGTGAAGTTACGGATCTCTTCGACAGCGATGTTGAATTGGCATTTTTCAAAAGCGTGTGTAACTTTTTTGGTCAGGTTCTCGGTTTTGCTTATAATCCATTTGTCGAATAGTTGCAGGTCAACTTCCGAATTGGCTTTAGGGTCATAGTCTGCTAAGAGGTTGCTTGCAAACCCAGCAACGTTCCATAGCTTAACTAAAAAGCGTCTGCCGTATTCAACGTCTTGAGCGCGATACGGGATATCTGAGCCTGTGGCTCCTCCGCCGGCAGCCCACTGCCTAGTTGCATCAGCGCCATATTTATTGAGAACCTCAGGTGCAGCAGCATAGTTTTTCAGAGACTTGCTCATTTTTCTGCCATCCGAACCCAACACCATCCCGTTTATTAACACACTATTGAAGGGGCGTTCATCAAACAACGCCAAGTGGCGAACCATCAGGTAGTATGCCCAAGTTCGGATAATGTCTGTTCCAGAAGGGTGCATACTTGCAGGGAATAAATGTCTCCAATCTGCTCGGTCAGGCCATCCTGCATGAACCGCGCAGGTGATGGATGAATCCATCCAAGTATCTAAGACGTCTGTTTCCGCAGTAAATTCGGTTCCACCGCATTTTGGGCATTTCTCGATTCGGGGTTTTTCCATTCGGGGATCGATTGGCACCCATTCTTCCTGTGCAACAATGACTTCGTTACATTTCTTGCAGTACCAAACTGGAATTGGGGTTGCAAATAATCTTTGGCGGCTAACTACCCAGTCCCAATCCAAAGCTTGAGTCCAATCAATTAAGCGATTTTTCATGTAGTCAGGATACCAAGGAATCTGTTCAGCGTTTCGCACTACCTCTTCGGACAGGGGCATGGTTTTCATGAACCATTGTTTGACTTCTAAGATTTCAACTTGGGCCTTACATCGGTCACAAACTCCGACTTCATGTTGAATCTTCTCTGACTTCTCCAGCAAACCAGCTGCAGTTAAATCTGCAACAATTGCTACACGAGCTTGATTGACATATAACCCTGCGTATTTGCATCCTGCATCACTTATTTTTCCACTCTCGGTTAGAAGCCTGATTACGGGGAGTTTATGTTTAATGACTGTTTTTACGTCTTCTTTGTCACCGTAAGTGCATATTTGGACAACTCCCGTACCAAAGCAGGGATCGACGGATTCTTCGCCTATGATAGTGACTTCTCGGTTCATCAGGGGAACTGCAATTTTTCTGCCGATGTATTTGTTGTAGCGTTCGTCTTTGGGGTTTACTTCCACGGCAACGCATGCCGGGATAAATTCTGGCCTAGAGGTAGCTATGAGTAGGTATTCTCCGCTGCCTTCTAGATGGAAGCGAATGTAGTGTAAGGTGCCTTCTTTATTTACATGGTCAACTTCGGCGTCGGCGATGGCGGTTTCGTCACGCGGACACCAGTTGACGGGGTGTGTTCCTTGATACATGTAGCTTTTTTTGTGAAGTAATATGAAGCTAAGTTGTGTACGACGCCAATAGTCTGGGTTCATGGTTTTATATTCGGTGGACCAATCTATGCTTGCCCCCATCTTGAGGATGCCTTCCTTCATCATTGCGATGTATCTCTCGACAAGTTCGATGCACCAAGCACGGAATTGGTCTGGGGGAACGTCGCGTTTGCGAATATTTTTTGTTTTTTCAACTTGGATTTCTATGCCTAAGCCATGGCAGTCCCAGCCTTGGGGGAAGAGCACGTTGAATCCTTGCATACGTTTGAAACGGGCAACCATGTCAAAGTACGCCCAGTTTAGAACGTTGCCCATATGAAGTTCACCTGAGGGGTAAGGTGGTGGTGTGTCAATACTAAAGGGCACTCGCTTCTTGTCATTCCAATCATAGCGGTATATGCCCATTTCTTCCCATTTGCTCTGCCATTTCTGCTCGATTTCAGCGAAATTGTAATCTTTAGGCATAGGCTGCATGTTATCAATCCAACTGGTAGTAATGGTGGTAGGAAAACTAAAATATAACCTAAAAACATTATCCCCTTAGTTCTTGGGGAGCTGGGAAAAAGTGACCTGGCTGAGAGGACGCCTGTTTTGGTGTCGACCCTTAGGAACCTGAACCAGGTAATACTGGCGGAGGGAAAAACATGTCTAACGCAACAAATATAAGTGAATATAAAAATCCAAATTCTTTTAGAAACCCTAAAGTTTTAGCTGAGAGCGCGATTTTTATTGCGTTGGCAACCGCGTTAAGCTTAATTGTTGTCTATACTTTGCCACAGGGCGGTTCCATAACGGCTGCTTCGATGGTACCGATTCTTTGGTTGGCGCTTAGGAGGGGCTCCAAAGTAGGTCTAGTTGCAGGCGTTTTGTACGGGTTCATCCAACTCGGTCTTTTACCTTACGTTATTAACCCGGTGCAGTTGCTGCTCGACTATCCTTTGGCTTTTGGTGTCCTGGGCTTAGCAGGACTCTTGCAAAAATACCCCTTTGCAGGTGCAGCTGTAGGCATTTCCGGTCGATTCGTGATGCATTTTGTAGCAGGCGTTGTCTATTGGGCGCCTATAGAAGCTCCAACCCTAAACCCATTCATTTACTCAGCTGTTTATAACGGCAGCTACTTGGTCCCCGAACTGGTAATAAGCGGATTCGTACTTTACTTGTTGCAGAAGAGCAAAGTGTTGCGAGTGTATTTGTAGTTGGGCAAACTTTCTGGTAAAGAACTCCAAAAAATTTTGGATTGCATAAAGAAAGATTTCCGAGTCATCGTTCCACCCACAATAGGGTACGATGCAGGAGTCCATCTTTTACATGGCAAGTACGTAGCTGTTGCAACAGACCCGTGCACTGGGGTACCTGAAGAGTGGTTTGGATGGCTGATGATTAACTATGCTGCATCCGATGTGGCGCTCTTTGGTGCTAAACCAGAATTCTGCACCGTCAACCTCCTTGGACCATTGAGAACAAAACCTGAAGTTTTTCAAAAAATCATGGAACAAACATGCAAAGCCGCCGACGAATTGGGTGTTGCCATCGTTCGTGGACACACAGGTATGTACGGTAGCCTAACAGACATGCTTGGAGTCTGCACCATTTATGGAACGGCAGAACCTAAAAAGTTGATTACACCTGGAAACGCCAACCCACACGACATGATTTTATGCGTTAAGCCACTTGGTTTAGAAACAATCATAAACTTCTCTCTTACCCACAAAGAAAAAGCACAAGAACTCTTCGGCGCTGTCAAACAAGAAGAGCTTGCTAAACTGGTTTATATGCAAAGTTGCGTAAAAGAAGCAACCGAACTTGCAAAAATAGAAGGTGTGCATGCAATGCATGATGCAACGGAAGGCGGTTTTGTGGCGGCGCTAAATGAATTGTCGCAGGCATCAAAGGTGGGTTTCGAGTTGTATTGGGAAAAGTTGCCGTTGACCAAAGAGATCTTAATCTTGCGAGATCACTTTGAACTAAGTGATGAACAAATGCTTTCGATGTCTTCAACGGGAACAATTTTAGCCTCAGTTTCACCCTCAGCTCAAGGAAAAGTCAAAGCTGCCTTGGATAGATTTGGACAGTGCGCATGTTTTCTTGGTAAATTTACAGAAAAACAAGATCGCATCATAATAAGAGAAGGAAAGGAAACACGATTTCCTATTGAAGCTCAGGACCCTTACATCACGATTCTTTCGAGCAAGTAGCTATTTTTTTAATTCTTTTAAAACAAAGTCTATGATTTCTTCGGCGATGTTGACTTGCGCCACTGCTTGTAGTCCCTTCCATCCAGGCTGACTATTCACGTCTACGATTTTTGGTCCATCGGAGCCTTCGAGGATGTCGACCCCTGCAACTTTACATCCCACGGCTAGGGCTGCTTTGATTGCTAATTCTTTGAATTCGTCGCTGATTTCTGCAGGCGATGGTTTTGCTCCTCGACTGTAATTTGTTTTCCAACCTTGAGCTACGCGACGCATCGAAGATATCACTCTGTCGCCTAAAACGAACGCACGTACATCTGAAAATCCATGTTCGACGAATTCTTGCATATAGATAACCCCGTGATGGAACGTTATGGCTTTGAAGATTGTGTCGGCAATATCTATGTCGTTAATGCGTGTTGCTCCTTGTCCACGGGATCCAAAGATGGGTTTTATAACAACGTCGCCGCCTAGTTCGTGGAAAGCTTTTATGGCTTCGTTTACACTTTCGGTTGCTAATGTACGTGGAACTGGAACGCCGACGTCTTCGAGTGTTGCAAGAATGTCGTATTTGTCCACGCAGTGCTCGATTGCATTTGGCGGGTTCACCATGTAGAATCCTTGTCGTTCGAGTTTGTAGAGCATATCCATTCTGAAAACAAGTTCTTCAAGTGAGCCTCGTCCGATTGGGCGTATGATGAGCGCGTCCAAGTCTTCAAGGATACTTATGTTGTTGACTTTGAAGTATGGTTTGTATGATAAGCGGGCAACAAGTCTTGGGAAAGTGAAACAGTCGTATGTGATGCCTCGTTTTGTAAGGGCTTCTCGGACTTGGGTGCTGCTCCACGCCTCTGGATTCCGCGTCATTATGCCGAATTTCAATGTAGGTCGTTCCTTGTTTGTCTTTAGAAAATGCTAAATGATAGACTCTTAAAGCTTCTGGGGAAAATTGTGACCTGCATCGTTTGAATATAGAATGGTTGTCTATGTTGAAAGATCTTTCCAATGCTTCAACGAAAAAGTAATTTTGTTTTTCTAAGCAATACTAAGCGGCTTAAACTTTTAGTTATTTTATTCTTTCAAGGCGAAGTGTGTTTAGCAGTAGCAGCATGGTTACTCCATCATCACCTGAAGCAACTGTGAACCAAAGAGGCGTTAATCCCATTAAACCTAAAGCGCCCAAAAGCAGTTTAATAATTAAAGATGCGACAATGTTTTGTTTTGCGATAACCATAGTTTTCTCACTTAGTTTAAGAAGGTACGGAATTTGGGCAAGTTCATCTTTCACAAGCACCACATCTGCTGATTCTAACGCGACGTCTACTCCATGTGCACCCATCGCTATTCCAACATCTGATGCTGCCAATGCTGGAGCATCATTTACCCCGTCGCCAACCATTGCGACTAAGCCCTCTTTACCCTTCATATCCTCAATACATTGAAGTTTATCTTCAGGAAACAGTTCTGAATGAACTTCTTCGATACCTAGTGACGAGGCTGTGTCATTGGCTATTTCAGTTCTGTCTCCTGTTAACATGACAGTTTTAATGCCCTCTTTCTTTAGCGAATGAACGGCTCGCAGTGCATCTTCACGCACTTGGTCTACAACGCAAACTGCCGCCAACCCAACTTTGCCCACGGAAACACAAACTGCTGTGTGTACGTCTCCTTCAGTAATCTCAAAAGCTTCTGTGCAGTTGCAACCTAACTCACGCATGAATGCTAAGTTGCCAATTGCGACTTGTTTGCCATTAACTGAACCCGCGATACCTTTGCCTGGAACTTCGACCACATCTGTGACTTTTAATTTGCTTAAGTCGATGTTGCGTTCGACCGCCTTTCGCACGATAGCTTGGGCGATGGGGTGGTTGGAAAACTGGTCAAGAGCGGCAGCGTAGGTTATGGCTTCATCCTCAGCTTTTGAAATATCTACTCTTCGAATTTCATGTACTGCTTGTCTTCCGAGGGTTAATGTTCCTGTCTTGTCGAAAACAACTTGTTTAACTTTGGCTAGTTTTTCTATGAAAATTCCACCTTTTATGATTACACCGCGTTTGGCAGCTATGGTTATGGCTATGAAAACGGTTGCTGGAACTGAAATTATAAAGGCGCTTGGACAAGAAACAACCAACAGAATCAGAGAGCGGTAAAACCAAGTTTGAAAACTCCCCCCCAAAAGATAAGGCAACCCAACTGCCGTAAAGACGGCAAGCAGAATTACTATGGGAACATAGACTTTTGCAAATCTATCGACTAAGCGTTCTATTGTTGCTTTTCTTTTCTGTGACTCTACAACAAGTTGAACAATGCGAGAAACCAAGGTTTCCGTGGCTCTTTTGGTAACAGAGACTTTGATCGCTCCGGTCGCATTTAAAGTTCCTGCAAAAACACAGTCGTTAACTACTTTTGGCACGGGCACCGACTCTCCAGTGACTAAAGCTTGGTCAACGTGAGAAAAGCCTTCGATTACATTGCCGTCTAGAGGGATTCTTTCGCCGGGCCTTACAAGCAGAACCGCACCTATCTCAACTTCGTCAACATCTACATTTTTTTCTTTGCCCGCGCTCAATACACGAGCTTTTTCGGGGATTACTTTGGATATTTTCTCTACAGTTCTTTTTGCCCTACTTTGTATGTAACCTTCAAAGTATTCAGCTAAACCGTAGAGGAAGAGCACCGTTGCGGCTTCAAAGCGGTAATCGAGGTAAAGCGCTCCTAAACCTGCAACTGCCATCAAGAACTCAACGCTAAATTGTCTTTCAAATATAAGTTCTTTTAAGCCAATGACGCCTATGTAGATTGCCGCAGTCAAGATTGCGACGTAATAGAGAAACATGGACAAAGTTGCAGGAATATTCAGCAAAGGCACAGTAAATCCAAGGGGCAACCCTTGAGCAAACAAGTCCAGAGAGCCACTGATAAGGATGGTTACACCCAACCAAACTGCGAACCCAACTAGCACTTGCTTATTATGTTCTTCTTGGCCGATTGCCAGCTTTTTTTCTGGTTTCTCCTTGCATGTGCCCATTGTTTATTCCAAAATTCAGTGAAAATATGTTACTCTAATTATAAATTACCATTTAAAAACAAATCTGTAAAACCCAACTTATTTTTTGGCTAATCCTCAGAGGTTGGTGGAAAGAACTACTGGAAATGAGTAACACACTCGGAAGTTTATTAAGATCTGGCTCCAGGCACTTTTTGCGTTGAAAAGAATTTTTTTACTCGCTCATCTTTGATTGCCAATTCAACTGCTTTGATGGCGCTTTTTTCTTTATCTTTGATCTCCAGCATCACATCAAAATCAAAGGGTATGGTTTGTTTCAAAAACAAGTCGAAATCTTCTATGTTTATTGTCTCTGCATGTTGCCTGGGGGAGCCGTGTACTTTTTTGGAGCTATAATCAACCATTGGAATCCCGTCTCTTTTTTCATTCCAGGTCTTCACAGCAAGCTTAAAAGACTCTTGTTTTGTCTGGGTTGTTGAATTGTGAAGTTTATTGTGAAAGTTATCGAAAAGAATTGGAATGTGGATTTCCGCATTTATTTTTAGACAGTCGTTTAAGTCGTATAGTTTATCGTCATTCTCAATTACTAGACGCTGAACTACTGAATGATTGAGTTCATTGAATCTTTTTATGAACCTCTCTATACTTTTCTGTTTTTCTCCGTATGCGCCGCCGACATGTATTTGAATTTTGGCTGATGTATCAAGTTTCATCAAATCGAGAATTTTGGCGTGATAAATGAGTTCTTTTTTGCTTCTTTCTAAGATCTCCTCTTTGAGAGAATTAATTAAAGTAAACTGATCTGGATGCATCGAGATTCGCATTCTATTTTTGATAATAAATGCGCCGATTTCTTCAAAATCTTCTTGAAAATACGTTTGCCAGTTGAATTTGTTGATTGGATGAGAGGCAAAGGGTATCAAGTCTGAGGAAATTCTAAAAAAGAGTAGTCTGTGTTCAAGATTGAACTGTAAAATTTTTCGCAAACATGATAGGTTATTCTTTATTGAGTCTTTAATACGGTTTTCAGAGTAAGATTTTAGACGAAAAGTGCTATTTGCAGTGCAGTCAATTGTTCGATTTATGCACGGATAACCTATTCTCATTACTCATCAATTTCTAAAATTAAATTGATTATCTTCTTAAACATAGTCATGTTGGTATATTATATATTGCTTTAGTGGGTTTGATAGTTACTTTATGGAATGATAAATAAAAATCAGGTAGTTGATGGCGCTAGAAGTGACAAAAGTCGAGGTGCTTAAAAATAAAAAAAGTTGTTCAAATTCTTTGTACTTGCTATTAACTCCTAATTGATTTTCCCCTATGCAATCTTTGATCGATCTGAAAAATACTTTAGTTAAGCCATTATTTTTGAGGAGCTCCATGTTTTAATTATGAAATTTTATGCCAGTGTGATCCAGTAGTTTGTATAGCCCTACTTTTGCGATGTCGGTTATAAAGAAAAGTGTAAACGCATAGCCCCACACGAGAGCGGCAAGTCCCCAACCCATAGCTGGAAGCAAAATCCCATATACAGTAATTATTAGAGCAGTTAATTGAACAGCGATGGAGGCAAAAAGAAGCTGTTTTGCCGGTTTCACAGACCAAAAGTGACCTTTAGTCCTCGCGACAAACACAGTCATATTTCCCGCCACTGCAAGCTTTAGGTATATGAAAGATTGAAGCACAAGAGGGTTTAACTTCAGCATAACTAATCCGATATAAAGAATCCCAAAAGTTGAGAATACCCCAATTACACCAAGAAATGTTGCTATTCCCAGCAGAGTTCGCATGTCCCATTTTTCAGGTTTATTTGAATATTTCACTCTATCATAAGCTATGGTCATTATCGGCAAATCATTTAGAAGCGCTAACAAAACAAGCATCAGAGCACTAATTGGGAAAAATTGAAAAACGAGAATGGATGCAGTCATAAAAAGAAGAATCCTGATGGTTTCAGCAATGCGATAGGTACAATAGTTCGTCATGCGCTGGAAAATCTTACGGCTCTCTTTTATTGCGTCAATTATGACAGAGAGACCTGGTTTGGTTAAAACAATATCTGCCGCTGACTTTGCAGCGTCGGTGGCGCCCTCGACAGCAATTCCCGCATTAGCTTTCTTTAAAGCAGGAGCATCATTAACCCCATCTCCAGTCATGCCTACAATATGTCCACCGTTTTGGAGAAGTTCTACAATATGATATTTGTGTTCAGGAAAGACCTCTGCAAACCCTTCAGCTTTTTCAACTGCTTCTTGCGCGTCTTTTTCGTGCGGACCCATAAGAGCATCGGGGAGAACAATGTTAGTTCCTAAATTTACCTCAGACGATATTTCTTTAGCGATAGCGACATGATCGCCTGTAACCATCTTTACTTCAACCCCCATCGATTGAGCGGTCTTTATTGTTTGGGCAGAATCCGCTCTCGGTGGATCGAACAAAGCAATTAAACCCATAAATTGCCATTTATTCATTCTGTTAGTTCGTGCCACACCGAGAGCGCGATATCCTTTTTTAGCGAATTCGTCAACATCTTCCGCCAATTTGGCGCTAATTGATTTCTTATCTTCAATCAATGATAGAATCACTTGGGGTGCGCCTTTCGAAACCTTAAATTGTGTTCCGTTAGCTTCTTGAACAGTTGCTTCTGTTCTCTTGATAACTGGATCAAAGGGCTTAAAACTGTTTACTTTAATGCGGTTGAGTTGATCAGAAATAGCTGGGTTAGTCTTTGTTTTTGCAAAGATTGCTTTATCAATCGGATCTTGATCTTCTTCTCGTGAAGCAAGCCCACTAGCTAATAGTATGTCGTTTTCTTTGAATTCACCGTATTGTTTGGTTCCGCCCATAGTTAGAGAATTCTCAGTTATAGTACCTGTCTTATCTGAGCACAACACGTCCATGCTCGCCATTTCTTCAATTGCAACCAATTTGCTAACTATCGCTTCCTTTCTAGCGAGGGCAATAGCACCTATAGCCATAGTTACTGACAAAACCGCAGGGAGAGCCGCAGGTATTCCAGCAACAGTTAAAATCAATGAAAATTGAATAATGTCTAAAATGTTTTGACCACGAAGAATCGATGCCACAGCGATAATTAATACGAGTCCAATCGCTAGGAAAATCAGGTAGTCACCTATTTTTCCGATGGCTTTTTGGAAGTGGCTAGGTGTTCGGGCTTGTTCCACAAGTTTGGCAGTCTTACCGAAAAAAGTTCTTGCAGCTGTATTGACAACAACCGCGTTCATTTCACCTTGTTTGACAATAGAACTTGCGTATCCTATGTCGGAGAGATGCTTCTCAACAGGGAGCGATTCACCTGTTAGTGCAGATTCGTCAGTTAAGAGGTAATCTCCTTCAACTATTTTGACATCTGCGGGAATAATTTCTCCCAAACGTAATCGAACAATGTCTCCTGGCACTAGTTTTTCTGCCGGCATTTCTTGCCATTTTCTGTCCCGCAGAACTCTCGCTTTTATGGCTAGCCTTTGTTTCAATAAGTCTATGGCGTTTCCTGCTTTGCGTTCCTGCCAAGAACCTACTATAGCGTTGACTAATAGTAATGTTAAAATTATTGCAAAATCAGGCCAGCGTTGGATGACAGCTGACATTATTACTGCTGCCTCAATCATCCAAGGAATTGGACCCCAAAAATAGCGCAGAAACTTTAGCAGCGGGTTAGTTTTTTTCTCCTGAATTTCATTAGGACCATATCGCATAAGTCTTTTTTCAGCTTCTGAGGAAGAAAGACCTTCCCTATCTGCAGAAAGTCTGCGGAGCAGTTCATCAATATTAGCTTTCTTTGCTTCTTCCGTAGTTAAGAGAACTTCACTCATGCATCGACACTCTCTATTAGTTTTCTCATTTCACTCTGGAGTTCGTCAAGTCTTTTTTGATCTCTTGCTTCGATCGATAAACGAAGTATTGGTGACGTGTTTGATGCTCTGATCAGAGCCCACGAATCTGGAAAAATAATTTTGACGCCGTCAATGGTGTTTAGGTTTCTATAAGTTTCCATTGCTTTTTCTTTTACCTTGTTGATAACACCAAACTTTGATTCGTCAGAGCACTTTATTTCGATTCTTTTGAAAAGCCTTGATGGTAGCTCTTTCACAGTTTCTGACAGTTTCTGCCCCATTTTTGAGACAATTTCTGCCATGTACATACTGTTTATTATTGCATCATCGAACCAATAGAACTTTGGAACACATATGTGTCCAGATTCTTCAATACCAATTACAGCTTTATGTTTTTTGGTTTCCTGCACCAGAAAAGTGTGGCCAACTGGTACTCGAAACACTTTTTCTCCATATTTCTTGACCTCATCCTCTATAATGTCTGAGCATTCAATGTTGGCGACTACAGGTCCTCTTTGAGTTTTCATTATGTCTCTAATGAAGAGGATCGCGCTTTGTTCAGTTCTAATGACTTTGCCTGTGTCATCGACGAAAATAGCTCTGTCGCCATCGCCATCAAATGCTATTCCAAGATCTGCCCTCTCGGAAACAACTTTATCACATAGAGCGGTTAACGCTTCTGGTTTAGGTTCAGGGTCTCTATTCGAGAATTTTGGGTCGGGCCAATCAAAAAGGAAAGTGGCTTTGACACCTATTTTCTTGATTATCTTAGGCACCAATAAACATGCTGCCCCGTTTCCGAAGTCGGAGACCACACAGATTCTTGAAGGTTTTATTTTTTCAGCAATAAAATTAGCGTATTCGGAGTCCATTCCCTCAAGTTTTCTTGCTGTTCCTGTCCCTGTTTTAAAAATTTTTGAGGAGCTTATCTCGCCCAGTTTTTTGTTTTCGTCTTCGAAGAAACCGACTCCGTCTTCATGGAAGAATTTGACGCCGTTCCACTTCGCTGGCAGATGAGACGCTGTTATGTAAGCTGTCACATTATTTTCCATTTTCCAGTTTGCAAAGACACAAAGACTTACGGGGCAGGGTCCGAGGAGAACAGCCGTTGACCCCGTTTTTTTCAATCCTAAAATGAATGCATCCTCAAGTTTAGCCCCATGCTCTCTGAAATCCCGTCCGACCGTAAACGTGCCAGGGCATAGAGTTCCGGCTGCTTCACCTATGTGAGTCATGATCTCTTCTGTTAAATCTTTGCCGTAAATTCCTCTGATGTCATACGCTCTAAAAATACTCATTTTCCATCACATATGATTTTTTGAGATACAATTACAAATATGCGTCTGTGGCGTATCTTCGCATCATGCGATGCGTATTAAAGTAATACGCTACTTTGCCTATAGAGTTTCGCATCAATCCTATCCAGCTGTCGCGTTCTCGGTAGAATTTTGGAATAATTATGTATTCCAGCTTACTGTAAATATCAGCGATTTCTCTTTTTCTTCTTTTATCTTCGTTTATCGCTTGATCAGGCGAGGGACCTATCGCCCATCCTGTAAGACCTTCAACACAGCCTTCTATCCACCATCCGTCTAAAACGCTGAAGTTGATTACTCCATTATGTGCTGCTTTCATTCCGCTTGTTCCAGAAGCCTCCATTGGCGGCATTGGCGTATTTAACCAAACGTCAACACCCGAAGTCAATTTTTGCGCTATATCCATATTGTAATTCTCAAGATAGACTATTTGGATCTCGTCTTTCAAACGAGTTTTGTACTCGTAAATTTCTTGGATGAGTTTCTTGCCCAGCTCGTCTTTTGGATGAGCTTTTCCAGCAAAAATCAGCTGAATTTTACCCTGGCTGTTGACTTCTTTAAGCTTTTCCAAATCTGAGAAAATCATTGTCGCTCGTTTGTACTCTGTGGCTCTCCTGGCAAAACCTAAAGTCAAAGCATCAGTATCCAGTTGTATCCCTGAATTACTGTGAACAAAATCTAGCAATTCCTGCTTTGCTCCAATGTGTGCTTCCCATAGCTCCTCATCTGTAAGGGTGTCAACTCTTACGAGAAGCTCAGGTTCGTTGGCCCACCGGGGAATACATTTGTCAAAAAGTCGTCTAAAGTGTGAACATGTCCAGGTGTAGGAATGAACACCGTTGGTTATTTCTTGTATATGATACCCTGGAAAGAGCTTTCTTGAGTATTCCATATGTGCTTCTGTTACACCGTTTGTATATTTGCTCAAGTTTAGCGCCAGAAGAGTCATGTTTAATTTGTCAGTTCCTCCATATTCTTTCAATTTTTCTTCAGGTACTTCTGTTTCTAGAATTTTCGAAAGGAAGTCATAGGAGAATTTGTCAAATGCGGCAGCTACAGGAGTGTGAGTCGTGAATACACATTGGTTTTTTACTTTGTCAGCGTTCAAATCGTTGTTCTTTAAAAGCTCAAGGGTAAGGAGGCTGCTATGGCCCTCATTCATATGATATTTCTTAACATTAATTTTCAGTGCTTCGAGGATACGTAACCCACCTATGCCCAACACAATTTCTTGCTTTAATCTGTATTTTTCGTCGCCTCCATAGAGGAAATCTGTGATTTCCCGATCCTCTTGATTGTTCCCTTCAACGTCAGTTGTTAGAAATAGCACAGGAATGGTTCCGCCCGTTAAGCTCTCTTGCTCATAGACCCATACACCGATTTTGACATCTCGCCCACCAATCTTGACGTTTGCAGTTTCTGGTAGCAATTTCATGTACTTTGAAGGATCCCACTCTTCAGGAAATTCGATTTGCCAGCCATCAGCAGTAATTTTTTGCTTGAGGTAACCTTTCTTACTGATCAATGTTACTGCAACTAGGGGAATTCTTAAATCTGCACCTGATCTAATCACGTCACCCGCGAGAACACCCAGTCCTCCACTGTAGGTCGGAATTGCAGAGTTTATGCCGATTTCCATGGAAAAGTAAGCAATTTTGGCGCCTTCGATGAAGCTGCTCATGCAATACTCACTGTCAAAATAATATTGTTTAGACAAAAAATTAGCTGTAAACTGAGCTGTGGATGAATCTAAAGGCATTCCACAAACAGGATCTTTGATAAACATAAAAGCAAAAACCTCGTCTAGAAAAAGAGGCGCCTTGAGCAATAATTAGTTTTCCTTTAGGTTCTAAACTGAAAGTTTAAAGTATGTTAAAAAATGGGTGTTCGGTAAGTCCTAAGGTAACTTTTAACAATGCTGCTTATAATGTACTCATTATGAATTGAACAAGCAGTGACATCCCTGCAACGGCAAACCAGCAACACAGTCCTAGAAGTATGGGTTTGAATCCGTTTGTAAGCAGACTTTTCAAATTTGTATTTAGTCCAATTGCCGCCATCGCCATGATGATCATGAATTTTCCAACGTCAGAAAGCAAAATAGAGATGTTTGCAGAGAAACCCACAAACGTGCTGATAACCGCCGCTAAAATGAAGCCGATGATAAACCACGGAAAAACTTTAAGCAAATTGAATGAAGCCCTCTCCTCACATGTCTTGGTTTTTCTTGACGTAATAATGGCCAGTGCAAACGTTATTGGAATAATCATCAATGTTCTTGTAAGTTTAACAATTGTTGCAAAGGCTAAAGCGACGTTATTTCCAGCGGATGCACCCCAAGAAGCTGCCGCAGCAACAACCGACGAAGTGTCATTTATTGCTGTTCCTGCCCACATTCCAAAACCTGTGTCATTCATACCTAGTAGGTGACCTAAAGCAGGAAAAATAAACACTGCAATTACATTAAAAAGGAATATTGTTGATATAGCGTGAGCAATATCGGAGTCGTTTGCTCTGACCGCGGGAGCTGCAGCTGCAACGGCTGAAGCCCCGCAAATAGCTGTCCCTACACCGATCAACGTTGTTGTTTTTCCTTTAATTTTTAACGCTTTACCCACAAAGAACGCCGCAAAAAAAGCGGTAGATAAAGTAAAAAGCATAACAACAAGGGATTGGCTACCAACTTGAAAAACTAGAAACAAGTTCATTCCAAACCCCAGAAGAATAATGGATATTTGCAAGAGCGTTCTAGAGGTGAATTTAACGCCGGGACTAAATCGGGTTAGAACATTAGGGTAAGCGACACGCAGGGCTATTCCGAATAATATTCCGAAAATCGGTCCTCCAATGACAACAAAATAATTTCCCAAAAGCCACGCTGGCACGGAGACGGCAAGACAAAAAATGATTCCGGGAATTAATGATTTTAGCTTGCTCATCCTCTTTGCCTTTTAATGATCGTTTGAAATTTCAACGGTACCAAAGGTTAGCATAAAGTGATTTAAGCTATATTCTTTTTCGGCGATATTCAAAAAAACGTGTTGGACTTCACCATTAATTCTATTCTTTATACCTTTATACTAGAGTGAAAAAATACTATCCAAAAAAGTAAATTCTAATGCAAACAATTTTTGCGAAGTGTGGAAAGTGGGTTGTTTTTATTAGTGCTAGAGAAATGCAGGATCTTGCTGTTTATGGTACCAGCAATGTTTCAATGAGAATCTAATCATTGAAACTAACATAAACAAGCGCGTTACGCCACGAACATTGTGATAATAGGTTTACGAAGTTGCCTTTCATTGACGATTGAAGCGAGCCTTTCGAGAATTGGCTCGATAGAAATGTACGCTGTTTCAGCCCAGAGCTATTTAGGCTCATTTCTGTCTTTGAACTACTATAGTGCAATTCGTGGCTAAAGCTGCTATAGCCCCAATCGCGGCTAGCCAGGGAACTAGGACAATTCCTATGACTCCGACTGTAACAGGAATGTCAAGCAGAGTTTTGCCCTCTTCACTTTTTATGGTTATTCGCCTAACATTTCCCTCGTGAAACAATTCTTTGACTTTCTGAACTAAGTCCTCGGAAGAAACAGAAAAACTTTCTTCCTTCATTCCAACGGGAGTTCCGCAATTTGGGCAGAACTTCATGCCTTCAGATATCTCGTTTCCACATTTATTGCAAAAGGGCATACTGATTTTTCTCCTAAGTTGAGGTCGTAGGTTTATATTAATATCCTTTGTGATCCTGCGAATTATAAATCATCTATTTCTGTGCAAGCCAATTTTTGGAAGGTCTTTCGAAAAAATGAATCCTTTTAAGATTGTTCTTTTAGTTGTTTGTGTGGGATATTCATGGATTTTACGGATGTTATATCGGCAAGGAAAAGCGTTCGCGGCTACACGGATAAACCAGTTGAAGAAGAAAAGCTCTTGAAAGTTCCTGAGGCTGCAAGGCTGGGCAAACAAACAATGTTGCAGGTATATAGTTGTTAAAGACAAAACCAAAATTCAAGAACTGTCGGGAAGCTTTGGCTGGCTTAAGCAGGCACCCGTTGTTGTTGTTGCTTGCGCTGATCCGAAAGATTCCGGTGATCGCAACGACATGAAATATTTCCTTGTGGATGTGGGTATAGCTATGCAGCAGCTGGTTTTGGCGGCAACCAATTTGGATCTCGGGACATGCTGGATTGGCGCTTTTGATGAAGCCAAAGTCAAAAAAGCTCTGCAAGCCCCGGTGAACATCAAGGTTGTGGCGATGACGCCTTTAGGTTACCCCGCAGAAAAAGAGGGTGTCGGCAGTAAACTCATAAAGACTGTAATCGGAAGTGCCAAACGAAAACCTCTCAAAGATATTATTCACTACGAAAAATGGTAAAGCTAAAGGTGTACAGGCAAAATAAGAAGTAAAAAAAAGAAAGAGTAAAAAGTTGAGGCTAAGCATGAGGCGCCGTGAGCAGCTTTATCGCTTCGGCCTCTGTCCATGCCTTCATAGTTGTCGTGCGGATGTTTCCCATGCTCCCTGTGCACAAAGCAATTGCCGCCATGTCTTCATCCTTAGGAATTTCAACTAAAACCACAAAATCATATTTCCCCATAGTTGTGAAATACTGCATTTTTCCGCCGGCGTTTTCAATCATTTTTCTACTTTGCTTGAGTCTTTCCGGAAGCTCTGCAACATTTTTTATGCCTTGATCAGTCCAGTTTCCTAAAATAACAAAATTCGACAAAAATATCACCGATATAACTCTGAAAAGTTGAATATAAAAGCGTTCTGACAGGCGGGATACAACCAACCACTCATTGCCCGTGCAGTGTTGAGATATATCAAGACATGGATAAGTCTTCTACGAATATTCACCACAAGGCAAGGAACTCCCTCAAGTTGAACTATTGGCCAAAATAAAAATAAAATATTAAATCACCTTACTCTAATCGTCCTATCCGTAAAACACATTATTTGGTCAAAAGGGCAATCTTGGAATCGGAAGAAAATAAAACGCAAAACCAGCAATAAATAAAGCAACGCTAAACATGATCAGAGGTAATGTGTAGTCTCTATAGGGCGTTGTAATTGTTTCATTGTATATAGGTTGAATGATTTGGACGCCCTCCATATTAACTCCCGGCATAGTTTCAATAGTTGTTTGTTCATACCAGTACGCTAAAGCCGCTCCAGCCAAAGCAAACCATGCGATAAAAACTAAGAAAATTCCTAAAATCCGCTTTCTTAGCATCTTGCTTACTCTCATTATGTTATTTGCATTGAAAGTTGATTAATATTGCTAAGCGAGACAAGCTTTGAAGAATCTGGCAACGGCTTTACTGAATAAGTGGTGCTGTGTCCAGGAAAAATAAAAAAACTTGCTAGAAATTAGATTCGAATACATCTGCCAGAAGGACAACTTAATATTCTTGGGAAAAAGAAAATAGGTAATAACCAAGCTATTGAACGGGCAAGAGTGACCGAAATCAGCGAAAAAGCGGCCGGGGTGATGTAGCTTGGCAGCATAGAGGCCTGTGGAGCCTTTCGCCAGGGTTCAAATCCCTGCCCCGGCCCCACCGCAATTCAACCTACTCGCTTTGTGCAGTTTAATAGTATTTTTCGATTCCTCCAAACCCAAATTGCTTGTTTTTCTCAGTCATTTTAATGAAGTAACCGAGTCGTTTCTCGAATACTTCCGGTCGGTTTCTTGCGCCTTCGATGAAACCGATTCGGATTCTTTGGTAGTCAGAAGAGAACTGTTGAAAGTTTTCCCATGCTTTTTTGTTGGCTTTAATCTTGCCCAAAATATCGGATGGAATAAAGAATTCTTCTGAGAGGATATCTGCAAGTTTTTCTTTTACCGAGGGTATTACCATGCCCTTTTTGACGAGTTCTCTTAGCCGTTGTTTGTTGGCTTCTGAATATTTGCTTTTAGGGTTTCTGGGCGTGAAGCGTTGGGCATAGTAGGTTTGGTCGATTCGTTTGGCGGTGCTGTCAATCCAGCCAAAGCATAAGGCTTCTTCGACGGCGTCGTTGTAGGGTATGCGTGGTTTTCCGCTGGCTTTTTTGGGGTAAATCAACCAGATTTCTTTTTCTTTGTCATAGTTTTCAGAAAGCCATGTGCGCCAAGCTTTTCTATCAGCAAGATAGAGCGTTTTACCGACGTCCATTAACTGATCCCCAGCTGTAAATCAAAGCGGATTTTCTCTTAATAAATGTCAGCTCGGAAACTACCGTGCAATTGTAGATTTGTCTCAACCATTATCAGTGCATTTTTCGACAACTAGAAGGCATTAATTTGTCCAACCTTTTTGAACCGCATCTTGCAGACACAATAAACCATGTCCAGAAAATCAAACCAAAACAAACTCCACACACATCAGAAAAACAAAGTTTATTCTTCTACTAGACGCCAATTTTCAGGATTCTGCCCTTTAATCCTTAGTCTTCCGGGCTGTTTGTCTCCCGACGTAACCAAACACTTAACCTCATAGCTGAGCGTCGCTTTTAGCTTGGTTAAGCTCTCTCGGCGCGGGAATTTTTTACGCCCGTGCCCCACCTGTTCCATAATTGGGTAGAACTCGCTCGTCATAGGTGCAAGATTTGTGTTTCTTACGTTCCTCTGTTGAGTCCGTCGTTATGGGTGCTCAATTTCGGTGAGACAAATAAAAGAGGCGTGAGGTGTTGGTTAAATGTTGTTATTTCTTATAGAAGATTTCAAACAGTAAGAGAGAAAAACAGCAAAAAAAGAGATTGCTGATATTCCAAGATAGAAAAGCACACTAAAATTATAAGTTCAACAACACAATTACAGCTATTAACCATAAGAGCTGAACCCGTTGGACATAGAAAAGAAAATCGAATTAATCTGCAAACCCCCTACCGAAGAAGTCGTAACCCCAGATGACCTGCGCCAACTCTTCGAAAACGAAGAACACCCCATCGCCTACAACGGTTGGGAACCCTCAGGACTTGCACATTTAGGAACAGGAGTTATCTGCGCCTACAAAATGAAAGACTTCGCAGAAGCAGGCATACACTTCAAAGCTTTCCTCGCCACATGGCACGCTTGGTTAAACAACAAATTAGGCGGCGACCTCGAACTTATTCGAAAAGCCGCTGACCTATTTCGCCATTCATGGATAGCACTCGGAGTCCCAGAAGACAAAATAGAATTCATCTACTCAGACGAACTCTACAAAGACATAGACTACTGGGCAAAAACCGTCATAATCGCCAAAAACCTAACCTTAGCCCGAACAACCCGAACACTAGAAATCGCAGGCAGAAAAGAAGGCGAAGCCCACTACGTAAGCGACTACCTCTACACTCCAATGCAAGTTGCCGACATATTCCACATGAAAGTCAAAATCTGCCAGCTAGGCATGGACCAACGAAAAGCCAACATGGTCGGCAGAGAAATCGGCGAAAAAATCGGCTGCTGGAAACCTGTATGCGTCCACCACCATTTACTTCAAGGCTTGGAGAAACCAAAAGTTTGGCCCATCCCTGAAGGACAAGAAAAAGAAGCAGTCGCATCAGCCAAGATGTCAAAGAGCAAACCCGACACATGCATATTCATCTACGACACCCCCCAAGAAATCAAACAAAAAATGGGAAAAGCCTTCTGCCCAGAACGAACCATCAAATTCAACCCCATCATCGACATCTGCCGATACATAATATTCCGAGAAAAACCAGTCTTTAAAATCGAGCGCCCAACAAAATTCGGCGGAAACATAGAATTCCAGAACATCCAAGAACTTGAACGCGCATTCACCGAAGGCAAACTACATCCAATGGATCTCAAAAACGGCGTCGCTTCAGAACTCACAGAAATCCTAGAACCAGTTAGACGCTACTTCGAAAACAACAAACAAGCCAAAGAATGCCTAGAAACTGTTCGGAAAGCAAAAATTACAAGGTAGAATATTGTCAACTCATCTTAAAGAGAAAGTCGAAAAAATCGAACAAATCATAGTCAAACTAACCG
This sequence comes from uncultured Candidatus Bathyarchaeia archaeon, assembly GCA_964413605.1. GTDB lineage: Archaea > Thermoproteota > Bathyarchaeia > Bathyarchaeales > Bathycorpusculaceae > Bathycorpusculum. The sequence continues at coordinate 110,981 of CAYPSV010000001.1, read as the reverse complement.
AAGAAACAGCAAAGAACAAGCCCATTGTTGTTGAAGGCAAAAAAGATGCACAAGCCCTCATAGACTTAGGCGTTAAAGGAAAAATTTTAACCGTGAAAACAGGCGGCAAAAGCTTTCTTGAAGCAACAACAGAAATAGAAAAGCTCCACAGTCCACAGATAATACTTTTGTTAGATTTTGATAGACGCGGCAGAGAAGGCACAAAACGCCTAAAATGTGATTTGGAACGATTAAAAATCAAAGTTAACGTACGATTCTGGAAAGACCTGCGTGGGTTAACTGGACATGAAAATCAGTTCATTGAGAGCTTACCCAACTATCTTCAAACTCTCCGCGAAAAAGCTCAAGCACCTTAATTTTGGGAAATTATTTTAATAAAGCGATGTTTTCCTTATGTTTAACGTGTTTTGCATGGATGTCAAAGGCAAAGTTGCCGTAGTAACAGGTGCATCGGCAGGAATAGGGTTAGCCACCGCCAAATTACTCTTCAAAAAGGGAGCTAAACTGGTTTTAGTTGCTCGATCCAAAGATAAACTGGAAGCCATAGCAGAAGAATTGGCGGGTTCATTGGTAATTGTTTCAGACCTATCCAAAGTTGATCAAGTGAAAAAAACAATAAAGCAAGCCTACCAGCATTTTAGAAGAATCGACATCTTAGTTAACAACGCAGGTCTCGGATATGACGCCCCAGTTGAGAAAACAGATCCTGAAATCTTGCATTATTTGTTTGATTTAGATTTTGTAGGTCCAGTAATTGCAATGAAAGAAGCTATTCCTATCATGCGCAAACAAGGCGGAGGCTCAATCATCAACATTAGTTCAGGAACAGCTTTAATGTTCTTACCCAACATGGGACCCTACTCAGCGGTAAAAGCAGCACTAGACCAAATCAGTCTCGTTGCAAGAGAAGAACTCAAAGAAGACAAAATAATTGTAAACGTAGTTTACCCTTACATTACTCTAACTGACTTTGAAAAAAACACAATCAAAGACGCATCAACCCAACAATGGGAGGAAAACTCGGAAGCACAAGAAGCATGGGCAAAAGCAGACACAGCCGAATACATCGCCCAACGCATAGTTGAAGGAATCGAAAACGGTAAAGCAGAGATCTTTGCTCATGATTGGATGAAACGAACAACAGCAAAATAATACATACTGAAAAGTCCTTCCCACAAAAACGGAAACTGCTCTCTAACAGAAAGATTTCTTCTGAAACATCTTTCAGGTATGTTTAAACCCTTGTTTTCCCGTTTTTATAATTGAAGCTTTTATGGAAAAGATTAAGCGTTTTCGACAATGGATTGCAGTTTTGTTCGCCTTTGCATTTTTAGCCCTGTTCTTCGTGGGAGTTAACTACTATCAGAACCAACCCAAAATGCTCTATCCGGGAGAAGTCACAGACTATCAAGGCCAAAACTTGTCATTAATCAACGATGTTGTTAACAACGCCATCAGGGGAACCCAAACCTTCAATATCTCAACCTATCGATTGGAAGTCACTGGATTAGTGAACAAGACATTAGAATTATCATACAATGAAGTGCTCGATGGTTTTCAGAGCTACCAAAAAGTTGTGACTCTTCATTGTGTTCAAGGGTGGTCTGCAAAAATCCTCTGGGAAGGATTCCTTGTAAGCGACCTATTAGACGAAGCAGGAGTTAACTCCAATGCAGTTGCAGCAATCTTTTACGCCAGCGATGGCTACTCAACCTCTCTTCCGCTAGATTACCTAACAAGCAAAAACATCATCATGGCCTACAAGATGAATGGAATAACGCTTCCACCCGAACGAGGTTTCCCCTTCCAACTTGTCGCGGAAAGCCAATTTGGCTACAAATGGATAAAATGGCCAACAAAAATCGAATTATCCGACAACCCAGATTACCTTGGAACATGGGAAAGCCAAGGGTATCCAAATAACGCTTCAATTCCACCTAACTTTCCTTAAAGAAACTGCTTCTCACATGCCTCAAAGACAAGTAACCAACAACTAAAACGCTGTAAGTAATCTCTGCAAAGGCTGGAAGCTTTGGAATCCCAGGAATACTCGGCAAATCCAAAAGCGTAAAAGAATCAGCAACTACTACAAAAAAAGAAACCGCGACTGTGCCAACCCAACCCACTTTTTCGCCTCTCCAAAGGAAAACTGCAAAAACTAAACCCAGCAATCCAAAAAAGAAAGTATAAACATCGTAGACCACCGCAGAAGGAAGAAACGACAAGTTTTCAGATATTAAAAGCAATAAACCAAAGAAAACATGGATACCACCGATAAGCAATTGTGCAGCAATTAAAACCACGATACCTAATATTCTGCCCTTAATCGTAACTGGAGGTTTACTATTCATTTGTTTCCCCTATGTATAGATTTAAGATACCAAAGAACCTTCTCTGCTTTTGCATTCTTAAGCAGCTAAACTCTCATATGACAAAAATTAACATTTTTCTAAAATACAAGTTCCTGCCAATGCAATAAGACTGATTTTGTTTAAAAACTACTTATTTCCCTTTTTATCCTCTTCCATTTTCTTAGCTAACGCCCCAATGAAAAGCCCAATGCGATCACGGGTTCTACCAAAATCCAGAATCGAGGTTATAGTAGTCACTGGTGTTTCGCCGCTAATGGACATAACTGTCTTATTCCCATCTACTGGCTTTACATCTACACGGATAATAGTGCTGTAAGCTAAAAACCCCCTTTGGGTCTTAATTTTGACTCTATGCTCCACTTCATCTTTCTCTTCAATCGCCCAATCTAAAGTCTTAATAACATCAGGGATTGCTCCCCAAATCACTTCCAACGGGTAATCTATTTCAAATTTTTCTTTTTCGTCACGCACATAAGCCATGTTCAGTCAAGAAATGTTTGCTTGGGTTATACTTAACTCTAGCATCAAGTGTTTTCAAGTCCTAAAAGCTCTACGTTTCAATATCGACGCAACAAGCGAAAGCCCAGCCACAACCAGAATCAAAGCAACGGCTTCTTCAACAATCAAAACTATAGTTGGATTTGAGATTTGTCTAACTGCGATTCCCACAAGTGCCCAAATAACGACCAAACTAAAGGCATAGTCTCTTCGAGCAATTATAACTATTAACGTCGCGATTAACGCAATACCCATCGCTATTATAGCCCATGCTTCAGCGCCTAAACCAAGCCCATCCCATCCCACTGAAACCAAAGCAGCTGCAACATTAGCTATTGACGCAACAGTTATCCAACCAATGTATACGCTAAACGGCAAATGAACACATATTTTTTCAGTTCGAGAAGCAGTGGATTTCCCAATAGCTAAACGCCAGTAAATAGCCAGCAAAGACAAAAAGAGCCCAAACATCGCCACAACTGAAAATGTAATGTAATCATATTGCCAAAGAAAAAGCCAAACACAGTTGAATATACTACTCAATATGAAAAGAACACTAATTTGCTTTAGGAACAAAATGTCTTTTTGTCTGGGCAAAGCCTGATAAATAACAAAAACTGCAAGCAAAGCATAGATTATTCCCCATATAGCGAAAACGTACCCAGCGGGAGTAAAAGGATTTGAATACAAATCTGAGACCTGTGCAGTTGTTCTGTTATTTAGAAGTGTAGTACCTGCTAAACCATTAATGACAAGCGTTATCAAAAAAGCAGCGACGTTACCAAAACGTAACAAATTGGCACTCATTTTGTTCACAAAAAACATCACAATTAACATCACATTATTCAATAAAAACTTTACATTAAACCTTGAATTACGAAAAGCATCTTCGCCAAAAGATTGAACCTAAAAGTTCATCCGAGACTTCTATTTCAAAGATTCTTTTAAGGCAGCAAAATATGAAAGCACCTGTTCCATTTGAGGATCAGCCATCGCCAATATAGCCTGAACAGCAGCCTTCTTTGGCGCCGTTGACAATGTTGCCAATGCATAATCTAAACTCGTAAACAGTGACTCCCAAGGAATATTCACCCGTTTACCCTTTAAATTGTATAATGCAAGCACAAATGCACTTGCTCGACTCAAACTGTCCTTAAAAGTCTGTAGACTAGTACCTAAAACTACAACATCGTACTCTGCTCCTGCAACAAAACCTTTGATAACTCCATAATTTTGTTCTAGATTTTGTATCTCAAAGAGAAGATCTTGCTTAATTTTTCCTTCCGCATCGTTTTGCATGTTGCATCGCTTCCCCTATGACTCACCCAAGTACATAAGACTTGTTTTGGAGGCTAACCTAAAAAGGTTAACTACAGCTTACCCTATTATTCTCTTAACATAATGCAGCTTTTTTAATGGAACGATAATAGCAAGGCAGATAAACAAGGTCACGACGGTCACCAACGGAATTTCTATTACTGGATTTATCGTTGTTACACTTAGTTTAAAGCCAAAAATGCCTCTCTGAAGTGTTTCAAGCACAATTATATGGAATATATATATTGGAAGTGTATTTTCGCTTATTACTCTAAGTACTTTGTTTCCACGAGGGATTTTCGTTTCAATTGTCTGGTTTTGGACAGTTGCCAAAATCAAGAACAAAGTAATAGAAGCAATTATAACGTTAAAACTTATAGCGGTAAGGAAAAACTGGCTATATGCTTCACCTAATATGCGAATCACAAAATAGGTCCCAAAAATCGTAAAGACTGAACTCGTAATTAAACCTAAATAAAGAATTGCTCGGCGGACACGAAGTCGGGCTACGTAAGCGCCAAACATAAAGTACCCAATTATCCCCGTTAAAATAAAGACATTATCTCCAAACCACACTGCCTGAGGACTGATTGACGCATCAAGAGTAAGCAAAGAAACAATCCCGGTCCCCACGAACCAAATAATTAAAAAGTATTTTATGAGCCGCCAATCTGAATAAGCAACTAAAATTCGCACAAGCGGTGTTATAAGATACAAACCGACTAAAAGATACAAGTACCAAAAATGCACATACGGTCCAGCAAGCAACCCTTGCAAAACAGAAGTTAACGTCAATGTTTGTCCCTTTACAGAAAAATCATAGATAAAAAATATCGCGCCCCAAAACAGAACAGGTATACCAATTCGGTTCCAACGTTTCTTAAAGAAAACCCGCAAAGGCTCATTGGTCTTGAATGGTTGAAGCAAAAGAGCCCCAGTTAACATCACAAATAACGGAACCGCTGTGCGCGAAATGGAATCGTAAACGTTAGATGCCCACCAGAGTTGAACTCCTTCCGGCGACATTTGACTAAGATTGAGGTTGGGTTCAATTGATGCATGGAGCAAAATAACTAAAATGATGGCTACTGTGCGGATGAGGTCAACGGGAAGAGCGATGCCCCCATCGGGATACGCTTTCTGCTCCATTAACACCTATTCTCTTTCTCTTGCATTTACTATTAATAGTTTGCATAAAACTGCTAATCTACAAAATTTATCAGAAAGAGCTAACTAAAAGTCAAAAGTTTTCCTTAGCAAAAGAGGAATAATCAGGAGAGCCGTCAGGCATTGTTATCGTGTTAAAGACTGTGAAAGCGATCAATAAGGCTCCAGCATGATTGGGATGAACCCCATCAGCAAAAAAATCTGCGTGATCACCAAAAGTCTCATACATATCGATAGTTGGCAGATTCATTTGATTGGCCAAATTATCTATCTGAGGAATTACGGTACTTATGAGATACGTATTGTTCCAACTTGAAGTTGTACTAAAAATTGGCGGTGACTTTATGATCCAGATTAGTGGTTGACCGTCGAGCTGCTGAAAAGAATTGATTAGCTCCAAATAATCTGCATCAAATGTATCCTCGTTTTGAGTAATTTCTGGGTTAGCATCATTTGTTCCTAGCATTATTACGATGATATCGGGGTTAAAATTCTTGGCTTGCTGAAAAGCGGGTTGATTCATATAGGGTCGAATGGAATTTTGCGATACTGTGGACCCACTAACTCCAAAATTTCCCACAACGTAATTTGAACCCAACATTAACTGAAGTTCATATGGATACCCGCTTCCTTCAGTTATACTATCACCAACACATGCGACACGAATTTGCTTGGTTTGATTCATCGCAGCAACAACAAAAAAAGTTACAGTGGCAAACAAGAGTATCAGGATGAGCAACACCAAAGCAACGGATTGTTTTGTTTTCGCGTTCATACTGCGGTACCAATTTTATTTTCCGAGTACAATGGCGTACTAATAATTGTGCTTTACGGTTGAAAGGCGAAAACTTGTTGGGCGTTTACTTCAGAATAAGAAACTTGTATATTTGGTCTGCGATGATTTGCGCGCCTCTCATATATGGATGAACTCCATCGACAAAGTAATCTGGATGATTAATCAATCGGGAATAAACATCAATCAAAGGAAGGGCAGTGTCGTTGGCAACCTTCTCGATACCTGGCAAGATATTTTCCTCAAAGAACAGTGTGCTCAAACCTGTTCCATCATGGAAAATGGGAGGCGGTTTTACAATCCACACTTGTGGTTTGCTGGCAAGAGCTTGGAACTCGCAAATCAGCATCTCATAGTCCTGTACGAATTCATCCATAGATTCGTTTAGACCCGGCAAAGCATCGTTAGTCCCCAGCATGATAACTACGATGTTTGGCTGAAAGTCTTTAGCCTCTTCAAAAACAGTCTCATTCACATAGGCCGTAGGAGATTTCGAGAAAACCATTGTGCCGCCTTTTCCAAAATTGCCAACTGAATAATTTGAACCCAACAACATCCAAAGATCATTAGGATATTCAGTACCTTCAGTTAGACTGTCACCAACACATGCGACTCGAATCGGCACTATTGAAATTTTTTGTTGCATAGCCATAATTCCAAAACTAGCAATTACAGTTGCAACTATAAATATGGCAATTATCGCTACTGCCCATTTCTTTTTTTGGTTCATTTGGAGCCCAGTTTTGCGTTAATAGGTTTAACCAATCAATTTCTTTAAGACCGGCACCTTTTTTAAAGGCACAATAACGGCCAAGCAAAGAAACAGAGCAATTACTGTAATTAGAGGAACCCCAATTATGGAATTAATGGTGGACCCGTTGATGGCAAACCCTAAGTATCCTCTTTGAAGAGTTTCAAGCACCATTAAATGAAACAGAAATATTGGAAGAGTGTTTTCGCTTATCAGCTTTAGGATTTTTCCTAATTTGGAAGGCTTGCTTTGTTGCTGGTTTGCAACTGTTATTGGCAGACCAGATCTCTTTGTATATGAAGGCATTTTGATCGTGTTCAAAAGAAGATAAGCCATAACAGATGCAAGAATCATTGTTGGACTCAGATATTCTTGGAAGTAATATGATGCGGTGCCTCCAACGTTAAAAGACATATAAACTGTTCCAATTGCAGCTAGAGCTACACCCAAAATCATTAAAGAGACCATCATTATGCGCGGAATTCGAATTTTCAGAAGGTAAATCCCTAAAACATAGTAGCCAACCCAGCCAGTTATTGTAAAAACTAGACTGTTTAAATCATAAACTGTAAAGTAACTAATTACAGGAATAATCGAGGCACCCAAAAACCATAAGACAAGGAAATATTTTATGAGTTTATCACCTGCATTAGCGATTACTATTCGCAAGATTGGTGTGATCAAGTATAGTCCGGCAAGCATGTAGATGTACCAAAACTGGAAATAAGGACTCACTAGGTAACCTTGGAGGATCGAATTTACCGTAAGTTCTTGATTGTTTGCGAAATACTGCCACACAAAATAGAGCGCCCCCCAAAAAAAGAAGGGCAAACCAATCCTAGCCCATCGTTTCTTGAAAAACACACGAAGGCTTTCCTTTTTTGATGGTTGAAGCAAGAGAGCGCCAGACAACATTACAAATAATGGAACACCTATTCTAGCAAAGCTTTGATAAACATCAACCGTGATCCAACGAACGACTTCTAATTGACTCATAGAGTCCGGCGTCAAATCATTAGTAGCATGAAGAAAGATTACTCCTACAATAGCTAATGTTCGGATTAGATCAACTGGAATAGATAGTCCGTTATCTTGACAACTTTTTATCGTTTCTGTCAAATGCCCACTTTCAAATATGCTTGTTATATTATACCTAAAGCATCATGGTTTTAGGCTTTTTGGAAAAAACAATAGTAGCAAAAAGACGATTATGTGTTATCTGAAACCACTGCAGCGTATACAATCTCTGCAATCTTGTGGGCACCTTCGACATCTGGATGCACACCATCAGCAAAATACTCAGGATGATTAATCAAAGGAGTATAAACATCAACAAGCTGCAAACCAGTTTGGATAGCAACTTGTCGAATGCTTGGAATTACGTGTTGTGTGAATAAAGATTGGCTTAGGTTTGCGTCATTTCCAAATATTGGAGGGGGTAAAACGAGAAAAATTTTAGGTTTGCTAACAAGTGCTTGAAATTCGGTTATTAGCAAAGAATAGTCTTCGGTAAAAAGCGCACTTGTCTCGTTGTAATCAGAATTAGCATCGTTTGTTCCCAGAGTAATGACAACTATTTCTGGTTGAAATTGCTTTGCAACTTCAAATCCAGTTTCATTTATCCAAGAGCTGTGCGTATCTAGAGCAACTGTTGCTCCCCCGATACCAAAGTTTCCCACAACATAATTAGGACCCAACAACTGCCATAGATCAACTGGGTACTCGGTGCCAGCAGTTATACTATCACCAACACAAGCAACCCGAATAGCGCTATATTTGGTATTCTGCGTTTGAAAGGTAACTATTACAAAAGTTTCGGCACCTAAGAAAAATAACAAAAGTATAGCTGCAAAGGCAAATAACTTGGTTTCACGGTTCATATTTTCCTGAACCTCGCTTGTTAACCACTAATAGCTTATGTTCGTTTATTTAGCTATTAAAAATATGGCTTTTCGAAAGAAAATAAGGGCACGCATAAGAAAGGGAAATTAGCCTATTCGGCAAATAACAGATCAAAATTAATTATTTTTGTATGTTCGTGCTTTTTTGATCGCTTTTCTTGTTTTTCTCTTCTGAAGTTTTTGTAATATTTGCGCAACAAGCGGAGTATTCTTTGCCATCGATCACAGTTTTTGCAGTAGCTAAAATGCATTCATCCGCTGTATTTTCAGACGTACAACAGTGACATTTATTTGCCTTTGAGTCTTGTGAGTCTTTCATTTTTTCACCTCGGAAGATGCACCTTGTTTTTTATAGTAATCTTCAATTGCGGCATGCAAAGCGTCAGCAGCCAAGTTAGAGCAATGCATCTTAACTGGGGGCAAACCATTTAGTTCTGTTGCAACATCCTTTCGCGTGATTTTTAAAGCTTCTTCGAGAGTTTTCCCTTTTGCCATTTCTGTTGTCATACTGCTAGTAGCTATGGCTGCTCCACAACCAAATGTTTTGAATTTAATATCCGCTATTCGCTTGTCCTTCACTTTTATGTACATTGTCATCATGTCGCCACAAACAGGGTTTCCCACTGTCCCTACGCCGTCTGCATCAGGAATTTCCCCAGTGTTTTTTGGGTTTTTGAAGTTTTCCATAACTTTATCTGAGTACATTTTTTAGCTCCTTTGGAGTCAGAGGTGACATATCTCTTAACCTATTAATTATGCTAGGCATCACACCTATAACATATTCGATATCTTCCAGTTTACTTTCTCGACCCAGAGTAAACATTAATGAGCCATGTGCCTCTTCATGTTTTAGTCCCGTTGCTAAAAGGGTACGAGAAGGCTCAAGAGTTTTTGATGCACAAGCTGAACCTGAGGAAACGAGAACACCATTCATTTCCAGGCTTAGTAACATTGACTCTCCTTCTATGAAGCTATATCTGACTGATACGTTATCAGGTAATCTTTTCGTTGGGTGTCCGTTTAAAAAGGTATAAGGAAGTTGCCCTAAAAGACCCTCTATGAATCTATCTCTAAGTTTTGTAAGTTTTTGGATGTTACTTTGCATTTCTTGTTTTGCTATTTCAGCAGACATTCCAAATCCAACGATTCCAGACATATTTTCCGTTCCTGATCTTATGCCTTTTTCTTGCCCTCCACCGTGGATTAAAGGTTCTATACGTACTCCGTCTTTAACATATAATGCTCCTACACCTTTTGGACCATACATGTCATTTGATGAGATTGTCATCAAATCAACACCGAGATCTTGCACATCGATTGGGACTTGACCGGCTGCTGCAGTTGCGTCAACATGTAGAACAGCGTTTTTGGCGTGGACGAGTTTGCTGATTTCTTTTATGGGTTCAATTGTGCCTATTTCCCCGTTTGCATAGGTAGTGGTTACAAGAATTGTTTTATCATCCAGCTCGTTTTCGAGAATTTTTAGGTCTATTTCTCCATAATTGTTTACGGGCAAATAAATCGATTCGAATCCTTTTGTGGTTAAGTATTTTATTGGATTGATAACGGATATATGTTCAACATTTGAAGCGATTATCTTTGTACCTTGTTCTTTATTTCTATTGGCTACTCCTTTGATAGCCAAATTATTGCTTTCCGTTGCGCTAGAAGTAAATATTATGTTTTCAGGTCTTTCAGCATTAATTAGCTCAGAAACTTGCTTTCTAGCCTGATAGAGAGCCTTTTTTGCTTCTTGACCCATAGAATGTAGCGAAGAAGGATTACCGTATAAGCGGTTCATGTAGGGCAACATTGAGTCTAATACTCGACAGTCAACTGGTTTTCCAGCTGCATAATCCAAATTAATTATTTTTTTTGTCACCATAAACTTCAACTTGAAAGAACAAACAGAATACTCATTTTATCTTCTTGATTACTATTTTAACTGTATTTTTTTCTTTTGTTGTGCTTAATATTTCCTGACCAAGATGTTTTACAAGGTTTTGAATATCAGATTCTGCAGCTGGATCGTCAGCACTGACTTCAATGGTTTCTCCTACATTCATCTCGTCAAGGGCTAGTCTAGTGTTAAAAACTGGTTCAGGACAATAAAGACCTATACAATCAAGTTTCTTGTCTGTTTTTGCACTCATAGTATTTGCTCCTTTTGGATTTATTTTAGAACCACATGGTTGCGTTGGCTGTTAGTGCTAGGTCGTTTAGGGTTGCGGCGCCTACGATTTTAACTCCAGGAATCAATTCAACACTCTCCCAGCCGAACATTCTCTTAGAAGCCTCACACACATCGATTTCAATACCCATCTGCAGAGTCTTTTGAATCATTTCCAAAACTGACGGAAAACTGCCTAGTTTTATTTTTTCTGCCATGCCTGGAAGAAGAACCCTTAGGCTTTGACCTAGAAAGTAAACTCGGGGATTGAGCCCCATTGCTTTGGCAGTTTGAGCTAAAACTAAAGGAGAATACTGCCTTTCCGGAGAGTCACTTGTCTGCACATACAAAATGAATTTTTCATCTTTCATAAAAATCGCTAATAACACTTTGTTTCTATTGTATTTATCACTTTTTGTTTAAAAATGTATTTTTATTCGAAGAAGAGAGAGCAATTCACCCTAGTCCTTGCACTCGTTTCGAACAGATTCAAAGTGTAGTGAATACTTGGTAAGAACGGAATTGATTAAGAGTTAAGCTTTTACAAGATGAAGTCCTACGAATTTGCCTGTAAACCAAATGACTCTGAGGAGGTAAACACGTTGGTTGATGAAGGAGATATAGCACCAAATTTTACGCTTCAATCAGACGACAAAACTCAAATTTCACTGAGTAACTATAGAGGCAAGAAAGTTGTACTCTACTTCTATCCCAAAGATGGAACTTCTGGATGCACTGCAGAAGCTCTTGGATTTAAAGAGACTCTATTTGAGTTTGAAAAAGAAGACACGGTAATTCTGGGCGTAAGCAAGGACAGCGTGGAATCACATCGAAAATTCAAGAAAAAACATAGTTTACCTTTCACTTTACTTAGTGACCCAGAAGCAATAGTTCTTAAACAATACAATGTATGGAAGCAGAAAAACCTCTATGGGAGAAGTTACATGGGTACCGAACGAACAACATTTCTAATTGATGAAAAAGGAATTGTAAAGAAGATCTATCGAAAACTCAAAGCCCAAGAACACGCAAAGACTTGCCTTTTAGATCTCAAAAAAAACATATCACTAACCGATCTTAAACATATCCAATAAAACCTATGTCCAATTAGAACAAGATGCTATTTACAAGCCTCCAACAATTAGGAAGCTTAATCAAGTAGAAGGACAACCTGCCACACTAAGGTATAGTGCACTTTCAGCTATTCCATCCAAACCTAAAATCTGATTGACATCGTCATCAAAGAAAGCTCCAATTTGACAAGACCCTAAGCCTATACCAGTAGCCGACAGCGCAAGGTTCTGCCCAATAATTCCAGCGTCCAAATACACATATCGAAAAGCCCGTTGTCTATACTTCCATTTTGATCTCGCAAAGATTGCTGACCAAATAAAAACAACAGGTGCCATCGCAATCATCTCTTGCCCCAAAGCTGCATCAGACAACTCATCACCAAAATCTCCGAGCTTCAATACTTCTATGGCGTGCTCTTCAATGTTATAATGATACAAACCTTTCGCTACACCATCAACTCTATTGACCAATACATAGGTTTCAATTGGATACAGAGCCCCAGCCGAAGGAGCTGTTCGAAACTCGTAACCCTGTTCAACTCTCTGAATGCCCGTAGAAGCCCAAAGAAGAAAAGCAAACTCTTTTAGTGTAATTGATCTATTCGAAAATGAACGAATACTCTTTCGCTTTAACAAAATCTCAGCTATTGAAAGGGAGTGTGGTGGAAACTCTTTGCTCAATCTAATTTTTCTTGCAGATGGGTATTTTTTGTAGATGCTGGGCTTGTTTGACCAATCGAGATAGCCGCCGAGATTCATTCGAGTATGTTTGGTTTGGATTTGGAACTCGTCACCTATTCCTACAGACATTTCATTGCCTCAAGAACTAGAAATAGTTCATCCTTATTAGAAAGCTTTGTCTGAACAATTCAAAAATTTTCGTTCCAAATCAGTTAACCCTGATCTGAAGGGTATTCTGCATTTGAAAAGCTTAAGTCAAACATTGTTCTTTGAGGTATCGCTTAAAACCATTACAAAACAGATAAAGAAAAAGAGACGATGAACATGAACAAAGGTAGACTTTACGAAGAACTAATTCCAATAGAACAACTAACATACAAAGGCTACAACACTTCTGAACTAGCAAATGCTAAAATAAAACAAATTTTAGATGAGGTTAAAAAAGAAATGCCGCCTTTCACTGAAAAATGGGTTAATACTGAATATGATAACCCTGATTGGAAAGCAACTTGTGAAGCTATGAACGAAAGAACGATAGCAAGGGAAAAATGGTTCATTAAATGGTTTGGTGAACAAAAATAATTCTACTTTTCTTATTGTCCAATTCTCAATTATCTTCGGGTACCATTTAGCGGTTATAAGTTAAGTCAATCTCATCTAAGATGCAAATTTCAATATCAAACTTGGTCTAAATTGGAGAGATTGAGTTAGATTTATTTAATGAATAAAAGGAAATTTGCAGAAATTGCTCTAACCAGAAGTACGCATTCAGCTAAACATTCTGAGAAATTGAACCTAAAGTATGCTTTTAAATAGTCTACTTCAACAGCCACTTTATAGCATATTACTTAGGAATAAATAGCATATATAGGAAGCAACGGAAAAAACAGTACCAATCCCAATTAACCCTAACCCTGTTTTAACAGCATTTATTTCTCCCAACTCCATTTGGTATTTACTCTTAAAAAAATAAAAAGAATGTTTCAACTTCCAGAATATATCTAGAACTGACAGCACATCACTGTTTAATCGTTCTTGAAACAGCGCTTTAAAAATAAGTTAGAAGTGCACATAATTTTTAAACCATTTAGCGTCTTTTCATCTTCATGAAAACCAGTGAAGCTGCAAAGCTTACCGTCGACAAAAAGATCGCTTCATAAGAAAAAACGTAAAATCCTGGAAATGGAGGTCTAAGGACAATCAGAGTTCTTGCCGATTAAAGGTTAGAAAACAACATCCACACAGTTCTCTTAATCTGCCCCCCAAAACGAACCGCCCAAATTATCTTGCAGAAGACCAAATCTCCAAGAAAAATTTCGCAATCTTAGGCTCAAAAAGCTGTCTCTCTGCAGATGGATAGGTTGGTAAAACAACAACAAGAATTTTTAGGTGTTGTTGTTCTAGCAGATAAAGAAAAAATTTAAACAGTTGACACTTGCTGAATCAATAGAAAAAGTGCAACCTCTTACTTTGATTTGAAACCACGCCATAAGTCTATTGATTTCACCCGCTATCCGATAAAACAGAGTTTGTTGTTTCTAAAATAAACTCTTCTAAATTTTTATGTTCACAATTGGTGCAGAGGGTGGGATTTGAACCCACGAACCTCTACAGGATAGGCTCCTGAAGCCTACGCCTTTGACCATGCTCGGCGACCTCTGCACACAAATTCCGAGGGTTTAATGAAAAATAATGCTTACTGATAAATATGTTACCACAGCTTGTTAGTCGCTTTACGGAAAACTTGAATCGAAACATAGGCAAAAAAGAAAAAGTTGCTTGAAACTAACCCAGGCTACAACATTGGCATACTATTGAACAGTTTAATCAGTTCTAAAAACTATAAGTGAAGCAACATTTTTGAAGAAAGAAATTCATCTGATTTATGACAGGTCGAGAAGTCAAGATTAGTGTCAAACCCTTTCAAAGTTCCTTCGCTACCAAAGCTTGCACCAAACGCTCGATTTCATCTCGTATCTCCCTCACTTTTTCAATAGGTTTTCCTTTTGGGTCTTCAAGTCTCCAATTTATGGCTGGCTTAAAGAAAGGCCCAGGACAAATTCCCCGATCGTTACAGCCCATGGTAACAATCAAGTCCACATCCATCGCCATCTTTGCGCTTATCAGCTTCGGCTTGTTTTGGGAGAGGTCGATACACTTTTCTTTCATAACCTCAACTACTGCCGGATTGACTTTTTCAGCTGGTTTGTTACCCGCACTAGATACGATAAATCTGTCTCCACCGTATTTTTTGGCAAAAGCTTCTGCCATCTGGCTTCGACCAGCGTTCTCAATACAAACAAATAGAACCTTCTTCATTGATACCCTCTTCTAAGACAAAGCAGCATTTTGCAGTTTTTCAATAAGCTTTTGGGTTTCCTCTTCAGATGGATGCGTTAATGCGCCTTCAGGACATATTTCTTCACAACCTCTACAGAAAACAACACATTTGTTCGGGTTCACGACAGATTTTTTTTTGCCTTCTTTCTCTTCGAATCTAAATGCATTCACGTGGCAGAAGTCAATACATTTTCCGCAAGAAATACATTTTTCGTAGTTTATCTTTGGATCCCAAGGTATTTTTTCTCTTGGTATTCCTTCATATGTTTCTTCAGACATGATTTCTTTCACCTTTGTTTATGTTGTCCAAAACGAGTAAACTTCTAAGGTTGGGAACTGGGATTTGAGGTAGTCTTTGACTTCCTCTTCGTCAAGGTTAGAGATTCCCTTTTTATCCTTGTGGAGTGGTATGTTTGTTTCTCTGAGGTTATCGCCTTTGGGAAAATCGTAGAAGATGTAGTAACGTTTGTCATGTAACATTATTAGTTTTAGGGTGGAGAGTTCTTTGTTTTTGGAAAAACCGTTTTGTTCAAGGATAAAAACAATTGAGGCGGGATTTTTTTGGTTGATTACATCTTTGAATTTTTGCCAGCTTCGGATGTGTATGTTACCATCTGTCAATAGTATCCCTTACTTAGTTTTGGGCAGTATTGTTAAATACAAACCATTGATATAAATATTTAAATATTGCTATATACTTCTCTGGAAGCCATGTTCCAATCACAACAACGCTTTAAAGCACAAATCTTCCACGCACTCTCATCACCCGACCGACTGGAAATACTCGAATACCTCCGAGAAGGAGAAAAATGCGTCTGCGAAATAATTCCCCACTTAAGTCTAATCCAACCAGTTGTTTCCCGCCACCTCAAAATTCTCAAAGACACCGGATTAATTCGATGCAGAAAAGACGGAACCAAGCGAATGTATTCAGTCGTCGACTCCCGAGTCCACAGCGCAGTTGACGCCTTGACCCCTGAAGTCATCAACGTTTTACAAAAAGAAGTCATAGAACAGATTAGTTGCAGCCCAACAGAATAAGAAAAGGCAGCAAAAGAACCTCAACTTCCAAAAAACTAAAGACAGTTAGCTGTTGCTTCGCCGCTTAAAACTTTGTCACAAATGATGCAAAATTGTCTTATTTTGTACCATAATTGTCGCAAAATTTATACTTAGCATATTGCAAAGTACTATTTGCAGGTCAGGGAGTAAGCTTTAGATGCAATGCATTGAGGCACAGATGCGCGCTGATTGAAACAGCGAAAAATTGGTGCGCGACTAAGACTTTGCCTCTTTGGGCTGAACATGCATTGTGTTGAAGCAGCTAAGCATTGAGTTGCAGATTCAAAACGGTACAAAGATCTGTAGCGGTTAAGACTTTGCTTAGGTGGACCGTGTCAACGATAAGGCTCAGATTTGACCTGCAAATAAGAATTTAGTGGAATAAAAGATTGCACGGGTAACCGTAAATTTCCACTTTTTTGTTTTCCGAGCTCCTGGGATATAGACTCAGAATACAATGCTTTTAATCACATCGTTTATGGTGATCTAAAACTAATTTGACGAAGCTAACTAAAAAAAAGAAAAAGGGATGTGTTTAGTTGTGTTTTATGGGCGTCTTCGAAGGATAAGCAAGCCGACAACAACGATTGCGATGATTATAGCGATAGCAGCGCCAACAATGTAGACCATCAAATCAGCAGTAGTAGCATAATTAGCTACAGCCACGGGAGTCGGAGCAGGAGTAGCAGCATCCATAGCGTAGAATGATGTCTCAGCTGAAGATCCAAAGTAGCCTTTTGTACCTTGGAAGGTTGCGTAAACCATGTATTCACCTGAAATGTCAGGAGCCCAACTAACACTGTACATGCCGCTAGCATCAGTTGTTGTCTGTCCGATCTGTCGATAGTTGCCGTTAGCATCCTGCACATAGACTGTGACTGGAACTCCAACTAAGTCGCTTGGCATCACTTGATCCTCATAGACAGCAGCCATAAACGCACTCATGCTCTCATCAGAAACCGCTGGAACACCGTTAGGATATCTTGCAGCCTGCTCGTTTTGGTTTGTACCAGCTGAAATATCCAAAACAGTACCCCTAATCGTTACAGGCACACCGACAGTTGCTGCTAGATTAGGCGCAGAGACAGATGTTTGGCTTGGCCCACGACCAACAGTGTAGATTTGGCTGTCATAGCAATTATAGAATGTACCATAGCCATCAGCGATTGGGAAAGACTGCATAGAGTTACCTAAGCCACAGCTAGACCAGTCAAGAAGCGTCCAAAGCTCCTCACCAGTAGTAGCATTAAGTGCACGCGTCAACTCACCGTTATAGAGTGGGTTTGTAGGCGAGTGTTCACCAGAGAATGTGTAGAGCACACCGGCAGCAAAGGTTGAGATGTGAGTTGGGTAAAGACCCCAAGGCCCGTTGTCTTCCATGTTCGTAGAGTTGCCTGCAGTGTTGCCGTTGCCGTATTCCCAAATTAGAGATCCGTCAAGCATCGAATAGCAGTAGACTACTCCGCCTAAACCTGAAACATACAAGTTCCCGTTAAAGGTCACACCCTCCCTAGAGCTAAAGTATTGGAACCCAGGTTGATCACCAAGAGGACCCCAAAGCTTCTCCCCAGTATGAAGACTATAACCTAAACGCTCACCCGTCTCAGCAATCGTCATAGCAAAAGTCATTGTTGTTGAGTCAATTGGCTGCGTACAAAGCATTTGAGTTTGGTTGAATGGTGGAGCTGCATAAGCCTGTTTCCACAAGAGATTACCCTCGCTTGCTGGGTCGTCACTTAAAGCCCACATTGTCCATGGATCACTATTAGGCCGTGGCTGTGAAGTTGTTGCTACGTTGCTACTTTCTCCCAGTATTACTTCGCCAGGAACAACACCGACGATTCGGGGGCTATAGCCATCGCCAACTAGATCTGCGTTGATTGTTACGTTCCAACTGTAAGCGACGCTTGAGCTAGCATCGAAGGTACGATCGGGACGTGCCCATGTGTCGGAGTTGCTGCAAAGTAACCGTGTCAGGTTCCATAAGGCTAGCCAGCCGGTTTGTGAATTTTGATTGTAGCTAAATACGTATCTACCGATGGTGCCATCGTTGAAGTATTGCTGAGTGCCTGAAGGAACGCTAGTTAGGTTGAATTCAGATTTTCCATCGTAAGCATTATAGCCATACCAATTAGAGCCAGAAGTCTGCCAAAGAATAGCGCCGCCAGGTCCATAACCGTTAGGAGTCTGGAAGTTAGTCACTTGTGCAAAAGTTGGATTGATATTGTCGTTTTCCCAGATTGTTTGTCCAGTTAGCAAATCCACTGCTAAGTATCTGCCGCCGCCACCAGAATAGCCGAAGGGTTCTTGGTAAAAGAGAACGCCGCTGATGATGATGGGTGTTGTGAAACGGATGTTGTATGCCATTCCCGAATAGAACGCACCAGGAGTATCTGCATCCTGCTGAGGTTGCTGAAGTGTTCCGCCAAGAGCACCACCAAACTCTACAGGCCTTGTCCACATTATATGTGGAGTCAACGGTGCTGCACCATTGTATTGAATATAACTTTGAGGCAGAGCCGTTAAGCTTGAAGATTGCGCGTTGCCACCAAGCCAATTAGAGCCGATGGTTAAAGCGTTGTTGATGTTCTGCTCTTGGTTTATTGGTCGAGCCCAATACTCATCTGGAAACGGATTTTGCGGAAGCGCCGGAACTGGGTCTTGCTGAACATCCCAAAGATAGCTAGCGTTAGCAGGAGTATAATAATCGCCTTGATAAGAACCGCCGAAATCATACGTCTGACCTGGAAACAGGAAAGTAATATTATAGGTACCGACTTGCATTGGCGTATACGAAAGAGACTGAGCTGAAGTCGTATCTGAAACGATCGGAAAATCATACGTCTGCTTAGTGCCATCAGGCGCAGTGATAATGAATTGGTAGTCTTCGAATCGAATATTATTAGCAATGTTAGTTCCAGCGATAACGTAGTTGAGCCAGCCGTAAATGAGTGCTTGCTGACCAACACCGCAAGGAGTTGGCGCTGCAAAAGCGTAAGCCTTAGGAGTGATCGTCCATGGAGGCGTGTGTGCACTAGCTGTCGGAACAGGAGCTAAAGTCGTTGCGATCGAAACCGTCAAAAGCAGAGCAATTAAAATAGCCAAAAATTTACTTTTTTGTTTTTGCATCTTTCTTAATATCTCCATTTTTTCATACACATATAGTGTACAAATAGATTCAACATTGTATCGAGTGTTTTATACTGGTGTAAAAAGTCCATGTACTGACAACTTTCAAGATTTAGCCGAAAAAGAGTCATTTTCACTAAGTGATAGTTAAAGAGATAAAATTTTTACAGGAAACCGAAGAGGTTGGGGAGCTAAAGAGTGTTACCTAAATGTTAGATTGCAAGGGGTAAAGGTTTAAGTGTAACGTTTCTGCTTAATGAGCCACAGGTGTAAAAATATGCCAACTCACGGTTCACTCTCGAAAGCTGGAAAAGTAAGGACCCAAACCCCAAAAATCCAAGCTCAAGAAAGGACATCTCCAAGCCCCAAAAACCGAACCAGACGCAACTATGAGAAACGTGTGATTCTGCAACGGAAAGCCGGGCAAAACTGGATGTAAGTTCATTTCTTTTCAGATATTATTTATCTTCTTTAGCTAGTGCAGTTTATTTATCCGCAGAGTAAACCTTACTTGGTACTTTGGCTTTGAACACTAAAGCTCTCCGTGAAATAATCGACACTTTACTTTCTAATTCATTAGCCACGCATGAAGATGTTAACCGTCTAAAAATCAAAGTAGCGGCAAAGTACCATTTAGAGGCAGTGCCAGCTAACGCAGATTTAATTAGTGCTCTTAGCCACAGCGAAGCGAAAAAGTTACTACCGATTATTCGCAGAAAAGCAACGCGAACAATTTCAGGAGTATCCGTAATTGCTGTCATGACCCAACCTTACCCTTGCCCGCAGCCTGAACCTTGTGCTTATTGCCCGGGTGGACCAATCCAAGGTTCACCTCAAAGTTATACAGGGTTTGAACCGGCCGCACTTCGCGGCTCTCAAAATAGCTTTGACCCATATGAGCAAGTTCAGAGCCGTATACGCCAACTCACAGCCATAGGGCACAAGGTGGATAAAGTTGAATTAATTGTGATGGGAGGAACGTTCCCTGCTACTCCGATTGAGTACCAAACACGGTTCATCCAACGTTGTCTGGATGCTCTAACAGATAAAAAATCTAAGAGTCTGGAAGAGGCAAAAGCTAACGCTGAAGTCAGCAAAACACGTAATGTAGGTATCACCGTGGAAACGCGCCCCGATTGGGCTAAACAACTACACATTGACGCAATGCTAAAAATGGGAGTTACACGCATTGAGCTTGGCGTGCAGAATCCTAATGACGAAATTTACCGATTAGTTGGTAGAACACATTCTGTTGCAGATGTAATTGAAGCTACACAAATTGCCAAAGATTCAGGCTTGAAAATTGTTTACCACATGATGCCTGGAATGCCAGGTTCCAACCCCCAAAAAGACCTCGCAGCATTCAAACAGATCTTCGACGACGAGGCGTTCAAACCTGACATGATAAAAATTTACCCCTGCTTAGCCATCGCAGGAACTAGAGCATATGAATGGTACCAAAAAGGCACTTACCAACCCTACACCACTCAGGAAGCCACAAATCTTATCGCCGAAATCAAAAAAGAAATCCCTCCCTGGATTCGAGTTATGCGGGTGCAACGCGATATCCCTGCAAGGTTGATTTTAGCCGGAGTAAAGCGAAGCGACGTACGAGAATTGGCTCAGAAAAAACTCAAAGAACAAGGCATCCAATGCCAGTGTATACGCTGTCGTGAAGTTGGACATCGTCTGGCAGTTGACAACATTAAACCTGTCTTGGAAAAAGTCGAGATTTTGACCAAACAGTATGAAGCTTCGGAAGGGCAAGAACTGTTCATTTCCGCGGAAGACCCAGAAAACAACGTTTTATTGGGGTATTTACGCATGCGGATTCCTTCCGAAAAGGCGCATCGAGCAGAAATCACAGCAATTCCGTCAGCAATTGTACGAGAACTTCATGTTTATGGTCAACTAGTCCCCGTAGGGAAGCATTCTGAGAGTGCATGGCAGCATAAGGGATATGGCTCAGAGCTACTAAAAGAAGCCGAGCGTTTAGCAACTGAGCAGTTTGGTTTGAAAAAGCTTTTAGTTATTAGTGCGTTAGGAACAAGGAGATACTACATGCGTTTCGGTTACGAACGTGATGGAGTTTATGTTTCAAAAAGGTTGAATAATTCATGACGCAACTCGAACATTCAGGCTACAAATGTCAAGCGTTGAATCTGCTTAAAGAAGCCGACTGTGACATTGGTGACATCATAAAAATAACAAGCAAAAACAAGATTTATGAGGGAATACTGATTCCCCGCTCAGAACTCGGCGAACACACAGACATCATTATCAAAATGAAAAGCGGCTACAACATCGGCATCCAAGCCACACCCGAAGTTAAAATCGAAAAAATCGGCAAAGGCACCAAACCCACTTTTGCTTCGCCACCCCTACCAAAACAAAACCCAACGTTGCCCCATGTCGTCATCATGAGTACAGGCGGAACGATAGCAAGCCGCGTGGACTACCGCACTGGAGCTGTGCGTTCAGCAATCTCAGCCAGCGACTTATATGGTGTAGTTCCTGAACTAAGCGATGTAGCGCAAGTCGACACAGAAATCGTATTTAGCCTATACAGCGAAAACATTACACCAAAGCATTGGACTGAACTTGCCCAAACTGTAGCAAACCGCATCAAGCAAGGTGTGGATGGAGTGGTGATTGCCCACGGTACAGACACAATGGCTTACACTTCAGCCGCTTTGAGTTTTGCTTTGCAGAATTTGCCCGTTCCAGTCGTCCTTGTTGGTGCTCAACGTTCTTCTGACCGCCCAAGCAGTGATGCAGCAACAAACCTTATTGGCGCAGTAAAGGCTGCAGGTGAAGCACCGTTTGCCGAGGTGGGTTTAGCCATGCATGAAACTGTTTCAGATTCGGCAATAGTTGTTCATCGGGGCACTAAAGTGCGCAAGTGCCACACCAGTCGCCGTGATACCTTTAAATCCATAAACGATTTTCCCATCGCTAGAGTCAAAGACCTACAAGTCACCATGCAGACAGAAAAATACAAACGTCGAGACCCAAACAATAAGCTTAAACTTAAGCCAAATTTCAGCGAAAAAGTTGCATTAGTGAAATTTTATCCAGGGTTAAACCCAGCCGTTATCGATTATTACGTAGAAAAAGGTATGAAAGGCATTTTGTTGGAGGGGTCTGGACTCGGGCACGTAAGCAAATTCTGCTTTGAGGCCATAAAAAAGGCAGTGGCAAAAGACGTCGTTGTTGCCCTAGCATCTCAATGTATCTGGGGAAGAGTAAACATGAACGTTTACGACACGGGGCGTGATTTGCTCTCCTTTGGCGTAATCCCGCTTGATGACATGTTTCCAGAAACTGCCCTTGTTAAGCTCATGTGGGCACTGGGACAAACTATCAACCCAAAAGAAGCAATAATACTGCTTAAAACTGACATTGCAGGCGAATATTCGCCTCGAAGTCTTCCACAGGAAGAAAAACTCCAATTTGAAGGAGACGCATAAAATGACCATTGATTACGCTAAAGTGGGCTTAAAAGTCGGTTTAGAAATCCACCAACAACTAAACGTAAACAGCAAACTCTTTTGCAATTGTCCTCCCGAACTATTCAAAGAAAACCCAGAAATCACGTTCTTGCGACGGCTTAGACCCACACAAAGCGAACTCGGCCAAGTTGACCCAGCAGCTTACTTTGAATTCCAAAAGGGTATAAAAATTCTCTACGAAGCCAACCGTAAAAGCTCATGCCTTGTTGAGATGGACGAGGAACCTCCACACCCCATTAATATCGATGCAGTTGAAGTCGTTTTAACTGCATCTCTTATGATGAACATGCAACCTGTAAATGAAGCCCACGTTATGCGCAAAACCGTCATCGACGGCTCAAACACGACAGGTTTTCAACGTACCTGCATAATCGCTCTTGATGGCTGGATTAAAGTCGGCGAAAAAATGATCCCAATGCAAGCTGCAAGCCTCGAAGAAGATGCCGCACGGAAAACAGGAGCCCAAGATAATGGAAAAACAATCCGATATCGAATTGATCGCTTAGGTATCCCGTTAATTGAAGTTGCAACCGCACCAGTGATTTATTCACCACAAGAAGCCCAGGAAGTGGCATATGCAATTGGCAGAATACTACGAGACACAGGCAAAGTTATGCGTGGATTAGGCACAATTCGTCAAGATCTGAATGTTTCTTTGCCTAACGGTGCCTTGATCGAGATTAAAGGAGTTCAGGAATTGGAGCTGATTTCAACAGTTGTTGAATACGAAATCCAAAGACAACTTGGATTAATCAGCATCAAAGAGGAACTGTCAAAACGCGGTATAGTTGCAGAATCGCTTAGACCCGATTTCGTTGATGTGTCTGCAATTTTCAAAGAAACCAAATCCAAAGTAATCCGAAAAGCAATAGAAAAAGATCAAAAGGTTATGGCTGTTAAGTTGTCTTGTTTCACTGGGCTGCTAGGACTTGAATTGATGCCCAATTTCCGCTTCGGCACAGAACTATCTGATCGCGCCAAATTCTGGGGCAGAGTCGGCGGAATATTCCACACCGACGAAATGCCAAATTACGGCATAACACCAGAAGAAGTCCAAGCAACTCGGAAAGCAGCTTCAGCCACTGAAGGAGACGCAGTCGTTTTAGTTGCTGACACAGCAGAAAACACGACGGATGCTTTGAAAGCAGTCGTAGAACGTTGCCAAGAAGCCCTTGTTGGAGTCCCAGCAGAAACGCGCACTGCAAAAGATGACGGCACAACCCACTACATGCGTCCAAGACCCGGTGCAGCTCGAATGTACCCTGAAACAGACATTCCGCCCCAAATCATAACTGACCAATTAGTCGAGAAGATTAAAGCCAACTTGCCAGAACCTGCAGATACAAAGCTTGAACGTTTAATTAAAGAATACAAATTGAATGAAAAACTTGCTAAACAATTGATTGATTCTGAATACAACATCCTCTTTGAAGTAGCAGCAAAGGATAGTGGAGTTTCAGGCTCTACAGTTGCGGCATTCTTAACTGAAACGGTAAAGGCACTAAAACGGGATAGCGTAGAAGTGGATAATGTTACTGATAGCCAAATCTTGAGCATATTCAAAGCTGTTGGCTCAGGTGAACTCGCAAAAGAAGCCATTGCAGAAGTATTCAGCTGGCTCTCAAAGAACGAAGGCGAGACTCTGCAGTCTGCAGTCGCAGCTTTGGGATTGAAAATGTTCACTGAATCTGACTTAACACCTATAATAAACCGAGTTATCGAAGAAAACAAAGAACAAGTCGACAAGCTTGGCAAGAACGCGTTTGGAATGCTCATAGGTGTGGTTATGAAAGAAGTCCGTGGAAAAGCCAAACCTGAACTTGTTGTCAAACTCTTAAAAGAAAGGCTAAATTAGCCCCATTTTGTTTTTTTAACATCTTTCTTGTAACAAATACTAAAAAGCACTAGCACAGTGTATTACTTATAAGACGGGGCGTTGGATTGATGAAACGGATTGAGGCGCGCATAAAAACACCTTTCGGTGAAGTTGTGATTGAGGGAGAAAACTCGCAGGAAATACTTGACATGCTTAGCGAAATTCCAGAAAATTTTGTTGAGAAACTGTCTGACTTTGTTTCTAGCCGTTTAAATCCGTCAGGGGCTCAACTCAAAGGAATCGTCGAGGCAACAACTGAAGGACCAGTAATAGTTACCCGCGAAAATCTAACTCATTACGAAGCGGTTGGATTGGTTTTGTACGCTTCGGATGAACGAAAAAACACTGCAGCTCAAATCCAAAAACTCTTGGAATCTAGCGGCATAAAAAGCATGGTTCCAGCAAGACTCAACGAAATGACCAAACGTGGACAAGTCTTCAAGCCTGATCCAAGTAAACCGGAATTCAAGCTTACAATTCAAGGTGAACAGTGGATTGAGGATGAGGTTCTCTCTAAACTTAGAGGAAAAATGAGTTGAACCAAAAACCAGAAAAAATTAATTTCCTTATAAAGTACCACAACATTGAACAACAATTTTCAGCTGAGCCCCAAGAAGCATGGCTATTGTTAACCAAGTTCTTTAAAGAGATAGTCCCCTCGTTTGAGATTGCCCAGAAACTTCAGCTTAACGTTGATTTAAAACAGCTTGCCCAAGATCTTGCAGGAATAGTAGCTTTCTCAACTGAATGCCCAAATTTGTTGGTCCCTAAAACCAAACTTACGGACAATGAAGCTCTTCTGATCTTGCTAACTGCTTACCATTTAGGTTATAGACTTGGTTTAGTTGACAGCGATTCTGTTTCAAAAAAGACTTTGCAAACAAAAATAGGAAAAAACTGCAAAATCACCAGTACAAGATTATGCGAACTGTCAAAAAATGAGTTAGCAACTAGGGATACTAATAATAAATTCAAAATAACAACTTTTGGAATCGTTCAAGCTCAGAAAGAAGTTTTCCCCAGAATAAAGGCCAAAATATGCAGTTAACTTTTGTTTGTAGTTCAGATAGAAAGGCAGGCGATCACCCGAAAGTTAAAAGTCATTTTTGAGAACAGAAAAAAATCGATTTGCCGACCGATTTTTAACAACTTCTGCCATCGACCATGAAATTACCAGAACCCTTTTTCATAAGGCTTTTATATTTGGTAAGAGGTTCTTGCAGATATAATAGGTATGGACAGTGACTCTATAAAATGTCAATGATGGAACCAAGTAAAAAACCTCTCAACGTACTCATCAAACAGCTGCATGGCAACATTGAAGTTGTACTGAAAAATGGATATGAATACAAAGGAAAAATGATAAAGTGTGATGGGCACATGAACATACTGTTGGAAGGCGCTACTGAAATCAAAGAAGACCAATTAATGACAAACTACGGTAATGTGTTACTTCGAGGAAACAACATTCTGTACATAGTAATGGACGCTAACAAGCACTAAAACTTTAGACTCCTGGTTTCACCGACTACATATTCGTAGGCTTCTTTCAAAGTTAGCTCTATGTTGAATTTTCGGCTGAAAAAAATCAACACATTCTTAATGTCTCTTTCAAGTAGTTCCTTTGCATTTGGGTGATCTGTTTTTACCGCTTGAGGCCAATCGATGATAAGCAAATTTCCATCAGGTTTTAAGATGATATTGTATTCACTCAAGTCACCGTGAATAAGGTGAGCTTTCAGGTAGGTTTTTCTAACGTTGCGCAAGATCGCCATAAGAAGCGTCTTCGGGTTGCCCACATCCGCGTATTTAGATAATTGAGCTCCTGCAATTATCCCCATCACTAATACGTGACGATTTTGGCTTATTGGTTCAGGAACAGAAACAGTGTTTTTATAAGCCAGTTGAATAGCTTGATACTCTTTTTCAGCTGCCAAATGCGATTGAAATAACCAAGTAGAATGTTCTCGTATGTACCCTCTTTTTCGCCTGGTTTGCCTAAAACTAGTTCTTCCTAATCTGTGAAATTTTACAGCCACACGGTTTCCTGTTGGGCTAAGCGCATCATAAACATCCGCTTCTTTTCCAACTCCCAATGTCTGCCCAAAAGACGAAATGACTCCGGCTTTGACAAGACTGTTTATCGCAAGACAATCGTAACCAGCATAGATCAAAGTGTGCCCAGTATAGGCGCCTTTGTTTTGAAAGATTAAACCCAGCTTGTTTAGTTTGCCCAATGTAAAATGTATTCGATCCATGGGGACTTTGGTGTATTTTTGGATTTGTTCAGTTGGAACGAATTCGCGTTTACTCATTGCCGCTTCGATTACATGAAGTATTCTTAAGTCTTCGTTTTCTAATTCACGGAACACTTTTACTGCAACCTCAGCGCTTGACATACAATTATTTAATAAGTTGTATTCTGCTATTTAGATTAGATATTTATTTGAGGTCATTTTTGAGTGGAACTTATATTGAAGACAGAAGTTTTGTATGGTACTCAAAAAAAATATTGTTAATTATTAAACCATGGTTTAGCAAATGAGCATCGAACAAGAAAATGTTTCAAAAGTACTTTCAGTTCTTGCGCATCCAATGCGAAGAGAAATATTGCTAGATCTAAGTGAAAATGGAGAGTCTTCTTTCACCGATTTATTAAACTTGTTAAAGGCAGATACTGGGAAGCTAAGTTTTCATCTCCGTGCTTTATCTTCTTTCATCGAACAAACTCCAAGCGGAAAATATAAGCTAAGCAGAGCAGGCGAAAACGCTGTGAGAGTTATCCATGATGTTGAAGGCTGGGTTGAAGCTGCTGATGTACATGGCAGGGCAAGTTTACTTCCTGTTGCATCTATCGAATATAGAGTTGGAGCTTTCTTAGTAGATTTTGCGTTTATGCTGGCTATTACCTTGGCAATTACCTATTTTCCATACATTTTTCCTTTTACATCCACGGACTTATTTGGAGAAAGTAGCACCATACTTTTCATAACCATAGTTCTTCTTTGGGTTTATTCTACGCTATTAGAAGGATTTAACGGCCAAAGCATAGGTAAACGTATCTTCGGAGTGAAAGTTGTCCGAACTGACGGAAGAAAAATGTCTTACGACCATGCAGCTGTCCGGAATTTTGGCAAGCTGTTACCTATATTACCCTTTGACTTACTATTAGGGTGGCGTTTAAAGAACCAAATGTTCTTGAGGTATTTTGACAAGTTTGCTGGAACAACAGTTATAGATTTGCTTTCCCGTATTCCGTAAGATTGGAGCTCTGAGTAAAATTTTATCTGTTCCCTTTGTGTAGCCTTTACGAGAGATGATCCTATATGAGTGATCGTGAGCTGAGGGTTACCAAAATTAAAGATGGCACCGTCATTGACCATATTCGAGGAGGATTTGCTTTGGATGTTGTAAAGATTTTAGGGATAACTGGCAAAGAGAAGAGAGTTATGACTATTGCCATTAATGTCCCTAGTAAACGTTTTAGGGTTAAGGATATTGTAAAGATTGAGGGAAAAGAGCTCAGCTCACAAGAAGTTAACAGAATAGCCTTAGTTGCACCTCATGCGTCGATAAACATTATTCGGGATTATGCTGTGATTGAAAAAGTAGAGGTAAAGTTGCCTATCACTTTTGAAGGCATATTGAAATGTGTTAATCCATGCTGCATAAGTAATAGTGAAGAACCAATAACCACAAAGTTTCATGCAAAACAAGAAGAGCCTCTAGTTTTGAAATGCCATTATTGCGGTTTCACAATAGAACAGACTAATGTTTTGAAGCAACTCTAACATAGTCTTTCTTTTGCCATTGTAAACAGTTTTTCAAAATCCTTTTTGGCGAGTTTTTTGCCTTTACCTATTTCCGGACATTCAAGCGTGAATTCAAAAGTATAGTTTTCTTTGTCCTGTGAAAATTTTAGCTCAAAAGGATAGAACCTACAGATTAACGGTCTATGCTCGTAAATAGCGCAGTTGTTGTCTTCTAGAAACAAGCATTTACCTTGACTGTTTTTTTTCATTTCATACAGGTAAGGTGCTTTGTTTTTTACCTCATTGGCGAAATGTTGTTTTGGTTGATGTGTTAGGTTTGATATGTCGGTTGCTTCTGACTCCAAGAGCAAGATGCATCGTGGTTTTTGTTTTGTATCACCACAGCACAAGCCACATTTGCTGCAATAAAACAGCATATTGGTTGGGTAAGTAAATTCCACTTTACGTCCACAGCAGTTATTTGTAGTTTAAAATAATCTTTGAGGTTATTTTTGTGTTTCTTCAAGCCTTTTGAATCGGTGTCCTTCGCCGTACTGGTAAGGCCTGTCAAGGTTTTTTTCTAGTTTCTTTTTGAATATTTCATCCATGTTCATGTTTGGGCAAGCTAAGCGGCTGGCATCTAAAACATAAAAGATTACGTCGATTAATTCTTCTGCGATTTTTTCCTCAGGCAATCCTTTTTTCCATGCGTCACTTGCTTCACCTAGTTCGATAAAGGCAAAGAGCAGTTTTTTTGGTATGTCTTCAGGCTTGTTGTAAAAACCCTTCTTAATAACTAGTGCTTCAATTTCTTTCTTCATCTGTTCCAAATGCAAGCTGAATGGCTCCTCCTTACGCGATCTAAAAATTGGTCGCTTGCATAAGGAAGAAATACCTATTTAATAATATTTATGCAATAAATGATTTGTCAAAAGGTGTTTGCAAAATACTGTTTTTATGGACCAAATATTTTTCGTTTTCTCAATTTTTTTGTAGCATCTGGGTCTTCCTTTTCCAATTCTTCTACGACTGCCGCTTTAATTAACCTCGTAGAAACTGGCGGATCTAATTTGCTTAGTCTAGCTTGAACGTTCATAACAATCTTGCTTGCGAGTTCGTTATTTACCCCAACTTTTTTTAGAGAACTGACAATTCTTTGAAATTTAAAATCTTCAATTTCACCTGATATTTGTTCTACACTAATTGCCTGTTTAGGTGTGTCGGACGGCAGAGCTACCACCAAAGATGCTTTCTTGCCCCGAATTGTGTCAAGTAAACCCAAATCGGCGACTATGGTTATTACTTTGTGTTCTTCATCTACGCCTTTTATTTCTATTTTCTCCATGACTTCGTTATTTTCAAAGAAAAGTTTTACCAAATCACCCGAAACTAGGTTGGACGGAATCACATTACATTCTATCGGTATAGCCACGCTGCCTTCGGGTATAGTCTCGCTTAAGCCTCTTTCCTTTGCGGATATTGCTAAATGGATTACTTTGTGTTCTTGGTCCAATTCAAGTTCCACGTCCCCTATGCCCCAATCTGTAATTAAACGTCTCTTTACTCTATTGGTGATTTCTTCGAGTGGAAGGTCACTTGGCAAGGTGAATTCGCGTTCTGATAATTCCGCTTTCAATGAATCAGGAACTCTAGGCTTTCCGACCATGTCACGTATTAGCCGTGAAATAGGCATTTTGATCGTGGTGTAAGTTATTTTTCCTCCTCTAATACCCTCTAATATTGAAGAGGCGCTTTTTCTCGGAATCTTTTCGGCTATTTTGTCGCCAGTGTTAAGACCCCAAACGATCATTATTGCTACTGCCACGATTTCGATCACGCCTCCCAAAGTGGGTTGCTCTAAAATTGCTAGTAGCCCTCCTGAAAATCCCAAAAAGCCCAGTCCAAAAACTATGCCAATGAAAGAAGATAATTTTTCGTTTGTAAAATACCTGTAAACAATTGATAATAACATTACCAGGAAAAAAGCGATGGTTCCAGATATTAAACCTCGCAGGAGACCAGAAAGACTTTCTGCAACAACTTCAGACATTGTTAATCAATCAGGATTAGCATTTATAACTGTCACATAAAAATATAGCTTCAATTAAAGAGGCTATGTTTAATTTACCTTAAGTGTCTGACTAATTTAATCCATAGTCTAGAGATAACTTTCAAAAACTAAAACTTATTAGGGTTACAGTCTTTCAAATTTCCATATGCGAAAGATAGAATATATCCTAAGCTTCATGATCATATGGTTGATCATTACTGCTGCAGCTTTGCTTTGGGGCATAACATACAACTGGCCAGACTTTGTGCACGTGGATTACGGATTGCCACTTGTATGGGCAACAAACGCCCAAAGCACAATTGCAGGACCAGTTAACCAATGGAGCGTAAACATTGCAACCCTGCTCATTGACCTTGTATTTTGGATCGCGATAATGATTGCGGCCACAACAGTCTTGCTCTATAAGTTAAAACGGTAACAAAAAGCTGATATTGAATTATTGATGAGGTTTTTTGTTAATTCTATTTACCCAATAACCTTGCCCAATAACTTAATTTTCTAAAGAGGCAAAAATTCAAAGCAGCAGGGTTTTGCAAAAAATAATAGAGATCTAAAAGAGAAGTTAAGAGTGTAAATCCGGTGTTTTATGATAAGTTAAAATGGTGGGCCCGACCGGATTTGAACTGGTGATCAACAGATTATGAGTCTGGCGCTCTACCTAGCTGAGCTACGGGCCCACATTGCTTGTTCTTAATAATTGCTGTTTGTACAGCATTTAAACATTTTCCGCCTTGCCCAATGCAAAGGAATGTCGTAACAAAAAATTGGGGAAATCAGGTTTTGCCGAACCATTTCTCGTACCATGCATCAAACATGGATAGACATTCTTTTTTGTATGATTCTTCGTTTTCTTCTTTTAGACAGCTTGCGAGCTCTAAATTGTGCGTAATTTCTGTTTTTGCCTCAACAAGGATTGTTTCCAGATCGTCAAGCATGTCGTTGCCTCCTGAAGCGTAATCTTTCATAGTTTGTCGAAGGAAAATTCTTTTTTGTTTTATTAATTGATTAAGTTTGCCCTCACTCATCAATATTCACCGGTTAGGGAAATGTTGTTTTTTGCCATTTTAATATTGTGTTCTTTCAAAATGGTAGAGATATTCTTGTGCATAACCAGCATAGGCTCCAAAATAGTTTCTGGCGAACTCTCCAATTTTTAGGTATTCTCCGTTGGTTAGGGAGTTGTGACTTCGCATTTTGTTTACCAGATCGGAGGGAAATTTGTCTGCGTAATGGTTTAGAATTACCCGTTTAACCCAAACATCCACTGGGAAAGCCTCCATTTTGTTTAACGAAAATAGCAGTACGCAATCTGCCACTTTCAAGCCTACACCAGGGCATTCTAGAAGTTTGTTTCGGGCGTCCAAATATGACAAAACTTTAAGGTTTTGAAGATTCAGGTCTTCTTTACGAATTTTTCGTGCAGTTGTCAGAACATATTTTGCCCTAAAACCCAATCCACATTCTCGCAGTTTATCCTCACTTAAATTAGCCAATCTGTCGATAGTGGGAAACAAATAGAATTCAAGACCGTCAAATGAGCATTTTTCTCCGTATTTTTCTGAAAGTCGCTGGAGCATTTGTTCGATGGCGGCGATGTTCTTGTAAATGGAGCATATAAAACCGATAAGGCATTCCCAAGGTTTTTGCCGCACTAACCGTAACCCCTCAAACCTTTTCAGAGCTTTGCCGATGTGTGGGTCTTTAGCGATATTTCGGCTGATTTTAGCTAAATCGTCGTCTAATCTAAAATAATTCCGTACAAACTCTTCGCTGACGCCTTCAAATTCTAAGTTATAGTCGAATTGATGGATTTTGAATACAGTTTCGCCGACGACACCGTACCACCAGTCGCCAATTTTTTTCCATCTGAACACCTGCCCGCAGCATAGCGAAAAATTCAAGTCAAATGGAATATCAAGAAGCATTATTGAGGCTCCATAAATTTCTCTGGTTTAGGCACTTTAGGAGCAAGCCCTTTGCGCTGACGTAAATCGTTAATTACATTCGTCGCCAACTTTTGGGGCATCTTTTCCCAGTGGTCAAAGAAGGATTGCCAAAACGCACGCCCCGAGGTTGCCGAGCGCAATTCTTTGGAGAAACCGAAGGTTTCGGAAACAGGAATGAAACCGCTGATGTGTGTGAGCAGCCCTTTTTGTTCAAATAAGGTGATTTTGCCTCTTCGAGTGCTTAGGATTCTTGAGGATTCACCGGACAATTCTGTAGCTACGGTTATTGTGATTTTATAAATGGGTTCAAGAAGAGTTGGTTGAGCTGTTAGGAAACTACCAAAGATTGCTTTTCCGACTCCGTGCGTGACTTCGGATAGAGCTGATTCTACTTCTTCAAGCTGCATATCAATCAGCTTTACTTGTAAATGCCTAATCGGTTCCCCACACAACGGACCTGCTTTGCAAGCATACTCAAACCCAGCGATAATTGCTTCTAAAACTTCATCGGAAACTCTGTCGGGTTTTCTCCTGCAATCTAAAAGTACATTTCGGTTTTCATCAATTGCAAGTATGTTTCCTAATTCTTCGGCTTCTAGAGGCGCAGCTTGTTCTTCAGCTTCAGGCTCAACTTGCAACCAAAAACAATTCAGCTTGTTGGGACTTTTTGCCAAAGCAACAACGCCCTTCTTTGAAACAGTTTCTTTGTAAACAACTCTTGGAGATGAGACTGTAACATCAATACCGCAAGCGTTCTTGAGCTGAGTTATAGCTATTTCCAGATGCAGCTCACCCATACCGCTTAGTAAGTATTCTCCTGTTTCTTTGTCCACATCCATTTTCAGATTTGGGTCTTCAACGGTAAGCTTCTCGAGCCCCGATATTAAAAGTGGCAAGTCTTGGGGGTTTTTGGGTTCAACAGCTAATGTGATAACAGCCTCTGAAAGATAGCATATTCCTTCGAAGGGCACCATACCAACCTTATGCGACATATCAACGATGGTTTCACCAATCTTAACCTGACCAGATAGGGTCAAGGAAGTCAAGTTTCCAGCAGAAACTTCAGTGACCTCTTCTCGGAACGATCCCATATCAATAGAAACTTGCTTAACCTCCGTTTCGATTAAGGCGTCAACAAGATGCAACTTATCACCCACCTTGATTTTGCCGGCGAAAATTCTTCCAGTGGCGATAGCGCTACCGTCTGTTTCTGAATGTACATTTGTAATGAATGTTACAGTTGGTCCATCGTCTCTGCAAGCGACCAATGCCCTACCAACTTTAGAGTCTGTGTGTCCAGCCCAGATTTTTTCAACTCGGTAAGATTGTGCTTTACGAGGATTCGGAAGCGATTCAATAGCCATTTTAAAAACGGCTTCTGAAACAGGGAGGTTTCTCTGCAGCTCTATCTGTCTGCCCTCTCGATAGGCTTTTATTATGTCTGAGAATTTTACGTTTTGGCGTTTCACCATGTTTAGTGTAAATCCCCAACCGTGCAAGGCTGAACCAAAAGCCAAATTGCCATTTGAAGAATTTATTTTCCATTGCTTCTTAAAAGGAGCGTCTGCATAAAGTTCTATGAGGTCATTGAAGGATCCGATTATGTGGTTAAGCTTTTTTTGGATTTGTTCTTCGTTAAGCTGCAGTTCAACTATTAGACGGTCAACTTTGTTGATGAAGAGCGCTGGACGTACTCGTTCTTGAAGCGCTTGTCTTGTGAGGATTTCTGTTTGCGCCATAATCTCCTCGACTGCATCTACAATAACCACTGCACCGTCAATTACCCGCAGGGCTCGGGTAACTTTGCCTGTAAAGTCCACATGTCCAGGTGTATCAACTAAGTTGATTAGGAAAGGATTTCTGTCTGTTTTGTAGAGCAGACTAATGTTAGCTGTTTTTATTGTGATTTTTCGTTTCTGCTCTTCTTCAAGGTAATCCAGCACACGTGCGGAACCAGCCATTCTTGGCGATAGCAAACCTGTTCCAGCCAGTAGGGAATCAGCAAGTGTGGTTTTTCCGTGATCGATGTGCGCAATTATGCCTATGTTTCGGATGAGTTCTTTGTTGCTCATCAGTTGTTGAATTTGGGGTATTTGTTTAAAGTGCGGCATGTGGCAACTGTTTAGGATAGTTCTGATATGCATATTATCTTTTTTATTATAAACTTAAAGATAGAACAAATATTCGAGAGGGCCTTCGCCAAAATTGTATTTTAAAGCGAATTTGTCATATCCACTTAAGCTTTAATTAACTAGCCTCATGTTTATGGCTAAGAGGATTAAAAGGTGAAACCGCCAACCATCGTGCCGGTCGAAAACGTCAGAGCTGAACCGTACGCTTCAGTCGTTTGTTATCCACGAGCAACGCCAACTCAAATGGATAGTCGCCTTGAACAATTGCAGCGTCTTGGTGTCCAATCTGTGGAGTTTTCTGGCAAGTCGACTGCTTTTACGCTTCCCGTTTTTGGCAAAGGTTATGTCGGAGTAGTAGCGGTAGCTCATATCAATGGAAAGCGATTTGCGCTTAAGATGCGTAGAAGTGATGCTGATAGAGAAAGCCTTGAGCATGAAGCAGAGCTGCTTCTAAAAGCAAACAGCGTTGAAGTTGGGCCGAAGTTTGTTGCAGTCACGAAGGATTTTTTATTGATGCAGCTAATTGATGGCGACGTTTTTCCCGATTGGGTTGAAGCTCAAGCGGATACAGGTTTTTTGCGTAGGGTCTTGGAGGAAATTTTGGAGCAATGTTGGCGGCTAGATGAAATATACTTAGACCACGGAGAACTCAGCAAAGCACCAAAGCATTTGCTTGTCGACAGCGCTGGAGAGCCTTTCATCGTGGACTTTGAAACCGCCAGTCTATCTCGGAATGCTTCTAACGTTACTTCTGTGTGCCAATTCCTCTTCCAAGGCAACAGCGATGCTGGAAAAAAGATTGCTAAAATCTTGGGGCAAAGAAACAAAGCTAAGCTTGTTGTTGCTTTGAAGAGTTACAAAAAAGAAAGAAGCCGCAAGAATTTTGAAGAGCTCTTGAATTTATGCCTTGAATAGCAGTATTAGGCTACTATGTCTTGAAGTCGTTTTTGTTTGATAGCTTCTTTGAATTCCATTGCTATACGTCTGCCCATGTACATGTTTTCGCCGTATTTTAGATAAGCATAAGGCGAGGTACCGATGCCAACGTTTGTTCCAGCAACAATGCGTGCTGAGATTTCGAAGGTGTAGATTTTGGCTTCGTCGGTGATAACTGTTTCAAGGCAGAACGGTCCGATGATTCCGGGGGGTGCAAGCTCGCGTGCTTTTTTGTGTACGTTTTCTCCCATCCGAATGATTTCTGGCAGAAGAGATTCTCGAAGCACAATTGGGAAGTTGCCAACAACGGTGTAAGTTGGGTTTATGTCGATTTCAAGTTGTTGGCTTGCTGGGATTTTGCCGATAGAGTCGACTGCTGATTCGTAGCGTCTGTCTATGCAGAGCATCTCGACATCGTTGTTTATGATGGAGCTGAAGTAGCTGGGGTAGACGTTAACGCCCAACGCGTATTCTTGGAGGTGGATGCTTGAGAGGTCGTCTTTTGTTAGCATTCCGCGTTTGACCATTTCGCTGAATTGTTTATGGAAGTTTTCAGGTGAGTTGGCGAGGAAGTAGCCTCTTCCGCCTTTGGCACCTTGAAGTTTGGCGATTATTAGACGGTCAATGTCTTCAGGTGTTTTGAAAGTCGCGGGTAGTCTGAGTCCCGCTTGTCTTAGCCATTCTTCTTGGCTTTTTCGGTTTGCTTCCCAGTGTAGCAGTTGGCGGTTTCCGAACATGGGCACATAGAGTTTGTTTGTTAATTGTTCTGTGCTTAAGTATGCTGTAAAGGAGCCGTGTGGAATTAAAACTACGTTAAGGTTGCGCAGTCTTTCTTGGAGTTTTTCGTTGAGCAACTCTGTGAAGTCTTTAACTATGATTAACTCATCAACCAGCGGATATTTTTGGTACATGATGGCGTCTTTTTCTTTGCAGATACAGATGGTTTTGAAGCCTTCTTCTTTGGCGCCTTTGAAGATGTTGAGGGAACTGTGTGATCCTAATGTTGCGATGGCGAGTTTTTTTTGGTCGTATTTGTTTATGATTTTTTCTATGTCTGGGTTTGTTATCATGTGACCACTTCTGGGAGGCGGTGTTTTCGAACTGCACGTTTGATTTCCATGGCTACGCGTTTGCCTGGTCCTACTTCTATGCCGTATTTGTAGTTCATGTAGGGGGATGTGGGTTCGACGCATGGGCATCCGGGTACTCGTGGGCTTACGTCGAAGACTCGGAATTCTAGTTCTTTGGTTACTGCTCCTTGAAGTGCAAAGAGTCCAATCATGCCTGGGGGGAACTCTTTTTGGCAGATTTGCACGAAGCGTTCGGCTGCGTCGAAGATTTTTTCGAGTTGGCTTTCTCGCATGGTTGCGCCCATGTGTCCGATTTCTATGTTTTGAGTTGAGACTTTTAGTTCTAGTTGTTCTTGGGCGGGTAAATCTAGAACGCCGTCTAGGTCTGTTTGGATGCGTCGGTCAAAACCCAGCAGGTCGATTTCGTCGTTTAGGGGGGAGTAGAAGTAGTTGGCGTTGAATTTGGCGCCTAGGACGTATTCTTCGATTATGGATTCTTCGAGTGCCTCGCGACTGATTATGCCTGCTCTAATTCGTTTTTGGGCTTCGCGTTCGTATTCTTCGGGGGTTGAGGCGTAGAAGAATGCGCGTTCGATTGTTCTTCCTTTTTCGGCTACTTTGACGATGACGGGGCAGTTGATGTCTTTTGGCGATTGGAAGGATTTGGGGATTTTGATGCCAGCTTGTTTTAGGAGCCAGAGCTGGTTTTTTGGGATGTTGCGTTCTTCGGTTCGTAGTAGGTATCGGTTGCCTATTATTGGTACTTCGAATTTTTGTTCGATGGCGTCGTATCCTGCGTAGACGCTGAATGATCGGTTTGGGACAAAGACTGTGTTTAGTTCTGTTAGTTGTTTCACAGTCTCGGGGGTGGTGATGTCTGAGAATTTGTCTAGGAATATGAATTTGTCAAAGATGTTTCGGTAGTAGCGGGCGTATGTTTTTTCTCTGCCGTTTTGGCATACTACTACGGTTTTGAAGCCTTCTTGTTTTGCGCCTGAAGCGATTTCCAGTGCACTGTGCGAGCCTAAGACGCCGATATGGATTTTCTCTTGGTCGTAGTCGGCGATGGTCTGTTGGATTTTGTTTTTCATGGTCATGCTTTTTCACCCATATACTCTTTGTACTCGTTAATTACTTTTGCAAGTTTAGCCACGTCAAAAAGCTTGATTTTGGTCATTTCGTTTGCAGCTGCCATATACATTTCGCTGATGACATTTTTTAGTTTAGCGTCGAGTTTTGGAGGTTGTGATTTGCTGAGGGTTTTCCAGTCTTGGATTCCGTTGGCTTCGCTTTCTTTTTTTGCTTGTTCCAAATCATTGTACCAGGTTGTTGTTTTGTAGAATTGTCTTGCAACTTCTTTACTGACATGTAATCCGTTGTAAGTGAATCGGCATTCGTCAAGAGTCCCTAATACGTCAACGAGCATGAGGTTTCGTTTGTCGTCGAAGGCTAACTCGATTTTGCCATCTTCATTTTTTAAGCCAGCGTTTTGAGCGGCTTTGGTTATGGTTTCATCTGCTTTTAACAGGACGTCTTTGATGTTGTTGAGTTCTTGGTTTGTTAGTCCTGCTATTTTTTTGGCTTCATTCCATGTTATGTAACGGTCGGTTTCTTCAAGTTTTGTGCTGACATCAAAGATTGGTTTAGTTAGTGTTTCGCCTGGGATTGGTTGGTGATCTAAACCAAGGTCTGTTAAGGTGACTTTTCCCTGAGTTATCCTCTTGAATACTGATGAGCCTTCAGGCAGGCCGTTGCGATAGATGATTTCTAGTGGAATAAGGCAGTTTTTCAGTGAAGAAGTGTAGGGGCTGTAATCATGCAGGATTTTGCCGTTGACAACGGTTGTTTTGGGCTTGTAGACGTTAACCAGCGCCACTTCCATGTTGTTAGAAGGCGCTTTTAACTCGGCAACTTTAACAGCCTTGCCTTTCTCGTTAACCAAACCTCTGTAATGGGTTTTAACTCCCATGTCTTCTAGCTGTTCAAAGCAGTAAGCGCCCATAAGGCACAGTGCAGAGCCTTTAGCTTCTATGAGATCTGGCATTTCTCCCCAATCAAAGACGCTGTAACGATCCGAAAATAGGAATCTACCAACACCCATGGTTGTTTGAGTAGGTTTTTGGATTATTTGTAGGTCTTTTACGCTGCCCATCTTGTTCTCCTCGATTGCTTTGATTATTTGTATTTGTCCTTATATCGATTTTGTGAGGTTTTGAAACCTCTCCGGAGAAGAAAAAGTTTGTTTTTTATGTTGTTGGGCGGGTTTGTTTTGGGTTGTTTTTGTTGGTGGGTTTTTTCTGTGTGGAAATAGTATCTTTGCTAGAACAACAACACTCAAAAAATAACTGTTGTTGTTCTTCTCTGGCAAGAGCATTAAATTTTGTCTGCTAGAAAAAATATGTTTTCTTCATTTTTGGATAAGTTCAATTCAAGCTTATTTTTTGGTTTAGGGAGTTGGATTTGGCTTAACTCATGGGATAAAATGGTCCAAAATGGGTTAAATGGTCCAAATAGAGCATAATTGTTAAAAAATGGGTTCAAAATGCTCACCTATCTTAGATGAAGCAGGTTTTGAATTTGAGGAGGGCGCAGTCTATGTTAGGATTTTTACGGATTCATTTGATCTTTCGATTTCTTTGCGTTTGCCTTCTTGATAGGTTTTGATGTTACCTTCTATTTCTGTGTCTTGCAATGCTAGAATCTTTGCAGTTGCGATTGCTGCCCCTTCGGGCTCAATTGTTACAACAGATCCGATGCCGCTTGGTACCCGAAGAGAAGAGTATATGTCTGCGCCTCCGAATTTTTCGCTGTAGGGTGGACACGCAATGACTGGGCTCGAGGTGTTTCCGTCCATGAATGCGCTCAGAGCGTTGGAGCGACCGGCAACTGTTACGAAAACTACTTTTTGGTTTTCGAATTCTTTTAGTATATTTAGTACTTTTTCTGGGGTTTTATGGGCAGAAGCGACGCGAAACTCGTAGGAAACGCCGAGGAGTTTTAGGTATTTGGCGATTTCGCGGCTAAAATCTAAATCGCGTTCGGAACCCATAATCACTATTGCTTTTCCAGCCATAACATTTTCACTTATCAATGGTTACAAAAAACTGTTTAATTAATATTCCACAGCAATAAGAAAAGAATGGAAATTCAAGGATAGTTTTTCGCCAAAGTATCTTCGTTCCAACCGTCTAATCCACAGAGGCGATCTAAGTAACGCATAAACTAGTAAAACAAGAACACACAAACCGAGAGATGTTAAAACGGGCAAAATAACGTAGATAATTAAGGGTGCACCTTCAGATATAGTTATATAGCCAATATAGATCCATAAGAAAATCAGAAACGTCATAGCCACAATACCAATAGATAAGAACGCTTTCATTATCGGTTGCAGACTTGCGTTTTGAGCTAAAGAAGCAACCTTGACGTATTTCTCGTCTTCTGAGCTGATTCTTTGGTCGACAAGGTTTAAGTGTTCAATGACCTTTTTTCCAAACGGCGTTAAAACATAGTAATGATAGCTGTTTTTTTCGATTAAGCCTTTTAGTTGTTCTAGATGGTAGTTTAGTTTTCCTGTTGATAATCCAAGTTCTGTGATTAATTCAGTGTACGAGATTCCTTGATTTCTTGAATTAATAATTCGAATTATTGAT
Source organism: uncultured Candidatus Bathyarchaeia archaeon (assembly GCA_964413605.1). Lineage (GTDB taxonomy): Archaea > Thermoproteota > Bathyarchaeia > Bathyarchaeales > Bathycorpusculaceae > Bathycorpusculum. Next base: position 70,779 of record CAYPSV010000001.1, on the reverse strand, counting down.
CTGCGAATAGGATGCGCTAGAGCTTGAAAAGTAACGTTTTCAATTTCCATGTCTTTGCTTAACGTGATGTTTTCCTCAAACTCTATTTGCTTCACATATGCTTAAATCGGTTTTTGAATAGTTTTCTTTGACAAAATTTCCGTATCTGTATTTCTGCAGTCACACAGTATTCTGTGGTTTGTCGGAAGCAAAAGCGTGGATGTTTTCTAATGTTGGTTCTAGTATTCTTTCCATGCTTCTTTGCCATAAAATGCCATATGACTCCGATAGATTCTGCTTCAAACATAATTGGACTAGGAATATTAAGAAAATAGAGAAAGATAATCAGTTTGTTAGAATGGTTCCGAAGAGTTGGACCGTTCTCATTTCTGATTTTGGGAATAGCGCCAATTTACATCATAGTAATATCGGTGATAATGTCCTGAGTAAACAAGAACCTGACAAATACGATAAGGTACGATCAAAAATAGAAAAGACAATCAACCCCTATATCAAAGTAAAGATCCCAATGCCTGACGGTGTTGACAAAGATGCTTTTTTGAATCTTGAATGTGACAAGGACTTCATCGAGTGCCTTAAAACTCAGGCAAAAGTTTGGTTAAGAAAATTATAAAGTAGAACGGTTTCAGTTATTCTATTTGGATAATTTTTTAGCGCTTTTAAGGCAACTCTTTAGCAGGGGCACGACTTGGCTTTGTGATAGAAGGTTGTAACTTGCTTTAGTTGAGCCTAAACCAACTTTAATCGAAAAAGCATCTGCAGGTAGAACTGCGAAAAGATCCTCATCTGTTTTATCGTCGCCTATAGCCATTATAAAGTCCCATTGTTGCTTTGAAAGCCACATTTGAGCGGCTTGTCCTTTGTTGATTACAGCATTTTTTATTTCGATAACTTTGTTTCCTTCGGCTACTATTAAACCGAGGTTAGATGTCAGACTTGTCAAGTCGTCTTTCAACTGGTTAGCCCGTAGAAAGCCCAGATGGGGTTCAGCTTTGCGGTAATGCCAAACTAGGGAGGCTTCTTTCTCTTCGACGAGTGATCCTGGAGTGCGATCAGTGTATAATTCAAGCAGTTGAAGAAGGTCTTTTTTCCAATCGTTTGAGAGGGTTTCTGGTATGTGAACTTCTCCTGATCGTTCTTTAATCCAGGCGCCGTGTTCCCCTATGTACCCGATGTCTAGTGAATTCAACCATTGGGTTAAGGTATCTCTTTTTCTGCCGCTTACGATTACTATCTCGTTAGAAGGGTCTTCAGAAATTTTTTTCAGCAATTTCAAAATTTCAACAGTTGGTTTAGCCTCTTCAGGAGTGTCAGCAAACGGAACAAGTGTCCCGTCATAATCAAGCAGAATTAGCCTTCTTGTACTATTACTATATTTTTTTAGCAGTTCTTTTTTAACCTTAGGAGTTATGACGCTTTCCATGTTTGCCTTTTGATCGATCCATGCTTGATCTAAACCACTTAAGAAGTCTTCTATCCAGTGATTTATGTCATAGTGCTTTAACCGATTCTGCATTACACTGTTTTGCTTTTGTTGCTCTTCCTGCGGCATGGTCAGTGCTTTTTCCATTGCGTTTATTAATGCATCTAGGTTGTTTGGGTTGACAACTATAGCTTCTCCGAGTTCCTGTGCCGCTCCCGCCATTTCTGAAATAATCAATATTCCCTTTCTGTTTGCTTTACTAGCGACAAACTCTTTAGCCATCAAATTCATCCCGTCTCGCAATGGAGTGACTAATCCTACGTCAGCAACAGAATACAGTGCCACCAGTTGGTTAAATGGGAGAAAATGGCTAAAGTAGCGTACAGGCATCCAGTCGGCGGTTGCATATTTTCCGTTGATGCGCCCTACCAACTCGTCTATTTGCTTCTTTAAAATTTGATATTGACTAACATTGCTTCTTGAAGGCACGGCGACTAAGTAAAGAGTAATTTTCCCGCGATAATCAGCTTTTTTATTTAAGAAAGCATCGAATGCCTCTAGCCTCAAAGGGATTCCTTTGGTATAGTCAAGCCTATCAGAGGAGAGGATAATTCGCTGGTTTCCAACTTTTTTGCGTATACGTGCAACTTCTTTAAGCACATATTCGCTTGATGCAGCATTATGAAAATGTTTATAGTCAATGCCCATCGGAAAAAGTTCAGCTTTCACCAAACGTTCTCCAGTTTGTATTTCACTCAATGAGTGTTCAAAGCCTAAGATACGAGTTACACTTGACAGGAAGTGCCTAACATAATCATATGTGTGAAAGCCAACCAAGTCGGCACCCAAAATACCGGTTAAAATTTCTGAGCGCCAAGGCAAAAGGCGAAAAAGTTCATAAGAAGGAAATGGGATATGCAAGAAAAACCCAATTTTAGCTTTAGGCAATCTCTGTCGTATCATTTCAGGAAGCAGCATAAGATGGTAATCATGTATCCAAAAGGTGTCGTCATTTTTTGCAATATTCAGAATTGCATCACAGAATTTTTCGTTAACTTTTTTAAAACTATCCCAGTAGCTTTGATCATACCTCGTATAAAGATTAAAATAATGAAATAAGGGCCAAATTGTGTTGTTACAAAAACCGTTGTAATACTGTTTTATGTCATATGAGGATAGAAAAACTGGATGACATCTTTGTTTATCTAATAAATCCACAACTTTCTTTTTTTCTTCAATCTGTAATTTCTGAACGCTATAACCAGGCCAACCTATCCAGAGACTATCTTGAGACTTGTAAATCGAACCGACCCCGGTTGCCAATCCTCCAACACTGCGTTCAACTTTGAGTTCTCCATTATTTTTTGAAAGGTTTAGAGGTAACCTGTTAGAAACTATCAATAACCTGCTCATCGTTACAACCTGTACAAATAGCACTTCGTAGTTAATAGATAGTAAAAAATTAATTTTTCGGCAAAGGACTTGAAAGGTTGAAAAATATTAAAAAATAGGTTCTATTTAGGGAGATATTTTTGAAAGAGATCAAGCCAATCTGATACAAGCCGCGTAATTAAAAAGTTGTTTGTTATGTGTTTTTTGCCTTCTGCCCCAAATTTAAGCCTAAGATTCTCGTCGCCTAAGAGTTTTAAGATGCTTTTGCTGAAACCTTTGTAATCTTTAGGTTCATGCAGGAACCCATTCTCGCCATCAATAACTTGTAAGGGAATTCCTCCAACATTAGAAGCCACAACAGGAGTTCCTTTGTAGAGCGCCTCAGAGACTGTCAACCCAAAGCCTTCCTTTAAAGACTTTTGAATAACAATAGAAGAAGCTCTTTGCAGACAGTTTACTAAGAAATTATTGGAAACAACTATCACTTTAATGTCCTTTTCATATTTGCTTTTTTTAGTCCTTTCTTTCACGGTCTCAAATATTTTTTGGCCCTCAGGATCATCGGAAGCAAAATCACCGAGAAGAACGAGTTGGCAATTTACTTTTTGCCTAACCTCTTCAAATATTTTTATCACTCCGATCGGGTCCTTCCATTTGTCGAATCTGGATACTTGGGAAATTATAGGTATATTTCGGTCTATTCCAAATTTGCTCATATACTTGTTTATTTCTTTTTCAGAAGCCATCTTATTTTTAGTTGTTAATGGATCTATTGCCGGATAAATAACGCTCTGTGGAATGCTGAGGTTCTGTTTGTACTTTTCCAATGATACGATGAAATGATCATAATTTTCTATAAAATCTTTAAGATAATTCCAAACCCATTGATTTGGAGAAGACAAATCTACATGGCATTCAAAAATCCAAGGTTGCTTCTTGTTGTAAAATGAAATCAATGGAAGAGGTTGAGGGTCATGCACCATAACCAAATCATGATTAATATGTGTGAAAACAGAAAATCTTCTGTTCGTTTCAGTGTAAACTTTCATTTTTATGGTTGATAAATTTATATTTTCACCTTGCAACGCATTATGAAATTTTTTCGTTACTGTAAAAAAGTCGGGGGATCCGTGCAGAATTCTCCATCCAACATCAACACCGAGTTCATTAAGTAGAATCACGCTGCTGTTCAGAATTTCGGCAACTCCGCCTCCTTGGTAGGTTGAGCTTATACAAAGAATATGCTTTCCTCTTAGCTTGTCAGCCTTTCGATAAATATCGTTCAATACTGACCTACCCACGACTCTGCTATAATTTTCTAAGATTGCCATGGTAAGTAGATATTTGGTTTCGACTTCATAAACATTTTATTAGGGATTCTGATATATCACACAGAAGTTCGAACGGTGTTTTTGTCAAAAAGCGTAAGATCGAAGAGGTACGCAGACGCATGTCTTAAACTCCTTTGATTTGAATTCCAACCCGAACGCTATGGCGTCTAAGCTCTATCAAATTCTTGTGTTATTAGCCCAAAAGTTTGCAGTTTTTTGTCTTTCAGCTGATTTGAGGTAATTCGCCACTCCCAGTTGCCGTTTCGATCAGCAGGATTGTTCATTCTCGCCTCTGAACCCAAACCCACTGCATCTTGCAGAGGTATGATACATAGATTCGACTTAGACGCTTCTGCCATTTTAATAAGTTCAAAACTGATTTCCTCTTTGGTTACTTCTCGACTCAAGTACTGAAAAAGCATCTTTCTCTCTTTGGCAGTTGCCTCCTCAGTAAACCAGCCCTTCACAGTGTTGTTGTCATGTGTGCCTGTATAGACAACTGAGTTCGCAGCCAAGTTCCCTGGAAAATTAGGGTTCGTAGAAGGTTCGTTAAAACCAAATAGTAGAACCTTAATGCCCGGAATACCAAGTTGTTTTTTAGCATTAACAACGGGAGGTGTTATGGCGCCAAGATCTTCAGCTACAAAGGGCATCTTAGGAAAATTTTCCTGCACGGCTCTGAAGAAGGTTGCCGTTGGCGCCCTAATCCACCGACCGGATTTAGCAGTTTGAGCTTTTGCAGGAACCCGCCAGTAAGCTATGAACCCCCTAAAATGGTCAAAGCGTAGCTTGTGACATAGCATAAGGTTTTGTCTAATTCGATCTAACCACCATTCGTAACCGGTTTTCTTGAGTTGATGCCAATCATAGATTGGTGAACCCCAGAGTTGCCCTGTTTTGCTGAAGTAGTCAGGTGGAACACCAGCTACATATGAAGGTGTTTTTTGGCGGTTTAGTTTAAAAAGTTCTTGATTTGCCCATACGTCTGCACTATCAAAAGCAACGTAGAAGGGTAAGTCACCAAAAATTTCCACTCGTTTTCTTACGCAGCACTTTTTAAGGTTTCGCAACTGTTTGTAAAAGACAAACTGTACAAACTTTTCTTTGTCAACTTGATCTTTTAGACTTTCTCGTTTTTGGACTAACCCAATTTCTTCACGGTCGCGGATAGCGGCTGGCCATTGGTGCCATGGCAACTTTATTTTTTTCCTCAAGGTTGCGTAGAGCGCGTAATCGTCTAGCCAACCTTTGTTATCTTCATAGAAGGATTCGAAGTCGTCTTTTAAGCAAGTATGGAATTTATTGAAGTTCTCATAAGCTTTCTTTATGATTGCAGTTTTGGTTTCAGATGCTTGGATGTAGTTCACTCGGTTGATTGGTTCTTTTGTCCATTTTTCTATTTCATTTTTAGATATCAGTTCATCTTCGACTAATAGTTCTGGGCTGATTAATAGTGGATTTCCTGCGAAGGCGCTGTCAGATTTGTAGGGTGAGTTTCCTTCTTCTGGATTCGTTGGGTTAAGCGGGAGAATTCCCCAATATCGTTGGTTTAAGTTGCAGAGTAAATCGACGAAATTTAGGGCTTCTGGTCCCAAATCTCCGATACCAAATTTCGATGGAAGTGAGGTAATATGTAGCAAGACGCCGCTGGAGCGTTCCATTTGGTTCATTCTATGGCTCCTTCGTTGTTAACAGAGCAATAGGAAAATCGGAAAGAATCTCGGAAACGGCTAAATTTCCGTCAGTGTGGATTACCTTTTCTGTTAGTGAGTCTACCCATTTTTTGGGTGCATACGGAGGAAGATGAAGATATGTATTTTTCCACATGATATTTTGAGGTGATGAAAAGGGTTTTAGCAGGTTGGTTAGGAAACGGGATGCTACTGAGAGAGAATATTGATTGCCTTTTTTTCTATAAAACGCAATCACATGGTGGGCATGAACGCCTTTGACTTCGAGAGGAACGTAAATACCTTCATTAAATAGAGACATGTTATTTTTTCGAGCTCTAAGCAACTTATGGGTAACATATAACTTTACTTCGCCATCAGAAAAATGTTCCAGGAGTTCGGCTGCATTCGAAGCCCGTGTTTGGATGGCTTGTTTTAGAATTTGTTGCCTTTTTGCATAGTTTACAGGTCTACGATTGTCAGGGTCGACTAGGCTTAAATCCCATAATTCTGTACCTTGGTAAAAATCAGGTATGCCTGGGCTTGTTAACTTGAGGAGAACCTGCGCAAGAGAATTAAGAGCCCCAAAGTATGCGATTTTTTTCTGGAACGGTAAAAATAATTGTAGGAAATCAGCTCCTTGTTTTAAGTTCAAAAGAGCAGTCACAAAATCGGTGACAGCATCCTCGTAGCGGTTTTTGGGCGACAACCAAGAACTGTGGCATTTTGCTTCCCGCAAAGCCTTAATTAGATAGCTTTTAATTCTGTTAGAAAAATCTGGCTCTAATTCTATATCAAAGGGAAAGGCTCCCAAGAGTGTTTGATAGATGAAATATTCTTCGTTTCTGTCAGGAGAAAGCCTATGATTTATCAAAGTCTTTTTGTATTTGTTGATTTTTTTCCATTTTTCAAGTTCAACTGCGAATTCATCTGGGATTTCGCTTAAGGTGTTAAGGCGTGCTCTTGCATCTTCGGCCCGTTTTGTGTCATGGGTGGTAGTGGTATTGAGCGATAGGGGCCAGTTACGTTGTCTTGTTTTGTTAAATGTGTGGAAGTTCTTTTTTGATTTGCCGAAGGTTGCTGGATTTCCGCCTACTTCGTTGAGCGATAGAAGTTGGCAGTAGAGATAGAGTGCAGTATCTTCGAAGCCTTTGGCCATTACGGCGCCTGTGAATTGCTGTATCCGCATTACTACTTTGAGTGCCTCAGATGAAAATAGCGTTTCGGTAAGCATCTGTTCCATGGCGTTAATTTCTTTGTGTATTTTGCTGTTTCTTTGTTTTGCTTCTCGCAAAGCTTCTTGGAAATAATGTGAAACAGTCGTACCACAGTTGCCTTCAGCGATGTAGGTGCGGTATACTGGAAAGCAAGCAAAAACTTCTGTAAGGGCTTCTCTGAATCTGATATTGGTACATCCGGCGGAATAGGGTTTTTTGTGCAAGAATAGCTCAAGTAATCTAGCTAAGTTGTTGATGTCGCTGGCAAAGGACATCTGAATTATTTTTTTCCGACTATCATATAGGATTTCACCGAACGATTCCCTTCTCTTAGTGAATCGCTGGTAGAGTTTGATGAAATTTTCTTCAGCTATTTTTTCCACGAATATGCTGTTTAGCTGGTTAAGGAAATCGTAACCAGTTGTTCCTTGAACAGGCCAAGTGTTTGGAAGTTGCTCGTCTTCCCCGAGGATTTTCTCGACCACTACATAAGCATCAGCTTGAATATTGCGGAGTTTCTCCAAGTACACTTCAGGCTGATTTAAGCCATCTATGTGGTCTACTCTAACCCCCGCGATCTTGCCTTCCTGTAGCAGCCTAAAGATGAGTTGGTGAGTGGCTTCAAAGACTGTTGAGTCTTCGTTACGTACTCCGATGAGATCTATGATGTCAAAAAACCGTCGATAGTTTATCTGCTTTAACGCTGTTTTCCAATGATGCAGGGAGTAAACTTGGCATGAAAGCAGAGCATCCAAACGCTGAGTGTTGTTGTTATAAGCTCTTAATGTCTTTTCAATTTGGGCTTCTGTGTTAGCGTTAGAGAGTGCAGGGCAGCTACCTTCTAGTAGTGGAAACTCGAGTTCTTGGTACTTAACCGCGAATTCGCCACCATGACCAACAAGCTGAATCTTTCTTTGTTCTAAACAATCTATGTAAGGCTCTTCAAGGAACGGCACCATAATTTTACCCTTCAACCAGTAAGAAGGATACGCCCAGTCCACATCGTAGAAATTGTAAAAATTCGACGCTGAGCCATTGCGCATCAAATCTAGAATCATTTGATTTTCCAAAGAATATGCGGCGTGGTTTGGAACGATGTCTTGTATCCATCTAAGTCCACATTTCTCAGCCGATTTGTTTGCCTCTTCGAACCCTCTTTCTCCACCTAATTCATCACTAATGCTATTTGGATCCACTATGTCGTAGCCGTGACTACTGCCTTTTTTGGCTTTGAAAATAGGCGAAGAATAGATGTGAGATACGCCCAGTTCTGCAAGATATGGCAAAACAGCTGTAAGTTTGTGAAAGCCAAAGTCCTTATGAAGTTGAACTCTGTAGGTCGCAATCGGTGTTTCCACTTCTATTCCAGCCGAATCCCGATTAGCTCACAAAGTTTACTAAAGGCCTTTGCCCATTTTTCGCTTTTTTCATCTTTCTTTTCTTTCATAAGTTGGTAGTGGGTCTTGGCGATTTTGAAAGCTATATTTTGCGATAGCCACAAGTTAAGGTGGAGGGGAATCTCCTTGACAGCGAAGATGATTCTGCTGGCGCGTTCGATGATTTCCATGTTTTCGGGCGAGTTGGCTAACAACTTAAGTTGTTGATTTATTCTGTCGTTAACCTCCAGCGTCAAGAGTTCTAAGTCAACAGCTATATCAAGTCTTTTGGCTTCACCTATTAGCCTCTGCAGCTCTGCCAGGTTTAAGAATGGCACCAAAAAAAGGTCTTTAATTTCCATGTTTAGAATGACTTCGACAGCGACATGGAATGCTTTCGGAGTGGGGACTCTGATTTCGTTCATGAAATGCATCAATGCAGAATTCTCGTGATACACGATTTGATACAGTTCTCGTGCTTTCTTGATTCCATCTTCGATTACCTGGTTTAGGATCATTCTCTGGTCATCTTTGAACATATCTTTCAGGGAATAGATGTTGTTCCCGAAATGTTTAGGCATAAGCTGGATTATCTCATTTATTTGACCCTTCTCGAAAATGTCGTTCATCTCTGCTTTTATGTTGTTGAAAGCTTCAGATTCCTTTTCCGACGTTACTCCGCATGAAACGTTATGGTCCCCTAGCCATATTGCGGCGCATTCGTAATCAAACTCATCTAAAGTTATAAATGAATGAACCTTTATTTTTCCAAAGGCTAACCGGAATTTCCCGCTTTCATATTTTTCCGATGATTCTACGCTGACTTGGAAGCAGCATGGTTGTTTTAACGTGGAAGTTTGTTGGGAATTCGAGTTGGGTCTAAACAATGTTAGAATCATGTTCTGTGCAGCGATTTTCATGGAATCCATGATTTCAGGCCTGACAAATACATCATACACTTTTGCACCGTTAGCTAATTCTGGTACGTTGCTTTGAGCCATTTCTAACATTTTGAGATATGTACTTTCTAGATCTATATCGAAGGTTTCGCGGGCAAGTTGCATTGCCCTCGCAGCAAACATCAAAACTTGCACCGTTTCGATTCCAGAAATGTCATCAAAGAACCAACCACAGCTGGCGTACATCAGCATGGTTTGTCTTTGCATTTCTAAAATCTTCATCACTCGCTTCTTTTCTTCTTCGCTTAGATTTCTTTTGGCGTGTTGGGAGAGGAATTTCTCGATGTTTTGGCGGGATCTGTCTAAAATAACGTTGACATAGTCATTTCGTGCTGCCCAAGGATCTTTTAGATACTCCTGGGCTTGATTTTCAAAATTAGGCAATAATGTATCTCGGAGCCAATCCATGGATTCACGCAATGGTTTACGCCAAGCTTGATGCCATCCTGGTTTTTGGCCTGAGCTGTCGCCGCAATCATCTTTCCATCGTTCGACGCCATGGCTGCAGCTCCATGAAGTATTCTCAGCAATTTGTACTTCAAACTCTGGAGGATGTTTTTCGAGAAACTCGGAGTAGTTGGTTATTTTCGCTAGGTTATTTGAGGTTATATAGTGAAGACAGTATGCAAGAGTCATATCGGCGTGAAAGCGGTGATGCCCGTACAGTTCACCATCTGTAGCTAAGTCCACTAAAGCTACGTCCTCTTTCATGCCCTTGAACTTTGACAGCAAAGCATTTGCGAAGACTTCTCCGTTTACTAACGCATTACCAAAAGACGCACTTGCTGCCATTGTTCCATCGTAGAAGAAAAGATTGATGCTTTTACCAGAAGGCAAATTACACTTGTATGCTTTGCGTGTGTTCATCTGTTCCTTGTTTACGTGCTGCCATTTTTCTTCTCCAATCTTCCGCACGTTGAGGGCTTGATGAGGTCCAAGTATTGTAAACTTGATTCCGTTTTCAGCGAGGGTTTCGAGAGTTTCATTGTCTACGGCGGTTTCAGGTAACCACATTCCTTCTGGAATTCTACCATAATGAATTTCAAAGTCTCTTATGCCCCATTTGACTTGGGTCTCTTTGTCATGCTTGTTCGCCAATGGCATTATCATGTGGTTATAGACTTGTGCAATTGCGGAGCCGTGTCCAGAAAAATTTTTCATGCTTTCCTTGTCTGCTTCCAAAATCGACCGGTACAGACTGGGATCATGGTGAACGATCCAGTATAGAAGAGTGGGTCCAAAGTTGAAACTAATTTTGGAGTAGTTGTTTACTAAGCCTATTATTCTCCCCTGAGAGTCCATGATACGGGAATATGAGTTGGGAGCATAACATTCTGCAGTTATCCGGCTATTCCAGTCATGGTATGGATAGGCAGATTCCTGAAATCCAACTTCTTCCAGCCAAGGGTTTTCGCGGGGAGGCTGATAAAAATGTCCATGTATACATATGTATTTTTCAGTCAAGTTCTTTCACCAATTTAGGTTTTATGTAAACTGCAACGCTCCTTGGTTGCAATATTAATTCTGATTTATCCCGTACTTTATTAGGTAGAAGCGAGCCAGGACCAGCCCATGCGTCATCGGCAGAATCTATAGCCTTCACGAATGCTCCACCGTATCTAAAATCGACTGAGCACTGTTGATTACTAAAGTTGGCAACTGCTACCGCTGACTTGTCTTTTCCAAAGGTCATAATGAGAATGTGCCCCTGTGATAGTGTAGAAAACTTGGGCAAAACGACCTGTCCCAAATTTGGCGCTAAACTTTTCCTTAGATGGAGCAAAGTTTTATAGTATTCTAAGATTTTTTTGCCCCTGTCTTCTCGACGTTTGCGCCAGTTAATCCTAGACTTTTCGAAAGTATCCTGATTTTGGGGGTCTGGTATTTCTCCTTGACTATCATTCGTCTTGTGCTCTTCTCGTCTGCCTTTTCGGACATTTTCCGCCAACGCTTGATCGGAGAAATTAGTAAAGTATAGAAATGGCGCATCTTCGCCGTATTCTTCGCCCATGAAAAATAACGGAATAAAAGGTGAGAGCACAACTATGGCTGCTGCTAGTTTTGCGGCTTCCAACCTCGCTAAAGTAACGAGTCGTTCGCCGAAAGCACGGTTTCCGATGTGGTCGTGGTTTTGAGAGAAAACTATGAATTTATCCGGCGTTATCCCTGTGGCTGGTTGCCCATGGTTTGCCTGTCGGAATTGGCTGAATTGTCCAGTGTAAACGTAGCCTTCCCGCAATGACTTGACGAGGTCACTTATGCCACCGAAATCAGCATAGTAGGATGATTTCTCGCCAGTCAACAGAACATGGAGGATATGATGAAAATCATCGAGCCATTGCGCATCCAAGCCATAGCCTCCTTTTCTTCGTGAACGTACAATCACTGGATTGTTCAGATTGGCTTCGGCGACAAGGTAAGATTTTCGGTCATTACGCGTGGAGTAGCGACTTACGTTTTCAGCGAGTTCCTTCAAGAAATGCTTGGGGCTCCTATCTATAATGGAGTGAACTGCATCCAACCTTAATCCATCTATATGATAATTGCGGAACCAGTAGAGGGCATTTTCAAAAAAGTATTTACGGACTTCGCTACATTGAGGACCATCGAAGTTTATGCTTGAGCCCCAAAGTGTGCGACGATTTTTGAGAAAATATGGTCCAAAATCTTGTAGACAACTGCCTTCTGGACCTATATGGTTATAGATAATGTCTAAAAAGACTGCTGTGCCATTGAAGTGACAATAGTCTACCAGATGTCGTAAATTATCTGGTGTTCCATACGTGTTGTGAACAGCATATGGGAAGACGCTATCGTACCCCCAATTGTGTGATCCAGAAAATTGGGTTACAGGCATGAGCTCGATTGCGTTGATGCCGGTCTCGACAATTTCTTTCGCTCTATCCTCTATTGCTTTGAATGTGCCTGCCTCTGTGAAGGTTCCAACATGCAACTCATAAAAAACCAAGTCGGGAAAGGATATGTTTTTCCACTCGTCATCTTTCCAGCGGTAGGCTTCATGATTGACAACTGCGGAATCGCCGAACACACCGTTCGGTTGCCAATTTGAGGCAGGGTCTGGTTTAACGGTTTTCTTGGGTAGTTTATACTTATATTTTGTGCCGGGTTTGATGCCCTCGACTTTGGTTGTCCAATAACCAGTTTTTTGTTTCTTCATTTGAAGAGTTTCGTTTTCTTCGGTTAAAATCAGGGAAACTTCATCGTGAAAGGGTGCCCAAACAGTGAATTCGCAGGTTTTATTTGAGTACTTAGCTCCAATCATCCGATTAGTCCATCTCATCATTGGCTTAATGAAAACCAGTTTAGCTCAAGCAGAGATTATATGCCGTAGTTCTGTTCTGTAATGTACAAAACTCAGCCGATTTTATTGTTGTTGAATCTATTATATATGTTTGATTTTCGCTGGGGCTAATGTGAAACAAAGGCTCATTTACCATTTGCCTTTTGTATGGAGTCTGTTTTCTCTTTGAAATTTACTTTAAGTCTTGAATCAGGTGTTATGTACATCGCTGGACATGATAGTTTAATGCCGGCTTTATCAAATTTCTTTTTTATCGCTAGCCTAAGATCACAAGCAGTACCGAAAGCTGTAGATTGGTCTTTTGCCAGAAAGAGCAGTCTTAAGGTTATGGAGCCTTGAGAAAAGTCGAGCACTTGAAAGATTGGTTTAAGCGATTTCAAAACATTTGGATGCTCTTGGGCTTGTTCTACTGCTATTTTTTGGGCTGCCTCAACATCCGTATCGTAAGGAACTGCAAAAGTGATCGGAAACAACTTGCCTGGATCAGTCAACGTATAGTTAATCAAGACTTCACTTTCAAGCACAGCGTTAGGGATTATTTGTCTTCTGTTGTCCCATGTTTTAATCACAGTATAACGGGCTGTGATGTTCTCGACGGTGCCGAATTCTCCTCTTATCATCACTTGATCGCCTATCCGAATAGGGAAATCACTGTAGACATCTGTTCCCGCCTTTTTCCTTAGATCCTTTGCCACTTGAATTGCTTTATCGATGAGAACTGCTTTTCCAGGCTCTTCTTTGGAACCTTTTACCCAAGCGTTTATGGAAACATTGTAGGTATCCTTTGAAACAGTAAGAGGATTAATTTCCATTGGATCTATACAGTCAATCAATGGATTATCTTGTAGGGCATTTACTATGGCTTCTCTAAACTCATTTATTGGTACATCCCTATCAACATCTACGCGAATTTTAACGGATCGTTTCTTAAGCTTAGTATGATTAAAAATCATTGCTTGAACTAACGCACTGTTAGGATAAGAAACTGGAACATTATCATCCCCCAACAATTTAGTATGACTCAAACCAATATCAGTAATTACTCCTGTATAGCCTGGAATAAGATCATCATGGACGTAACTTTGTGCTAAAAAGCCATATTGACCTACGTTTACCGTTATTCGATCGCCGACCTCAAACTGCTTGGAAGAAAGAAGTGCAAATCCTGCAAAAACATTGGACAAAACCACTTGTGCAGCAAGTCCTAGAACTATGCCTAGAAAACCAGCTCCAACCAAAGCTGAAGTTACATTGATTCCCAAAGCAAACATAACTGCAATGACCAATGCAAGGATGGCCACTATCTGAAAGAGATTTTTGAATGCACTGGAATTTGCAGTTCTAAGGTTTATTTCCCCATATTTGGCAATAATGCGTGAGACGATTCTAATTACCAAATACCCGCCTACGGCGCCAATGGCTATGTAGAAATATTTTATGGAGGAATCAGGTATGTAGCCAATTTTAGATGTGAAAAAGTAGAATATTAGAGCGGCGAGACTTGCCACTATAATTACAGATATTATTTGAATAAAGTGCCATTTGTATGAATGAGACTTTGGAGAGGTATCAGACAAAAGAACACCTGGTAAACCACTATGTCTATTGTATGAGCTTTATGTTAATATTTTTAACGGAAAGGGAAAAAACCTTCTCTTGTGAGGTCTAAGTCATAAAAAATTTCTATTAGGGATTTCTGGGAAACTGTCATTATTAATGGATGTTTTAGACTTCGGAACTTAGCAGTTACATAAGACAAAAGCTGAACGAGCAGGCAGATATAGACTAAGAGTATGTTGACTTTGTCCTCCATAATCGGTCACAGTAGTGAAATGGGTCTGGAAGGGAGCTAGTCGGTCGTATCCGCCGTATTCTGGTGCATCACAGTTTAGGATCATTCGATATTTGCCAGGTGGAGCACCAAATCGAAAATCTGTAAAGGATTGATCGGAATTAAAATTGAAAGCAAAGATCAAGTTAGCCCTTTTGAAGATTATAGTTTTTTTCTCTGAATCTATATGAAGAAGCTGTGGGATGGATTGGTTAAAGAGGTGATTTGTTTTAGCTAATCCGATCATGTCCCGATCGAACCTGGCTAGCAGATGATATTTTAAGTGAACGTCGTCTGTGAGGTGCCATTGACGTCGAGCATGTTCAAACGACCAGTTGTTTCCTTCGCGTGGAAAATCTATCCAGTTTGGGTGTCCGAATTCGTTTCCCATAAAATTTAGATACCCGTGACCGGCAGTAGCTAGAGTTATCAAGCGGATCATCTTGTGTAATGCAACTCCCCGAGCAACTTTTAGGTTGTCGTCATCGATACGCATGTGATTGTACATGTCTTCACCGATCAGTCGGAAAATGAGTGTTTGATCTCCCACTATCGCTTGGTCATGTGATTCGACGTAACTGATGGATTTTTCATCTTTTCTACGATTTATGAGTTCAAACCATAGATAATCCATCGACCAGTCTTCATCTTTGAAATCTTTTGTTATTTTTATCCAATAATCGGGTACGCCCATTGCAAAGCGATAATCAAACCCAAATCCCCCTTTCGACTGGGAAACGGCTAAACCGGGCATACCACTAACGTCTTCAGCTATCGTGACAGCATCTGATTTTACACTATGAATCACTTGGTTGGCTAAGGCTAAATATGTTAGAGCTTCTTCATCGATGCCGCCCTTGAAGTAATCATTGTATGAAGTGAATTCCCTGCCAAGACCGTGTTCTAAATAGATCATGCTGGTTACGCCGTCGAATCTAAAGCCGTCGAATCGAAATTCATCTATCCAGTATCGACAGTTGGAAAGCAAAAAATGTAAAACCTGCGGTTTGCCATAATCGAAGACGCGAGACCCCCATGCTTTGTGTATTCCTCGATGACCTTCATGAAAATATTGGAACGGTGTCCCATCAAAGCGACTCAATCCCTCCACCTCGTTGGAAACGGAGTGGGAATGGACCAGATCCATTAAAACAGTAAGCCCCTCAGAATGAGCTGTATCGATTAGAAGTTTCAAATCTTCAGGTGTTCCGAAACGAGAGGAAGGAGCAAAAAAACTTGAAACCTGATAGCCAAATGAGCCGTAGTATGGATGTTCTTGGATTGCCATTAGCTGCAATGTGTTGTAGCCTTCGTCGATGATTCGTGGGAGCACTTTAAGAGTAAAATCGTTGAAGGATCCGATCGTTCCTTCTTCTTGTGCCATTCCGACATGAGCTTCGTAGATGAAAGGGGGATCATTTGACTTTTTGAAATTGGGTTTTTTCCAATGGTACACCTTCGGCGGTGACCACACTTGGGCATTGAAGATCGAAGTTTTTGGATCTTGCACTACACGGCGAGCATATGCGGGAATGCGATCACCTTGTCCCCCTCTCCAGCGAACGAGGAGACGATACAGATCACCATGCGTAAATCGATCAGCGGGCAGTTGAATTTCCCAGACACCATAGTCGTTTATTCTTTTAAGTAGAAATTCTCTTTCTGTTTTCCATTCACTCATTTCCCCTATCAGGTAAATCTCAGTTGCATTTGGAGCCCATTCACGGAAAATCAATTCGTTATCTCGGAAGTGCAGACCGAAATATTCGTGACCGGACGCGAATTCTGATAGAGTCATTCTTCCCTGTGTTATACGCCATTCTGTATCTTCTATGTGTTCAAGTCGGTTTCTTATCTGTTCAGAAAACGGCACGAGGTATGAGTCGGTTTCCAGTAGACCACTCAATCGGTTTTCAAGATCATCCATTAGAACACCTATTCTGGTTTGATATAGATATAATTTAACTCTTTAGCAACTTTATCAGCATCTTTGTCAGAGTCTTTGCAGTTGCAGCAACTTCAGTGCTTAAGCCTTCGCCAAACTCCATGCATTTGGGTTCTACAAGCAACAGACCAATTTTGGCACCTGTTACCTTACTTACATATTCACAGAACACCTTTAAGGGCAAAACGTGTGAGGTAATCGCCGAAAAATCCACAACCCTTTCAGGCTCAACCAACCGAATCTCCCCCGGCTTTAATTCCAACAAGGCAGCATCGATCAAAAGGACATGGGTGGGTCCGTACTCTTCAATATCTAAAAGGAAGCTTTCAGGAACAGTCTCGCATTCCAATAAGAGAACTTTCTTGGAGGTTCTACCTTGTAAATCCTCAACTATTTTTAGACCCACATAGTCGTCTGAACGAATAGGGTTTCCAATACCAGCAACCACAATTTTTTTAGCGCCAACAAGCCAATTCCTTAGTTCAGCTTCAATGCTACTATTCATTCAATATCAATATGAAAAACGCGAGAAGCTAGAAAAAGCTTCCCTAATCCGTTTTCTTTGCGAGCACGGGTGGTTCTCTGCGTGCATCCCAAACATGATGCAATGCCAAAGTTGGATGATGAATGAGCATGCGTGGACCTGCATAACGCATTACGATTTTTGCTTTCTCTTTCATGCCTGGCTTGTAGCAGTGAATAAGACATTTGCCGCAGGTGCTTTTCTTGTCCTGAAAAACACACTTATCCAGCCGCAAGAAAGCATAGTCTTCGAATTCTTGACACTCTTTACAGAGCTCACCTTGCGTCCCGTGGTGGTTTTTACAGTAGATATCAACCATATACCCGATGGTTTTCTTTTCACGTTTCATACGTTTGTGTTCTGGATTTGATGGTTGAGGTTGCACTTGCATAATAAACCTGCTCTTTAATGAAATCAATTAATGCCCAGTACACATAAGGGTTTACCCTAAAATCTAAGGGATTTTTTCATAGAGACCCCAATGATTTTTATGATGCATCTTAAAATGGGCAAAAAAATACATCTAAAAGAATATGAGACCGATAGTTTAGCTGAGGATTTGAACGCTTTCTTTGACCGCATGGTTGACGTTGAAAGAATCAAGGTTGGAAAAAGACAAACCATTGACACGCTGATTTGTGAAGAAGCGTTACTATTAGCCAAATATTTGAGAAATGAAAAAAAGAATTGGACTCCAAGAGTGATAACATGAACCGCGGAAAATGTGCCCTTTGCAATAAAGAATCAGATCTTAGAGTAAGTCATATAATTCCGAGGTTTGTTTCCGTTTGGCTAAAACAAACATCAGCTACGGGTTTTTTAAGAGGGACAAAAAATCCTGAAAAACGTATGCAAGATTTACCAAAACTGCCTTTTTTGTGTGGAGACTGCGAACAAAATTTTTCTAAACTTGAAAATTATTTTGCGAAAAATATTTTTTTCCAGTTCTGAATGAGAAAAAAAAGACATTGTTTATGATGAGCGGTTGCAACTTTTTGTCATATCACTGAATTGGAGAACATTGAAAACCATGGCCTTTGGCAGTAAGAGGAAGTAGTAGTTTTTAGAATTTGAGAGAGAGAGAAAGATTAAAATTTAATCTGGGACGCCTATAGAACGAAGAAAAATTAAAAAAAGAAAAAGGTTTTTTTAACGACTAACCGAGCTAACTAGCTGTTTTTGCGAGTTAAACACTTCAACAGTTAGTGGCATTTGTCCAACTGCAAAGTGGGTAGCGCAGCCAAAACATGGATCGTAAGCTCTAAACGACATTTCAACTTTATTCAGTATGCCTTGGTCTACTTTGCCTTCGTGGATTAAGCCCTTTGCGGCGTCACGTATGCTCATGCAGATTGCGGGGTAATTGTTGGTTGTTGCAACGATCAGGTTAACATCTTTGACCAACGCATCTTTGTCAAGAGTGTAGTCGTGTATGAGTGTGCCTCGTGCTGCTTCAACGATTCCGACTCCTTGTCCTGGTTCGCCAGGTTTGTTTCGGATGTTTGTGCTTGTGATTTCTGGATCTTTAACCAGTTCCATAGTGCGTTCAGTTGCGTAGAGAAGTTCGATGAGTCTTGCCCAGTGGAAAGCTAATGTGCTGTGGACTGGTTTGCCGCCGAGGGTCTTGTACATGACTTCGTATTCTGCTTGCGCTAAAGGTGTTGCCATGCCGTATGAAGCATTTAGGCGTCCAAGCGGACCTACTCGGTAAACGCCGCTGTCAGGACCGTAAACTTGTCCTTTCCAGCCAACTGCTTTGAGGTATGGGAATTTGCTATACGTCCATTCTTCGACGTGTTCACCTATATGCTTGAGATAATCTTTAGATTCAAACTTTAAGAATTCGTGACCGTTTGGATCAACTACGCGGATTTTGCCATCATAGAAGTTGACTTTGTTGTTTTCGTCAACGGTCCCCATATAATAGGTTGGCATTGTATAGGCTGGACTTTTAATCAAGTCAACATATTTGGTGTTGCCTAATACAACATCGTGGAAAAGTTTGAGGCTGAATTGAGCAAAGTCTACGCATGAAGAAGCCATTTTCTCGATTTCTTGGCGGTTCTCTTCGCTGAGGGCTTTAGATATTCCACCCGGCAAAGCACAAACTGGATGGGTAGCTTTTCCTCCGAGTATTTCCGTAATTTTTTGACCGTAAGCGCGATGTTTTATGACTTCCGACGCGACTGGTATACCTACCTTTTCGATGACTCCTAAGATGTTGCGTTTTTCTGCTGGTGCATCGGGTCCAACAACAAAGTCAGGACCGCCGAGGAAATAGAAGTGGAGGATATGGTCGTATATGAAGTAGGCACTGTACATTAGTTCGCGGAGTTTCTTTGCAGGTGAGGGCGGTTCAACGTTGAATGCGGCATCTAAAGCTTTGGCTGCAGCCATGTGGTGTGCAACGGGGCAGACACCGCATATTCTTGTGGTTAATTGCGGCATGAGTTCGGCTCTTCTTCCGATGCAGAATTTCTCAAATCCGCGAAGTTCAGGGATTTTTAGGTAAGCATTTTCCACTTCGCCTTGATCATTCAGGAATATGGAAACGTTTCCATGACCTTCGAGGCGAGTTATTGGGTCGATTATTATTTCTTTCATTTTTTAATCACCTTTCTTTTTAAGATTGATGCTGGCAAACTGTACATGTAGACAGTGCCAACTGGGTCTTTGATTTGGTTCATTAGGTCTTCAATTTCTTCTTCAGTGTACTTGGTTTTTCCTTCTACGCCGTCGTACCCAAGAATTGAGCCCAAGGCAGTTATCATAGCGGCACCTTGCTCAGGCACATTGGGGGCTGCTCCACCGCAACCTGTGCAGGGCATATCAACCTTTAGGCATTGCGCACCACAACCGCTTCTGGTTGCCATTCCCATGCAGAGAATACCTTGTTCCATGAGGCATTTTTCCGGTTCAGGAATCTTCTCATAGACACGATAGATTTTGTCGATTTTTTTGTTTTCACGTGTTCGTGGGCATTCATCGCACACTGCTTTTAGTGGAGCAAGTACTGAGCCTTTTGGTGGGAGTTTGTTTGAAGCGATTGCATCCACCGCCGCTGCGATTAGTTTAACTGGAGGTGGACAACCTGGAAGATAATAGTCGACGTCTACTGTTTGTCCAAGAGTTTTGACAGTGTCGTAGAACTCTGGAATTTTTAGTGTGCCTTCTTTGACTTGTGATTGAGTTTTGGGTACAGTTGCATTTGGGTTGACGTTGGATTTGTCTTTAATGTAGACTTGCTCAAAAATTTCTTTCTTATCGCTAAGGTTGGCTAAGCCGGGCACGCATCCTTCGTGGGCACATGAACCAAATGCAACCAAGGTTTTAGATTTTGCACGTAGAACTTTTGCCATGTGTTCTTGTTCTGAGTTACGGATGGACCCGTTGAAGAATGTTATATCAATGTATTTGTCGGGAAGGGCTTCTACATCCTTATATTTGACGTCTATGGCTACGGGCCAGAAGACTATGTCGGCGATTTTTACTACATCGAGGATTTTTTCGTTTAAGTCCAAGACGGCTATTTCGCAACCGCCACAACTTGCAGCCCAATAGAAGGCTATTTTTAATTTTTGGCTCACGCTTTGTTTGCTCCTTGATTTAATTGTTTTAACATACTTGATGGGCTTACTCGTAGGTCACTGAAGGCTAATTCTTCAGGTGTCATACCCATTGCTAAACCGAGTAATTGCGGATAATGTAGTATTGGAATACCATAGGTTTCATTAAACAGTTTCTCTATCCGAAGTTCGTTTGTGTCATACATTATGTGACAAAAAGGACATATTGTTATTAGAGCTTGCGCGTCAACTTGCTTTACGTGGCTTAGCTTGTCTTTTGCCAGCGCTAAAGCGACTTTATCGCTTACGCCAACGCTTGGAGCTCCACAGCATTCAGTTTCATCTATATAGTCAAGGCAAGTTGCACCTGTAGCTTCAATAAGCATTTTTAGGGTTTGGGGGTCCTCAGGATCGTCAAAACCTATGAATTCTTTGGGTCTGAGTATATGGCAGCCGTTATGTTCAGCAACTTTCAGGTTGGTTAGGGGTTTAATGACAGAGTCTTTGATTTTTTCAATGCCAACATCCTCTTTTAGAAGCTGAAGAAGATGTTTGGCTTCAATTGTTCCTTCAAACTGCAAGTTTATTTCTTTTAGGTGAGTGTTGATTTCTTCTTTGAGGGCTTTGTCAGCCTTTAGGATTTTATTAACTTTTTTTAAAGTTCCTGCGCATCCGGGGCAGAGAGTAAGAATGTTTAAGCCCTGCCGTTCGGCTAAAGCCAAGTTTTTTGCCGCCATAATAAGCATAGTTTCGTGGCTAACAGGATCCAACGGTAATCCACAGCAGTTGAATTCTGGCATTTCTACTAGCTCAACTCCGAGTTTGTCCAGAACTTTACGGGATGAAATTTCAAAGCTTGAAACTCGATAGGGAATCGCGCATCCAAGAAAAATCAGATATTTATTGGTCACTTGGTTTTTCTCCTGCTGGTTTTTGGAGTGCTTCGATGAATTTTACACCTTTGAGAGCTTTCTTAACGTTTTCAGCGTTGCCTTTTGGCAGAGGGGGAAGTCCTTGAGATTCGCGTTTCTTTATGCGAAGATCCGGAATTTTGTAAGCGTATCCGGATTCGATTAGGCTTTGAGCTTGATCTTTAAAGACTTGGGGGATACATCCTTTTTCAACGGCTAGGTTTCGGAAAACGCGGATTACAGCAGCCACTTCAACGTCTTGTGGGCAACGATCTGTGCACGTGAAGCAAGCTGCGCATAGCCAAAGAGTGTTGCAGTTTAGCACACGATCTTTCAATCCTAGTTGAGCCATATGAATTAGGGTTCTCGGTCTATAATCATCGCTGTAGCGGGCTACTGGACAGTCAGAAGTGCATGTCCCACACTGGAAACACTTAAGAATTTTTTCGCTTCCATGCATCTTTTGCAGTTCATACTTGAATTTTGGGTCAAGTTCGGAAGCTCTAATTGGTTTATTTTTGTTTTGGGCTGAATCAGCTGCTATCTCAGTCATAAGGTTTAACCTTGCACTGATTAAATTCGATAGCACTACAATGTGCTTGTTATTTCAGAAAGCCCATTTCAACTACATAAAGATTCAGTCAATTCAACGCATAATCTTCCAACGTTCAAGTGAGTAACGATCAAATTAGATTGATGAATAACATCTTCAAAGAAAGCGCGCAGGAAAAAACATAATAAACTTATGAACCTGACTCTTTAGTCAAAGTTTCTTGACTAAAAAATTGTTAATTAGTCAATAAATCTTGACAACAACGCTTTTAACCAAATAATCTGCCAAGAATATGGTGAAACAAATGCACAAAGATGCAACCTTTCTACTTGTCTCCGTTTTAGTTGTAATGCCTATTCCACTTTTGTTACATGCAAAACTAACAGCCCTTCCGTCACCACTCGTAATAGCGGCTTCAATTGTAGGTTTAGTGGCAGTCTTCGGAACAATCTTTTCGTTGATACTAAGAAAAAGAGGAAAAAATAGAAAAGATTAGAAGCAGTCTTATTCTCTGCATTGTCTGAGGGTTTTAAGTTCCTCGATAGTTTTGTTTAAGACTACTTTTTCGGATATGGATTCAACATTTGAAACCGGCAAACAAACGATAACTTTACCAAGATAAGGATGCTTGAACCCGAGTTTTTTTGAAGCTTCCTCCGATAATGCGACGAACAAATTGATTATTTGCCAATTACTCGTGTCTAATTCCGCGCTATGCACTTCACCAAGTAAGAAACTATCAGAAGTGTAAGCGTTTCTCCAAAATAATTTCGTAATCTCAACCATAAAAAAACCTTTATCTAATAAAATATTAAGCGCATCCTTATAACTGTTTTTTGAATGCTTTCTATAGAGAATTGTTTTTTACTTTCCAAGAGTAACGGTATATCGGTGTTTTATTGACTGAATCTAAAAATCAATCCAACCTAAAAGAACTAACCCCTGAAGAGGAACAGGTTATAGTACACAAAGGGACCGAAATGCCCTTCACAGGCAAATATTTCGCGTTCTGGCAAAAAGGCACCTACGTTTGCAAACGTTGCGGTGCAAAACTCTACCGTTCTGAAAACAAATTCGAAGCTGACTGTGGCTGGCCAAGCTTTGATGACGAAATCCCTGGTGCAGTAAAACGAATTCCAGACTCTGACGGGGTACGAACGGAAATCCAATGCGCTAATTGCGGAGCTCACTTGGGACATGTCTTTATGGGCGAGCACTTCACAGAAAAAAACGCAAGACATTGCGTTAACTCCATGTCGATGGATTTCATCCCTGACAAATAATTACTCGCTGAGGTTTACAGATAAGCCTAAATTTCTTGTCAGGACATTATGAGTCATGAAAGAGTCTGAATCAAATTTATTGATTGCCGAAACCTCTAACTTAGAAGGCTTAATCGATTATCAGGATTGCTCAGTTGTAAGCCGCACCCTTATCGACAAAGAAACTGGAACCGTAACTTTGTTCGCATTTGACAAGAATCAAGGTTTAAGTGAACACACCGCACCCTATGACGCGATGGTTCAGGCGCTCGACGGAGAAGTCCGAATTACAATATCAGGAAAGTCTGTTGAACTAAAGAAAGGCGAAATCACGATAATGCCAGCAAACCAACCACATGCTTTGACTGCAAAAACTAAGTTCAAAATGCTCCTAACGATGATAAAATCCTAAAGCTTTTCTCCCCATTTATTCTTGAAACAATACTGGTCAACCGATTTTTTATTGGGTACCGGCGGTTTCTCATCTGGGTAACCCATTATGATAAAAGCTTCTGGCTCCACTTCATCGGGAATATTGAGAATTTTGCGAACGGTTTGTTTACAGAAGCCGGGAGCACAAAACCAACATGCACCCAACCCAGCCTCATGAGTTGCCAAGAGCAGTGTCTGCAACGAAGCTCCTAGACTCTGCAATGCTAAATCGCGTTCAAAACTTCGCCGAGCAGGGTCAGAGAATTTTCTTAGACCCTCCATGGTAAAGCAGGCAAGAATTAGAAAGGGTGCTTCAGCATATCTTTCAAATCGCTCTTTCTTATCTTGTTCTCGTAGAGGTAAACCATCTTTTGCCAAATCCGATGCCCAAGATTCGACCAAAGCAGATGCCAACTCACGTTTCAACGCCAAATCAAACATAATTATGAAACGCCAAGGTTGACTGTTATGAGCCGAAGGAGCCCAACCGGCAGCTGCTAAGCATTCTAAAACCACCTTGTCTGGAACTTGACGGGGCGAATATTTTCTTATGCTTCGGCGCTTCTTGATGGCATCGATAATTGACATAGGCATTCCTAAGCCCCATTTGGCTCTAAAATCACTTTCAAAGATGAACCTGCTTCAGCCATTAATCGGAAGCCTTCTTGAGCATCGCGCAAACTCAACCTGTGCGTAATCATATCCTTGACGTTTAACGAGTCTGTTGCTAACACTTTAAGAGAGTCTTCCAAATCATTGGGCGCGGCACCATAACTAGTGCGCATAGTTATTTCGTTGCGCCAAAACGTGTTGATCGGTACGGGCAACTTCACAGAAGGATCGGGCACCGCAAAAAACAGAATGCTTCCACCATTATCGACACAATCCAACGCAGACATTGCAGCAGGTAATGCACCGGTACAAACGATAACCTGATCGGCTAAGTGTCCATCGTTTACTTCTTTGAGTTGCTTAGGCAAATTAGCTTTTGCATCAAGTCCAAATTGCGCACCAAATTTCTTGGCAAGTTCCAACCTGTAATCGTTAATGTCAGCGACGATAATTTTCTTAACCCCCTTGAACTTTGCAAGTTGTAAATGTAAAATTCCAGAGATCCCACTTCCAATGATTAGCAGTGAGTCACTTTTTTTCAAGTTTGATAACCGTTGACCCCGCGACACGCAAGCTAAGGGTTCTATAAATGTACCTTCTTCAAAGCTCATGCTATCCGGCAGTTTGTAAATCCCTAATTCCACGTTAATTTTGGGAACTTGAATGTACTGGGCAAAGCCGCCAGGGTAATAGTTAGTTGTGTGCAGAGTGTGACAAGCTGTGTGGAAACCTCTTTTGCAATAGCTGCATTTATTGCAAGGAACATGGTGAGAAACAAAAACGCGGTCACCCACTTTTACATTTTCAACTTTTGCGCCCACTTGGGATATAACTCCAGTGGCTTCGTGCCCAAGAACACGCGGAGCTTTAGGCACCCGATACCACTCGATAACGTCACTACCACAAATGCCGCTTGCCACCACTTTTAGCAAAACCTCTTCTTCACCGATCTTTGGAATCGTTATCTCTTCAACACGCACGTCATGGTTGTTGTGGTAGAAGGCAGCGAGCATACTAATCACAAAAAATTAGGCTTTGTTGATTAGAATTTGGTTGTAGAGATCTTCAGCTTCTTTAGGAGAGTAGTTTTCGTGAATAATAGCTCGTATTGCTCTTATTGCCGCGACAGGGTGCGCAGTTTGCCAGATGTTTCGTCCCAAGTTGACGCCAATTGCGCCTTTTTGGATACCGTCGTAGACGAAATCGAAGACCTCTCTTTGAGTTTCGGTTTTTGGTCCACCTGCAATCACGATTGGCACTGGACAGCCATCGACGACTTTTTCAAAATGTTCCTTGCAATAGTAAGTTTTAACAACACGTGCTCCAACTTCCGCCGTTATACGGGCAGCTAATGCTAAGTATCTTGCTTCTCGTTTTTCAAGTTCTTTGCCTACAGCACAAACAGCCATAACTGGAACCCCATACTCTTCGCATTCGTCAACGAGTTTTGCAAGGTTGGTCAAGCTTTTATTCTCATATTTAGATCCTACAAAGACAGACATAGAAACGGCAGAAGCGTTGAGCCGAATAATCTCTTGGATAGACGTTACCACACTTTCGTTAGCTAAGTCTTCACCAACAACTGAAACAGCCCCACTAACCCTCAAAATCACAGGTTTTTCAAGGGCAGGGTCAATGCAGTTACGTAAAACACCCCGCGTCAACATGAGTCCATCGGCATATTGAACTATTGGCTTTATCGTTTCACCCGGATGTTCAAGACCATGTGTTGGTCCTTGGAAGTATCCGTGGTCAATTGGTAAAAAGAGGGCTTTGCCATCTTTTTGGATCAGTCTACTTAAGCGATTTTTCATTCCCCATTCCATAATTATTTCTCCGTGGATGTGGATGCTGTTAGCTTAAGAATTAAATAACCTTTCTAGTTTAATCTAACTGCTACCCAAGACTAATATGTCAACCACTATACGAGTAGCTGTTCTATTTTCGGTTGCGCACCCACCGAGCCTTATCCGAAAGAGACTTAACGACTTTTCTAACGGGTTTCTCTCCCCGATATCCGCATTCATAACATTTTCCGTCATGCACCGAAAACTAATAGCCTTATTCGATTGGCATCTTAGAGTGGTTTCTTGGAGGATTTGCTCATTCGTTTTTCTTACCATTTGATAAAACGTCAGCAACAATTAGAATGCTGCCTAACTGCATTTTAACCAATTTTTGGAGAGGAATTGGTTTGAATTCTCCCCGATTATCAATCTTCTGGGCAAGCGCCACTATTTTTTTATCGATTCTTTCAATCATATGTTCAGCATTATTTTCTGTTATAGCACGATGAATATTTTCTGTAACACGCCTGATCTGACCTATTAGCAGCAAGTCGGAAACATCAACCATCAAATCGTTTTCGAAAACCTCAAAGTTTGTGGCATTAGGGTTTTTTTTCACCTTTGTCTCTGGGTCGGCATTTTCCAGATCTAATTTGGCGTTTGCCACATGCTTGAGCACCGAGCCCAAAAGCACTGGATCACAGAAACTGAAAAAGGGCTCCAACACATTCAACACGTCTATACAATATTCAATCGTGTTTGCTATTTTTTTTCTTCTAGTTTGGAGTATGGTTTTTAGCTTGCGGTTAGAAAAGTTTTCATCTGTCTTCATTGATGAAGTGAAAAGTGGAACTTCACAATTGAAACTAAAACCTCCAATTGTGTTCTGGTACCATTCGTCACTGCTCGCACCCCGTCTCATAGTCAAGAGATTATCCGGCTCGTGCTTAGTATAGTAATCAATGTAATCTTTTAGACCATACATCTGATAGAAGCCAGGCTGCAGGATTTTTCCGAAAGGAACATCCGGACTAGAAGTTGAAAGAGGCAGCCCCAAACTGCCGGATAACTCCCTTAATCGCGGATAAGCCTCAGGGAGGTCCCTGCTGAAGTAAAAGTATGTATCATAATATCCGCAGTGATGCAGATTGCACAAGAGGTCAGGTTTTTCCTCTTTAAGAATTTCTTTTATCGCCTCAGATTCAGGTCTTGGCTGCACCCATTTATAGTCTTTATATTCAAAAGGAAACGTCCATTCATACTGATTTTCAGTCGGCTCTCGAAAATAGGACTTTGCAGTGTCAACAAGCGAGGTAATATTACTAAACCACCCCTCATTCATTCGCATCCCCCGTTGTTCAAGTACAGGAATTATTAACCATCTCCAACCAAAGAAGTCCGCTTCCGGATGCCTCGCCATCCAATCAATAAAATAAGTCGTCACCAGGCTGCCTAGGGGCTCATCACTGTGAGGTACCCCTATTATCAATGCAGTTTTCCCCCCGTTTCCCATGGTGAACATTTTTAGAGGCTTGTTTTCAGCTGTCTTTCCAATCGTCCTTTCTTCAATAGAAGAATATCCCTCTAAACGGTCAGAAAGCTCCTCAACCTCATCCACCTTCAATAATCGACGGTAATTTGGGACGCCATTTAAGATTTCAACGAAATGGTTATCGTTCAAAGTTGGACATCGACACCTAATCCCGGTTTTTCTGAAGGAATAACGAAGCCTTTTTCGTAGCGAGCACCACCTTTGGCAACATCGTCGACAAAGTCTAATACTGAATCTAGATCTGCATACTGTACATTTCTGAAAGCACAAGCAAAATGAACGCCCGCCGACATAGCAGCCATGGATTCGTTCATGCACCCCACCATTATAGGAACATCAGCTAATTCCGCAAGCACGTTGGCTTTAACAGCGTTGGTTAGTCCTCCAATTTTCATCAACTTGATGTTAATCATATCTGCAATTTCATGTTTCAAAAGTTTAACACTATCTTTTAAAGTCAGGGCAGTCTCATCAGCCATTATCGGAACGGGGCTTTGGTGTGTAACTTCTTTTAAAGAGTATAGGTGGCTTGCTTTTGTTGGCTGCTCCAACAACTCTATGTCCGCGCCTTTTTCCTCAATAGCTTTGATTACTCTAAGAGCTTCCTCAACTGAATAGCCCTCATTAGCATCAAGTCTCAACTTGATCGTTGATCCAACTGCTTCACGAATTGCAAGAATATTCTCTATGTCTTTCTCAACGTTAACGCCACATTTTATCTTAATGATGCTAAAGCCATCAGAGACTATTTGCTTAGCCTTCTTAACCATCAAGTCAGTGGAGTTGAGTCCTATCGTTACCGACGTTTCTATTTTTTCCCTATAACCGCCCAGTAACCTGAATAGAGGCATCCCCGCCATTTTTCCAATAATGTCATACATCGCTAAGTTTACGCTTGCTTTCAAAGACGGATTACCCTGAAGATCACTATCCAACGCGTAATTCACAAGATTAATCCTCGTCGGGTCACAGCCGATAACAAGCCGTTTTGCAACTTCAAAACTCTTCAGCACTGTTTGTTTTGTCTCAGAGGTCACCGTATCCGGAGCAGAACACCCCCAGCCAACCAGACCCGTCTCAGTCTCCAAACGTATGAATACATTATCAGCAACTTCAATCGTTTCGTTAGCAATAGCAAACGGTTCCTTTAGCTCTAACTCAACCGGTATTGCTTTCGCCCGAACTATTTTCATTTAGTCAAAACCCCAATCATAGTAACTTCGATTCAATTAAGTTAAGTTACAATATCATTTATATCAACAATATTGTTCATTTAAACCATTCTTACGTAGATTTTTGAGGCATCTTAAAATCCAAATATTTTTTAGCTCAGAAATTAGACAAACTCACATTTGATGCTGGCTGCCCATTACTAAAGTAAATCCCGAATTTCCTCAAAACTATGCTATAAATTAATTGCAGACATCAGTGAGAGCTTTAAAGAAGCCAAAACGATACTAGTTGAGAATATGAAGGCGAAATTTCCAGACGGCATTGAATACGCGAGCTTTAATGAAGTGGACGCTCTCTTCAAAATAGAGCAAAAATGTTTTCCTGGAAAGATAAGCTATTCAAAACGTCTATTAGAAAATTTGATTTTGAAGGCAAATAGTACCACCTTGGTTGAAAAGAAAGAAAATGTGATCAGAGGTTTCATTATTGTAACCTATCGCCAAGGAAGCTTGACGTGTAGCGTCGAGACGATCGATGTGGATCCTGCTTTCAAAAATAAAGGCATCGGGTTGAGGCTGCTAAAGGCTGCGGAGATAGAGATGGTGCAAAGAGGCATAAGTTGGTCTCAGTTGGAAGTGTCTGAAGGAAATGAGGCTGCTCTAGCTGTCTATAAAAAAGCCGGGTACAAATTTAAAGAGAAACTCGAAGGTTATTACAAGTTTGAACACCAAGGAACTTGCAACGCAATTCGAATGGTTAAGTCTCTTTAGCTAACTCTGAAGGAGGAGACGCGACGATCCATTTGTTGCCTTTCAGTTTTGAGAAGCCTTCTGTGTATTCCATTAAAATTTTAAGTATATGAGATCGAAAACATTTTGGCAAAAGCTGTAAGTCGCTGTTTGGTTTATGAAGATGAATCGTTTCGATGTGACGAATTTCAACGTCTTCAGATGAGGGCACAAGTTTTGCGAGAAAGAGGGCATGGTTTTTTTCGTCTTCATCGATTCTGAGAGCGCCTTGGGCAATCCGAGCAGGCAGAGCTTCGACATCAGTTTTTGTGTAGCCAATAATTGATGGATCGACTTGGTTTGCTAACAAGAATAGTAAAATGCCTTGGCATTTACTGCATTTACCGCAAGGGATCAGGGTGCCATGTTCAAAATGACAGCTATGGCAAGAACGTTGGAAGCGGGCTAATTCAGGATACCTTTTTGTCAGTATTCTCTCCACGATCAACCCCGATATCGATCGAACCGCACTCCATTGGCGCATTCCAGGTATTCTCTTCGAAAACCATTGCTCCATCCTGACATCATAGTCTTGAGTTTGATCATAAACCCCAAAGAAATGTCGAATTCCCGCAAAATAAGGTGACAAACGCGGGTCATCAAATTCACTTCCAATTAAAATGTTCCCAATGCATCGCTCAACGAAAAGGGGGAGCAATAGAAATATGTAGAATGGGAAGATGCTGAGCCTAATAGGATAGGTATCTGCCCAGATTTTTCTATGATCCTTTCTAATTATTCTCATTTGATCTAGCATAAACGTATAGAAACGATCCACATTGGTCCAGACTCTGGTCGTATTTGCGTAATGATCTCTAAAGTATCTATAAGCAGGAAGAGCAGTTCGCCAATGTCCACCGCTCTCGTTGACATACAGCGAGTGAACTTCAGCACCTAACTCTTTAAGCATACCATAAGTAAGAAGGCTCTCTTTTCCACCACTCGAGAGCACCCCACACGCTTCTTCTTTGAGGTTAGAAGAAACTGGAGCGTCTTCGACTACTAAATTGACTGCAATTATTTTTGCCAAAGGACGAGCGTTCTCTTCCGTCACTTCAGAGGCAGTCGGAAGGTACTCTGGAAGGACATAGGGATTCTTTTTTCGAACAAACTTGTTGATGAAGATGTCTTTTGTGAAAATGTCAAGAAGGTCATTCAGAAGCAAAAAGTCTGCTTGACTAACTTGAAAGTCTAACCTAATTTCTTTTGTGAAAAGCCCATAATTCAGCAATGGCATAACAGCCGCTAGACGCAATAAAACAAGTTGTTTTTGGCTTAGTTGTTCTTCATACTTGAAGCGAAGTGTGAATAAATGTTTTTTTCCTTCGGTGTCTTTGCATGAAATTTTAGTGTAAACACAGTTTCTCTGCACTGTGGGATCAGAGACTACTATTGACTCGAAACACTGAAGGTTCATTGAATCACTTATTGCTAAGCTCTTCGATAGCGTCAGCTATTCTTGATACGCCTTCAACGACGGGGTCTTCAACAGGTACATTGAATCTTTTTTCAAATTTTGTTTTCACTTTGGTAACTTTTTCTTGAGTTAAACCTTCATGGTTTAAGCCTATGCCTATTAGTGTACGTTGAGATAGCAGGTTGGCAATTCTGAGTACTCTTCCTATTGATGGCATTGGGAAACCGGGAAATCCGTCAAGGTGAGGGCGTCCAGGTGCGTCTTGTAGGATGAAGCCGTGAATTTGTCCGGCAGCCATTATTTCGAATCCTCCTGGAAAGAAAGGGTGTACCAAACTGCCTTGGCCTTCGATTATCATAAATTCTGGTTTTTCGTCTTTCCAAGAATCGAGAATGGCGCCTTCAATACCTCCTGAAACGAAATCATTTATCATGGCGTCAAGAACTACACCATGAGGCCAACCTTGCATCCAGCCAGTTTGTCCAGTGAAGATCATGTCTGCTTTGCGTCCACGTTTTCTAAGTTCATGGACCAACAGTACGGATGTTGTTCTTTTTCCGATTGCAGAGTCAGTTCCTAAACTTGCAATTCTGATTGAGGGGACTTTGTTGATCTCGCCGGTATAGAATCGTTTGTAATCTCTGAAAATTTTGCGAACATCTGTGATGCTGCAGTTATTTTTGGCAGCCATCTTGACGAATTTCTCATCGTCTGATAAGAAATAATGCAGCCCAGAAACCACGTCGAGACCGTGAGATAGAGCCCAGACAACAGCTTGATCGTAACCCTCGGGTAAAATTCCGCCTTCTGAAACTGCACCGATTATGAAAACCGTAGGCTCCGTTTTCCGATAAGCTTCCTCCAGATTCTTGAAAATCGGTATACCTCTGTTCTTTCCATCCAAAATTGTCCCTGCATCACCTGGAGGGGCAGTGGAGTCGACAACGCCAACCACTTCGTACCTGTCAGTGTGACGAACTAGACCGTGGGCGGTTTTGCCGTTAGCCGTAAGAAATTCACGTTCACAATAAACTATTGCTCTTTCCTTTGGATGTGGCGTCATGCTTTTCTTCCCGTTAATATAACCACATAACGATCGCCGGGGAAAGGTTCCTTTTTATGTCTATCCAAAAGTGCTATAAGTCCAGCAGTTGAAGCAGGCAGCACACTTAAACCCTCTTTCTCCCGAATCAAACGGGCGTAGTATTGCATGCTCTTATCCGTTGCGAAGGCAGCCCACCCACGTGTCTGTCTGATAATTGACAGCGTAATATCACCGTCTATTGATCGCCAATTAACCAACGGCTCATTGACTGTTGTATTTCTGATCCGTTCAGGCTTCAAATCGGCACAGTAAGGTGTGTTTTTGACAAAAGCCTGAATTATTGGGTTCATCCCGAAAGAAGATCCAGCAATAAAACGAGGAATACGCGAGGTCTTTCCACGATTGTAAAGACTCACAAAGCCCCTGTGAATGCCAGCTAAAGTTGACCCATTCGATGCTGGAACAGCTACGGCTGCAGGTGCATCGCGAAGTTCATCGTAAATTTCGTAGGCTATTTCGCCATACGCCTTTAACTGGATGTTAGTGTTGGCTCCTCCCGGGTTGGCATCGTAGTAACCTTCTTTCTCTGCATCTAAACGAGAGGCGTTTACAGCGTCTTCATAACTTCCCGGAACTCTAATAATTTCAGCGCCAAAATCGGCGATCTCTTTAACTCTATGAGTATGATAGCTCTGCGGGATGTACACCAAGCAACGAAGTCCAGAAAGAGAAGCTGCAAGCGATATCGCCGCACCATAGTTGCCGCATGAGGCCACTGTGATATCGTCAAAGCCCCTTCGAAGTGCATCTAAAGCCTGGGCAAACGCAATTCGATCCTTTTGCGTACCAGTGGGGTTTCCACCCTCAAACTTCAGATAGATCTGCCTGAGCCCAATTTCTCTCTCAATATTCTTACCTCTAGTAAGGTTGGTATCGCCAACTTCTGAGTCAAGTATAATCTCAAAACTTTCTAATCGATCCTCTAACCGCCGAGTCTTATCCGATGCTATCTTGCTTAAGTAAGCTAGTTCAGGTGTAATAACAGGTGTCTGAGCGCTAGCCCCATCTAGGAGGGAAAACGAGCCGTTAATGACTGATTGCTCAGCCGGGTTTTTATTGAGACTTTGACTCTTAATGTCCTTGTCTCTTTTTTCCATCAATTATTCCTTTGGTCTTATTATCGTATTATAGAGTTATTATTAGTTTTTTTGGTTGCGAAGTAAGTGTATCTATTCTTTGCCAACACATATTTTGTATATGAAGATTTAGCTTCATAAACCACTTAAAGTTCACGATGACTGCATTAAACAGCCAAAGAGCTATTAGAAGAATAACTCAAAGGGCGCCAATCAACCTTTTGCAATTATCATAAAACAAAGAACATCAATAATGAAAAAAGCAACTTAACTTAAAATTAAGCCGTCCTCTATTCTTATCTGCTTTTGGGCATAATCGGCGATTTCTTGTTCATGGGTAATTATAATTATGGTAGTTTTGGTTTCGTCATGAAACTTCTTAATCAATTCCATTACTTGCTTTCCAGTCTGAGAATCCAAGTCACCTGTAGGTTCATCTGCAAACAAAACTTTAGGTCGATTAGTAAGTGCACGCGCAATAGCAACACGCTGCAATTGCCCACCACTTAACTGGGCCGGATATTGCTTTGCTTGCTTGTCTATTCCAACACCTTCAAGGAGCTCTTCTATCCTACTTTTCAAGTCTTTGCTAAAACCTGCTATATCAGCTGGCAACGCTACATTCTCTCGAGTGTTGAAATGAGGCAGCAAAGCATAATTTTGGAAGATAAATCCCATATCCAGCAATCTAACCCTTGATTTTTCTTTGTCATCCAAACTGTGAAGGTCTTTTCCCTTAAAGAAAACGGCTCCATAATCTGGATCGTCAAGCCCAGCCATACAGTTGAGAAGAGTAGTCTTTCCTGCTCCAGAGTTTCCGACTATAGCTACAAACTCACCGTCCTTAATGTCAATGTCCACGCCTCTAACGGCATACACAGTGGTTTGCCCTAAGGTGTAGTTTTTAACTAAGCTTCTAACTGAGATTATACTTTCAGCAGAAGCATCTGAAAGCTGGGGAGTTTTTACATTAAAGAGCGTGGACTGGAAAGCAAAGAAGGGAATGTCTGCGCTAAAGAAATCTATCCAAAGCTTTGATAGCTCTGCTTCAATGAACAAATTAGAGCTCAATTCAGCCATGTTTAGCAATGCAAGTTTAAACTCGTCTCTAGAATTAATGGTTTTTATTCCGTTCTTCGTTTCATCCAGATAATCTTTTAAGTCAAGCAGACAGTCTTCAAGTTTTTCTTGAACCTCTGATACAAGATTTCTACCTGCATAGATCTTTTGCGAAACTTCTTCAACAACTCTATGGCATTCGGAATTTGGTTCAATAAAGTTGGTTCTGCTAAAGTAATCGTTAACTTCATTGAACAACTTGAATATCGATAAGAGGGCCCTGTCTAAATTTTGCAGTGCGCTGAGTTTAGCTGATAGAATACGAAGGAACATTGCAAGCTTGTTTTGGGTTTCTTTGTCGCTGCTCTTAAAGTGGGTTCCTTCAAGACCTAACTTCAGTCTTTCTAAAACTCCATTCATATCCTTTAGGCGTTTTAAGGTTGGATCAAGAAATGTTGAGAAAAAATTGAGGACTTCTATTTTATCGACAATTGCCTCCAAATCTAGAGGCTTCTGGATTTGCATGAGCTTGAAGGTTTGATTTGGGCAAGCTGAAAGATACATTTGAACTGTGTTCTCTTCATTCAGGTTCCAGATTGCAGTAAAACTATTGTTTTGGATTTCATAGAATTTTATTAAAAGTTCCGAGAGTTGTTTTCTGAGTTGAATACTGAATACTTTTTGGAGTTTCGGATCGATTTCCTTTAGGAAGGTCCCAACTATCTGCGATGTCTCTTTAAGCTCTCGGCTGTTTTTGAGCCTTTTTTCAAGCTTTGATCTGTTCTTGGTATAGTATTTTTGGAGTTGTTTTTTCAGTTTTTCTTGAGTTTGCCCAATAGTCTTTGAATCGAGCGTTATACGGAGTTGTTTTTCCGCTGATAAAAATATAAAGGTGTTGATTTCTTTGTGCTGTATTTTGGATTTGCGGATGCCAAGATTTCTCTTCAAGGTCGCAGTTAGGTTTTTGGACAATTTGGAGTTTTCTGAAAGAGCAGATTTGTCCATTAGAGCAGAGTAGTAAGCTTTCATCTTTTGGCCTCCTTGTCCTCTTGGCTGTTTTCTATGCCTGAGATTTGGCCATCACTCATGTGAACAATGTAGTCGCATTTTTCTGCAATCCAACGGCTGTGCGTGACCAAAATAAGGGTCTGTTGGTTGACTCTATTGATTCGGCGGAAAAGATCCATGACATCCGCGCTGGTTGAAGAGTCTAGATCTCCTGTGGGTTCATCGCCCAATATGATTGCTGGCTGATTGATTAATGCACGAGCTATGGCGACTCTTTGTTGTTGACCACCTGATAGTTCTCTTGGTAGGTGGTAGAGACGGTCGCCCATGCCTAATTCACGCAACATCATCTTTGCTTGTTCTCTTGCTAATCCAGAGTTTAAACCACGTAGCAGTAGGGGGGTTTCAACATTTTCAACGGCGCTCAAGAAAGGGAAAAGATTGAAGAGTTGAAATATGAATCCGATTTTATCTCTACGGAAGGCGGTTTTCTCACTATCAGATAGCTTGGAAGTGTCTACTCCATCGATTATAATTTGTCCTGACGAGCGGCGGTCTAAGTTACCTATCATGTTCAGTAGAGTAGTTTTTCCGCATCCTGATGCGCCCATGATTGCCATCATATCACCTTTTTTGACTGTTAAGTCTACTCCTCGAAGGGCATGAACTTCGTTTGATTTGCCTTCATTATATCGTTTGTCTAGATTAGTTATGTTGAGAATATCCTTTGGGGGTTGTATTGTTTCGTTGTTTTTCATCCGACATACCTCAGGGCTTCTGCGGGGGGTATTCTTGATGCCACAAGCGCAGGTATTGAACCTGAACCGATGGCTATGAACACGATGATGGAAAGGTACAATCCGATTTCTTGCCAGGGAATCACCAGAGCAACATCTTGCATGTTAGCAAACCCTACGCTAATCAGCAATCCGTTAATCGTTCCGATGACTAAGCCGATTATACCCAGCACTACCAGTTCAAAGAGAACAGAGAGCACCACTTCTCTTCTTGAGAACCCTATGGCGCGCATCATTCCGATTTCACGTTTTCTCTCAGAGACGTTACGTACGGAGATTACACCCATGCCTACTGC
Organism: uncultured Candidatus Bathyarchaeia archaeon; assembly: GCA_964413605.1. Taxonomy (GTDB): domain Archaea; phylum Thermoproteota; class Bathyarchaeia; order Bathyarchaeales; family Bathycorpusculaceae; genus Bathycorpusculum. Next base: position 34,396 of record CAYPSV010000001.1, on the reverse strand, counting down.
TCCTATGACCAAACCAAACGTGACATATATTTGGAGAAAAGAAGCTATTCGATCGGTGTTTTCTAGGGTGGTTTCGATGCTTGAGTAAGTTAATTTGGTACTTGCAACATAAAAGTCATCTTCGGCAAGAAGGCGGTATCCTTGCTCGTTTGTGTTTGTGAAGGCCTGAATCGTTTGTGTAATGTCTTTTAGCTGTGGGTCATCGACTGGAAGAGAAGTTTTGACTAAAAATACATCATATTGGTCGGCTGCTCTGGAAGTTGAGGTTTCACCGTTTGCTTCTCCTAAGTAATCTGTTTGATTTGTCCAGTAATTAGAAAGATATACCGATCCCAATATCGAACTAAAGTCTCCGTCTCCTGAACCAAAGCTTAGTCCTCCTCCAAGCGGGAAGCCTCCGCCTCTTTGCGAATCAAGACTGGCTCCGATCGTGAATGCTTGGTAGTTTGGCAATACACTAGAGGAGGAGTTCATAGGTATCCAAATTTGCAGTCCAACGGGCAATAGGAAAGAGTCCGTGAAAACAATGGGGTTCTTAATTACGTTAGTTGTGTTGTCTGTTAGCGGTTGGACGTCAGATAGAGGATCTTCGCTGGTTCCGCCAAAGCCCCCTCCCGATCCTAAATCCAAACTGGAGAGGTCCCCCTCTCCAGAGAATATAGAGAGCAAAGCCGATGAGACGTTGTATGCAGCCATTTCATATGTGGGGTTAAAGAGTAGATCCCATGATTTTTTGGACAATTCCTGAGCTTGGCTATCTGACATATCAGAAACCACAGATTCCCTAACACCATCTGGGAAAGTTGAGATATAGGCTGGATAACGCCAATCACTATCTAAGTAGGTTGAGGCATTTCCTCGAATCTGTTCTGGCTTAAATTCACTAATGCCGATCGGGAGCAAATCCGTTTTATAGTCAAACGCATCAGACTGCGGATCTTCCAGAGCAACGAACTTTGTGAAATCCGTACCAGGCTTAAAGGTCTTGAACCCTATTACATCTGTTATTCGGCTATCGAGTTTGTAGAGTTCTTGGGTGTAGTTTGTCCCTGGAAGTATTGCCTCCGGTTTGCTTAGAAATACAGTGAAGTCAACCCCGTTGGAGTCTTTTTCGATCTGGGTTGCAGTTCCTAAGCTAGTTGGGATAAGAGCTGCTACTAGAACATTTAATGTTAGGATGATTGCGAATATGGCAAAGGTCAGCGTTGAACGGGTAATGTGTGAAGATATGAGTGCGGGTGAGAATTGCCCCGTACCTTTTGCACCCCGAATTTTAATCAGTATTGTTCGAAGTCCCCGCATCAGGATCGGTAGGTTGAGGGCGACAAATAGGATAGAGCCGATTATTATTTCGACAATACCCAAAATCAAAATGTCAATAGATAGACCTGCGATACCTTTTATCCAGTTTCCCATGGCGTAGATGAATAGAAATGAGGGGAATGCCCAAAGTGTTATAGCTGTAATGTTGAAGGCTTTGACGCGATCGATGAAACGCGATAGGATAAAACCAAAGCCGCCTGTTAGAAAGCCAAATCCTATCAGGAGGTTTCTCCACTCCTCTATGCTGTCCCATCCTTGGCTGCTCCAGATCACTTGCGTTTGTTTGTCAAGTACTCCATTGTATAGTAGAACAAATATTCCTAAAACGGTCATCAAGACACCTAGTGCTACCAAGTTTCTGCTTGATTTGGATTGGAACTTGACTTGTATTCCTCGCAGAGCCTCCACTATTTTCACCCGAGAAGCTCTTAAGGCTGGAAGAATCCCGGTTACGATGCTCAGAACTACACCGATTGTGACTGATAGGATGATTGTTGTTTCGGAGATGACTGGTTGGACGCTGAGTTGACCCGTTCCAAATAAGCTCACAAGATATGCTGCTACGGTTTGCCCGAAAGCTAATCCGCCTAAGAGTCCTATGAGGCCTCCTATTACTCCTTGAAATAGGTTTTCGATCATTATGGAGTAGAAAATTCCTCTTCGATTTTCACCAACGGCTCGCATTACTCCTGTTTGGAATTCTCTATCCTCCACACTCATAAGTTGAATGTTGGTGATTAGCAGCACACCCGTTAGCATTATGAGAAAACCCAACGCGGTTAGCATCGTGCTCAATAGAGTAATGAAAAATGAGGCAAGGTCAAAGAAGTTAAGTCGAGCAGAGCTGATTTGATAGATATCGATTGGTTCACCGGTGGCAGAATCTATCTCTCGGGGGATTGTAGCGTTTAGATGATCTACTTTGGTTTGCAGGTAGTTTTGATCGATTTCTTTAACGAAATGGTCTGCTTTGTAGGCGATTGAAAAAGCGCTGATGATATCTGTCTGCTGGTTTTGGTCTTTTAGACTAAGCCAATCCTGAAGGTATTCTAGTCTGAATACTGCTCCTGAATATTGTGATCCTATCCCGGGGCGATTAGAATCATATACGCCTACTACGTGCAGATCTACTCTTGATATCTCAGAAGAATATTTCACGAGGGGTAGACGTTGGGAGCCGGTTTGGGTGGATGTTTCAAAGGCTATTTCGGTTATGTCGAGTTTTGCGTTGGTTCCATTCAGGCTCAAAGCTGTTAGGAAACTTGTGCCACTCAGGGTTCTGTTTGCATAGGGTGTTAAGTCAAAGGATAAGGTGTTGAGTGTTGATGGGTCGGTTAAGTTTGCCACAGTCATGGTGGTGCCATCGTCTAAGAGAAAGCCCAGTATTACCGCTGCATTTGGGGATCCTGTGGCTGTTATGTTAACATAGGAATAGTCGGTTAGGTTCAGATTGGGGCATTCAGTGCTGTATGTCATTACAAGGCCTTGAAAATCGACAGGTTGTACTTCTATGGATAGGTCGGTGTTGTTGCTGTTTAGTAGGTAGTCTGCAGTAGTGAAGTTTGCGTTTATTGTCCAATTAACTAATGGAACAGTCGGGGGTATGAGCGTTTTAGTCAGATTTGTGAATTCAGTAGTTAATTTCACAGGTAACGTTGTGTCTTTATCAATTCCTAATTTTTCGGCTTGATTACTTGATAATAAGATACTTGAGTTGCTATCTAGAAGGCTATTCAGGTCCAGTTTGTTTCCTGTTTTCCAATCGTAGAAACTTCCAAAAACCCCAGAATAATCTACTGGTACTCCAGCCGCATCCATCTTCGGGTCGAAATTGCTTTCGACTAACGCTGGAATCTGAGCGGTAAGTTCTGGCATGACCCCAACTGCGTCAGGAGCAAGATTAGATATCAAGGTCTGATCTTCAATTCTGAGGTAGCCGCCCAGAGTGGAGTTTGATATTTGGACGTCTACTTCACCTTGACTTTGAGAAAGACCTGCCAAAAAAGCGTTATCAAGCGTAGCCGTCGTAATTTGGATACCTACAAGTAAAGTTACACCTAAAGCTACAGCTAGGATCGCGCTGAGGTTCTTGCTTTTCCTTCTGGACAACGATCGCCATGCAATCAAAAAACTAGATTTTAAACCCATACAAAACACCACTTCCTATTAAGAAATCGAAGCACGATTTTCTCCATCGATTTGTTCAATAATTTTTCTAAGCTCCATATTGGAATTATCCAAGATTCGTGCTATCTTTGCGATATTTTCCTTTGTCAGAGTCTCTTTTTTAGCGTCCAATTCTATAAACGTCTGCAAGAATCTTTTCGCCGATTCTTTGGCACTGAGCAAGTTTTCCTCGTTTTTGCCAAAATAGAACCCTCCGATGAACATCGGTACAAGGTACTCCATCTTTTCCATAAATTTTCGTCCAAGCATCAACTGTTCCTGGAAAAATTCTTCCCCGCTATCTGTAAGAGAATAATGCTTCATTCCACTTTCAAAAGCTGGTGATTCGTGTATGAAGCCATTTTCTCGGAGTCCAGCCAGAAGGGGGTATATTGATCCGGGACTTGGCTTCCACTTTCCGCCCGTTTCATTTTCAACTTTGTTCACAATTTCTGCACCGGACATTGGCATCTCCGATAAGAATTTCAAGACTATAAAGCGCAGAAGACCTCGGGGAACCCCTTCAGCTTGTTTCATTAACATATCACTTGCGATATCGCTCATAAAATCAGTAGAGCAATATATAACCGTTATTTATGGAAAATATAGATCTAAAACAAACGTGAAACTCGTCATTTCATTGGCCTCAATCATTGCTCCTGAGGTCTTGTTTTTTATTTGATTTTGACAATACTGTTGGAATATGTAGTAGAATCTCCTCACCATCCTACAACACAAAAGTACCAAAGCCATCTTCTCCATTTTTCGATTAACTCAGCAAATACCACAAAATAGGCATTTAAAAAAGCTATTTCGAAAATCTGCCGTCATCTTTTGTAATTTCAAGTTTACCTATTTTGCCTCCAAGCCAACCTATTTTTTTTGTATTTCTGCAATCGAAGTCTGGAACAAAGGGCTTGATATCTAGTAGAGGAGTTCCGTCAATTATGTCCACATCTTGAATTTGCAAGATGTTGTTTTTGATTCCTATTAGCCTCACCACGGATAAGCCGATTTTGTTTGGCCTATCGGGTGAGCGTGTGGCGAATACTCCACGAAGGTTATCGTCAAGAAAGGGCTTCACCAGCAAAGAACAACCCTTGATTAAATGAAAATGGTAGAGCAAAATAAGATGAGAAAACCCTCTACATCTTGTAATCCTTCTGCATATTCAGGGTAAATTTCCAATGTTCCCGAGGTGGATTTTGATGCTGCTGCTTGTATTGGAACATTTTTTGGCTCCTTAAACGGCGAATGCACTACGCCAATGGATTTGTAAGTTAATGAGCTCAACTACATCTGCTCCATCAACTAGGAATAGAAAGTTCAGCACACAATTAAACATAATTTAAACTGTTAATAGAAAACACGCATGCTAACTGCAGTACCATTTAACGATTCTATCGAAAACTTATGCGGGGTAACCCTTCCTGATTAATGAATTCTCCATTTTCTTTAATTCATTGATTTCCAAAAAACCGAAAAACTCAAAATATAATTAATCATAATGAAAGCGTAGATAGAAGACGTCGTGTAAAACAAGCAAAAAAAGACTCGGCGGAATGTATCAGGGCTTTTTCTTTTGCTCCATTGCTCTTTTTGCTAGCACTACAGCTTCTTCCCTTGTTTTCCCAAATAGTGCACCAATCTTGTCTGCGTCTGCTTTTTCAACTGCTGCACCCCCGATTATAACTACAACTTTATCTTTTAGACCTTCAAGTTCTAGTGCAGAAACTAGCTTGGGTAGATTCTCCTTAGCTGCGCTGAGTAAAACGGAAACTACAATGATGTCGGCCTTTGCTTCTTTAGCTTTGGATGCAAAAACTGTTGGAGAAACTCCTTTCCCAACGTCAATAGTTTTGAATTGCGCAAGTTTAAGAGATTTTCTGACCATATGTTTAGCTGTATCCATAACATCTGGGTGTAGAGAACCTATCACGACGATTCCAATTGGATTATTGGGTTCAAGTGGCTCTTTCTCCCTCATAGCTTTCAACCAAGACATTTCAAAAATAACTCCTGTTTCCTTCTTAGTCTATTGTTAGAGACTCATTTTAAATTTGTTGCTATTGCCTTTATTTACGATAAAAATAGCTCTTCAAAGACTCCGGCATTTTTTAACCTATTAAACATTATTAGTGGAGTATTTGTATTCGGCACATACGTTATTGGCATAGTTTTAGGTAGCAACGCCATTAACGTAATCAAGAATTGCCTTTAACTCCTCATCTGGGTTTCCTAATGGTTTTATATTGAACTTTTCCAGAATTTTTGGAGTAAAGAATGCTGGAAAACTTGGTCCTAAGCGAATGTTCTTTATACCTAAATAGAAAAGTGACAGAAGAATAGCTATGGCTTTTTGTTCATACCAAGAAAGAATGAAAAACAATGGTAAATCACTTATCTCACTCTCAAAGACCTCTCCGAAGGCTTGAGCAACTCTAATAGCTGCATAGGCATCGTTACACTGTCCTACATCCATCAATCTAGGGATACCGTCGATTTTACCTAAATCCTTGTCGAAAAATCTGAATTTTCCGCAAGCCAAAGTCAGCACAAGAGAATCATTGGGAGTCTTCTCAACAAACTCAGTGTAATAATTACGACCGGGTTTAGCTCCATCACAGCCGGCTACAAGGAAGAAGGAATTAACATGACCTTTCATTACTGATTCAACAATATTGTTCACCATTGAAAGAAAAGTTGTTCTACCAAAACCTACGGTCACTGTTTTGGCTTTCTCATCTTGGCTGAAACCAGGCATCTCTAATGCTTTTTCTATAACAGGTGAGAAATCCTTGTTTTCAACGTAAATTGCACCTGGCCAAGCAACTGGTCCAGTTGTGAATATGTTTGCTTGGTAGCTTTCTGCGGGTTTTTGAATGCAGTTTGTCGTCATTAGAATTGCCCCTGGAAAAGAAGCAAACTCGCGAGTTTGATTTTGCCATGCAGTTCCATAGTGTCCATAGAAGTGTGGGTACTTTTTCAATTTTGGATAGCCATGTGCCGGCAACATCTCGCCGTGAGTGTATACGTTGATGCCTTTGCCTTCAGTCAACCTTAGGATTGCCGCTAAATCAATGAGGTCATGACCGGAAACGAGGATAGCTTTACCTTTCCTATGTCCAAGTGGAACTTGGGTAGGAACTGGATCGCCAAAAGCTTCTGTATTCCCCGCATCTAGGAGATCCATTGCTTTGATATTGATTTTTCCACATTTCAAAGCAAGATCAAAGAAATTATCAACACCTAACGAACTATCCAGGGTTGCTGCGAAGCCTTGCTGAATGAAATCGAATACAACATCATCTTTTTTTCCAAAACGATAAGCATGATAAGTGTAAGCCGCTACTCCTTTTAACCCATAGATTAGAAGCCATTTCATACTGTTCAACTCGGGGTCGATTGAGGGGTCAGCCTTGATCCCGACCTTTTTTCCTTGTCTAATCATTCCTTCTTTAGTATTTTCCAGTAACATGTCAACTGGACCTTGAAATCCGATAAACCCCCCAGCTGATTTTACTTTTTCACGGAGGACATCGCGGAACTTTACTGCCTTTCGAATGTAATCTATTAATTTGTCTTCATCAAAGTTCACATTTGTTAAAGTAACGAAAGCTGCTTCACAAATGAACATATTCAACTGCTCATCTTTGATGTTTACCTTTTTTCCCTCCAACGATAAGTGGGATAATCCTCTGAGTAGGTAAATCAACAAGTCTTGAAGCGAACTTACGTCAGGATTTTTCCCACAAACACCAAAAGTTGTACAGCCCTTTCCCTGCGCAGTCTGCTCACACTGAAAACAGAACATTTGATTCACAATAATGCACCTACTTATTCACTTTACTATCTTATCGTAAATAGGTTTCGCAGATAATCTAAGCCAGGAATTTCTCATTGAAGTCTAAGGAAGAGAAAATAAGGAGAGAGCAGCTAGAAGCCAGGTCAAATCGACTGGGGCAGTCAATCTTGGTTGTTACTTTTAATGTACATATTTTTTAGAACATTTGTTCAATTGATTTGCATTGACTTATCCAGAAATCCAGTCGACTAAAATCTTTCAGATATTTGCAGCATTGTTGTTTGATTATTTTTTTAATTGTGAGCTAACTATTATGACATAACCTTTTTCTGTGAGCCAGTGGTGAAACTGCCATGTGGTATAAAGGCAAGCTGCGCTGCATTTTTTCCTTGTTTTCTCGTATTCTGGAGAACCATCCATTTGCGCATTTAATTCAAGTTGGATTGGGCATTTGACATCTTTGCAGAATTCTCTGCGTTTATATTCAACATAACCTTTAGGAACCATCTTGTATCAGGCTTACTTTGATCTAGGCTTTTTATAAGCATTACCGATTAACCCACTACCAGTTTTTCCCAAAGGTTGCTCCGATTCTTAATAAGTAATAAAAAGAAAAGCAGCAACATAACCCCATGAACGATGAGTGAGGCTGTGCCTTGTCCTCCTAAAAGGGGAACGATAGGACTGGGGGTTTGGAATAGAGTAAGAAAAGGCCAAAAAAGGGGATTATAGGGATGATTGAAAATATCCAAGAGGACATGTGAGAGCACTCCAAGCAAAGCCGAAAAGACCAGCATAAACGAGAAAGTGCATTTCTCTCTAACTCTCTTCTTATCGATAGGCAAAAATGCGCTTGCCAACCACGGATAGACAAGAACCGTGAACGCTACCGCAATAAGTGTTCCTAGTGTTAAGCCGCCGACTAAGCTGTGAAGCACCATCCTATCCTGTCCCCAAGTTCCACTCCACAAATAGATGAAGGGGACTTCAAGATCAGGTACAAGCGAGCCAACGATCAGTGCAGGGAGACTCAAACGTGCTTTCGCGTCAAGCGTTTGAATAATTTTTGCTAGGGGATAATGAAGAGGAGTTACAGGCAAATGTGAACACTGAATTTTTTGTATTGCGGATGCTATAAATGACTTGTGCTAATTTGATATGAAAACTGATTAGTCTCTTGGAATGCCTTTTTAATTTCTCAACAACTCCTATTCGGTATGCCGAAGCTGTATCTTTTGGGTGGAGAGAACGTTCTAAGGAGAAACGCAAAGAAAGTTAACGAGAGAGCTTTCCAAGACGCTAAGCAACCGATTGATGTTTTGGTTTTTTCTTGGGCAAGAGCGTCCTTTGATCGAAAATACGGGAAGAGAAAACCTTTTTCCGATTATTTAATCAGTCTTGGCGCATGTTCGGTAAATTTTGTTGGTTACTCGGATTCGCCTGAGTTTATCGAGGAGAAAATGAAATGTGCCAGTATGGTTTATTTGACGGGTGGTCTTCCAAGCGTTTTAATTGAACGACTTAAGAAAAGAGGAATTGACAAGTTGCTTTTTGCTTACAAAGGGGTTATTGTTGGACGCAGTGCAGGAGCGTTGGCTTTGTGTAGCCGTTGCATAACTACTGTTCGCAGTAGCTCTAAAGTAAGAATCGTAAATGGTCTTGGCTTAGTAGACATTTTGTTAAAAGTTCATTATATTCCCGAGAAGGATGATGTTTTGTTGTGTTTTTCTAAAGATGAGAAAGTCTATGCTGTTCCTGAAGGGTCAGCGCTTTTTTTTAATAAGGGTATATTCGAAGTTATTGGCAAAGCTTATTTGTTTGAAAACGGCGAAAAACAAATTATCGTAACTTGATTAAACTTAAAAGCTGTCTTAATTTTTTCTGCGCAGAGCCGCCAAAACCAAAATGACAAGAACCAGCACCAAAAATAACAAGCCGAAAACAGCCATAGGAATCCTAAATACAGGTTCAATGTGCAAAACGTTGGTGGTTGGTAAACCGCCTAAATAGGCAACTAGGAATATGCTAACAAACACTATGCCTATGCCTTGAACGGCAAACAGAAACTGAGTTATTTGTTTTTGAGTTAAATTCAAGCTGTTCTCCAATAATAATTGGTTGAGTCCATATTTAACGCTAACCATTTGTTTAGTCACCAAAAGCTAATATATGCAATTTACCGAATCTAGTTAAAACTATCACCTAGTTGATTCTATGGAGCCACAAAAATTTTACACCCCGCTAAAAATTGGCTTACTTGCAGTTGTAACCGCATACTTTCTATTCACGTTGCACGGCATGTTTACACTCTCATGGATTGGAGAATGGGAACCTTTGCACGAACCTATAAGAACGATCATTTTTGTGGAAGACATCTCGGCAACTGCATGCCTAGCTTTCAGATTCTTGGCTAGCATCATTGCTTTTTCGGCAACCATAATTTATTTTGTTAAGAAAGATTTCAAAAAGCAAACTGCATACAAAGTGATCAGGTGGGTTTTGGTTTTTGAAGGCATTTACTGGCTGGGACTACTCACAACGGCAGGGTACAGCGTTCAGGGCTTTTGGAATATGCTTCTACAGAATCGCCCGTTAGGTTCATTGCTTAACTCTTTGATAGTAGAAGTAATTCCTACCGTAATGGAATCCATAGTTCTACCCATCGGTTTATTCATTTTAGCCTTCAAAGTTAGCCCAAACAAACCAATAAAATTGGCTGTAAAATGGGGTTTTATTACTGGAACAATTTTCATAGTTGTGTTCTGGCTGACTAACACCAGCAGCTGGCTTGGCATTGTAAGGCAATCAGGAACAGAATACTTAACCGCTCACCCCGAGCATCTCGTTAGTTTCGTCTCAACTGTCTTTGGATTGTTGGCACTCACAATCTACACAGGATACATTACAAAAAAATCTGCAAGAACGGAAACTTTAGAGGACCTCAAGTTAGGAGCAATAGGAATAATCATCACCTCGCTCGGGGTCTATTTCCTCTGGAACTATTTCAGTTGGGTCTTCTTAGCTGGCAACACTTGGAATTATTGGTATGCATGGTTCCTAGGCCACAACATGGATCTATGGATGCTTTCGCTGCCTTTACTTGGTCTGCCCCTTCTCTTTAAAAAAAAGGAGAATAAGGAAAAACCAAGCTAGAAATTTTCTTTAGCTAAGATAAAAAAACGTGTAATCTACAGTCTTGGAGTTGGTAGCCCGTGAGAGATTCGAACTCTCGTCGTCGGGTCCAAAGCCCGATATGCTTGACCACTACACCAACGGGCTGCATGAACAGTTTAAAAACTGCCCTTATTTATGGTTAGAGGTTTATGGGTGCTTATTTTGTTAATAAGCGTTCCTGAAAAGTTTGGGATAAAAACGATTTGTTTGGGGAATCTTGAGGAGATGATTCGTTTTTAGAATATGGTTAATTGGAGGCTGATTGGCGCGCACTTTTACACTTTTTTACATTTTTCCCATGCAGCTGTGAGCAGAGTTTTGAGCGTTTCGAAATGGTTATGTGCAACAGGTTTAATAAACCAAAAATCTTAAATACTAGAATTGTTCATCAGCTTAGTTTGCGCGGACCGAATGTACTATTTTCTGGCCACACTGGCTTATGGTGACGGCTCTACGCATACTAAGAGGTAGAATAGATGAGCATAAAAAAAGAAACTCCCCAAAGAACGTCCCAACGCACGGCAGATAAGTGCCCTGAATGCGGTGGCGTAAACTTAGTTCACGATTACGATACCGGCGAAACCGTATGTGGTGACTGCGGACTGGTTCTATATGAACAAATGATGGATAAAGGACCAGAATGGCGCGCATTCACACAAGAAGAAAAAGCCTCCAGAAGTCGTGTCGGTGTTCCAACATCTTACTCAGTTCACGATAAAGGTTTGTCAACAGCCATCAGCCAAGTTGACCGAGATGCCTTCGGAAGAAAACTACCGCTTTCAACCAGACTTCAGATGTGGAGACTAAGAAAATGGCAAATCCGAAGCCGAGTCCACTCATCCATCGATCGAAACCTCGCACAAGCCATGGCTGAACTTGACCGATTATCGGACAAAGTATACATTCCACCACCAATCAAAGAAAAAGCCGCAGTCATATATCGAAAATCCCTCGACAAAGGCTTGGTTCGAGGACGCTCAATTGCAGCGATAGCCGCCGCAGCATTATATGCTGCTTGCCGAGGAAGTGGAACCCCAAGGACTCTGCGCGAAATTGCTGAAGCCAGCCTAGTTGACAAAAAAGATGTTGCTAGATGTTACAGGCTTCTATTGCGAGAATTGGAAGTTCACATGCCGATAGCTGACCCTTTAACTTACGTTTCAAAGATTGCAGAAAAGACAGGCATTTCAGGCAAAACACAAGGTGCCGCTATAGCAATTCTTCGAGAAGCCAGACGCAAACGTGCTGCTGCAGGAAAAGACCCAATGGGCCTAGCTGCTGCAGCCCTCTATATTGCTTGTTTGCAGAACAACGAGAAAAAAACTCAGAAAGATATCGCTGAAGCTGCAGGCGTAACTGAAGTTACGGTTCGTAACCGCTACAAAACGCTCAAAAAGCAGTTAAATCTCGAGTTGCCTGATTAGGGCAATTTCTTTCTTTTTTATTTGTTTAAAAGAAATAAATCTAAGACTCTTCTTCTGCGGATTGCTGTTTTTCTTCTTCAAGTTCCATCACTAAAATGCCTGTGTAACCGCATTTTTCGCAATAATATTGTCTTGGAGTTAGCCAAATATCTAAGCTGCTATTGAGTTGTATCTCTGGACTGCAGCATCGAGGACAAAAAATCTTTGTTACTTTTCGATGTTTTGTGTTTTTAAGGATTTCACGAAGACTATCTAACTTTTTCATTACTAAGATTGCACCGGTTGTTTGGTTAATGGACTTTGAGCTTATTGGAGTTCGATGTTTTCTTGTGGATAACCAATTTTTATTAGAAAATCTTTAACACGATCACGATGGTCGCCTTGAAGCATGATTTGCCCGTTTTTACTGGTTCCGCCACATGCACAATAGGTTTTGAGTTTTTGGGCGACATTATGTAGATTAGAAGAATTCTTGTCGTCCATACCATCAATAATTGTGGTTGCTTTCCCATATTTTCGGGTTTCAAGGCGAACGCGAATACGTTGTTGTTCTTTTTCTATTTCTCCACAAACGCATAGGTCCTTTGGTAGTCCGCATGTTGAACAAACTTCAGCCATGACACTCAACAGAGAATTAGCATCTGGTATATATAAGAGTTTCAAACTATCAAAGAGCATTTTTTTGGAGTGTAACCGCATTATTTCAGAGCTATTACTAGCCAAACTCCATCAAGTCGTAACATACAATATGTCAATCTACCAATTTTTCGTTTTGGCAACCATTTTAAGTTGCTTCAGCTCGGAAAAACTATTGGTAAATTTTATATTTTCTTCAGAAAGTATTAAATTCTTTTAGCGGTATTATTGGTAAAAGAATTGCTTACATTAAGCAATTAGGGAGCTGGATGTATGCGTATTATAACAAAAGAGAACTTTACGGATTTTATCAATGCGCTTATAGACGATGATTCATTAAACGTGATAGGCGTAAAATCCAAAGGCGAGAAATTTGCCTTTGACCCTTTGAACTCAGCAGATGAACTCAGGTTAGATTATGACGTTACCCTTCTGCCGCCAAAAAAATATTTCTTTCCCCAGAGGGAGACGTTGGTTACTTACAACATCGGCAAGAGTTTCTCTGCTAGAGAGTCCCCCGACCCAAATCAAACAGTAATTGTAGGAGTACACCCCTACGACATAGTAGCGCTTCTCCACATGGACGAAATCTTCAGCGAAACTAAATCTGACCCATACTATTTTGAAAAACGAAAATCATCAGTTATCATCGGCGTTAATATGCAAAGTATGTCAAAATGGTGCTTTGCACCCTACATGGGCGCAGACACAATCGAATACGGATATGACCTTATGCTAACAGACTTGGGAAACCGCTATGCAATCGCCATCGGCTCACAAAAAGGAGAACAGCTCTTAGACAAATACGCAAAAGGATTAACCAACGCACTTGCACGAGACATCCAGATGGTTGGTCAGAAAAAACGTGAAGTCGCAGCAATGTGCAAACAAAAACTTGATTTCTCGCCCGATTTAATTCCTGAAATGTTAAGTAATTTTTATGGAGAGAGTGCATTCTGGGAAAAGCACTCAGAAAAATGCTTAGCATGCGGCTCTTGCGTTCTTGTGTGCCCAACCTGTTATTGTTTTGACGTTAAAGACAACCCAGACCTTACTTTGCAGCAAGGAGAAAGAGTTCGAACCTGGGATGGTTGCTTGCTGGAAGACTTTGCAAAAATTGCTTCAGGAGAAAATTTCCGCGCAACCCGGCCAACAAGGTATAGGCACAGGTACTTCAAAAAAGGCAAGTATCTCTTTGACCGATTCGGTTTTATATCATGCGTGGGTTGCGGCAGATGCGGTTCAAACTGTCTTCCTGACATCGCAAACCCAGTTAGCCTTTTAAACGACATGTACCGTGAAGCTCAACAGAGCGGTTTAGAAATAACCGCTCCAACAGCTCCGGACATAAAAATCCAAACAGGAACCGATATAGACTATGTCCCCCGATTAGCAACAGTCATTAAGAAACAGCCTATGACCTCAATGGAAACACTTTTTGAAATAAAGCTTGACGACGATTCAGAACTCGGTCACAACCCTGGACAATTCGTTGAAGTCTCAGTGTTCGGAGTCGGCGAAGCGCCCATCTCAATTTCATCACCTCCTACAAAGAAAGGGTCTTTCGAACTTTGCGTAAGAAGACTAGGAAACGTAACAACCAAGATGCATGCCCTAAAAGAGGGTGACAAAGTCGGCATAAGAGGACCATTTGGCCATGGATTCGACACGGAACAACTGAAAGGAAAAGACCTACTGTTTGTGGCAGGTGGGCTAGGATTGGCTCCTTTGCGATCACTATTCAACTATGTCCTAGATAATCGAAAGGACTACGGAAAAGTAACACTCTTATACGGATGTAAAGAACCAAGAGAACTGCTATTTTCGGATGAGCTCGTAGCATTAAGCCGACGCGACGACGTGGAATTCAAACCCACAGTCGATAGGTGCCCCGAATCAGAAATCTGGTCAGCCAATGTAGGTGTTATCACAACGTTGATTCCTCAAATTGAATTCAATCCAGAAAGTGTTTATGCAATAATCTGTGGTCCCCCAATAATGTACAAGTTCGTAATCGCAGACCTAAAGAAACGAAGTGTACCCGACGATCACATACTAATGTCCTTGGAACGCAGAATGAAATGCGGAGTCGGAAAATGCGGGCACTGCCAGATAAACCACATATACGTGTGCAAAGATGGACCCGTCTTCAACTATGCCAAAATAAAAGGCGTCCCGGAGGCCCTATAAAATGAAACCAAAAGTTGCATTCTTTGATTTTGCTGGTTGCGAAGGCGATCAGCTCCAAATTGCGAATTTAGAAGAGGATATACTGACTTTGCTAGGTCAAGTGGAAGTAGTCAGCTTCCGTGAAGTCATGAAAGAACACAGCGACAACTACGACATAGCCTTTATCGAAGGCTCATGCACAAGACTACAAGATGAAGATAGACTAAAACAGATCAGAAAGAACGCCAAAATCGTCGTTGCAATAGGGTCCTGCGCCACAATCGGAGGAATAAATTCTCTTAGAAACTATAAAGAAATCGATGATGTCAAAAAAGCTGTCTACGGAGAAAACGCAAGACTCTTTGATACATATACTGCAAGACCTATTGACGCAGTTATACCAGTCGACGCTTATGTGCACGGTTGCCCCATGACAAAGGAAGAATTCCTAAGTGTGGTCAAATCATTGTTAATGGGCAAAAAACCAGAAATACCAAATTACCCCGTTTGCGTTGAATGCAAGAAAAACGAAAACGTCTGCGCATTTGAAAGAGGACAATACTGTGTAGGAACCGTCACTAGAGCAGGCTGCAACTCATGCTGCGTTAACGAGGGAACAATTTGTTGGGGTTGCCGTGGATTGATTGATAATCCTAATGAAAATTCGGAAAAAGAAGTCTTAATGAAATATGGTTTAAGTATTGATGATGCAATCAACAAGTTTAAGCTATACTTCGGTTGGCAGGAGAGAAGAAAATGAAAAACCAAAACTTTGACATAAATGTACACTATGTCACTCGCGTTGAGGGACATGGAAACATATTTGTAAACGTAAAAGAAGGCAGAATCGAAAAGTGTGAGTGGGCAATTCCAGAAGCCCCAAGGTTCTTTGAAGCCATGGTGGTTGGACGAAACTTCAAAGAATTGCATCATGTAACTTCGAGAATCTGCGGAATCTGCTCAATAGGTCACACCCTTGCTTCATTAAAAGCCACAGAAGCAGCGCTGGGAGTTAAAATCAGTGAACAAGACCTTAAACTTCGAAAACTAGCACTCCACGGAGAAAACATGCAAAGTCACATTCTACACTTAGGCTTTCTAGTTCTTCCCGATTTGCTCGGAGTCGGCTCCGTTATTCCACTAGCCTCGTCTAATCCAGCTGAGGTAAAAACAGTCTTACGCCTACACCGCTTAGCTAACGAAATGTCAAATCTGATCTGCGGGAGAACAACTCATCCCCAAAGACTAATTCCAGGCGGATTCTCCAAGATTCCTTCAATGAAAGAACTAAAGACGCTAAGGAAAAGACTCAAAGACTCAATCCCAGACCTACAAGCAGTAGCAGGATTAATCAAGACTTTAGCACCCAAACTGCCAGACTTCACCAGAGAAACCGAATTTATCGGCTTAACAAGCCCTGACGAGTACGCCCTATATGACGGGATACTCGGATCCACCGACACAGGTACCGCCCCCGTAAACGACTACCTAACCTACACAAACGAATACATAGTCCCTATATCAACAGCGAAACGAGCAAAACACGCCCGTGACTCCTTCATGGTAGGTGCCCTTGCCCGATTTAACCTAAACTACGACAAACTCTCCCCATTAGCAAAGAAAACAGCAGAAACCTTCAACCTCAAACCTGTATGCCACAACCCCTTCATGAATAACATTGCACAACTCGTAGAAGTCGTCCACAGCGTAGAAGACTCCATAAAACTAATCAACGAACTGGAAGCATCAGGCTTGAAGAGCCAATCGATATACAACAACCCAGACATTAAACCAAAAGCCGGACGCGGAGTAGGAGCAGTTGAAGTCCCAAGAGGCATCCTATACCACGACTACACATACAACGACAAGGGCACGTGTACAAAAGCAAACTGCGTTATACCAACAAACCAGAACCATGCAAACATAGAGTTAGACATGAAAGCGCTGCTTCCTCAAATTCTAGACAAGACAGAAAAAGAAATCGAACTCAACCTAGAAATGCTCGTTAGAGCCTACGACCCCTGCATATCCTGCTCGACACACTACGTTAAAGTCTACTTTATCTAAAACTTTCTTTTCTTTTTGTAAAAAATAAAAATTATGTGGATACAGCTTTAGGCTGACTATCCGAACCTGCTTTGTTTTCCTTAGAAACTGGCTTTGACTGAGCTTTTTGAACCTCTGCTATGGCGGGAATAGCTATCAGGCAGCGCTTATCTATATCTTCATCCTTCAAGTTTAAGTCAGCTCTAATTGTCCCGTCCTTAAGATACTCTATTTGGAAACCCATCTTCTTTGTTAAACTCAATGCCCTGTAATTATCGGGAAGCATTATTGCATACACGCTTTCAATTCCCTTGTCCTTTGCTAAATCCAGCACGTAATCAACCATCTTTGTACCCAATCCGAAGCCTTGCCATGAATCGCTCACGATAAAAGAGATTTCGCCGTTTTTCCCGTCAGATTCAAAGCTTAAACGACCTACGCCAAGAAGTCTCTTCTTTCCATTTTCTTCAGTTTCTGCAACTATTGCTATTTCACGGTCGTAATCGATGTTACAATAGCGGACACGGACTTCATGAGGAGTATCTTTAAGCATTTGAAAAAAGCGATACCTAATCGATTCGTCAGATAGACTTTGGAACATTTCCAGCCACATAGGTTCGTCTTCTGGCTTTATTGGACGCAAGAGGACTTCATGACCGTTCTTTAGCGACCAGAGTAACTCGTCTACCTTAGGATACGGACTGATAACCATGTGTTCATGCGGCTCAAATTTACGGCAGACATTATCCTTGTCGATAACGATTCGCGCATCTAGAATACAAGCTTCTTTTTCGTTAATTAATAGAGGGTTTATGTCTATTTCTTTAATTTGAGGAAAATCAACCAGCAATTGAGAAAACAGAAGGATGGTTTCTTCAAGTTTTTTAAGATTAACAGGTGCTGCATTGCGGTAACCTTTGAGCAGTTTGTAGACTTTAGTTTCCTCCATCATACGGCGAATAAGAGTAGTGTTTAGTGGAGGAAGAGCAATAGAGGTATCCCTAAAAAGTTCAACACCCACACCACCCATACCGAAAAGGATTACTGGACCAAAAACTGGGTCAGTTTTACCACCAATAATTAGTTCATGACCAACCTTTTCAAGCATCTGCTGAACAGTAACCCCGATTATTTGAGCTTTCGGATTGTAGGCAGTAGCTCGCTTAATCAAAAGTTCAAAGCCATCCCTAACTTCACTTGGCGATTTGACGTTAAGAATTACACCGCCAGCATCACTCTTATGGATAATCTGAGGGGAGAGAATTTTTAAGACAACTGGAAAACCCATTTCCTGCGCAAACAGAACTGCCTCATCTATGTTGTTAGCTACTGCCGTGCGAACGACTGGAAAATTATAGTAACTGAGTATTCTTTTTGCCTCATCTTCAGTTAGAACTTCACGCCCTTCAAATGCCGCGTTTCGAATCAGAACCATTATTGGGCGTTTAGGAGGCGATTCATCAACAGGAAGCTCTTCAGGTGTTTCGTAGAGCAAATCGATGTTTCGTTGATAGTTGTACATGTACATGTAAGTCTTGATTGCCTGTTCCGGAGTCGAATAAGTTGGTATATTGTTTGCGTTCAATATTTTGTTGGCTTCTTCAACGGCTCCAAAACCCATAAGTGAAGTCAAAATTGTCTTATTCTGGTAAGTCTTACTCCTTACAAGCTCGACTATGCTCTTTGCGATTTCGACAGATTCGGAAACAGCTTGCTGAGTAAACACAATCATTATACCGTCTATGTTTTCGTCGTTGAGACAAGCCTCAACTGCCGCTCTGTAGCGGTCAGATTTGGCATCGCCCAAAACATCTATTGGATTGCCATGACTCCAAAAAGGAGGAAGAACAGCATCAAGCAATTCGATAGTCTTTTGGCTTAACTTGGCAAGTTTGCCACCCTGAGCAATTAAGGCATCCGTTGTCATCACACCAGGTCCACCGGCATTAGTTATTATAGCCAATCGGGGACCTTTCGGCAAAGGCTGTGTCCCTAAAACCTCAGCGCAATTGAATAGGTCCTCGATCTCGCTCACTCGAACGATACCCGCGCGTTTGAAGGCAGCATCGTAAATCCCATCTTCACCTGAAAGCGACCCAGTATGGGAAGCAGCCGCCTTGGCGCTCTCGGAAAACTTGCCGGACTTAACAACAACGATGGGTTTAGTTCTCGCAAAGTGCCGAGCAGCACTCATGAATTTGCGGGCTTCAGTTAATCCTTCAACGTACATCAAGATACTCTTGGTCTTAGGGTCGGAACCGAAGTAATCAATCAAATCTCCAAAGTCAACATCTATCATGGATCCAACCGAGACAAAGTTGCTAAAACCAATGTTTTCATGTATAGCCCAGTCAAGAATAGCGGATCCCAAAGCCCCGCTTTGCGAAATGAAAGCAATGTTGCCAGCTTTAGGCATCTTATCCAAAAAAGTTGCGTTAAGGTTGTTTCTTGGTCTTATAAGTCCAATGCAATTTGGACCGACTATTCGAATCCCATATTTCTTGGCGATCTCTGCGCACTTCTCTTCCAATGCCTTACCCTCGGGACCTGTCTCTTTAAAGCCGGCAGAAACAATTATTACACCTTTGACATTCGCCTTGCCACATTCTTCTATTACCTCGGGAACAGTTTTAGCAGGAGTTGCAATGATCGCCAAATCGATTGCATGTGGAGCTTTTTCAACTGAAGGATAAGTCTTTACGCCTAAAATCTCTGACTTGCGTATGTTAATAAAATAGACTTTGCCTGAATAACCCATTTGAGTAAAATTCTTAACTATGGCATATCCAACTGACCCTTCAGAATCACTAGCGCCTATAATTGCTACACTGTTGGGGTTAAAAATTTTGTCTAGATTTTTGGTAACCATCGGGAATCCTCTGGTTAAGGTTCGTGTAAGACGGATAGATTAAAAGCTTATTGCCTAAAAAACCTCAACCGCTGAATATAACAGGGTTGTAAAAAGAAAAGCCTCTCGAAATCAAATGGCTACTGCGGATCAGAGAATCCTATTGGAAGTACTTCTTAATCTCACCGAGGGAAAGTATCCTGACACCGTTTTCATTTAGCATCAGTTCAGCTTTCTCTACATTACTTGGCCTTAGAATAAGAGCTATCTTTCCCTCAACGTGAACCGCCGAAGAATAAGCATATTCAATGTTGATGCCACAATCACCTAAAATCTTGGTTATCTTTGAGAGGGAATTCTGCTCGGAGATAAAAGTTGCAGTAACCTCAGTGTTCTTCTTTGATTTTGCAAGATTAAAATCAGCTTCTTCTAAGGCAAATTGAGCTTTTTCCGGATCTTCAGTTATAAACCTAACTAATCCGAATTCGCCCTTATCAGCTATGGACAATGCAAACACCTTCAGCTTATTTTCATCAATTTTAGACACAACTTCAAAAAGTGAACCTGGATGATTATCAAGAAAGACACTAACCTGAGTTATCGGCACACTTCACACCAAGTTATTCAGTAGCAGAAGTTAATATTTAACTTTAACCAAACAATTCCCAACCAAAAAAGAAACTGCATGTTTAACCAACATTTATATTTTCTATCGGCTAATTTCTTGCTAATCGGAGAAACTTAAATTTGTTAAAATGCACCGACGTTTCAAAGCATTTTGGAGGTCTCCAAGCCGTAAGAAACGTCAATTTTAACGTCGATTATGGCGAAATAGCCGGTCTTGTAGGTCCTAACGGAAGTGGCAAATCAACTCTGCTAAACCTAATAAGTGGAGTATACAAACCCGACTCAGGACAAATCATTTACAACGGTGAAGATATAGCAAAGTTGGCTCCTCACAAAATTTGTGCCAAAGGAATAACCAAAACTGCGCAGACCGTTCAGTCTTTTCCAGAAATGACTGCCACAGAAAATGTACTCACAAGCGCAGTGTTTAACCAGAAAAAATTGAAAGAAAAAAGCAATACCCTTCAGAAATCTCGAGAACTGCTAGAATTTGTTGGATTAGCAAAAGAAAAATTTGATACTCCTGCAAAAAACCTCAACGTAGTCGAACTACGCCGCATTCAGCTCGCAAAAGCACTGGCCACTAATCCCAAGATGCTTCTGCTTGACGAATTACTTACCGGCTTAACGCCTAAAGAATGCGATGAAGCCATTGCACTGATCAAACAAATCAACAAACAAGGGGTTACAGTACTCATAGTTGAACATGTAATGCGAGTCATTATGGGCTTGTGTGATCGAGTGGTAGTTTTACAGCATGGAGAAAAAATCTGCGAAGGCACACCAAAACAAGTATGCACGGATGAAAATGTTGTAAACGTATATTTGGGCAAATGCTTCAAGTTCGGAGAAGAATAAACATGTTAGAAGTGGAAGACATCTCAGCGGCATACGGTATGGTGCAGATACTTCGAAACGTCAGCTTCAAAGTTGACGAGAAAGAAATAGTCAGCATTATTGGTCCAAACGGCGCCGGCAAAACAACCTTAGTTAAAACAATAATGGGTTTTCTAAAACCCCAAACTGGCTGCATAAGGTTTAGCGGAGAAAACATTGAAAAAACCTCCACTAACCAAATTGTAACAAAAGGTCTAACTATGATTCCTGAAGGCAGAGAAATTTTTCCTCGGATGAGCGTCTTAGAAAATCTAATGTTAGGTGCCTATACCATAAAGGACAAAGAGCGGGTTAAACAGACTAAAGAGAAAGTCTACGGAATTTTTCCAGTCTTAAAAAAGAAGGAAAAAGCATTAGCGCAAACTCTTAGCGGAGGCGAGCAACAAATGCTTGTAATATGTCGCAGTCTTATGTCTAACCCTAAGATGCTGATTCTAGACGAACCGTCGCTAGGTTTAGCGCCCATCATTGTAGAAAAAGTTCTCGACACTGTTCGAACGATAAACGACGAGGGAGTCACGGTACTTCTTGTGGAGCAAAACATACATGACAGCTTAAACGTTGCCAATCGAGGTTACGTTCTGGAAGAGGGCAAGATAATATTGGAAGGCAAAAGTAGGGAACTTTTATCTAATAGTCACATAAAAGAAGTGTATTTAGGTCTCTAAGATAGGCGAGGCAAAGACTTTGGATGGCAAATACTGGAACGAAAAAATAGAAACAATGCCTGTTGAAGAATTAAAAAAACATCAGCTACAAAAACTCAAAGCACAAGTTAAACACTGCTATGAACATAGCAGTTTCTACCACAACAAATTTGACGAGACAAACCTAAAGCCGGACGATATAAAGTCACTACAAGACTTAGCCAAAATTCCATTCACAGTAAAAAACGACCTTAGAGATAACTATCCTTTCGGGATGGTAACCGTCAAACCGCAAGAAATCGTGGAAATACACGCATCCAGCGGCACGACAGGAAACCCCATCGTTGGAGCTTACACTAAAGGCGATATGGATATGTGGCAAGAACTCATGGCGCGCTCCATATATACAGTAGGCGGTAGACAAAGCGACGTCATCCACATCGCTTATGGTTACGGATTATTCACAGGAGGCTTAGGTTTTCATTATGGCGCTCAAAAACTTGGCGCAAAGATTGTTCCTGCAAGCGGTGGCATGACACAACGCCAAATTAAACTAATGAAGGATTTGAAAGCTACTCTCCTTGCATGCACTCCGAGTTTTGCAGTTTATCTTGCAGAAACAATGGCACGAGAGGGGGTAGACCCTAGACGTGACCTTAACCTTAGACTAGGAATGTTTGGTGCTGAACCATGGTCGAACCAAATTCGCGAACGCGTTGAACGTGAGATGGGTATTCAAGCCTTCGATGTTTATGGTTTGACAGAGCTGTGCGGTCCAGGAGTCTCAATCGAGTGCTCTGAACATGATGGACTGCATGTTTGGGAAGACAATTTTATTATCGAAACAATCGATCCAGATACGGGCGAGGTTTTGGAGCCAGGCCAAGAAGGCGAATTAGTCTTCACAACTCTAACTAAAACGGGGATGCCAATGCTTCGATACAGAACCAGAGACATCTCGAAAGTGAACATCGAACCCTGCAAATGCGGACGTACCCATTCCAGAATGATGCGTATCCACGGCAGATCCGATGATATGCTAATTATCCGAGGAGTAAACATTTTTCCGTCACAAATCGAATACGCAGTCATGTGTTTCTCTGAACTTGCCGCTCAATATCTAATAGTTGTTGACCGACCAAGCGCATTGGATACCTTTGTTGTTAAGGTTGAATTATGCGAAAAAGCCTCTAAAGACATGAGTCTTGACAAGAATTCCTTGAAAGCCGATATTCAAAAAAAAATTCACATTGTAACGGGAATATCTGCTGACGTTGAAATTGTTAGACCAGGCGAGCTTCCACGAAGTGAAGGAAAAGCTAAACGGGTTCTTGATTTACGTAAAGGCAAGATGTAAAGTTCACAGTTATGACTTCCAAGATTGCACAAGATAAACCTGGCAGTTTTGCTTTGCTTAATGGAGATGAGGCAGTTGCACGTGGAGCAGTAGAGGCAAACATCAAAGTCGCATCCGCCTATCCTGGGACGCCTTCTACTGAAATTTTAGAGGCTTTAGCTGAGGTTGCAGAAGAGAGAGAGTTCTATGCTGAATGGAGCATTAACGAAATCGTCGCAGCTGAAGTCGCTGCCGGTGCTTCAATGACTGGAGTACGCTCGATCGTTTCTATGAAGCATGTAGGTTTAAACGTTGCATCAGACGCGGTAATGACTTTGGCTTATACTGGAGTTGAAGGCGGCATGGTTATTGCTGTATGTGATGACCCAGCATTGCACAGCAGCCAAAACGAACAAGACACACGTTACTTCGCAGTCCACTCCAAATTGCCAATGCTCGATGCAAGCAACCCTCAGGAAGCCCACGACATGGCAAGAGAAGCCTTTGAAATCAGCGAAAAACTTCATCTGCCGATTATCTTGCGGCTAACAACAAGGGTTGCTCATGGAAAATCTAGAGTAAAAGTAGGTAGCCTCCAAAAAATCAGCCGAAGAGCTTCCTTTGACAAGGACGGCTCCAAATGGGTCATGGTTCCCTCCAACGCAATTCGTCAACATAGAGTTTTGGAAGGTAGGTTAGTTGAAGCAAAAAAACTCGCCAACGACTCAAAATTCAACTCAATCGAAGACAACAAAAGCGAGATTGGTATAATTGGAAGTGGAGTGGGCTTCTATTATGCTAGGTCAGTTCTGGATACTTCCAAGTTTTCTTGGCTGAAATTGGGTTTAGTTTACCCCTTCCCGGATGATATAGTCAAGAATTTTGCGTCGAAAGTAAAAAAATTAATCGTAATTGAAGAATTAAGACCCTACCTTGAAGAAAACATCCAGCGAATAGGGCTAAAAGCGATTGGCAAAAGTCAATTGGGTTTAGAGGAGATCGGCGAATTTACCCCCGACATCGTAAGGCAAGCTTGCGCTAAATTAAAATTAACAATCCAAGCAGAAAAACCTGAACTGGTAGATTTGCCGCCTCGACCGCCGGCTCTTTGCCCTGGTTGCCCTCATCGAGCTTTCTATTACGCTTTAAACATGATAAACCAGCATGTGAACTGTGACAGCGAAAAATGTGTTGGTTGCGACATCTGTGAGTATGCTTGTTCGTTTGAAAAGGAAAAAGTCTTTAATCCACGCAAATCGCGGATTCGATCTGTAAGAATTGGTCAGGTAGTTAACACTGCTATAACTTGCAAGACCTGCAAAGACGCTCCTTGCGTAAAAGTTTGCCCCGAAAAAGCCCTAACCCAATCTTTGGAGACAGGGACAATAAAGGTTGATGAGCAGAAATGTAGAGGCTGTGATTGGTGCATAGACGCTTGCGAGTACGGAGCCATAACGTTGCATCCTAACAGCAACAAAGCCATCGTTTGCGATGCTTGTGGAGGAGATCCCAAATGCATACCTGTTTGTCCTGAAAGTGCCCTGACTTTAGCAGGCAGATCCAACGACAAGATCGTCACAGGGGACATCGGTTGCTACACTCTGGGTGTTTTGCCTCCGATTACCGTGGTTCAATCATGCCTTTGCATGGGGGGCGGAATTTCTCAGGCTGCAGGAATGGTCCATGCAGGGGTTAAAGACAAAGTGTTTTCAGTTATCGGTGACTCCACATTCTTCCATGGAGGAATGCCTGGATTGCTAAACATTGTGTACAATAAAGCCAATGTTTGCGTGGTCATTTTGGACAATAGCGTAGTTGCCATGACGGGTCATCAACCGACACCAGGTTCAGGAAAAACGGCCATGGGCAAAGAAGCAAAGAAAATTCAAATCAAAGATATCGCCAAAAGTGTTGGCATAGAAAAAATCTTAATCGTTGACCCTTACGACCTCCAAGCGACAACTGCAGCTATAAGAGAAACTTTGGAATATAAAGGTCCATCAGTTATCATCTCGCAGCGAGCTTGTCCACTACTCGTGGAAAGAGGCAAACAAAGAGAAGTTAAAGAAGATTGCAACGCCTGTGGAGTTTGCGTTAAAGCATTCGGTTGCCCTGCCATCAGTCTTTCTAAAGAGCATGCAGAAATCGACCCCACCCTCTGCTACGGCTGCGGAGTTTGCGAAACTGTCTGTCCATTTGGCTCCATACAGAGGAAAGAGCCATGAAACTCGATGTAGTCTTCAGCGGCGTCGGGGGACAAGGAGTCGTAGTTTTAAGTGACATTTTTTGCGAAGCCGCCATGCTTGAAGGTTTTGATGTAGCGAAAGCGGAAATTCATGGAATGGCACAGCGGGGCGGTTCAATTGTCGCCTACACAAGAATTGGTAAAAAAGTTGAATCTCCCCTGATTGAAACAGGAAAAGCAGATGCGATTGTTGGTTTTGAAATCTTAGAGACTGCCAGAGCTTTGCCGATGCTCAAAAACAATGGCACAGTCATCGTTAACATGAAATATATTCCGCCTAGCTGTCTAACATCTGACTCTAAATCCTTAAAAACTCTGGATTTGATTACGCTTCTTAAAACTAAAGCACTGGTTCATGAAGTAGAGGGAACAGAATTAGCTCAAAAACTTGGCAACCTACTGGTCGTAAACACGATTCTCTTGGGCGCACTCTCTGCACTTCCAGAGATACCTGTAAGTGTTGACTCTTTTAAGCAAGCTATTGCAGGCAGACTTAAAGAAAAATACATCAATCTAAACTTAAAAGCATTTCAACTGGGAAGAAAAAGCGTTTGTTGAGTTAATTTTATTAACAAATGCTTGGATATACCAGACAAAAAGCAAAGAGGATGTTATATTGCAAAAGAAACTTTTAGCCGTGATAGTGGTAATAATAATTGTAGTCGCAATTGTTGCAGCAATTCAATTAAGCATGAGTCCCGCACCATCTGCTGATGCAAGAGACATTATGATAGGCTTGGTTGCCCCAATATCGGGATCACCAGTCGGACAAGACATGGAACGCGCTGCTCGCATGGCTGTACAAGAAATCAATGATGCAGGCGGCATACACGTTTCCAGTTGGAACACTAATGTCAACATAACTTTAGTAATTGCTGACACAATAAACGATGCCCCAACCAATGCAGTTGCACCAGTAACAAGAGCTGTTGAAACCGATAAAGTTGACTTACTCATAGGCGGATATGGCAGCGCAGGCACATTGGCAAACGAAATCGTGGCTATCGAAAATAAAGTTCCATTCATAATCACTGGAGCTTCAAACGAACTCGTAACTCGAAGAGGACCCCAAGGTAATTACGGTGGTTTCGGAGCAAATGGGGCAAACAGCGTCAGTGACTCCGATGGAATGAGCTATATGTTCCACTACTGTACCACAACGTACCATTACAGCAAGACTGTGGTTGACTTCTTTGCCAACGAAATGAAACCCATGGTTGCACCCGACCGTAACTTTAGCTTAGCAATACTCTACCGCAATGACGCTTTTGGACAAGGCGTTGAGCAAGCTGTCAAATTCTGGATACAAGATGAAAATCTTCCAATTACTCTAGTAGCTGACCGAAACTATGACCCAACAACCACAAACTACCAGACCGACCTAACAGCCGTTGCAACGACGAATCCAGATGCAGTACTTGTAGTTGACAACCCTGACAAATCACCCTTGATAATAAAGCAAGGATGGAACGACGTTGGATTAAAAACTGTCTACATTGTAATTGAAAACAACCAAGATCAAGCATTCTATGACCTTATCGGATCCACTGGCGATGGACAACTTCTTGAGTCAAGGTTTAACCCATTCATGGACCCCTCATACTCAACAGCAGTACAAGCATACGTTGAAAAATTCGACCAACTCTATCCACACACAATGCCAGGCATGATGGGCGCAGACACGTATGATGCATTCTTCATAGCCAAAGCCGCCATCGAAAGTGCTGGAACAATCGACAAAGTAGCTGTGAGAGATGCAATTGAAACAACAAATATGGACCAAAGTCTTATTCCAACACAATCAGGCAAGATTGAATTCAGTACTGGCGTCAACTATCATGAAATTCTACCATTGACCTTCGTTGAACAACTAAAATGGGATGAAGCAACAAGCCACCTAACATCACAAATCGTTTGGACCCCCAACAGCAACAGTGATCTAAAACAAGCGGACTTCACCCTGCCAACAGGGTATGAACCTGGACAATAATTGTCCAAACTATCCCTTTCTTTTGTTTCTCGTATGTTTTAAATAGTTAACTTGAGAATTTATGTCAATCTTAACTTGAGAGAGAGGATTCGTTAAAACATGGATATCACGGCACCAACAATCATTTTAACCTTAGTCTGGGGTGTCGCTATTGGATGCGTTTACATTTTGCTCGCAACTGGGTTAAACATAATTTTCGGTGTCATGAAACTTGTTAACTTTGCGCATGGACAGCTGCTAATGATCGGCGCATACTTAACATGGACAATAACTTATTCAGCTGGACTAAACGCCTACGCAGCAATAATTCTTTCCATGTTAGTTGTAGCGTGCATAGGGGTAGCAGTTGAACGACTAACCTTCCGTAGAATTCTAGGAGGAGATAAACTCAACGAGATTTTTGTGAGCCTCGGTTTAATTTACATTTTTGAAAACGCTGCAATGCTAATTTGGGGAGCCAATTCAAAACAGATCGTCAGCCCCTTAGCTGGACTCAGTTTAGCTTTACCAAGCATATCAATTACCTACGACCGAATAGTGGCGGTATTTGTAGTTATCGTTACCCTGATAGCTTTTGGTTTACTAATACAGAAAACAAAGATTGGCTTAGCCATGCGCGCGACCAGCCAAAGAAACAGCACAGCCATGCTTATGGGCATAAATGTTGAAACAATTTATATGCTCACCTTTGCGATCGGTTCAGCTTTAGCAGCTGTAGCCGGAGGATTATACGGCATCATCTTCTCTTTTGACTATCAAGTCGGCGCTATTCCAACTATCATTGCTTTTGCCATCATAATACTCGGTGGACTGGGAAGCATAAAGGGCGCCATCATCGGTGGCTTACTCTACGGGATCGTCGAACAATTAGCAACACTGTTTTTTGGCGGCGTTTGGGGAAGCGCAGTTGCTTTTGCCATGCTAATAGTTGTGCTTATCATTAGACCTAACGGAATATTTGGAGAAAAAGGAGAATAAAAATGCAAATCAAACAGGCAGTCACGTCATTTTTGCGCTCCAAAGGCTTCCAAATAATGCTAGGCGCATTTGCCCTATTGGCTATAATTCCGGTACTTGCCAACAACAACTTTTTCCTCTACGTCTTTACCCTGATTTTTGTTTTTGCAATCTACGCTTCAAGCTGGAATTTGCTAGCGAACTCGGGTCAAGGCTCCCTTGGGCACGCAGCTTTCTTGGGTATCGGAGGATTCGCATCGGCACTCATCGGAGGATCAATGTCGTCTGCCATAATAGTTAGCTTGGGCGTAACTAAAATGCCGATTGGCGCTTTGTCCGTTTTAATTCAAATCGTGGTAATTCTGATTGGAGGATTGCTCTCAGCGGGAATAGGTTTCTTGATAGGACTAGCGTGTGTAAGGTTAAAAGCTTGGTACCTCGCTATGGTAACCTTCGGATTCTCAGTTATCGCAAGTACTCTCTCAAGCCAACTAGATGTTGTTACAAATGGAATAAACGGGTTCGCACCCACAACACTCGTACCAAGCGGATACCCATTCTACATTCTAGTAATTACATTTGCAGTAACCTCGATAACCACGATGTCTTTGATTATGAAATCACGTATAGGATTAGCATTCCGAGCGATCCACGGAAATGAAGAAGAAGCAAAAATGATCGGGATAAACACAGCAAAATACAAACTCATCGCATTCGTCATCAGCACCTTCTTCGCGGGCATCGCCGGGGGCCTATACGCATATTTTATTAGATTCATACAAAACGATATTTTCTCTCCTGCCAACTCGTTCTTGCCGCTGATAATGACTGTTATAGGAGGCTTAGGAACAGTTGCTGGACCCATAATCGGCTCTATCTTCCTTGTCTCGCTCCAGCAAACATTAGCGCTTCCTAGCGTTGTAGAAATGATGCGTTCATCTCTTGGCGCTTACTTCCCAGGTGTAAGCAACGTTGGACCACCAATATCGTACCTTCTAATAGGAATTATCTTAGTATTGATTGTGATCTTTTCTCCAAAAGGCTTAGCGCCCCTATTCCGCAAACTCCTAAAGTACATAACTTCAGAGGAAAAAACCAAGGAGACAAAAAAACAATGAAAGGAACAGACCATTTTGCCAAAGCTTTAGGCATAGAAGTCCTCGAATCAAAAGATGGCTTCGCAAAAGTCTGCATGAAAGTTGAAAAAACACACACTAACGCTTTGGGTTTTACTCATGGTGGCGCAATCTTTTCTTTGGCAGATTATGCGTTTGCATTAGCTTGTAACTTTGGCGATAACGTTGCAGTTGCGGTTCAAGTTGATATAAAATTTCTAAAACCCACTGTTGAAGGTGACATCCTAACAGCTGAGGCAACAAGGGTTTCTGAGGGCAAGACCACGGGACTTTACCAAGTTATGGTGCTCAAAATAGATAAAATCGTGGCAGTTTTTTCAGGTCTTGCTTTCAAAAAATAAGAGATAAAGCGAACAAACTAACGCTTGAAAAAGGATAACCAGCCGCCAACAATATTTTTATGTCAGACTCTAACCTACACTTATGTTGCTGGGGTGGCCGAATGGTTCAGGCGGTAGCCTGCAGAGCTGCTATATATGGGTTCAATTCCCATCCCCAGCTCTTTTTCCGAACCCTAAGCTTTCGAGTGACTATTTCCGTTTTCTGAATAGCTTCGAGTAATCCATTGAACAGACATATTCGAATCCGTTCTCAATAAGTTGGCTGGCTTCCTGGACTGTCTTGGCAACTTTACAGACAAATTCATCGTCTTGAGGAAAGTCAATCAGTTGAGTATAAACGAGCGTATTCTTGATGCTCTTGTGACCAAGGAGTTTCATGACGTACAAAATGTCTTTCGTTTTGTGGTATTCCATGGTTGCTTTCCAGTGTCTGAAGGTATGAAAGGTTATTT
>CAYPSV010000001.1:0-4077 GCA_964413605.1 uncultured Candidatus Bathyarchaeia archaeon | reverse complement strand
GTTTTGTGGTATTCCATGGTTGCTTTCCAGTGTCTGAAGGTATGAAAGGTTATTTGGTTGATTCTTTGGTTTTGGAGCTTGTTGGCTGTTCTCTTGCGTTGTCTTGTAAATGAGGTTCTGTAGCCTCGAATGTCGTAGGTTCCGAATATTTTATCAGATTTTTTCGGAAGCATGGTTATCATTGCAAGCAGTTTGCTTGATACTTTGAACTGTCGTGCGTGGCTACCTTTTTCTGGTGTGATTCTGACGGTAGAGTTGACGTAGTCGATATCTATCCATTTGAGTCTCCAAGCTTCACCCACTCTAATTGCGGTCTCTTTGAGAGTTTGAAGAAGCGCCGCAGTTTTTTCTCCGCATCCGGCGATGAGCTGGTCAATTTCTTGCTCGGTTGGTATGATGTAGTACTCGATTAATCGTGCTTTCGTGATTCCAATTTTAGGAAATAATACTTTGTCAAGGTTTGAGAGATTTACTTTTGTTAAGTTCTCAACCATGATAGCCAACACCAATAAGACGGGATTAATCACTACTAAGAAATATGCGCGCCAAGATATTTCTACTCTGTTTTTTAACCGTTTTTTCTGTGTTTTTTCCATCAAATTACTGCTACCGTTCGAGCACATTTGTTAAGAATTCTCTTCTTCCTAACTTAACCGCAATTACTGAAAACATAAATTTTTCACTAATCATCGCGCGCATAATGATTTGGTAGCCTCCTAGTTTTGTATAAAAAGCGACGAGTTTTTAATCATCTAAAAGAAGGTATGGCGTTGGTGTCGGTCCGGGTAGCCACATATTCTATCGCTACCGAAGTGAACGCTTGACTCAGGCAGACACCCCGTAGCGCGCGCTGGCTGGAAGTGATTTGCATCTTTTTCCCACTCTTTAATTAGGCTAAAGGTTGCGTTCGTCTTCAGCGTGTTTGCAAACCTAAAAAACCTGGTATACCCACTTTTCCTGGGCTGAACAACAGTTTCCCTTTCCAAAATTCGAAGCTGCCTAATTGCAAGCCCATAATTAACACCCAACCTGCTGACTATGCCTGAGGTGTGAAGCTGCTGGTATGTATAAAGAAGTTTGAGGATTTTCATCCTGATTTTAGAGCAGAAAAAAGGAAAGGGTTACTCGGGTTTCCAGACAAAACCGCTCTCCCCATAGACAAACCTTTGAAAGAATGATTATCAGGGATTTTGAGTCATTGCTTGATAAAAAAAAGTGCATGAAGCATCCTGCGCGCCTTAACAGCAATTCATTACTCAAAGTAGCAGCACCCATTTTGATGAAGTTAAAATGAAAAGATGGAAAATGATTGAAAGTAGCTGATTTGTCAGAGAGTCCAATCTTTAATGAAGCCGAACTGGTGTATTTGTTGGTTAGTAAAATCTGGTGGAAGCGTATGTCCTTCTGTAAGTCCGAAACCATCCACAGTATTTAATTTCTTGGTGCCCGTCAATTTTAATTCGCCTTCAATCTTAATGTTTTCTGGATTCAAAATTGTTCCTTGGGGCGAAAAATTATAGCCTGAAAGACTTGATACAACCCAATAACTAAGTGTTGGACTTCCAGCAATGTTGAATACAAGTGTACCCTCAGTCCGGGCAAAACCTTCTCCAGTTACAGCATTTATTTCAGCATAAGAACTAGCAATTAAATCGAAATCATCGGGGTAAGTATAAACTTGGTTATCAATGGTAAGAGTTATCTCAATTATGTTCTCTTGGACCATTTCCATCTTGATAATTGGAGCTCCACTACTATCAACAGAAATGATTGTGTTCGGACCCATTACGGCTCTATAGTCATAACCTACAAATTCTGATTTGGGTTTATGTCCGGCTTGTGACATGGCTATCATTGAAGCGCATAATATTGACAGTATAGCTATTGTAGTAAACATTATAATTTTCTTATTCATTTTTTCACCCCCTTCAAACTGTGTTGACTCAAATTTTTAAGTTCATCAAAAACCAATTAAGTCATATTTTCTACTTTACTTTTGGTGAGTGACTAAGTCTATCACTACCGTATTATGGGGGAAACAAGTTGGACGAAGAAACAATAATAAACATTCTAAAAAGTTCGGGCTTGACTGAGAAAGAGGCAGAGGTATATCTTTTTCTTTCCCAGCATGACCTTCGCAAAGGCGCAGAAATCGCCCAACTTATCAGGAAAGACAAGGCACAGATTTATCGCATCCTAAGGAGACTTCAAGCCAAGGGATTCGTGGAGGCAACTCTCGAGTTTCCAAGTCGCTTCACAGTTGCCCCATTCGAGAATATTATAGAATCACTCGTCAAGGTTAAACAAGAGGAAGTTGCCTTCATCAAAGAAGTCAAGAAAGACCTGCTCGATTACTTGAGCAAAAAACACTCAGTCGAAACTTTAGAAAAATTTAAGGTTATTAAAGGAAACAAAAGGATTTACTCAAAAATAGCCCAGATTATCAAGGACACCAAGCAGCAGCTATCGATAGCCATTACAGTTCCATACTTGATGCGTGGTGATCGTTTTGGTGTTTTTGAGGTTGCCTTCAATCATCCTTTGGACTCCCTGATCGAATATCGTTTGCTTACCGAATTTTCCGAACAGAATCTAAACGCGTTAAAAATTCTTATTAAAAGTGTATCTGGAACCGGTTTCAATATCAAGACAAGGAATACAGATTTAGGCTCGAGTTTGTTTCCCCGGATGATCGCAAGAGATAACGAGGAAATCCTCTTCTTCACAACTCCAAGAATGGATAAAACCGGAAATGACGATGTTTGCATTTGGACAAACTGCAAATCATTGGTCCAGACGTTCACGGCTGTCTTTGAAGATTTATGGTGTAATTCAACCGGAATTGAAAAGAAAATTATCGAGTTCGAAACAGGAAAACCAACACCTAAAACCTATGTCATGACAGAAGCCGAAACAACTCAGAATTATTATAAGACGCTCCAGTCAGCTGAAAAGGAAATCTTGGTAATGACGTCCTCAAAAGGTCTAATCGAATACTGGAAAAAAGGGCCACTCATTGAGACGTGGAAGAACCGTGGTGTCCGAGTTAAAATAATGGCGCCCATAGTGCGGGAAAACTCGGAAGCAGCACAACAACTACAAAAAACCTGTGCTGTTAGGCATGTTCCAGAAAACTACATAATAACTACAATCGTTGATGGAAAACATCTTTTCCAGTTCAAAACGCCACCAACAGAACAAGAAACGCCTGATTCAATTCCGAATTTCAAAAACACATTTTACACCAACGAACGTGATTACGTTGAAAAAATGAAAAACACCATAACCGGTATTTGGAAAAATGCGCACGTCCCATCAGCTGTCACTTTGGACGCAATAATTGGTTCCTACGGCCCCGTACTAGGTCCTGTTCCTGAGAATGCAACCCTTAGCAAAACGAATAGTGTCAAAATCGCGGATGTCAAACCTCTGGGAACAATAACTGAAAAAGAAGTTTTAAACAAAATTATTCACTCAGAAAAACTTTTGGTAAAAGACCCATCGAAGGATGCTTCAAGAATGTACGCTAGTATATCAGCAGCTGTTATCCATCCGCCAAATCATTTCAATTTGCCTAAAATGGTGATCGTTGTTAATAAAATTGATAAAAAGTCCACGTTTGGAGCTGAAGACGCATTGAATATCTTTCTATGGCTTGAGAGCTCAACTGGGTACACTTATGTTCCTGTGGCCACAGTTGGAGACAACCCCCAAGCTCAGCTTAGACGGAAAGCGTTGTTTGCTGGTACCCCCGCTGGGCAAAATGTTCAACTAGTTAGAAAAGATGAACTGCAAGTACTAGTACATAGTAACACCATGTTTGCTGGTTGGACTGTACACATACCCCTCTATCCCGCGCCCTACGTTCTTCCCCCTGCCTGCCTTCTAATTGAAGGATATGGCAATGTCAAGACATGCGGATTTACCATGCTCCATTCCTCGGGCTTCAAATCGAGAATTGAAGAGAATTGCTTCGACGCCTTCGTGACTTTCATGCATCCATCATCAAAGTATTCTGGACCTGGAACAGACGGAGTCTTTGCAAGAGACTATATTATGACAAATATCCCACCAAAA